>JBNMIH010000001.1:0-133171 GCA_050873165.1 Faecousia sp.
TGTTCGAAAAGTATGACTTTGACTACGTCATCAATTTCGCGGCAGAGTCCCACGTGGACCGCTCCATTGCCAACCCGGAGATCTTCGTCCAGACCAATGTCATGGGCACCGTGAACCTGCTGCAGCGGGCCAAAGAGGCCTGGTACAATGCCGAGACCAGAAAATGGAAAGCAGGCAAGAAGTACCTGCAGGTATCCACCGACGAGGTCTACGGCGCTCTGGGTGCGGAAGGGTTCTTTATGGAGACTACCCCCCTGTGCCCCCACAGCCCTTACTCCTCCTCCAAGGCCAGCGCGGATATGTTTGTCATGGCTTTCCACGATACCTACGGCATGCCCGTGAACATCACCCGCTGCTCCAATAACTACGGCCCCTACCAGTTCCCGGAGAAGCTGATCCCCCTGATGATCAACAACGTGAAGCACCACAAGCAGCTCCCGGTCTACGGCGACGGCATGCAGGTCCGGGATTGGCTCTACGTGGAGGACCACTGCAAGGCCATTGATATGGTGGCCAGCGGCGGCAAAATCGGCGAAGTCTACAACGTAGGCGGCCACAACGAGCGGCCCAATATCTTCATCGTCAAGACCATCATTCAGCAGCTCCACGACCGCCTGAATGACGAGGGAATCAGCGAGGACCTCATTAAGCACGTAGAGGACCGGCTGGGTCACGACCGCCGCTACGGCATCGACCCCACCAAGATCAAGAACGACCTGGGCTGGTACCCCGAGACCTCCTTTGAAAAAGGCATCGTGCTGACCATCGACTGGTACTTACAGCATGAGGACTGGATGAACCATGTGACTTCCGGCGCTTATCAGAAGTACTATGAGGACATGTACAAGGCAAAAGCGGAGGTAATGGCATGAGCAACTTCACCTTCCACAATATGGAAATTCCCGGAGTTATTGTCATCGAGCCCAAGGTCTTCGGCGACGACTGAGACTACTTCAAACGCTACCTGTAAGGAAACACCCCTTGGGCCATCGCCCAAGGGGTATTCGTTTCCACGCTTGCAATCCCCCCGCAGATATGCTACCATAACCCCAAAAGCGAGGTGACCCTATGCGCATTCTCTACTACATCTATTCCCTCTCTATCGGCGGGGCGGAGACCATTGTGGCCGAATACCTGGAGCAGCTGCGAAAGCGCAACGCAGAGGTGCTGCTGGTGCAGGACTACCGGACAGAGTCCTTCCTGACCCGTGCCCTGGAGGAACAGGGCATCCCCATCGTGACGCTGTGGCCGGGCTCCGGAGATTCGAAGCTGGGGCTGGCCGCCAAGAAGGCCGCCCGGGGGGTGGGGCTCTACCGGGGATTCAACAAGGCCATCCGGGATTTTCGGCCGGACGTGATCCACTATCACGCCTTCCCGGACCACATAGACCGGCTGGACTTCCCAAGGGACCGGATGTTTTACTCTTTCCACTCGGCCCTGGAGCGGAATCTCCGGATGCTGGGTGAAAAGAACGTAACGCTGCTGCAGTCCCTCAGCGACGGCGGCATGACCTTCTGCGGCCTAACAGAGGACTACGCAAAGGAGATCGGCGCCCGCTTCCATACGGACCGGGTGCTGTGCATCCCCAACGGCCTGGATTTTGACCGGATCCGGAGTGAACGGTACAGCCGGGCTGAGCTTTGCTCCCTCTTCGGCATTCCGGAGGACGCATTCCTTCTGGGCACCGTAGGGCGGCTCCACCCGGTGAAAAACCACGAGCGGATGCTCTCCATCCTGGGGGAGGTCAGAAAAACTTGGCCGGATGCCCGTTTGCTGATCGTCGGGGCGGACCAGGACGGCCGTGGGGCCCTGCTGCGGCAGAAGGCGGCGGAGCTGGGCATAGAAGATGCTCTGGTGCTGGCCGGAGAGCGCCGGGATGCCGATGCCATTCTGGCCGCCATGGACTGCTTCCTCATGACCTCCCACTCCGAGGCCCTGCCCCTGGTTGCCATTGAGGCCCAGGTCCAGGGGGTGAAGTGCGTCTTTTCCGACGCTGTGCCCCAAAGCGTGGCTTGCCAAAACTGCATCCGACTGGGCCTGGAGGCCCCGGACAGCGCCTGGGCGGAGGCGGTCCTCCACTCCCCTGCCCTCCCCGGCAGCACCGAAGCCTTGGATGCCTACAATGTCCAAACCGTCATCGAAAAGCTCCTGAGGGTCTACTCCGGCAGCTGATGCCCGGATTTTCCCGGCGCATCCCTTGACTTTTCCCCCTGTTTGTGAGAAAATACCAGGGTTAAATTTAGAAATAAGAGAGGCCTTCTTATGAAGCAATCCAGAACGAATACCTGCGGCGAGCTGCGGCTTGCGGACGCAGGGAAGAACGTGACCATCGTCGGCTGGCTGGAAAACGTCCGCGAGGTCGGTTCCAACTTTGCCTTCCTGGTCCTGCGGGACTACTACGGCACCACTCAGGTGGTGGTAGAAACCGAGGACATGATGAAGGTGGTCAAGGGCATCAACAAGGAGTCCACCATCTCCGTCACCGGCGTGGTCCGGGAGCGGGAAAGCAAGAACCCCAAGCTGCCCACCGGCGAAATTGAGGTCGTTCCCGAAAAGATCGAGGTGCTGGGCAAGTGCTTCCACAACCAGCTGCCCTTTGAGATCAACAAGAGCCGGGACGCCGACGAAAACACTCGGCTGAAGTACCGGTTCCTGGACCTGCGGAACCCTGCCGTCAAGTCCAACATCGTGCTCCGCTGTCAGGTGGTGGCCGAGCTGCGCAAGCGCATGACCGACCTGGGCTTCCTGGAGATCACTACCCCCATTCTGACCTCCTCCAGCCCCGAGGGCGCCCGGGACTACCTGGTCCCCGCCCGGAACCATCCCGGCAAATTCTACGCCCTGCCCCAGGCTCCCCAGCAGTTCAAGCAGCTGCTGATGACCTCCGGCTTCGACAAGTATTTCCAGATTGCCCCCTGCTTCCGGGACGAGGACGCCCGGGCAGACCGGACCCCCGGCGAATTCTATCAGCTGGATATGGAGATGGCCTTCGCCTCTCAAGAGGACGTGCTGGAAACCCTGGAGACCGTCCTTCAGCCCGTCTACGAGAAGTTCGGCAAATACAAGAGAGTCGCCCAGGCTCCCTGGCGGCACATCCCCTACAACGAGGCCATGGAGCGCTACGGCTCCGACAAGCCTGACCTGCGGATCGATCTGGAGATCCAGGACATTTCCGCCGTCGTCCAGGGCTGCGGCTTCGGCCCCTTCGAGGGCGCCACCGTCAAGGCCGTCGCTGTAGACAACTTCGCCCAGGCCCGGAAGTGGATCGATAAGCTCCTGGCCGACGTGGAGGTCCAGACCGGCAACAAAGCCTGCTGGTTCAAGGTGGACGAGAACGGCGCCCTCACCGGCGGCATCTCCAAGTTCCTTGGCGACTGCGCTCCGGCCCTGACCGAGAAGCTGAACCTGAAGCCGGGTTCCTTTGTCTGCATGGCCGCCGGCAAGAAGGCCGCCGCCCAGAAGACCGCCGGCGTCATCCGCACATTGCTTGGCAAGCGCGTCCCCGGCCACTTCGACGAGGAGCAGTACGCCCTGTGCTGGATCGTGGACTTCCCCATGTACGAGATCGGTGAAGAGTCCGGCACTCTGGAATTCTGCCACAACCCCTTCTCCATGCCCCAGGGCGGTCTGAAGGCCCTGGAGGACGCAGAAGGCGATACCGAGAAGCTGCTGGCCATCAATGCCAACCAGTACGACCTGGTCTGCAACGGCTACGAGTGCGCCTCCGGCGCCGTCCGGAACCACGACCCGGAAATCATGGTCAAGGCCTTCGAAATGGTAGGCCTGGGTGAGGACGACGTGAAAGCCAAGTTCCCCGCCATGTACAACGCCTTCACCTACGGCGCACCCCCCCATGCCGGTGCTGCCCCCGGTGTGGACCGTCTGATCATGATGCTCACAGGCGAAGAGAGCATCCGGGAGGTCATCACCTTCCCCATGAACAAGAACGCTCAGGACCTGATGATGGGTGCCCCCAGCCCCGTGGACCAGAAGCAGCTGGACGATGTGCATATCGCCATTGTAGAAGAGTGATCCCGATTTCCCTCCCCGCCCGGGGAGGGAAATTTTTTCTCTTACCCCCCTTTACAAATGGCCCAAACTCTGCTATAATACTCAGGCACTTAAGGTGTATGCGCCAGTGGCTCAATGGATAGAGCATCGGATTCCGGTTCCGAGGGTTGGGGGTTCGAGTCCCTTCTGGCGTACCAAAAGCGGGTTGTCCCACAGGGGGCAACCCGTTTTTGTTTGTGCCACAGGGCTCAAACCTGCTTCAATCCGGCAGTTGTAGAAGTAAGACTTTGCGAAAACAAAATAATCAACAGTCTTTGTGAAGCGTGTTCACTAACATACATTTTGAGAAAACATTGCTGATTGTGCCTTCCAAGCAGAACTGCTATAATAAAAAAGTATTTAGGACACACCATCTGTCAGGCATACGAGGCCGCAATGAAGCTGTAAAGGGGGATGAAAATGTCCGGAACCGCATATCTCCATACAACGATTCTGGATGGCACAAAAAATATGATTGCCAAACCGGATCACGGCATTTTGGTAGAAAATGATAAAATCAAGGCAGTTCTTGCACCGGGAGAATTGCCATCTGGCGCAGATGTCATTGATCTGCAAGGCGGCTACCTGATGCCGGGTCTGATCAATCTGCACTGCCACCTGCCTGGCAGTGGAAAACCTTCCAAAATCAGCGGAAGCACGGGATCATCTATTCAAAAGGGGTTGCGCAGCCCCATCGGCCGTTTTTTTATCCGGCAGATGTGCACCAATGCAGCCAGAACGGAACTGCTCAGCGGCGTTACAACACTGCGCACTGTAGGCGGGCTTGGCACAGTGGACAGTCAGATTCGGGATAAGATCAACCAGAGCGAAAAAGCCGGGCCGCGCATCCTTGCAGCGGATACGGCCATTACCGTCCCCGGCGGACATATGGCCGGTACCATGGCAACGACCGCTACCTCAATTGGTCAGGTTATCGATCTTGTGAAAGAGATCTCCAAAACAAAGCCAGACCTCATCAAGCTGATGATTACCGGCGGCGTTCTGGACGCAGACAAGCCCGGTGCACCGGGAGCTTTGCGGATGCCGCCGGAGTATGTAAAAGCAGCCTGTGACACGGCACATGGGCTGGGATTCCCAGTAGCAGCGCATGTAGAAAGCCCAGTAGGTGTCCGTGTGGCACTGGAAAACGGTGTAGATACCATCGAGCACGGCGCATTCTTGGACGAAGAGCTGGTGCATCTGTTCCACAAAGTGGGTGCAAAACTGGTGTGTACCATCTCGCCCACCTTCCCCATGACAAGCATGGATGTGAAGCAGTTGCCCGATGAGAATTACCGCATCAATGGACAAATCGTGCAGGAAGGCATTGTGCAGGCGGCAAAGACCGCATTGGAGCGTGGCATTTCGGTGGGACTCGGCAACGATGTTGGTTGCCCATATGTGACGCATTACGATTTCTGGCGGGAACTGGAATATTTCCATCATTTTGTGGGAGCCAGCCGGTTTGAAACGCTGCACATTGCTACAGAGGAAAATGCCCGCATCATTGGGCTGGATGCTGTGACAGGAACCATTGCACCTGGAAAGTCAGCCGACTTTATTGTGTGCAGGAAGGACCCATTGGAGGGATTCGAAGCCTTGCGCCAGTTGGAATGGGTGGTCATAAAGGGAAATGCCATCCAGAATCCGAAACCGAAGCACATATTGAAAATCGATGCACTGCTGGACACGTGCACAGAGTCAATTCGAAACGGATTCATAGAGGGATGAACTACATATGGGCAAAGAGCCGGAAGAAATAGAGAAGAAAAAAGAGCAGTTGGTACAGGCGCTGCCAAAAATTCTGCCCAAAGTCATCAAAATCGCTGTGCAGAAGCTAGTGATGCTGTTCTACCACATCAGCATGCCGCCATGGGTCACTGCCATAAAAGCAAAAAAGGCCATGGATTCGTTCAAGGCACAGAAAATCGGCGCAGAAGGCGGACAGGATGCCGCACCGCAGCCGCTGAAGCAGGACGCGCACATCGCCCGGCAGGAGCGCCGTGCCCAAAGGCGCTCAGAATTGGAACAGCGCCGCGCACGAAGACGGCTGTAATTTTTTTGAAGTGCTAGGACATCACTTTCTGAAAAAGTTGTGCAGTGTGCATCCGGAACAGCCGGTAGTGAAGGAAAACAGTACACTTTTTGCCAAAAAGGGCGGCTGCCGGAAAGCAGCCGCCTTTTTATGCGAGATTAGGCCGTAGAGGAAGTGTGGAATGCAGTTTCTTATGCTCTGCGGATGATAATGGCATCGCCAGCGTAGATCTTGCTGGTGTCCTTGATGGTAGCGGGGTTGTTGGCCTTCAGGGTGCCGACGGTGGTGCCGAAAGTGGCGGCAATGTTGCCCAGGGTGTCCCCGGACTTGATGCGGTACCACAGGTAGCCGTTCTGTACAAAGGTGGTGCCCATGGTCACGTCGGTGGGCTGCCAGTGGGCAGCGGTCCAGTCGGTGGTGTTGGTCTTGGTCTTTGCGCCGCCGGTCACGTTCTCCATAGCTTCGTCATTCAGGGCATTGATATTTTCCATAGTCGTAAACTCCTTTTTATTTTTTGAATTGGATCCGTATCGGATTTCCTGTCATGACTATACCATAGCAAAGTACACAATATCTGCACAGAATGTAAATTATTTTTGTGATGCTGCGCAGGCTCTGGCAATGGCATTTTTCAGTTCCTGGGACTTCAGGGGTTTGCACAGGTGGTCGTTCATACCGGCCTCCTCGGACTTCCTCCGGTCCTCTTCGAAAGCGTTGGCGCTCATGGCAATGATGGGAACGGTCTTGGCCCCCGGCTTTCCGGAGCTCCGGATCCTCCTTGCTGCCTCGTAGCCGTCCATAACCGGCATCATCAGGTCCATCAGCACGGCATCATAGGTCCCCGGCGCCGCGGCCTCAAACAGGCTCACCGCCTCCCGGCCGTCGGCCGCCTTGTCCACGCTGGCCCCCTCCTCCGTCAGGAAGAAGAACACGATTTCCATATTCAGGTCATTGTCCTCCGCCGCCAGAAAACGCATCCCGGACAGGCTGGTCCCGGTGTCCTCCCGGGTATTCTGCCGCTTCGGCTCCTGGGCAACATCAAAGGGCAGCCGCACCGTAAAGCTGGTCCCCCGGTCCAGCTCGCTCTCCACCGCAATGGTGCCGCCCATTTTTTCCACCAGCTGCTTGACGATGGACATGCCCAACCCGGTGCCTGCATAGCTGGAACGGGCGGCGGGGTCTGCCTGTACAAAGGGCTCAAAAATTTTGTGGGCAATGAAGTCCTTGGACATACCAACCCCCGTGTCCGCAATGCGGAATTCACAGATGACCTTATCCGCCCTCCGCTCCGGGATCCGCAGGCTGGTATAGATGGCCCCGCCGGGGCGGTTATACTTGATGCTGTTGCTGAAGAGATTGATCAGGATCTTTTTCAGGTGCAGGGGGCTGCCCAGCAGATACAATCCCTTCACATCCTCGTGCTCCCTGTACACCCGGAGCCCCGCGTCCTCTGCCTGGAACACCACCAGGTCCATTGCCTCGGCGCAGACCTGATCCAGGTGGAAGGGTTCCCGGGTCAGCACCACAGAGTTGGTCTCCAGCTTGGTCATGTCCAGCACATCATTGACAAGGGACAGCAGGTGCTGGGCGGAAACTTCGATCTTGTCCAGGCAGTCCGCAGTTCTTTCCCGGTCTTCTCCGCTCTTCCGGGCAATTTCCAGCATGCCCATAATGCCGTTGATGGGGGTGCGCATGTCATGGGACATATTTGCCAGGAACTGGGATTTGACCCGGCTGGCCCGCTCCTTGCTTTCCACAGCCTTTTGCAGCTCTCGGTTGATGCCGTAGTATTGGTTCAGGGCCTGGATCCGTTTCTCCTCGGAATTGCGGATGATCTGGTCCTTGAAGAAATTTTTCTGTTCCAGCGCCGCCAGCATGGCGTCCTTATCTCCCCGGGCGGCAGCAAACTGGTATTTGAGGCTGGATACCATCCGGCCGACCTTGATTTCCATCGGGTATTTTTCCATGTACCCATCCATAGACCGGAGGATCCGGCCCACCAGCTCCAGATCCCCGCTGTCCATGCCGCACTCGAAGAGGTCCTTGCAGGCATCCATGAATTCCGCGGCATACATTTCGTCCAGTTTGGCAAGGATCTGGTGTTTCCGATCCTCATATTCCGGAGTCCTTCCCAGCCTGTAGTACAGCGTAGCGCCGCACAGCAGTGTATCGTCCGGCAGCAGGGTGTCGGCATGGTAGCAGCCTACGCAGGTTTCATAGGCCGACAGAGCCTCCTCCAGCCTTCCCAGCTTTTGCAGGACGATGGCCATGTTCAGATAGACATAGGCCCCCATCTCCTCGTCGCTGTCCGGCAGATTCTTTTCCGCTTCCCGAATGCTTTCCAATGCGCCGGGATAATCCTGCTCCGCAATGTAAGTCAGGGCGATGTTGTTGTACTCAAAGGAAAAATAGAGCTTTGCGTCGTTTTCTCTGGCAATTTTCAGCGCGATTTCGTAAAAGTAGCGGGAAATGCGGTATTCCGTCTCACAGTGGGTGGCGACTCCCATAAGATTGAAGCAGGAGATCATCTCCGGCGCATAGGGATAGCTCTGGTAGTCCAGCACAATGGGCTCCAGTATCTGGATCGCTTTCCGGAAGTCCCCCTCCTGGTAGAAGAGTCTAGCATAATAAAAATAGGCCTTCAGCCTGGTTTCGGATTTCATGGATTCCCTTTCCAGCCACCGGGCATAAAAGGCCTTCTGCGCCTCTGCGGGTGCCTGGTCCATCCGTTCTTTCTGGGCAAGGAAGTCTTCGCTCATATCCTTATCCCCTTTGTCATTTTTGTTTTTATTCTAGCAGAACCGATGCAAAAATACAAGGCACCCCCCATTTTTTCTCCTCTCTACCATCCGTAGGTTGCAGGATCGGCCCCTTTCTGCTATGCTGGTGCCATCAAAAATGAGGAGGCAATATCCATGGATCATTATGTTACCGGCGGGGCTATCAAGGCCCTGCGGGAAAAGAAGGGCCTGACCCAGGCCCAGCTGGGGGAAATTCTGACAGTCAGCGATAAAGCGGTGTCCAAATGGGAGACGGGCCGGGGACTGCCGGATATCAGTCTTTTGGCCCCCCTTGCACTGGCTCTGGGCGTATCGGTACCGGAGCTTTTAAGCGGCCGGGCGGTGGTCAACCAGAACCGTTCCGCCAATATGCTGAGGGCCCGGTTTTACGTCTGCCCGGTCTGCGGAAATGTGCTGCATTCCACTGGGGAAGCAGCCGTGTCCTGCTGCGGCATTTCCCTCCCCCCGCTGGAGTCGGAGGAGCCGGAGGAAGCCCATCAGGCAGACATTCAGCGGGTTGAAGATGAACTGTACGTGGCCCTCCCCCACCCCCAGGCCAAGGACCACCATATCTCCTTCCTGGCCTATGTGACCATGGACCGAACGGAGCTGGTCCGGCTCTACCCGGAGGGACCTGCGGAAGCTCGGTTCTTTTACCGCGGCAAGGGCACCATCTACTGGTACTGCATCCGTCATGGTCTGTTTTCGTCGAAGGTATCTCGAAAATCATGAGCCTTTCCCCTCTCTTTCTGGAGAGGGGATTTTTCCGCTTGAAAACAGGCCGAAAATATGGTATCTTGTAGGGTGAAAAAGAATGCAAGGGAGAACCCTATGAATACAAAAACCACCGTCATTTCCCAGGAAGCTCTGGAAAATCAGTTCGCTTTCTGTGACAAAATTGCCGCCCTCTGGGCCGCCCAGGGGATCACCCCCAAGGCCTATGTAGAGACCTATGGCTGCCAGCAGAACGAGGCGGATTCCGAGAAGCTCCGGGGCTATCTGACCCAGAGCGGCTATGCCATCTGCCAGGAGGCGGAGGGGGCCGATGTGGTCGTCATGAACACCTGCTCCATCCGGGAGCACGCCGAGCAGCGGGTCTTCGGCAACCTGGGGGCTCTGACCCACACCAAACGCCGCCACCCGGCCCAGAAGATTTTCCTGTGCGGCTGTATGGCCGGTGAGGAGAAGGTCTCCGCCCGGGTAAAGGAGAGCTACCCCTATGTGGACGGTGTGTTCTCCACCCACCACCTGTGGCAGTTCCCGGAAATCCTCTACAATGTGCTGACCAAGAAGAAGCGGCAGTTCTATGTGTCCGATGAGGCCGGTTCTATCGCCGAGGGCATTCCCCAGGTCCGGGACTCCAAGCTGAAGGCCTGGGTGTCCATTATGTATGGCTGCAACAATTTCTGCACCTACTGCATCGTGCCCTATGTCCGTGGCCGGGAGCGGAGCCGCCGTCCGGAGGCCATCCTAGAGGAGTGCCGAAAGCTCGCCGAAAACGGCTGCAAGGAAATTACCCTTTTGGGCCAGAATGTAAACTCCTACGGCAAGGACCTGGACTGCGGCGTAGATTTTGCCGACCTTCTGGCCCAAATTGCCCAGCTTCCCGGGGACTTTTTGATCCGCTTCATGACCAGCCACCCGAGGGACGCCTCCGAAAAGCTCTTCGACACCATGGCGAAGTACCCCAAAATCGCCAAGCAGCTGCACCTGCCCTTCCAGTCCGGCTCTTCCCGGGTGCTGAAGGCCATGAACCGGCACTATGACCGGGAAACCTACCTAAAAAAAGTCCGTTATGCCAAGTCTGTCATGCCGGATCTGGTCCTTACCAGCGATGTCATCGTGGGCTTCCCCGGAGAGACTGAGGAAGAATTCGAAGAAACCATCTCCCTCATTGAAGAAGTCCGCTACGACAGCCTCTTTACCTTCATTTTCTCCCCCCGCACCGGTACTCCCGCCGCCAAAATGGAGGACCCCACCCCAAAAGAGGAGAAAAACCGCCGCTTTGACAAGCTCTGCGCCCGGCAGAATGCCATCTCCGAAGAAATTCACAAGAGCTATGTGGGGAAAACGGTCCGCTGCCTGGTGGACGGCAGGGACAAAGACAATCTCACCGCCCGCACCGAAGGCGGCCGCCTGGTCCGGTTCCAGGGCTGCGACGAGTTGATTGGAAATTACACAAATCTGCGCATCACCGGGGCCACCACCTGGAGTCTCACCGGTGAATTGGTATAGAAAAGGATACAAACATGGCAACTACAGAACTGACGCCCATGCAGCGGCAGTACCAGCAGATGAAGGCCCAGAACAAGGACTGCATTCTCTTCTTCCGCCTGGGCGATTTCTATGAAATGTTCAACGAGGACGCGAAGCTCGCCGCCCGGGAGTTGGATCTGACCCTGACCAGCCGGGACCGCTCGAAGCCCAAGGAGGAGCAGACCCCCATGTGCGGCGTGCCCTACCACAGCGTGGACGCCTATATCGCCCGGCTGGTGCAGAAGGGCTACAAGGTGGCCATCTGCGAGCAGATGGAGGACCCCGCCACCGCCAAAGGCCTGGTGGAGCGGGACATCACCCGGATCATCACCCCTGGCACGGTGACGGAGAGCTGCATGCTGGAGGAGTCCAAAAATAACTACATGGGCTGCATCTGCGCCCAGGGGGGCCGGTATGGCTTGGCCTTCTGTGACCTGTCCACCGGTGCCTTTTTCTCCACAACCTGTGTGGATCCCCGCAGCGTCTGCTCCGAACTGGGCCGGTTTTCCCCCAGTGAAGTTCTCCGCTTCGGCGAAGGGGCCCAGGGGGAGGAGATTTCCGACGTCCTTTTCCGTCGGTTGAACTGCTGCGTAGACGAAGGGGCCGCCGAGGATTTTGACCTGACCCAGTGTGAAGCGCTTTTGCACAAGCACTTTGGAAAAACCGTCCAGGAGCTGGGCATGGGCTCCTTCCCTGCCGCGATATCCGCCAGCGGTGCCCTGCTCAAAACCCTGCTGACCCTGCAGAAGAACGACCTGGCCCACATCCGGGAGCTGCAATACTATACCAACGGCCGCTTTATGGAGCTGGACCTGGACGCCCGGCGGAACCTGGAGCTGACAGAGACCATGCGCTCCAAAGAAAAGCGAGGGACCCTTCTCTGGGTCCTGGACAAGACCCACACCGCCATGGGGGGCCGGATGCTGCGCAGCTGGCTGGAAAAACCTCTTCTGGACCCGGCGGAGATCACCCGCCGCCAGCAGGCCGTGGAGGCCCTGGTGAATGATCCCATCCTCCGGGGCGAACTGGAAGAAGCCCTGAAGGAGGTCACAGACCTGGAGCGGGTCATGACCCGCATCGTCACCGGTACCGTCAACTGCCGGGACCTTCTGTCCCTGGCCCGGGGTCTGCGGGCCCTGCCCCAGGTGAAAGGGCAGCTGAAGCAGGCAGACAGTGCCCTGCTCAAACGGCTGGCACAGAACATCGATACCATGGATGCCTGGGCGGACCGAATTGAAAACACCATCGTCGATGAACCGCCCCTGACCATCCGGGAAGGCGGCATGATCCGCCGGGGAGCGGATCCCGATGCCGACCGTCTCCGGGACATTATGGAGGGCGGCTCCGGCACCATTGCCGCCATCGAGGCCAGTGAACGGGAAAAGACCGGCATCCGAACCCTGAAGGTAGGCTTCAACCGGGTCTTCGGCTATTACATTGAGGTCAGCAAGTCCTTCATGGACCAGGTGCCCCCCACCTATATCCGCAAGCAGACCCTGGCCAACTGCGAGCGCTACATCACCCAGGAGCTGAAGGACCTGGAGACCCAGGTCCTCACCGCCAAAGACCGGCTGACGGCCCTGGAATATCAGATTTTCCAAAAACTCCGGGAGGACCTTTCCGGTCAGGCCGCCGCCGTGCAGCAGTCCGCCGGGGCTGTGGCCGCCGCGGATACCCTCTGCTCTCTGGCCAACGTGGCCGTTCAGCGGGGCTACTGCCGTCCGGACATCAGCCTGGGGCCGGAAATCTCCATCACCGACGGCCGCCACCCAGTGGTGGAGGCCATGCTGCGGGACAGCCTCTTTGTCCCCAACGATACCAGCCTGGGGGGCAAGGACAACCAGGTGGCCATCATCACCGGCCCCAACATGGCCGGTAAATCCACCTATATGCGCCAGGTGGCCCTCATTGTCCTCATGGCACAGATGGGCTCCTTCGTCCCCGCCCGGTCCGCCCGGATCGGCATTGTGGACCGGGTGTTTACCCGGATCGGTGCCAGCGACGATCTGGCCTCCGGCCAATCCACCTTCATGGTGGAAATGTCCGAGGTGGCCTCCATCCTGAAATACGCCACCTCCCGCAGCCTTCTCATCCTGGACGAGATCGGCCGGGGCACCTCTACCTACGACGGCATGAGCATTGCCCGGGCAGTGCTGGAATTCGCAGCCAACCCCAGGCAGCTGGGGGCCAAGACCTTGTTTGCTACCCACTACCACGAGCTTTCCACCATGGAAACCAAGCTTCCCAATGTAAAGAACTACAACATCGCCGTGAAAAAGCGGGGAGACCAGATGATTTTTCTTCGGAAAATCGTCCCCGGAGCCACTGACGACAGCTACGGCATTGAGGTTGCCAAGCTGGCGGGGCTTCCAAACAGCGTCATCAACCGTGCCCGGGAGATTCTCGCCGAGCTGGAGGCCGAAGGCCCCCAGCAAGTGGTATCTTCCAATGCCAAGGAGCCCGAGGACCAAGTCAGTATGCTGGACCTGGCAGGGAATCAGGTCTGTGACGAGCTGCGAAAGCTCCAGGTGGAGACCCTGACGCCCATCGAGGCCATGAACGCACTGTATAAGCTGCGAAAAATGCTGGGGTGATCTGCTATGGCAAAATCTTCCTATTCTTCCCCCGCCCTGCGGCATGACGAGACGGTGGTGGGCTGGGGCTGGTACGCCTTTCAGATGATCGCGCTGCCCAGCCTTCTGACCGCCATCAACGGGCTGCTGACAAAGCCCTTTTCCGCGGCGGAAGTGAACTTCACTTACTTTATCCTCAATTTCCTGGCCACCCTGTGGATCTATCACAAGTTCCTGGGAGCCTCCTTCAAATCTGTCAGCGCCCACCCCGCCCTCTTCTGTCAGGCGGTGGTGTTGGGGCTGGCGGCCTACTGGGCCAGCTTTACGGCCATGAATTTCTTATTGCACCTGCTGGACCCGGGATATGTGAACCAGAACGATGCCTCCATCGCCGCCATGACAAAAGGGAGCTACTACCTGATGCTCCTGGGCACGGTGATTCTGGCCCCGGTGGCCGAGGAATGCGTCTTTCGGGGGCTTATTTTCCGGAACCTTTGGAAGGTCAATATGGGGGTGGCCTACGCCGTCTCTATGGCCGCCTTTTCCGTGGTCCATATCGTCAATTACATTGGGGTGTATTCCCCTCTGCGGCTGCTGCTGGCCTTTTTGCAGTACCTGCCTGCGGGGCTCTGCCTGAGCTGGTGCTACACCAAAAGCGGCAGCATCTACGGCCCCATTGTGATGCACAGTCTCATCAATCTCTACAGCCTGAACCTTTTGAGGTAACCCTATGCCAAAGATCATTCAGCTTTCCCCCCATATTGCCAATCTGATCGCCGCCGGTGAGGTGGTGGAGCGTCC
Organism: Faecousia sp.; assembly: GCA_050873165.1. Classification (GTDB taxonomy): domain Bacteria; phylum Bacillota; class Clostridia; order Oscillospirales; family Oscillospiraceae; genus Faecousia. The sequence continues at coordinate 14,496 of JBNMIH010000001.1, forward strand.
CGCTTCCGTCGCCAAGGAGCTGCTGGAAAACGCCGTAGATGCCGGAGCCACCAAGGTCACCATTGAGATCCGCAACGGCGGCATGACCTTTCTCCGGGTAACGGACAACGGCTGCGGCATGGCCGCGGAAGACGCCCGGACGGCTTTCCTCCGCCACGCCACCTCCAAACTCCGCACGGCGGAGGACCTGGCAGCCATCGGCACCATGGGCTTCCGGGGGGAAGCTCTGGCCGCCATCGCCTCCGTCAGCCGGGTCGACCTGATGACGAAGCCTTCGGACAGCCTCACCGGCGTCAGCCTCCACTTAGAGGGCGGCGAAATTACCGAGGAGACAGAAGCCGGCTGCCCCGACGGCACCACCATCATTATCCGGGACCTTTTCTACAACACCCCCGCCCGAATGAAATTCATGAAAGCAGATACGGTGGAGGGAGCCCGGGTGGCCGCCGCCGTCCAGCTCCAGGCCCTGGCCCACCCGGCCTGCGCCATCCAGCTGATCCGGGACGGGAAGCTGCTCCTGTCCTCCCCGGGCACCGGCAGCTTACAGGCCGCCGTCTACAGCGTCTATGGCCGGGAATCCGCCGGGATGGTGCCGGTGCAGAGCCAGTGGGAAAAATACAAGCTCACGGGCTTCATCTCCAAACCTACCGATGCCCGGCCCAGCCGGAACCTGCAAACCTTCTTCGTCAACAACCGGCCGGTCAAATCCAAGCTCCTCATTACTGCCCTGGAGGAAGCCTATCGCAATCAGCTGATGGTAGGCAAGTACCCCACCTGTGTGCTGTGCCTGGAGCTTCCCCCGTCAGCAGTGGATGTGAATGTCCACCCGGCCAAGACGGAGGTCAAATTTCTAAATGAAAAAGCGGTCTTCGACTGCGTCCACTACGGAGTCCTGGGGGCCCTGAACAAAACCCCGGACCGGCCGGAGGTCCGCTTCCCCCAGCCGAAAGCCGCCGCCCAGCCTTCCGTCTCCCAGTCCCTGCCGGAGGTGCCGGCCCGGCAGACAGCCCAGCCCAAAAAAGACTTTTTTCGGACCATGACGCCGGAGCAGTACAAGGCCTTCTCTGACACGGTCCGTCAGGCACCGAAGCCGGACCCGGCTGCCGCCCAGGCAGCTGCCAAAAAACTGCCGGAAAGCGCGCCAAAGCTCCATGCCCCGGTGATATTGCCGTCGAAGGACCCGGCACCGGTTGTAAGCATTCCTGTACCTCCCGTCTCCCCTGTCCCGGCGCCGAAGCCCACGCCTGCCCCGCTGCCCCCGGAACCCATTCCGGCACCGGAGGAACCGGAACAGCAGACGCTTCCCATGCCGGAGGAACCCCAATGGCGGATGGTGGGAGAACTGTACCGTACCTATATTCTGGTGGAGCAGGGGGACAACGCCTTCCTTATCGATAAGCACGCCGCCCACGAGCGCATCCTATTTGATAAATTGAAGGCCAACCAGGAGGCCATCCTGGGCCAGAGCCTTCTTTCCCCCATCGCCGTCCGCCTGGAGCCCAAGGAGGCCTCCGCCATTATGGCGAACCTGCCCATGATGGCGGAGCTGGGCTTTGAGCTGGAAGAATTCGGCGAAAACACCCTGCTGCTGCGGCAGATCCCCATGGATCTGAGCCCGGATGCCGCCAAAGAGGCGGTGGAAGAGCTGGCGGACGACCTGCTCCGGGGAAAAACCACCGCACCGGACACTGTCCGGGACGAGATGCTCCACACCGTGGCCTGTAAAGCCGCCATCAAGGCCGGCTGGGTCAACGATGACCGGGAGCTGCTGGAAATCGTCAAGGCCGTCATGACCCGGGAGGATCTGAAATACTGCCCCCACGGGCGGCCCATCTGCGTGACCCTGAGCAAAAAGCAGCTGGAAAAGCAGTTTAAGCGAACCTAGCCTATGAAAAACCGCTTCCATACCCTCCTCCACGGGGCTGCCATCGGTACGGGGCTTCTGACTGTCCTGTTTGCCACTCTTTCCCGGAACGATCTCTGCCTTACCCTGGCCATTACCTTCGGCACCACCTTTTACCATTTCGCCATGCGACTGACCGTCGGCTGGCTGGGAAGGGTACTGTTTCCGGCGGGTGGTGAAAATGCCCCCTGGTTTCGGGAAAAGAGCTGGGAACGCTCTCTTTATCGGCGTTTACGGGTGCGGCAATGGAAAAAATACATGCCTACCTACCGGCCGGAAACCTTTGACATCCGGGCTTGTCCGGTGGGCAGCATCATCCGCACCGCTTGTATCTCGGAAATTACCCACGAACTCATCATCCCTTTGAGCTTTCTGCCGCTGCTGGCCATCCCCAGGTTTGGGGCAACGCCGGTGTTTGTCATTACCTCTATCCTGGCCGCCATGATGGAGGTGCCCTTTGCGGTGATACAACGCTTCAACCGGCCGAGACTCCGGCATCTGGCCCGAAAGGAGGAAGCCCTATGAATCCCATTATCTGCCTGGCGGGCCCCACCGCCTCCGGCAAGACCGCCCTGGCGGTGGAGCTTGCCAAGGCGCTGGACGGCGAGGTAGTCTCCTGCGACTCCATGCAGGTCTACAAATACATGGACATCGGTACCGCCAAGCCGACGATTGAGGAGATGCAGGGCGTTCCCCACCACATGATCGATGTGGCAGACCCCCGGGAGGACTACTCCGTCTCCCGGTACTGCCGGGAGGCCGCCCCCATTGTGGAGGACATCACAGCCCGGGGCAAAACCGCCATCATCACCGGAGGAACCGGGCTCTACATGGACTCTCTCATCCGGGGGAACGACTTTGCCCCCTTCCCCTCTACCGGAGTTCGGGAAAAGCTGGAACAGCAGGCAGACGCGGAAGGGCTGGACGCCATGCGTGCCTGGCTCAAAAGCATCGACCCGGAGGCGGAAGCGCGCATCCAGGACCGAAAGCGTCTCCTGCGGGCCCTGGAGGTCTACCTGGAAACCGGGGAGACCATCACGGAGCACAACCGCCGGACCCAGGCCATCCCCCCCAGGTTTACCCCGCTGTGGCTGGGCCTGGACTTTGAAAACCGCCAAACCCTCTACAACCGCATTGACCTGCGGGTGACGAAGATGCTGGAAGCCGGGCTGCTGGCGGAAATTCGTTCTCTTCTGCAAAGCGGTGTACCGGATACCGCCACCGCCATGCAGGCCATCGGCTACAAGGAGTTTGTGGCCGCTCTGGAAGGCAAGGAAACGGTTGAAGCCGCCGCCGATTCCGTCCGCCAGTCCTCCCGGCGGTATGCCAAGCGGCAGCTGACCTGGTTCCGCCGGAACAAGGCCATCCACTGGCTCATCCGGGGGGACAAAACCTCCGGGGAGGAAATTTTCCGGTCCGCCCGACAGATTATTCAGGAATTCGACAGGTGAACCGTGGTAGCATATGTGTACTTCAACCGGGGGCCCAAACCGCTCCCAATACAAGAAACGAGGGTATACATATGAACGAAACCATGAATTTACAAGATGCCATTTTGAAGGAAGTGCGCCGGGAGAAGGTTCCCGTCACGCTGTTTCTCATGAATGGCTTTCAGCTCCGGGGAGTCATTACGGGGTTTGACAGCTTTGTCGTGGTGCTGGTTTCCGACGGAAAGCAGCAGATGATCTACAAGCATGCCATCTCCACACTTGCGCCCATTCGGCCCCTGAAATCCGCCGCTTCTACGGTGTAACCGATTTCACGCCGCTTCCCGGGTCGGCGGTAACGCTGCCCCGGGTTTTTGCTATAGAGAGGAGATTTCAAAATGTCCATCGCCGAAAACGTTGCCGCCATCCGGGCGGCTATGGAGTCCGCCGCCATAGAAGCGGGCCGGGACCCGAAAGAGATCAAGCTCTGCGCCGCCACCAAAATGAACGATGCCGCCGCCGTCCGCCAGGCCATTACCGCGGGGGTAGACGTCTGCGGCGAAAACCGGGTCCAGGAGCTGACCCAGAAGCTGGGAGAAAATGCCTACTTGGGTGCTCCCGTCCACTTCATCGGCCACCTGCAGACCAACAAGGTCAAGCAGGTGGTAGGCAAGGTGGACCTGATCCAGAGCGTAGGAAGCCTCCACCTTCTGGAAGCCGTCAACAAGGAAGCCGCCCGGCAAAACCTCTGTCAGGACATTCTTCTGGAGGTGAACATCGGGCAGGAGGCTGCCAAGACCGGCTTCGCCGCCGGGGATATCCTTCCGCTGATAGACAAAATTGACAGTTTTTCCAACATATGTATCCGGGGACTTATGGCAATTCCCCCAATCAGCGAAAATCCTGGAGATAATTCAAAATTTTTTCTGAAAATGCGGGAAATTTATGTTGACATACGGGGGAAAAAGAAGGATAATGTTTTAGTGGACTGCTTATCCATGGGCATGTCCGGGGATTACCTCGACGCGATCCGCTGCGGCAGCACCATGGTGCGCATCGGCACCGCCATTTTTGGCGAAAGGCATTATTGACACGCCGCATCTGAAGATGTAAATATACAGGAGGAAAAACAGAAATGAGCCTTTGGGATAACGTGAAAAAGTTTGCCCAGCCCTACACAGACGACGATTACGACGATTACGACGAAGACGAAGAATACGCCGACGACGATTACGACGAACCCGAAGAGAAGCCCGCCCGCCGTGCGGCTCCTGCCCGCCGCTCCCGTCCCGCTCCTAAGGCTGTGGAAGACGAGCCTGAAGAGGAGGATGACCACGACGACTTCGGCTTCGGCAGCATTGCCCCCGCCGCCTCGTCCAGTCCCAGCGTGACCACCGGCAGCTTCAACGGTCCCGTGCTCCATACCTCCGGCTCCACCAATAAGCAGGAGGTGGTGCTGTTCCGTCCCGGCAGCTTCAACGACACCTCCAAGGCCGCTGATGACCTGCGGAACCGGAAGGCCGTCATTGTCAACATGGAGAATGTGGACAAAGCCATGGCCCGCCGGGTGGTGGATTTTCTGTCCGGCTGCGTTTACGCTCTGGACGGCGACGTAAAAAAGATCGCTCAGTCCGCTTACCTCTTCTGCCCCCATAACATGGAGATCCAGGGCGATCTGGAATCCCTCCAGGCAGAAGTGGAAAGCTACATCTGATCACCAACAACGCATAAATAACGGAAGGAGAAACAGATATGATCACTCCCCAACAGATCGACCAGGTTGCCTTTAAGAAGTCTTCCTTCGGCGGCTACAATATGCAGCAGGTGGATGAGTTCCTGGAGCCTCTGACCGAAGATTACGTGACCCTTTACAAGGAGAACGCTCTGCTGAAGAGCAAGCTCCGTGTTCTGGCCGGAAAGCTGGAAGAGTACCGCAAGGGCGAGGGTGCCGCCAAGGCTCCCGCTGCCGCTCCTGCCGACTCTCAGGCAGCTGCCCAGGCCTTGCAGAACGCCCAGGCCCAGGCTGCCCAGATGGTGCAGACCGCCCAGGCCCAGGCTGCCCAGATGGTGCAGACCGCCCAGGCCCAGGCCAGCCAGACCGTGAAGAACGCCCAGGCTCAGGCCGCCCAGATCCTGGCGGATGCCAAGGCTCAGAGCGACAAGCTCCTGAAGGAGGCCGCTGCCAAGGCTCAGGCCGCCGCCGTGGCTCCCGTGGCTGCTCCTGTGCCCAGCAGCAACGCGGAAGCTTTGATTGCCGCCGAGAACGCCCGGGTGGAAGAAGCCCGGAAGGCCGCCAACGCCCGCATCGCCGAGATCCAGGAGCAGATGCGCGCCTGCATCCAGGCCCTGGAGCGGATCAAGGCTGCTGCCCCCGCCGCCCCTGTGGCGCCCGCGGCTCCTAAGGCTGCACCCAAGCCCGCCAGCTTCGTTGCGGCCGCTGCGCCCGTAGCCCCGGCCTCTTTCACTGCCCCCGCAGCGCCCAAGGCCCCCGCCAGCTTTACTGCCCCGGCTGCCCCTGTGGCACCCGCTGCTCCTGCGGCCCCTGTCGCGCCCGCAGCGCCCAAAGCTCCTGCAGTCCCGGCTGCTCCCGCTGCCCCCACCGTGTCGGACCTGAGCTTCGACAGCGGCTCCGTAGCTGACGAGATTGCCCACAGCGTAGAAGCGCTGGTCGGTTCCGCTGAAGAGCCCGCCCCCAAGGCCGCTCCCAAGCATCCGGTAAACGACACCACCACCAGCCGCTTTGCCAACCTGAACCTGCAGTTCGGCCGGAATTACGATCCGACGCATAAGTAAACCATATAGAGAAAATGCCAGGACGAGGACAAGAGCCTGGGTCACCTCCTTTCAGAGAGCCGCCGGTTGGTGCAAGGCGGCAGGAAGCCCCACAGCTTATCCCCTCAGAGCAGCGCGCCCAACGTCTTTTAGACCAGTAGACCGCGCCGGGTTCGCCCGATACAGCGTCGATGAGTGCCGCGAAAGCGGAACGAGAGTGGTACCGCAGAGGTTACAGCCTTTGTCTCTTGCAGGAAGAGACAAAGGCTGTTTTCATTTCAATAAAGTAAATCAAATGGAGGTAATTTTCCAATGGATTATAAAAACACCATCATCACCCCGAAAACCGACTTCCCCATGAAGGCCGGCCTCCCTGCCCGGGAGCCTGGTATGCTGGAGAACTGGGAAAAAATGGACCTGTACGAGGCCATGCTGGAGAAGAACAAGGATCTCCCCCGGTTTGTGCTGCATGACGGCCCTCCCTTCTCCAATGGCTACATCCACATGGGCCACGCTCTGAACAAGACCCTGAAAGACTTCATCGTCCGCAGCCACGCCATGATGGGCTACTACACCCCCTATGTCCCCGGCTGGGACAACCACGGTCTGCCCATCGAGCGGGCCATCGAGACCTCCAAGAAGAAGCTCAACAAGGACCTGACTGTCCCCGAGTTCCGGAAGGCCTGCGAGGAGTTCGCCGAGGACTTCATCCAGAAGCAGATGGGCGGCTTTAAGCGCCTGGGCGTGGTAGGCGACTGGAAGCACCCCTACCGCACCATGGACAAGCACTTCGAGGCCCAGGAGGTCAAGGTCTTTGGCCGGATGTTCGATAAGGGCTACATCTATAAGGGCCTGAAGCCCGTGACCTGGTGCCCCTACTGCGTCACCGCCGTGGCCGAGGCAGACATCGAATACAAGGACGACCCCTGCACCACCGTCTACGTCAAGTTCCCCATGAAGGACGACCTTGGCAAACTCAGCCAGTTTGACCTGTCCCACACCTACTTCGTGATCTGGACCACCACCATCTGGACCCTGCCCGGCAACCTGGCCATCTGCCTGCACCCCCGGGACAGCTATGTTCTCGTCAAGGCCGATAACGGCGACACCTACATCATGGCCGAGGCCCTGATGGACAAGGTCATGCACATCGGCGGCTTCGAGCACTACGAGGTCCTGGCCAGCTACCCCGGCTCCTTCTTTGAGAATATGCTGGCCCAGCACCCCTTCATGGACAAGACCTCCCGGCTGGTCAACGCCGAGTATGTCACCATGGATTCCGGTACGGGCTGTGTCCACACCGCTCCCGGCTTCGGTGCCGACGACTACCAGACCTGCATGCGCTACGGCATGGAACTGGTGGTCCCCGTAGACGACTATGGCCGCCACACCGACTATGCCGGCAAGTACGCCGGTATGAAGACGGAAGAGTCTAACCCCGTGATTCTGGAGGATATGCGTCAGTCCGGCGCTCTGTTCGCCTCCGAGGACATTGTCCACTCCTACCCCCATCATGACCGCTGCAAGAAGCCTGTCATCTTCCGTGCCACCCCTCAGTGGTTCTGCTCCGTAGAGTCCTTCAAGGATCAGGCCATCAAGGCCATCGAAAATGTCCAGTGGTACCCCGCCTGGGGCCAGGACCGGATGACCAGCATGATCCGGGAGCGGGCCGACTGGTGCATCTCCCGCCAGCGCCGCTGGGGTCTGCCCATCCCCGTGTTCTACTGCAAGGACTGCGGCAAGCCCGTGTCCACCCCCGAGTCCATTGCCAAGCTCTCCAAGCTTTTTGACGAGTACGGCTCCAACATCTGGTTTGAGAAGGACGCCATGGAGCTGGCCCCCGAAGGCTTTACCTGCCCCCACTGCGGCGGTAAGGACTTCACCAAGGAGAAGGACACTCTGGACTGCTGGTTCGACTCCGGCTCCACCCACTATGCTTCCCTGATGCACCGGACCCCCGAGCTGTGGCCCGCCGATGTATATCTGGAGGGTGCTGACCAGTACCGCGGCTGGTTCCAGTCCTCCCTGCTGACCTCTGTCGGCGCTCTGGACCAGGGCGCGCCCTTCCGCCAGGTGCTGACCCACGGCTGGACCGTGGACGGCCAGGGCCGTGCCATGCACAAGTCCCTGGGCAACGGTGTAGACCCCGCCGACCTCATCAAGGAGTTCGGTGCGGACATCGTCCGTCTGTGGGCCGCCTCCTCTGACTATCACGCTGACGTGCGCTGCTCCAAGGAGATCTTCAAGCAGATCGCCCAGAACTACCTGAAGTTCCGCAACACCGCCCGGTACTGCCTGGGCAATCTGAACGAATTTGACCCCAGCAATCTGGTTCCCGCCGATCAGCTGGAGGAGCTGGACCGCTGGGCTCTGACCCGTCTGGACGAGCTGGTAAAGACCTGCCGGAAGGCCTACATGGGCTACGAGTACCATGTGGTCACCCACGCCATCAATGACTTCTGCGTGGTGGACCTGTCCAGCTTCTACCTGGACATCCTGAAGGACCGGCTGTACTGTGAGGAGAAGAACGGCCTGCGCCGCCGCTCTGCCCAGACTGCCCTGTTCCTGATCCTGGATGCCATGACCAAGCTCTTTGCCCCCATCCTGGCCTTCACCTGTGATGAGATCTGGCAGGCCATGCCCCACCGGGATACCGACGACAGCCGCAACGTGCTGCTGAACCAGATGCCCGAAGGCTTCGAAGCCTATGCCCTGCCCGCCGAGACCATGGCCCGTTGGGACACCGTCATGAAGCTCCGCCAGGATGTCAACGGCGTTCTGGAAAAGGCCCGCGCCGACAAGCGCATCGGCAAGGCTCTGGAGGCCCACGTGACCCTGGAAACTGCCAACGAGGAGTTGAAGAAGGCCTGCGAAGGCGTGAACCTGGCTGAGGTATGCATCGTCTCCACCTGCGACTGGTCTGCCCCTGAGGCGGGCGCTGAAGTGGCTCAGGGCGTCAACTTCCCCGAGCTCACCGTAGGCGTATCCGAAGCCAAGGGCACCAAGTGCCCCCGCTGCTGGATGCACTCCGTAGACGCAAACGCCGAGGGTCTCTGCCCCCGCTGCGCCGCCGTGGTTGCCAAGCTGGATATCGAAGTCTAACCTTCCTTCCCACCCGCCCCAAAAGCGGGTGGGAATTTTTTGAAAAAAAGCTTGACATTTTCAGAAATTATGGTATACTAACCAGGTCCTTTGCAGGACTCCAACATCATATGGGGGAATTCCCGAGTGGCCAAAGGGGACAGACTGTAAATCTGCTGCTTATAGCTTCGGTGGTTCGAATCCACCTTCCCCCACCAGAAAAAGAGCCTGCCAGCGTAGCTGGTAGGCTCTTTTTCTGGTGGAACAAAGGCAGATGGATTCGAACCCTCTCAAATCCAACAGGCCTGTGGCCTGTTGGAAAAACCAGTTCAAAAACTGGTTTTCTCCTTATCGCATTGCAAAGCAATGCGGGCCATCGAATCCACCTTCCCCCACCAACATCCCCGCATTGACAAACCCAGCCGTCCCCGGTATAATAAGCCTATACCCCTAACAGTACGGAGGAACAGAACATGAAGCAATGTATGGATTCTGAAAACCTGCATCGCCGTTTGAAGAAAATCATTGGGCAGGTCCAGGCCATTGATCGGATGGTCGATGAGGATGTGCCCTGCGAGGACATTCTGGCCCAGATCAACGCCGCTAAGTCCGCGCTGCATGGCTGCGGGAAGGTGGTGCTGGAAGGCCATATCCGGCACTGCGTCCGGGACGGCATCGAGCACGGGGATGCGGATAAGACCATTGAGAACTTCACCAAGGCAGTGGAGCGGTTTTCGAATATGGGATGAGCGCCCTCTATAGCCCTCTCCTGCCTGGAGAGGGTGGCACGGCGAAGCCGTGACGGGTGTGGAGGGGACTCTTGATGGGAAAACGGACTACGTTGAATGGGAATGCTGCAAACTTCCTTTCGACGCAGCCCGTTTTTAGCTTTTAGGGGTCCCCTCCACATCCGGCCCTGCGGGGCCACCTTCTCCAAGCAGGAGAAGGCAGGGGATGCAATGACATTTTTTTCTTGACATTTGATACCCCTATGGGTATACTATACACATACCCCCATAGGTACTAAGAAAAGAGGATGTGTATGAAAAACCTTATGGCAAAGCTGGAGCATCTTTTGGAACTGGGCGGCATCAAGAAGGATGTTGCGTTCCTTGTGATTTCCGGCGTCGCAGTCATTTGCAGCTTACTGAAAATCGAGCCCTTCCCCTTCGATATTGCCTGGGTCGCCATTATTCTGTGCGGCGTACCCATCATCCTGGAGGCGGTGATTGGGCTGGTGACGGCCTTCGATATCAAGGCGGATGTGCTGGTTTCTCTGGCGCTGATTGCCTCCGTCTGCATCGGGGAGACCTTCGCTGCCGGGGAGGTGGCCTTTATCATGCAGCTGGGCGGCCTTCTGGAGGAGCTGACGGTAGCCAAGGCCCGGGCCGGTATTGAGAAGCTGGTCCACCTGACACCCCAGACCGCCCGGGTGCTGCGGGATGGCAAGGAAGAGATCATCCCCGCCCAACAGGTTCGGGTGGGCGACCGGATCCGGGTACTCCCCGGCGAAGGTGTGCCCGTGGACGGCGTGATTCTCTCCGGCCAGACCTCCATCAACCAGGCAGTGATGACCGGCGAGTCCCTGCCGGTGGATAAGACCGTTGGCGACACGGTGGCCTCCGGCACCGTGAATCAGTTCGGCGCTTTCGAGATGGAGGCCACCAAAGTGGGCGAGGACAGCTCCATCCAGCGGATGATCCGCCTGGTCCAGTCGGCAGACGCCGGAAAGGCGAAAATCGTAGGCCTGGCAGACCGCTGGGCCACCTGGATCGTGGTGATTGCCCTGACCGCCGCTGCCCTGACTTGGCTGATCTCCGGCCAGATCATCCGGGCCGTGACCATTCTCGTTGTCTTCTGTCCCTGCGCCCTGGTACTGGCAACCCCCACAGCCATCATGGCCGCCATCGGCAACGCCACCAAGCACGGCTTCCTGGTCCGGGAGGGCGACGCTCTGGAGCGTCTGGCAAAAGCCAAGGTCATTGCCTTCGACAAAACCGGCACCCTGACCTACGGCGCCCCGGAGGTGGTGGCCGTCAGCAGCCTTTCCGGCAGCCTTGAAAAAAAGGCGCTTTACCGGCTGACAGCCTCCGCAGAGCAGCTCTCCGAGCACCCCCTAGGCAAGGCCATTGTGCGCTGCTGCAGGGAAACCGGCGTGACCCTCTCCCCGGCGGAGGACTTTGAAATGATCCCCGGCCAGGGCGTCCGGGCCAAGGTCGACGGCAAGACCATCCTTGCCGGGAACCCCAAGCTGCTGGCAGAGCAGGGAGTCCCCTTCTCCCTGCCCCAGGAAGCGGAAAACTACTTGCAGCAGGGCTGCACCCTCACCTATGTGGCCGTGGACAGCAGCTTTGTGGGCTTCATCGCCCTGTCCGATACGCTCCGGGCAGAAAGCGCCGCCACCATCTCCGCATTGTCTTCCCTGGGTGTTCAGCCTGTGCTGCTCACCGGCGACCATGAAAACGCCGCCAAGACCATTGCCGGGAAACTGGGCATTGCTGATGTCCGGGCCAACTGCCTGCCGGAGGACAAGCTGAAATACATCGGGGAGTACCAGGCCCAGGAGCAGCCCGTGTGCATGATCGGCGACGGCGTCAACGACGCCCCGGCCCTCAAGAAGGCAGATGTGGGTATCGCCATGGGCGGCGTAGGCAGCGACATTGCCGTAGACGCAGCGGACATCGCCTTGGTGGACGACGAAGTGAAGGAGCTCCCCCACCTGGTGGCCCTCTCGAAGCGGATGATGACCACCATCAAGCTGAACATGACCTTCTCCATGACCCTGAACTTCATCGCCATCGCCCTGGCCATCACCGGCACCCTGAACCCCGTGGTGGGGGCTTTGGTCCATAACGCGGGCTCTGTGCTCGTGATCACCAATTCCGCATTCTTATTAAATTGGAGGAAAAAATAATGGCTATCCAAATCATCGGTCTCATCATCGGCATTCTTGTCCTCGGCGCAGGTATCTACTACCTGGTAAAAGAAAAGCAGGACCCGGAGTCCAAGAAAATCTATACAATTGTCAGTGTCGTCGGCGCTGTGGTTGCGGTTGTGTGCGCTGTCATGCTGTTTGCGTGAATTCTGAAAAACCGTGGCTGTCTCGTTGGGAGGCAGCCACGGTTTTTTACTCCGTCTTATCGTTAGGGCCCTTGCAATTTAATATCGATCATGCTATAATTAAATTATAAGGGTCCTAACGAATCGGAGGCGAATTTATGGATCAAGAATTGAATCTGCGTCTGCTGGGGATGCTGCTGCAAAGTGCCTATCTTTTGCAGACGCGGGAAAGCCATCGGGGGCAGGGGCGGCTGCTGGTTTTGCTGCATCTGCACGGGGGGCTGACCCAACGGGAGCTGATCGACCTGACCGGGCGGCGCTCCGCCACCCTCAGCGAGCAGCTGGACGGGATGGAGAAAGCCGGGCTCATTCTCCGCAGCAGGAGCGGGCAGGACAAACGAAATGTGGATGTTGTCCTGACAGAACGGGGCGAGGAAGCCGCCGCCCAGGCCCTTCGGAACCGTCAGGCCTATGCGGACGAGCTCTTTGCCGCGGTCCCCCACCCGGAGAAAGCCCAGCTTGCGGCACTTCTGGATGGTCTGCTGCACACCTGGAACATCCCGATCAACAATGAAGAATATCCCCATTCTACGGAGGAATGAACAATGGAAGCACTTGATGCAATTTTGACCCGCCGCAGCACACGGCAATTTACATCCCAACCCATCGAGCCCGAAAAGCTCCACCAAATTTTAGAGGCGGCCATGAGCGGCCCCAGCTGCGTAAACGCAAGGGACTGGTCGTTTCTGGTGGTGACCGATCCCGAACGCCTGCAAAAAATGGCCGATGCCAACGGTGCGCCTGCCCGCCCGCTGAAAACGGCGGCAGCCGGAATTCTGATCTGCGGCGACCTAGAACGGGCATTTTCCCGTGCCAAGGACTATTGGATCATTGACGGGGCCATTGCCGCCCAGAATATCGCCCTCTGCGCCCAGGCGTTGGGGCTGGGCTCCGTATGGCTGGGCACCTGGCCCCAGATGGACCGGGTGGAAAACCAGCGGGCGCTTTTTCGTCTGCCGGAAACCGTCATTCCTCACTCCATTATCGCGCTGGGGTATCCTGCCGAGGATATTACTGCCAAGCGGGAAAGCCGCTATGAGGAAAGCCGGGTGCATTGGAATCAATGGTGATCGAACAGGAGAAAAAGAACGTGACTCCCCAAAATAAAATGGCCGAAATGCCAATTAAAAAGCTGCTGCTCAATATGGGCGCACCCATGATGATCTCTATGCTGGGGCAAGCGCTTTATAATGTGGTGGATACCTTTTTCGTCTCCCACATCCCCGCCACAGCCCAGATCGCGGACCTGGGGGACAAGGCCATCAACGCGCTGACCCTGGCCTTTCCCGTCCAAATGCTGATCGTGGCGCTGGGGGTCGGAACAGGCGTTGGCATCAACGCCACCGTCGCCAAAAATCTGGGCCGTGGGGACCGGGATCATGCCAGCCGCACGGCAGGCAACGCCATTTTCGTAACGCTGTGCTACTTCGCCGCCATTTTTCTGTTTGGTCTGACGGCCTCCGGGGCCTTTATCCGCTCCCAGACGGCGGACCCAGTCATCACAGACATGGGCGCGACTTATCTTCGCATTATCACGGTGTTCTCCTTCGGCACCCTGGGCTATATGTGCCTGGAAAAGATCGTTATGGGCACCGGAAAGACCATGATTACCATGATCTGCCAGCTAGCCGGGGCCATCACCAACATCATTCTGGACCCCATCCTGATCTACGGTCTTCTGGGCTGCCCCGCTATGGGCGTGGCCGGTGCGGCCTGGGCAACCGTCATTGGACAGTTTGTGTCCCTGATCGTCATTGCCGTCGTCTATTTTGGGAAAGGGGTCGGCATTGAGACGGGCTTCCGGTATCTGAAGCCTGACAAAGAAACGCTCTCCGGCATTTATGCCATCGGTCTGCCTGCCGTGGTCATGCAGATTTTAACCCCCATCATGTCCTATGCCCTGAACCTGATCCTGGGTGCGGTCTCCGTCTCGGCGGTGACAGCCTACGGGGTCTACTACAAGCTGCAAAACTTCATTTTCATGCCGGGTTACGGCCTGAATAACGCCTCTATTCCCATTATCTCCTACAATTTTGGAGCCAAGAACAAAGTGCGGGTCTCCCAGACCATTCGCTATGGGCTCATTGACGTATCCGGCATTATGCTGGCCGGAATTGTGCTGCTGCAGGTGTTCGCCCGCCAGATCGTGGGCCTGTTCTCCGTGACGGAAGAATCCTACCAGCTCTGTGTGCTGGCATTGCGGATCGTCACCTGCGGCTTTTTCTTTGCCGGAGCGAACATCATTTTGCAGGGTGTGTGTCAGGCCTTGGGCAAGGGCGTTTACTCTCTGGTGATCTCTCTGCTGCGCTTTATCGTGCTGGTGCTGCCGCTGGCCTGGGCGCTTTCCCGTCTGCCGGATGCCGCAAGCCTCGTCTGGCTGGCCCTTCCGGTTGCGGAAACCGGAGCCTGCATCGCCGCCATCGTACTGACCCGGCGCACTTACAGAAGCGTCGTGGGGCAGATTTCCTAAGTCTTTCCAGGCATCAAAAAATCGGCCAGCGATGGCCGATTTTTTTGTATTCAGATTTCCGTGAACGTATACCTCACCATGCTGCCCTCGCCGTCGCCTGTGATGATCAAGGTATCCCCGGCGGCGGTCTTTATGGTGTCCATCACGGGATAGGGGGCATTCTCCTTGACGTAGGCCTCCGGGCTTTCGCATTCTGCCTCTAGGATCTCTTTCTTTGCGTGGCGCTCCCCACCACAGGGGTTGACGGTTTCAATCAGAATTTCATATTCCTTCATGGCTTGCACTCCTTTCCATTTTGGTTAGGATATCACAGAGTCAGCAGAAAGGCAAATGGGTGTTTTTCACAAGAATTTATTCAACTCCTTGTAAGTTTTAACAATAATCACTGCCGAAATTACAAATGTCAGCACATCCGACACCGGCATAGAATACAGCACCCCATCCAGCCCAAAGGCCAGCGGCAGTGTCAGGGCGAAGCCCACGCCGAAAACCACCTCCCGGAACATCGACAGCATGGTAGAGGCCAACGCCTTGCCCAGGGCTTGCAAGAAGATGAAGCATGCCTTGTTGACGCAGGCCAGGACCATCATGCACAGATAGATTCGGAAGGCCTTGACGGCGAAGGCTGTATAGTAGCTGCTTTCATTGGCCGCGCCGAAAATGGCGATCAGCTGCCGGGGGCACAGCTCTACCAGCAATAGCGCAACGAGACCAACCAGGGCCTCATAGGTCAGAAGCTTTGTAAACAGTTCCTTCACCCGGTCCTTCTTCCCCGCACCCATATTGAAGCCCACAATGGGGATACATCCGGCGGCCATGCCCACCACGATGGAAATAACGATCTGGAAGAATTTCATGACAATGCCCACCACGGCCATGGGAATCTGGGCGTACTGGGTCTGCCCGAAGATGGGGTCCAAGGCGCCATACTTGCGCAGCATATTGTTGATGGCTGCCATGGCCGCTACCAGACTGATCTGGGAGAGGAAGCTGGTAATGCCGAGAGAGAGCATCCGCCCGCAGATATTCCCTTGCAGTGCATAGTCCTGGGACCCGGGCTTGATAACGCGCATATGCAGCAGATACCACAGGGCCAGAACGGCGGTTGCCACCTGTCCGATGACCGTAGCCACAGCAGCCCCCATCATTCCCCACCGGAACACACAGATAAAAATGGGGTCCAGGATGATATTTATGACCGCCCCGGCCAACGTGGACACCATGGCAAACTTGGGATTGCCGTCGGCCCGGATGATGGGATTCATGGCCTGTCCGAACATATAAAAGGGAATGCCCAGAGTGATATAGAAGAAATATTCCTGACTGTGCCGGAAGGTTTCTTCATTCACCGTGCCGCCGAACATGGCGATAATGCCATCCGCGAAAATCAGATACACCGCCGTCAGCACCAGGCTGGCCGCCAGGATCAGCACCACAGCGTTGCCCACGCAGCGCTTTGCCCTCTCCGGCTCCTCCCGGCCCAGGGCCATGCTGACAAAAGCGCAGCAGCCGTCCCCTACCATCACGGCAATGGCCAGGGATACCACCGTCAGTGGGAACACCACCGTATTGGCCGCATTGCCGTAGGAGCCTAAGTAGCTGGCATTGGCTATGAAAATTTGATCGACAATGTTGTAGAGTGCCCCTACCAAAAGGGAAATGATGCAGGGGACGGCATAGCCCTTCATCAGCCTGCCGACGGGCTGCTCGCCCAGAATCGTGTTGTTGTCCATTGGAATCACCTTTTCCTTAAAAAATATGCGTAAGCCCGGCAAAAACATCCGGACTTACGCATTTCGCAACACGATGAATATGGGGCTTAACAAAGAAAGCAGCGGGGATGCCCAACTGGATTTACGCATACCCGCCACTCGTCGTGCCATTATTATAGCAAATGCTTTTTGTTTTTTCAAATGTTTTTTCCGGGGAAAACACTCACATCTCCTCAATGTGATACACGTAATCCAGGGACCGCAGGGCAGAGATGATATCCTCGTGCTTTTTGTACTGCTTCAGCTCTTCGCTGGCCACGGTAAAGGAGACGGAGAAGACGCTGATACCGGAATTTAAGTAGGCTGGGTTGGACTCGATATCGTCGATGCGGATGCCCAGGGCCCGGACGGTGGAGACGAAGTCCGGCAGGTCACTTTTGTTTTTCAGCTCCAGGTGAACTTCAAAGTGGTTGGACCGGTCCTTCAGGTGCTTCTCCAGCACCGGCAGGCTGGACATACAGGCCAGCATGGCAAAAAACAGTCCCAGAGCCACCGTATAGATGCCAGCTCCCAGGGCCATACCTACCACGGCACAGCACCAGAGGCCCACGGAGGTGGTCAGGCCCTTGATCTGGCTCTTGGAGCTGAACAGAATGGAGTTGCCGCTGATGGTGGCCGTGCCGATCACCGCGGCGGCAGACAGCAGGGGCAGCGGTGCCCCAAACTGGAGCATAAGGTACTGGTCAATGAGCATGGTGCCGCAGCCTGCCAGACACACCAGGATAAAGGTCCGCAGTCCGGCGGAATGCCGCTTGCTGGAGCGCTCGCAGCCGATGATGGCCGACAGCACCAGGCACAAAATCAGCCGGAACAGCACACTGTACAGGGTGAGCCCCTGGCTCCATGGGCCCAGAAGGCCCGCCATCCAATCTTTTTCCATATCCGATTACCTCCTTGAAAAATACCGCCGCTGGAACTGGCTGTGGGCGAAGTGTTCCTCCGCCGCCTCCATAAAGGCGGCTTCCTCCTCGCTCATAGCCGGCTGGTGCTCCGGCAGGGTCTGTTGAATTTTCCGGATCCGCTCGATAAGCAGCTGCACATCCGTCTTTTTCTCCCCGGTCTCCGTCGTTTCCTCCACCGGCGCCAGGTCCTCCAGTTTGGTGGAATAGGAGTGGGACAGGTACAGCGCCAGCTTGGCGCAGCCGGGGCCGATGAGTTCATAGAGGACGCTGGAAGCCAGGATGATGGTTTGCAGGTCCTCCCCCATAGTGCCGCCCAGGGTCCGGGCCCCCAGCGCCGCCAGGCCGATGGCAACCCCCGCCTGGGGGATCAGGGCCAGGCCTAAATAATCCCGGACCAGCCGTTCCTTCTTTACCAGCTGGCAGCCCAGCCAGGCCCCCAGATACTTGCCCAGGATGCGCACCAGAAAATAGCTGGCACCAATGACCAGCAGCGGCACCCCGTTCAGTGCCCCGGAGGCAGACACCAGGGCGTCCAGCCGGAAGGACATCCCGGAGCGGACGAAAAACAGCAATAGAATGGGTGGGCTGAAATAGCCCAGCTGCTTAAAAAGCTTGTCGTTTTCCGCAACGTTGGTGTAAACCGTGCCCATAGCCATGCAGCCCAGCAGCGGAGACACATCCAGCAGGGCACAGACCCCGCAGAAGGAAAACAGCAGGGCAATGGAGATGATCAGTTTGTTGTCCGTAGAGCGGTTGCTGGGCATCAGCAGCTTCATAAGGAGGCCGAAGGACCCGCCCAGGGCCATGACCACCAGGTTCAGTGCCACAGGCCTTATGAGAGCCCCAAGGGTAAAGCCGCCGCCCTGCAAAGACGCCAGGGCCACGGAAATGGCCACAGAATAGAGTACCAGCCCCACCACATCGTCCAAGGCCACCACCTGCAGGAGGGTATCTACAAAGTCTCCCCGAGCCCCGGTCTGACGGATGGTCATCATGGTGGAGGCCGGGGCCGTGGCCGAGGCCAGTGCCGCCAGGACGATGGAAAAGGCCAGCTCCAGCCCCAATATCCAATAGGTCAGCACAAACACCGCCACCGATGCCAGCACCGCCTCCAGAATGGTGATCCACACCACCTTCATGCCGTTGCGCTTCAGCACGGAGAGTTTAAAAAACTCCCCGGTAGAGAAGGCGATAAAGGCCAGAGCAATGTCCGACAAAAAGTCCGTCCCGTCAATGATCCGCTGGGGCACCAGGTTCAGGCAGTAGGGCCCGATGAGGATCCCGGCCACAATGTAGGCCGTCACATTGGGCAGCCGCAGCCGCTTGGTGACCCGGGTCAGCAGGAAGCCGGAAAAGAGCATCAGGGCCACGGAAATGATGACAGTGGGCACCTGGGGAAGATTCATCAAGGTATCGTGCAAGGCAGACATGGAAACACCCCCTCCGCAAAGTAAAATTTTCTTTACATTTGCTACATTATAGTTTGGAAGCGGCCTTTCGTCAATAGCATTTTGCACATATTTCTTTAGTTATTCTGTTGTATTTTGTCGAAAACGCCTACCATGGAAGTTCCATGGCAGGCGCAGATTCCGCATATTCTCTGGTGGACGAATCAACCCTTCTGATGGCTACGCTTTCAGAATCTCCATATTGCCCGAAACACATCCAGTACACGCTTGCCATTGCGAATAACCGTCCACCTGGGGTCATTCATGTTGCTTTCGTTCATTTCCACTCCCCATCCATTGACAAACAAGAAAAAATATGTTTATAATACATATAAAATAAGGATTATATGTAAGGGGGCCATTTCGTTGGCGAGCCGTACAAAGAGAGCCATTCTGGATTCTATGATCAAGCTGCTGAACGAAAAACCGCTGGACCAGATCACTGTTCGGGATATTGTCGAGGACTGCCAGGTCAGCCGTAATACGTTTTACTATCACTTTGAGGACATCCCGCAGCTTCTGGAATCTGTGATCAATGCGGAAACGGAACGGATCATTCGGGAACACGTCCGGGTAGACTCCAGCGCCGACTGTCTGGAAGCCGTCATCAGCTTTGCCATGAGCAACCGCAGAGCCGCGCTGCATATTTACCGGTCCGCCAATCGGGATATCTACGAGCTTTACCAGTGGCGGATGTGCCGTCACATGGCAACGCTCTACATAGACGGCGTTCTGGCAGACCGCAGGATCGCCGAATCGGATCACCGTCTTTTGCTGGACTATGCCACCTGCCTGTGCAGCGGCCTTGTATCCGGCTGGCTGCAGGAAGGTATGAAAAGTGACATCCGGGCCCGGTTCCATCGGTTGTGCGAGCTGAAGCAGGGGGAACTGGAGCGAATGATCGAACGGTGTGAACAGGTGCAGGAAGCCTAAGGCAAAACTGCTGCTTTGTCTGATTTTGGGACATTGCGGCGGTTTTGTCCATTTTTCGGGCAGACCTGACCGGATATAATGAAGATACAAACAAAACAAAGAAGGAGGTTTCTATGGACCCATATCGTGTAATTGAAGTAAAACAGAGCGTCTTCGCTGACAACGACCGGGACGCCGAGGCTTTACGCCGGGAGCTGAAGGAGCAGGGCACCTTTCTGGTGAACCTCATGTCTTCCCCGGGCTCCGGAAAAACCACCACCCTGAAGGCGCTGCTGCGGCAGCTGCCTGAGACGCTGCAGGTGGGCATTATGGAGGCGGACATTGACTCCGATGTGGACGCGGCAGCCATTGCCGCCACGGGCACCAAGGTCATTCAGCTCCACACCGGCGGTATGTGCCACCTGGATGCGGAGATGACCCGGCAAGGGGTCCGCCAACTAGGCACCCAGGCCCTGGACCTGGTGGTGCTGGAAAACGTGGGCAACCTAGTCTGCCCCGCAGAATTCGACACCGGGGCGGCCCTGAATATGATGATCCTGTCCGTGCCGGAGGGCCACGACAAGCCCCTCAAGTACCCGCTGGTATTCCAAGTCTGCGATGCCATGATCGTCAACAAGATCGACGTATTGCCCTATTTTGATTTCGACCTGGAGAAGGTCACGGAATATGCCCGCCGCCGGAATCCCAATATCCGCATTTTCCCCATCAGCGCCAAGACCGGCGAAGGGGTCGAGGAGCTGGCCCGGTGGCTCAGCGAACAGGTTCAGGGCTGGAAAAACCTATAACAGATACCGCCCCTCATCCGGCCTGCGGGCCACCTTCCCCCAGGGGAAGGCGAGGGATTTTGAAAGGAAGAGATAGATGATTGACGAGAAATTAAAGAATCGGGCCTTCAATCCGCCCGCCAAAGGCGATCCCGCCCCCCGGGAGAAGGTATTGAACGTCGGAAAAATGATCACCGACGTGATCGAGCACAAGCTGGGCAAAGTCACCTCCCAGGACGCCGAGTACTGGGGTCTGGAGGCCATTCTGACCGACGAGATGTGCGACATCATGCTGGCCATGAAGGTCCGCAAGCCCCACACAGTCCCCGAGCTGTGGAAGCTCTGCCATGTAAAAGAAGCGGACAAGGCCCATTTCCAGGAGGTTCTGGACCGGCTGAGCTTCCTGGGACTGCTGGAATATGACTACGGCTACCACTACGACCACAACGGCCGCACCGCTCCCCAGTCCGAGCGGCGGTACTTTGTGCCCATGTTCGTCCCCGGCTCCGCAGAGCTGTTAAATATCGACGAAAGCGGCAGCGGCGAGAAGCCCTGTTATGACGAGCGGGGGGAAATCTCCTACAACAAGCGCCTGGAGGAGCACCCGGAGCTGGCTGCCTTCTTTGAACGCATGACCTACGTGCCCCTGGCTGGAAAGACCCACCTGATGCCTCCCGGCGGCGGCGGTGTGGGCATGCATGTCATCCCCGTGGAGAAAGCTATCTCCATGGAGAACCAGAGCATGGACATTGAGCACCTTTCCTACTGGCTCAAAAAGTACGAGGGCCACATCGGCGTGGCCCAGTGCTCCTGCCGGGCCAGTCGGGGCGTCATGGGGGAGGGCTGTGCTGACGATCCCGCCTCCTGGTGCATCGGCGTGGGTGACTTTGCCGACTACTGCCGGGAAACCGGCAAGGGACACGACATCACCTACGAAGAGGCAATCCGCATCCTGGAAAAAGCCGAAGAAAACGGCTTCGTCCACCAAATTACCAACATTGACGGGGAAAACAAGATCTTCGGCATCTGCAACTGCAATGTGCAGATCTGCAACGCCCTGCGGACAAGTCAGCTTTTCAATACCCCCAATCTGTCCCGGTCCGCCTACACGGCGGAGGTGGACCGCAGCAAATGCGTGGCCTGCGGCAAGTGCGTAGAATACTGCCCCGCCGGAGCCGTGAAGCTGGGCCAGAAGCTCTGCGACAAAGCAGGAAAAGCCGTGGAGTACCCCAAGCACGAGCTGCCCAACTCCATCACCTGGGGCCCGGAGCACTGGGGCCCGGACTACCGGGACAACAACCGGAAGAACTGCTATGACAAGGGCACGGCCCCCTGCAAAACTGCCTGTCCCGCCCACGTGGCTGTCCAGGGCTATCTGAAGCTGGCCGCCCAGGGCAAGTACCGGAAGGCCCTGGCTCTCATCAAGAAGGACAACCCCTTCCCTGCCGTCTGCGGCCGCATCTGCAACAAGCGCTGTGAAGAGGCCTGCACCCGGGGCACCATCGACGAAGCCGTCGCCATTGATGCCGTCAAGAAGTTCCTGGCAGAGCAGGACCTGAACAGCGATACCCGCTACATCCCCCCTGTGGTCATTGCCTCCAATCGCCTGGAGCACTGGGCCCAGAAGATTGCCATCATCGGCTCCGGCCCTGCCGGACTCTCTGCCGCCTACTATCTGGCCACCAAGGGCTACAAGCCCACGGTCTTTGAAAAGAGCGCAAAGCCCGGCGGCATGCTGACCTATGGCATTCCCTCCTTCAAGCTGGAAAAGAACATCATCGACGCTGAGATCCAGGTCATCCGGGAGCTGGGCGTGGAGATCCAATGCGGCGTGGAAGTGGGCAAGGATGTGACCATTCAGGAGCTCCGGAACCAGGGCTATGAAGCCTTCTACATTGCCATCGGCTGCCAGGGCGGCCGCCGCCCCGGAGTAGCAAATGACACCGCCCCCGGCACCTCCATTGCCGTGGAGTTTCTGCACCACGCCCTGGAGGACGAAACCCAGAGGATGGAGGGCAATGTGGTGGTTGTCGGCGGCGGCAACGTAGCTGTGGACTGCGCTAAGACCGCCAAGCGCTTCGGCGCTTCCAAAGTCTGCATGGTCTGCCTGGAGGACCAAGGCACCATGCCCGCCTCGAAAAACGAGATTTCCGAAACACTGGAAGAGGGCATCGAAATTTGCAACAGCTGGGGCCCCAAAGAGGTCAAGGTGGACGGCAGCGGCCATGTGACCGCCATTGTCTTCAAAAAGTGCCTGCGGACCATCGACCCGGAGTCTGGGCGCTTCTCCCCTGTCTACGACGAAAATGAAACCATGGAGCTGGCGGCAGACCACATCGTCTTCGCCATTGGTCAGGCCATCCAGTGGGGTAAGCTCCTGGAGGGCACCAAGGTGGCGTTCTGGCGGGGCAATTATCCCGTGGCGGACAGCCTGACCTACCAGACCGCAGAGCCCGACATTTTCGTAGGCGGCGACGTGTACCACGGCCCCAAGTTCGCCATTGATGCCATTGAAGAGGGCAAGTGCGCCGCCGAATCCCTGCACCGCTATGTCCACAAGGGTGCTGATCTGAAGACCGGCCGGAACCGCCGGGACTTCATCATGCTAGATAAGGACGACATCTCCGTTTCCGGCTACGACCACGCCGGACGTCAGGAGGCAGGGCTGGACGAAACTGTCCCCAAACACTCCTTCCGGGATGCCCACAAGACGCTGACCGCCGAGCAGGTAAAAATCGAGACCGCCCGATGCCTGGGCTGCGGCGCCAGCTGGGTAGACCCCAACAAGTGCATCGGCTGCGGCGTGTGCACCACCAAGTGCGTCTTCGATGCCATCCATCTGAAGCGGGATCATCCGGAGTGCTCCAAGATGATGAAGGCCGAAGATAAGGTCAAGGGCATCCTCCCTATGGCCGGAAAACGCCTGGGCCAGACCATTGTCACCAAGCTGGGAAGCAAAAAAGACTGATGCATGAATTGGGTGTTGTATTTCATATTGCGGACAGCGTGGTCCGCATCGCCCAGGAGAATCAGGCCCAGGCTGTCCGCCGGGTGACCCTGCAGATCGGTGAAGTCTCCACGGTGATCCCCTCCTACCTCATTGACGTGTGGAACTGGAACCGGAAGCGGGTGCCTCTTCTCCAGGACTGCGAGCTCCTCTGGGAGCCCATCCCCGCCATTACCTACTGCGAAAGCTGCGGAGGCACCTACCCCACCGTGCCCCAGGGGAAGATCTGCCCCCACTGCGGCAGCGATCGAACCTATCTACGGCAGGGCAATGAGCTGGAAATCAAGGAAATCGCCATCGAATGACAAGGCGGCCCCTAAGGAAATTTCCTTAGGGGCCGCAGATTATTTTGTTATTTCAGCAGCCCGTATAATAACCAGGTCGCCGCCAACGGATACATGAGGCTGTCACACCGGTCCAGGATGCCGCCGTGGCCGGGGAAAATCTTTCCGAAGTCCTTGACACCCGCCACGCGCTTCACAGCGGACATGGACAGGTCCCCCCACTGGCCGAGGATGGATGCGGCAGCGGCGTAGACCGCCACGGTACCGGCATTTCCGAAGATGGGCCCCGCTACCAAAGTAACAATGACAACGGTGGCAGCCAGGCCGCCTACGGCCCCCTCGATGCTTTTGCCTGGACTGACCTTGTAGGCCAGCTTGTGCTTTCCGAAGCGGCTGCCCACCAGATAGGCAAAGATGTCCGTCAGGGCGCAGACCACGCCAGTCAGGCACAGGAGCCAAGCCCCGTTTTCCATATCGCTGTAGGCCGTCAGGCCCCGATACAGTCCAATGGCAAAGAACACGCTGACACCGGGCACGTAGGCCTTGGCGGGCTTGCCGATGCAGTGCATCAGGTATGTAAACCAGGCAAGCCCCGCCAGAAGCATGACGAGCATCACCGGGCGGCTCTGGGCCAGGGGAACCCAAGGCAGGACCAGGGCATACACATAGCAGATCATTTTATAAATGGGGCTTTTGACCTTGTAGGCCTCCAGAATCTCCCACACAGCACCCAGTCCAAGGCACATGGTTGCGATCTGGGGCACCAGGGGCAGGTGGAACAGGCTCAACAGCACCAGGCAGATGACGGCCAGGGCGATTCCCGTTAAAGTTCTCTGTTTCATTCCTGCTCCTCCTTCTCCTCTGTCAGCACAGGCACAAACCAGCCAAGGCCTTTGCGAATGGAGAACATGCCGATTGCAGATGCCAGCAAGGCGCCCAGCACATCCACAATAATGTCTTTCATGGTGTCCCGCAGGGCCTCGTGGCCCACCAACAGCTCCCCGCCAGCGGTCATGAACTTCTGCATATTCAGGCCAAAGAGGCCGTCGGCGGTGAACTCATAGATTTCCCACAAAGAGCCCAGGGTCACGGAGAAGCAGAAGGCAAACAGGCACAGGAAGAACGGGGACAGGTCCATGGTGATATGCTTGTTCCGATTCAGAATGGTCACAACCATGAGCCCAAAAAAGCCCGTCATCATGGAGCTGAAAAAGTGACACACGGAGTCCCACTTGGGTACCAGATAGTAAAAGCTTCGGACCTCGCCCAGGAAAATGGCGCAGTAAAGGAAAACGATATAAAAGCCGTACAGGAGCCCAGGCAGCTCAAAGCGGAGCTTCCGCTCTAGAATCGCCGGCAGATGAATGGTGATGAGTCCCAGGATGCACTGCATAAGCATCAGCAGATAATCGGACTCCGAGTGCATCCCCACCTCCGAGGTGCTGCCGCCTCCGAAGACCATCCGCAGGATCAGATACACAATGGGCACCAAAAAGCTCAGGGTCACCCCAAAGTAAAGCACCCGGCCCAACCTGTTTTTCTTTTTCATTCTCTACCGGCCTCCTGAAAGCAGTCACTTTTTCTATTTTGTCTCTATTTTAACGGATGATACTAAACCGAAAAGAAACAGCTTTATTCTCTCGCATATCGTACCAAATTCCTGTTTTTCTGTCAAGTTTTTTGCCTTGCTGATCCGCAGCAAGGCATTTTCAGTTTGTTCACAATTCAATTGCAAATTCTTTTCATATATGATATAGTATGCAATTGTATGATGCGAATTTTCAGATGAGGTATGTTTCAATGCTGCAATATTACACCGCTGTTGTGCTGTTCAGCGTATTTTCCATGGTCGTCATGGACCTGTGCGTCCGCAGTGCCGATGCCCTGACCAAGCAGGAACAAAGACTGTTTTTTATGGAATTTTCCGGTATCGCCATTGCCGCCCTGTGTGAGTGGCTGGGGGTCATGCTCCAGGGCACCGGCCACACCACCCGGGCGCTGCATATTGCGGTAAAAACCCTGGAATTCTCTTTGGCGCCGGTGGTTGGTATGCTGGTAGCCTGGGTGCTGGAGCATAAAAAACAGCCCCTGGCTGTGGGGCTCCTGGCGCTTCACGCCGTTTTGGAGATTTTCTCCGGCTTCTTTGGCTTTATTTTCTACGTAGACGAAAACAGTGTCTACTACCATGGCCAGCTCTATTGGATCTACATCGTCGCCTACGGGTTTGCAGCCCTGTATACCGTGCTGGTGGTGCTGCGCAATGCCCGGCACTATCAGGCCCGGGGCGGCCCCTTTATAGTGGGCGTCGTCCTGTTTCTTTTCGGCGGCATTGTGGTGCAGACCATCAACAGCGAACTGCGGATCGATTACCTGGTCATCTCCATTTCCGCCATTATGCTCTTCTGCTACACCCAGGAAGTGACCCACCAGACGGATGCCCTGACCGGCCTGATCAACCGCCGGGGCTACGACAGCTACACCTCCCACCTGACGGAAACCTGCCGGATCCTCTTCTTTGATGTGGACAAATTCAAGGAGATCAACGATACCTACGGCCACGCCATGGGGGACAAATGTCTCCAGCTCACCGGCCAGGCCCTGCGGGACACCTACGGAAAGCGCGGCCGCTGCTTCCGCATTGGCGGAGACGAGTTCTGCGTCATCCTCCCTGGCACCAGCGAACTGCCCACCGGCCTGAACGCCGCCCTGGCCAAACGCATGAAGGCCCTCCGGGCCCAGGAGCCCACATTGCCAAAGCTCTCCTACGGCTCCGCCGCCTACGACCCCAAAGTGGACACCTTCCAGGACGCCGTAGACCGGGCAGACCAGGAGATGTACCGATTCAAGCAGAGCGCCCGGAGACGCTAAACTTCTGCAATATTCCAATCAGCCCCGCTTTGCACAGCGCAAAGCGGGGCTGAACGTTAAAATAGTCACCCCTCCACCATCCGCAGCCGCTCCACAATGCTCTGCCGTTCCGCCTGGTGGTACATCACCGCAGGGATGGCAGCGCCCAGCAGGGCAAAGATGGGAACCAGGATCAGCACCGGGGTAATACAGAAGTGGTAGGTATAGAACCAGAAGGCGCTTTCCAAGACATCCCCTGCCATAGGGTTCATAGCAGCAGAGAGAATGCCTGAGGCCAAACCGGAGCCCAAGGTGTAGAGAAGCCCCTCCCAGATGAGCATGGATCGGAGCTGGGGCCCGGTCATGCCTACGGCCTGGAGCACGGCGAATTCCCGCTGACGGGAGAGGATGGATGTCATCATGGCGTTGAAGAAGTTGAGGATGCCCACAATGGCGATGATGGCGCAGAGCAAGCCGCCCAGGATGGCAAAAGTGCTCTGGAACTGGCGGAAGACGGCCCGCTGGGTGGCCTTGCTCTCATACATCAGAGGAGAATCCGGAGCGGCGGACAGCTTGGAAAGGTAGTTTTCCGCCGCCGCTTCCGCATTGGGGTTTGGAGTGTCGAAGAGGTAGAGCAGCG
Source organism: Faecousia sp. (assembly GCA_050873165.1). GTDB lineage: Bacteria > Bacillota > Clostridia > Oscillospirales > Oscillospiraceae > Faecousia. The sequence goes on from JBNMIH010000001.1 coordinate 41,866, forward strand.
GGGATACGTTCGTTTTCCCGGCATCCCGGCGCAGCGTGTCCGCCGTCAGGACGACTTCATAGCCCATGGTGTCAAAGCGGCTGCTCATGCTGTAGGGTACATCTACCAAGGCGCAGACGGTATAAGTTACGTCCGTCCGGGCCCTGACCGGATCGTAGGTCACCTTGACCTGATCCCCCACCGCGGGGTATCTCTCCGGGTCCGGTAGGTTCCCGTTGTCGTCCAGACTGACGGCAACAGCGACGGCATGATTGTCCGGCTCCATCATGGGGGACAGGTCTCCCTGGAGCAAGGTGAGCTTCGACAGCAGATCCGGGTCCAGGCCCTCCACCTGGGAGTAGACGGCAATTTTGTCCCCGTCTCGAGCCGCCGTCTGAAACAGCTCGTCGATGTCCTGGTCCCGGAGGTAATACTCCGCCTCGTCCCGCCAGGTGTTCTCCGGAAGGTACGTCTGGACCAAACCCACCTGGTAGGCGAAGCCTCCCAGGGACTGCTCCGTATTGGCCCGGACAGGGTCTATATCCGCTTCCGTCAGGGTGCTGCCCCGGTAGCGGAAATAGTCCGGGGTACTGACAATAAAGTCGGCGCAGCTTCGGTGGCTCAGGTATTTCTCCATATCGAAGCCGCCCAAAAAGGTGGTCAGCATATTCAGCAGCACCACTGACAGTGACAGCGAGAGGACCACCAGGATGGTCTTCTTTTTGTTTCTCCCCAGATTGGCCAGGGCCATGGACAAGGGGCTGACCTTGCCGGAGGAGCGGCGCCATTTTCTCTTTCCTGTCACCTCCGTGTACCGCACCGCCTCCACCGGGGACACGTTCCCGGCGATGCGACCCGGCCGGGCGCAGGACAGCAGCACCGTCAGCAGGGCAAAAACAGCGGCGAACAGGAATATCCACGGGGAAAGGCTGATGGCAGTATACCGACTCTCATAGTTAGAGGCCCCCAGAGCCACGGGCACCGCCGCCGCGCCGACACCATAGCCCAGCATCAGTCCCAGAGGGATGCCCAGGGCACACAGGAGCAGGGCCTGCTGACGGATCATCCGCCGAAGCTGCCTGGGGGTCACGCCGATGGTTTTCAGCAGCCCATAATACCGGATGTCCCCGGCTACAGAAATCTGGAAGATGTTGTAGATGACCAAGTACCCCGTGAAGGCGACCAGGATCAGAATAGCCGCCACGGCGAGAAGGCCCTCTGGGCCCATGGTATCCGCCAGCTGGGTATTGGTATAGCCCCAATTGACGCCGATGCGCAGCTGTCCCGCCTTCTCCCCCACACTGTAGCCGCAGTCTTCCCCGATTCTGGTCAGGGCAGCCTCGATGTTCATGGAGCTGGAAAGCATGACGTTCAAGTCTGTACGGAAGGGGTGCATGCCGTCGGCTATGGCCTTGGCTTCCATTTCCTGGGCATACTCCCGGGAGATATTGATGTAGTGCACCGCCATCCGGTCGTCATAGTCCCACCAGCCCACCAGTGTGAAGGTGTCCGTCACGTCGCCGTCCCTCTGGTCCTGGTCCGCCAGGGTATAGGTCAGCTTCACCTGGGCCCCCAGCTCCGGGGTGACCCCCAGCATAGCAAGGACCCTGGTATCCGTCGCCAGCTCCTTGCCGGTTTTGGGCGTCCGGCCCACGGTGGGCTGTGCATAGCTCCATTTGGCGGTGTTATCCTCCATGAAGCTCACTTCGCCGTAGTCTTTTTCAAAGGGTCCGCTTGTACACAGGCCAATCACCGTCCGGGTTCCCGCCGCCTTGACCTTTGGGTGGGCAGAGAGGGCGGCGATCTGTGCCTCCGTCACCTCCTTGAAGGAGCCGTGGGCATAGGAGCCCACACTGCGGAACTGGTAATTCTGGTTGGTCTCGTTGATGGAGAGAACGATGGTAAATAAGGAGGTAAACAGCAGCGCCGTCAGGGCAATGGCCAAAATCGCGATGGTATTCCGCTTCCGGGCCGCCAGCACCGTTTTGAGGCTCAGGCGGCGGATGCAGCTCTGATTCTTCACCTTCATGCCCGGTCCCTCCCGGAGACAATGCGTCCGTCCTCAATGCGAAGGATCCGGTCCGCCATCTGGGCGATCTCTTCGTTGTGGGTAATCATAACAATAGTCTGGGAAAATTTCTGGCTGGTGACCTTTAATAGGCTCAATACATCCTGACTTGTCCGGGAGTCCAGATTTCCCGTGGGCTCGTCCGCCAGGATAATAGCCGGAGCCGCCGCCAAAGCCCGGGCAATGGCCACCCGCTGCTGCTGGCCGCCGGAGAGCTGGCTGGGCAGGGCCTCCAGCCGCTCCTCCAGACCCAATGTTCTCACAATTTGCCGGACAAAGGCTTTGTCCACCCGCCGCCCGTCCAGCTGAATGGGCAGGACAATATTCTCGTACACATTCAGCACCGGCACCAGGTTATAGCTCTGGAACACGAAGCCGATCTTCCGGCGGCGGAAGATGGTCAAAGCCTCGTCCTTTAATGAAAAGATATCCTTCCCATCCACGATGACGCTTCCGGAGGTGGGTCGGTCCAGCCCTCCCAGCATATGCAGCAGAGTGGATTTTCCGGAGCCGGAGGTGCCCACAATGGCTACAAACTCCCCATGCTCCACACTCAGGCTTACCCCGTCCAGAGCCTTCACCGCCGTGTCCCCGGTGCCGTAGACCTTCCGCAGGTCCCTGGTTTCCAAAATACGCATAGATTGCCTCCAAAAAGAAAAGTCTGTACTGCTTTCACACTACAGACTTCATGATACGATCACAATCTTTCCGCACCCTGTCCACAATCTAACAGAAGTGAAAGATTCTTATTTTCTTGGCAGATAGAGGGAAAAGGTGCTCCCCTGCCCCGGCTCTGACTGAACCTTGACAAATCCTCCCTGGCCCTCGGCAATCTGCCGGACCAGATACAATCCGATGCCCACACCCTCTTCCTCCCGGTGGGTTCTCCCCCGGTAGAACCGCTGGAAGACCTTGGGCTGCTCCTCCTCGGTGATCCCCGGGCCGGTGTCCCGGACCTGGACAGCGGAAAACATAGGGTAAACAACCGCCGTGACACGGACGCTGCCGCCGGAAGGGGTATACTTTACAGCGTTGTCGAGCAAGTTATACAGCGCCTCTTCCGTCCACTTGGGGTCAAAAACGGCATCGGCTTCCATGCTTTCAAGGATAATGGTGATGTTCTTCGCCTCCGCCTTGGGCCTCAGCTGGGACACGGCGGAGGCCATCACCGGTCCCAGCTCTCCCGGTTCCGGATGGAGGGTAATAACACCGGTCTCCAGACGGGAGGTCTTCACCAGGGCTTCGATGAGGCTTTGGAGCTTCCTGGTCTGGCCCTCCAGGGCCTCCAGGCAGTCGGCATTGCCCGGCTGCTCTTTGAGCAGCTGGGTGTAGAGGAGAATATTGGCAATGGGCGTTTTGGTCTGGTGGGAGATGTCCCCGATGAGGGCTTTCAGCTTCTCCTTCTCCGCATCCACCTTCCTGGCGGACACCGTGGAGGCAGCCAGATAGTGGGCAAAGCCGCTCTCCAGGGCGGAAAGGAGACTTTCGTCGAAGCTGTCCTCAGTAAAGTTCCCCTCCATAGCTGCTTCCAGCATTTGACCCAGGTTTTCCAGTACCTTTCTGCTCCGGCGGCGCTGCCAGAGGACCACCCCCACAGCCAAAAGCACCGCCCCAATGACAATCATGTATCCCCAGGCCGCCATATCAGCCACCTGCCCAGGTGTAGCCGATGCCGTACACCGTTTTTAAGTATTGGGGTGCCGATGGATTCTCCTCCAGCTTCCCCCGGAGCCGCTTGACAGTAACGGACAAGGCGTTTTCGTCCACATATTCCGCCCCATCGGTCCAGATACGGTCCACCAATGTCCCTCGGGTCAGGGTCTGGCCCCGGTTCTCCACCAGCAGACGCAGGAGCTTCTGCTCCGTCTTGCTGAGCTCCAAAGCCTTCCCGTCCTTCCGGAACTCCATCCGGTCGAAATCGAACACAAAGGGCCCCAGCTCCACACGGACTGCCCGCTGGCCCCGTCGCAGCTGGGTATTCACCCGGGCCCGCAGTACCGCCAGGGAGAATGGCTTCGTGATATAGTCCTCCGCCCCGGATTCCAGCCCGGTAACAATATCCGTCTCCAGGTCGTTTGCCGTCAGCAGGATCACCGGCACCCGCCCCCGGACCTCCCGCAGCAGCTCCAGCCCGCTGCCATCCGGCAGGTTCACATCCAGGATCAGCAGGTCAAAGCACCCCCTGCCCAACGCCTCCCGTGCCTGGGCCAGGTTGGCGCACAGCGTGATCTGAGCCTCCGGCCCCTGCAGGGCCAGCTGAATGCCACGGCCCATGGCAGTGTCGTCTTCCAGTAAAAGAATTTGTTTCATTTTTTATTATTTCTCAACTCTGAACCGGCACGCTGTCTACATAGCACTCATCCGAGCAGAGGTCGACCTTATTGCTCCAAACCACATTGCTGTCCACATTGGGGTCAATATCCCAGGCTACACAATGGCTTTCGTCCAAATAAACCCTGCGGAAATTCGCCAAATCTCGGAAAGGCGCAAACACGGTGTTAGCGCAAAGCAACGGTGCTACATCGTACCGTCGTTTCTCTCCATTATCAAAGGTGAGGGTCAGCGTAAAGTCATCGTTGGGGACAACCCCTGTGATGCGCTTGCGACCAGAGGCAAAATATTGCGCCATTTTCAGGTCACAGCCCTTAGACAAATAGTATTCTACGTTCTTTCCCATGGTCACACTTCCTTTCTGGGACCGGTTCCGGGCTTATTTCAGTGGTTCGATGGCAAAGAGTTCCTGTCTTCTGACCGCAAGCTCCCAGTTATCCATCAGCTGGTCCTGCCGAATGGCTGCCCAGCCAAGCAGCATTTTCAGCTGTTTACTAGGAAGGGTTCCTTCCAACACTTCCAGATCCTTTATGGACACGATCACCTCTTCTCCGCCATAAGTAGCATGGAAGTGGGGCGGCATATGGTCAGACCAGTACATAGTGATCTTGATTCCACGGAACATCGATATTGTCGGCATAAGACCAGCTCCTTTCTTTTTTTCATTGTATCATATTTTCTCTTCGCATTCAATCTTATATTCGCCATGTGTTTTTTTCAAGGAGTCGTAACACAGAAAAGCGCCTCCCCGTTGCCAGGGAGGCGCAAAAAGCTATTTACCGAACGTATTCAATGACCACGCACCGGTTGGGTTCCACCCCGGTGGAATGGGTGGTGATATTGTCCATGTCCTGGAGGGCAGCGTGGATCACGTGGCGCTCGTAGGCGTTCATGGGCTCCAGTGTGGTGCGGCGGCGGGCCTTCAGAACCTGCTGGGCCTTCTTCCGGGCATAGCGGCGGAGGCTGTCCTCCCGCTTCTCCCGGTAGCTCTCGGCGTCCACGTTGACCCGGATGTGGCCTTCCACGTCTCGGTTCACAGCGTAGTTGCACAGGTGCTGGATGGCGTCTAGGGTGTCGCCCCGGCGGCCGATCAGGTAGCCCAGGTCCTCACCCACCAGGTCCACCTGGTAGGTGTTGTCCCCTGCCTTCCAGCAGTGAGGCACGGCCTTGGAATCCATGTGCTCCAAAAGTCCCTTCAGGAAGACTTCGATTTTCTCTTCCACAGAGCCTTCGGGCGCGGGAGCGTAGACCTTGGGCTCCTTGGGAGCCTTGGGTTCCCGAGGCTCTCTGGGCTCCTTGGCGTAGTCGTTCCGGGGGGCTCTGGGGGGCTTGGGGCCCCGGGCGGGGCGGTCGGCACGCTCGGGCCGGGGATCCTTGGCGGGCTCGGTCTTTGCCTCTTCCGTCTTGGGGGTCTCACTTTTCGGGGCCTCCGCCGCAGGAGCGGCCTTGGGGGCCTCAGGCTTCACCTCCGTCTTAGGCGCCTCGGGGGCAGCCTTAGGGGCGGGGGCAGGCTTGGGCTTCCGGGAGGCGGAAGACAGAGCCACCTTGGGGGCCTCGGGAGCCTCGTCGGGCGCTTCATAGGTCACCTGGACCTTGGCAGGCTGGGCGCCGAAGCCCAGGAAACCACTCTTGGCCTGCTGCAGAACCTGGACGGACACGCTGTCCCGATCCAGACCCAGCTGGGCCAGGGCGGACTCGATGGCGAGATCAATGGTTTTGCCGGATGCAACAAGAGTCTTTTCCATAGCTTATTCCTCCTTGGTGCCGGAAGCGTAGCGGTTGGGATCGTAGGCGCGGCCCTTGCAGTAGGGACGGTCCGCAATGCCGGACAGGGGCTTGTTTTCCTCCTCTTCCTCGGCTTCCACGACCTTGCCCTTCTTGGCGGCGTACTCTTTGGCGGCGGCAGCCTTCTGGGCGGCCTCAGCGTCCCGCTGCTGCTTCTGCAGCCGCTTCTTGCTGGTGTTTTCTGTGATGCCGTCGGGGTTCTCGGCACGGCGCTGGGCGCGGAGCTTTTCCTTCTCGGCTTCGATCTTGTCCTGCTCCAGGCGGCGCTTCAGGCGCTCGGCGTCCTCGGCATCGTACTCCTTACGGTATTTCTTGTTAAGAATGACATCCTCAATGGTCCGCACAACGCCGCCGGTGAACCAGTAGAGGGACAGGGCGCAGGGCACGGTGAAGCCGATCCACAGCATCATCAGAGGCATGGTCCACATCATGACCTTGTTGCTCTGAGCGGCGGCGGAATTTTCGGCGGTCTCCTTGTCCTGGATGCCGTCCTCGTTGGTGACCAGGGAGTCGTTCTGCTTCTGCATGATGAGCATGGACACCACCTGGTAGCCGGCGGAGGCCAGAGCGATCAGCAGAGAGCCAATATGGGCCCAGTTCCAGGCCCAGGTAGCGGCAAAGACATTGAACTGGGGCACAGCGCCCAGGTCGATGCCGATGAAGCCGAAGTTGATGCCCTGGAGGGCCGTCTCGCCAATGGCGGGAATGGCAGCTTTAATAGCTTCAGCGTACTGCGGGATGTACTGGGCGGCGATCATCTGATGGTAATAGGCGTTGCCGGTGAAGAGCTCCGGCTGGGCATTCTTGATAATCTCAATGATCTGGTTGGCAACGTCCAGGTTCTCATGGAGCATGTACACAATGGGCTGACGGACCACGGTATACAGAGGGATCAGCAGCAGCATGGGCACGAAGCTCCACAGGCAGCCGCCGCCCATGGAGACGCCCTCCTTCTGGTAGAGCTCCTGGATGGCCTGGTTCTGCCGGGCGGGATCGTCGGCGTACCGGCGCTGGATGTCCTGGGCCAAAGGCGTCAGGCGGGACATCTTCATCATGCTCTTCTTGGACTTGGCGGTGATAGGCAGCAGCACCAGCTGCACGATAATAGCGAACAGCATCAGGGCAAAGCCGTAGTTGCCGGTGACCCGGTACAGGGCCTCCATCAGGTAGCCAAAGGGCACCTGGATGATGTCCGCAAGGTGGAATGCTAAGATCATGGCTTTTCCTCCTAGAGTTAAGGCACGGGATCATATATATCCCGGTGGGAAAATGGGTGGCAGCGCAGCAGCCGCCGGATGGCAAGGTATCCGCCCTTCCAGGGTCCGTACTTGGAGATGGCCTCGTAGGCATAGGCGGAGCAGGTGGGGCGAAACCGGCACCTGGCGGGGAACCAGGGAGAGATGCTCGACTGATAAAAGCGGATCAGTGCCAGAAGAAGGACCTTCACGTTGCTTCCTCCCGAAGGATGCCGGCTTTTGCGGCCAGTCGCAGATAGCTTGCCGTCAGGTCGGCAAAGGGAGCCTCCACCGCCCGGGACCTGGCCACCACCACAATGTCGTAACCTGGGAAGAACCGTTCTTCGTTCAGCCGGTAAATTTCCCTTAGGCGGCGTCTCGTCCGGTTGCGGACCACAGCGTGGCCCAGCTTCTTGCTGACAGTAATGCCCACCCGGTTCCTATCCGTCCGGTTTTTCCGGGCGTAGAGGGCCAAGTAGCCATCGGAAACGCCTCGGCTGTGGTAAAGCCGCTGGAAGATGTGATTGAATTTCAAACTGCCGGAAAACTTCATGAATTGCTTCTTCTCCTTAAAAAGGGAGCGGGGCGAATGGACCATTCACCCCGCTGTAGCTCCCGTTTCGCTTATGAGCTGATCTTCTTGATTCCAGACAAAAAGCTCATCAGGCGGACAGAACCTTGCGGCCTCTTGCGCGGCGGCGGGCCAGGACCTTGCGGCCATTGGCGCTAGCCATTCTCTGGCGGAAACCGTGGACCTTGGAACGGTGACGGTTGCTGGGCTGGTAGGTACGCTTCACTTGGGATACACCTCCTGTATCTAAAAATATCATATGCTCGACAGCCGCTGTACAAAGCGGCCGCAGCAACGCAGAATAACACAGACCTCCATGGTCATGCCTGCTCATTATAACCGAAAAAGGGCGGTTGGTCAACTGTTATTTCGTGTTTTTCAGCGCCAGAGAGCGGGATTTTTCTCTGCGCGGAAGAGATGCCCCCTGTTAAAGAGAATGATCCCCTAAGCAAACGCCCAGGGGATCATTCTTATAGAAAGGGGTAAGGGGTATCAACTGATCAGGTTCGGCAATGCAGTGGAAAGTGCCGGGACGAAAGCAAACAGGAACGCACAGGCGATCTCCACGCCGATCAATGGGATCAACTCCTTGGCGACACCGCCCACAGGTCTGTCCGCAATGCCACAGGCAACAAACATACAGGTGCCGAAGGGAGGCGTGACCTGGCCGATGGTCAGCAGGAACACCACCAGCAGTCCAAAGTGGACCGGATCGATTCCAAACATTGTAGCAATGGGGGCCAGGATTGGTCCCATGATCAGAATAATGGAGCCGTTATCCATAAACATACCGGCAATCAGCAGCAGAAGGATGACCATCAGCAGGAAAATGGTCTTCGTTGCACAGACAGCGGCGACCCACCCAGCCACAATGCTGGGGATATTGTAATAGGTAACCAGATAGGCAAAAACCTGAGCAGCGGCAACCAACAGCATAACGTTTGCCGCGCTTTTGGCGGAGTTTTTCGCAATTTCCCAAAGTTCCTTCAGGCTCACTTCTCTGTAAACAAACACACAAATGATAATGCCGTAGAACACAGCCACAACGGCGGATTCAGTGGGGGTGAAAATAGAGGAATAGATGCCACCCAGAATGATCACAGGCATCAGCAAAGCCAGGACCGCTCCCTTAAAGGAGGAGCCCAGCCGCCGAAGAGAGAAAGACTCCTCTCTGGGGAAATTGCATTTCTTAGCCTTCAAATAAGCATACAGGCACAGGCTGAAGGCCGCCACGATTCCAGGGACAATGCCAGCCATCAGCAGCTTTCCGATAGAAACGCCTGTCACATTACCATAAATGACAAATACGACACTGGGAGGAATGATGATGCCCAATGTGCCGCCAATGGCCTGAACAGCGGCGGAATAATCCGGCGGATATCCTCTTTTGACCAGTTCCTTGTGCATAATACCGCCGATGGCAGCAGTCGTCGCTACGGAAGAACCGGAAATTGCGGCAAAGAAGGTGCAGGAGAGAATCTCCACCAGGGAGATGCCGCCGGATATCCAGCCCACCAGCGCATCGGAGAAATCAATCAGTCTGCGGGAAAGGCCGCCCTTGCTCATAATGTCACCGGCCAGCATAAAGGCGGGCAGCGCCAGCAGTGAGAAGCTGTCCAATCCGGCAAACAACCGCTGGGCGATGATGACGAAGCTCAGGCCATCGTTCATCATAATGGACACGATACTTGCCGCGAGAAGGGACCACACAATGGGCACACCTGCAACCAGGAGCACCAGCAGCACAACGACCAGCATAATTGCGGCTATACTCATTTCGTCTCCCCCTTTGCGTCATTTTTGACTTTGATAGCGCAGTCGATCACCTTGAAAGCAAGGGAAATCGCCGCCAGAACATAGCTGGAAAACAGAATCACATACATAACGATCATGGGCATCTGCATAGCAGGTGTCTTCTGCATCATACCGATTTTGAACAGTCTGGTGGAGCTGACAGCAATCACCACTGCACACACAAGGCCGATCACACTGCGAAGCACATTCATAACATTGATGGCATGCTTATTTTTGATTGCCGCATCCAGCGCATCAATGCGGATCAACATATCCTGATTGATCGCGGTAGCCAGGCAGGCCAGCACCATAAAAGCCATAAGGTACCGGGAAGACTCCTCGGACCAGGTCAAACTGCGGAAGATGACCACACGGCAGAACACCTGCATCAGCACAATGACCATAATGATCAGCAGAGCAGCCGCAGCCAGTGAATTGATGAAATGCAGCAGCGTTTCAAAGCACTTTTTTACTCTGTTGTACACGAACAACATACGCTCCTTTCATTCTTTGTGAAGAAGTATCCCGGCAGGGCCCTACCTGCGGGCCCTGCCGCAAAAGTTTTATTTTGCCTTGTCGATCAGAGCAACAACATCGGCATACTGCGCACTTTGTTCATTGCGGAATTCCTCGCTGGCGGCAATAAACTCGGCCTTATCGGGGTAGGTAACGGTCATACCCTGGTCAGCCAGCTTGGCAATGGCCTCTTCAGCCTGCTTGCGCTGCTCCTGACGCTCGAATTCGCCGGCTTCCTTCGCGGCCTGACGAACAATCTCTTGCTGCTCGGCGGACAGCTTATTCCAGGACTGCTGGCCAATGAAGATGAAGATGGAGGAGTAAACGTGCTCAGTAATTGCCAGATACTTATTCACCTCAGCAACGTTATTGCCGAGAATGATAGACAGGGGGTTCTCCTGGCCGTCGATGGCACCCTGCTGCATAGCGGTATATGCTTCACCCCAGGCCATAGGGACAGGATCGGCGCCCATGGACTTCCAGAAGGCCAGATGGGTTGGGTTATCCATGGTACGGATCCGCAGGCCCGCCACGTCGGAAACGCTGTTCACCGGGCGCTTGTTGTTGGTCAGGTTCCGGAACCCCACTTCCCAGATGCCCAGAGTCTCCAGCTGCATGGTCTCACGGACCCGGTCAGCAAAATACTCGCCCAGCTCACCGGTAAGGGCAGCATCCGCATGCTCGTAGCTCTCAAAGATATAGGGGATATCGCAAGCCGCCAGCTCAGGGACAAAGGAGGCAACCACGGAGGAATTGGTTGCGCCCATATCCAGAGTGCCCAGCTGGCAGTTGACCACATAGTCGGAGGCGCTGCCCATGGTGCCGTTGTTGTAGACCTCGACCTGCACCTTGCCATCGGTCCGCTCCTCCACCAGGCGCTCAAACTCGGCCAGGCCCAGAGCCACAGGCACCGTTTCGGCAGAGTCATGGCCAACTTTCAGGGTGATCACATTGTCAGAGGAAGCAGCCGCGGCGGCTTTGGTGTCCGCAGTGGCAGTCTGGCTGCTGCCGCAGCCGGACAGAACGGACAGGCACAGGAGGGAGGCCAGAGCCCCGCAAATCGTTTTCTTGATGTTCATAGTGTGTTTCCTTTCTCTTCTATTTAATTATTGTATCAGATATTACCACTCGGCTACAGTACCGTCATAATTACGCCAAAGGGGATTTTTCCAGTTGTGGCCCTTTTTAGCCGCCTCAATCACATATTCCTTGTTGATCTCGATACCCAGTCCAGGTCCCTCGGGGATCGAAATAAAGCCATTAGAGAAGGCAAATACGTCGGGATTCTTCAGGTAATCCACCAGCTCTCCCGCGCCCCGGTTGTAGTGCATACCCAGGCTTTGTTCTTGGATGAACGCATTTGGCGTCACAGCATCCAGCTGCACGCAGGCCGCCAAAGCAATGGGTCCTAAGGGGCAGTGGGGTGCAACGGCAACATCAAAGGCTTCCGCCATGGTGGCGATCTTCCGGCATTCGCTGATGCCGCCCGCATGGGATAGGTCCGGCTGAATGATATCCACGTAGCCGTCAATCAGCAGATTCTTATAATCCCAGCGGCTGAACATTCTCTCCCCGGTAGCGATGGGGGTGGAGGTATGGTTCGCGATTTCCCGCAGGGCCTCATTGTTCTGGGCCATGACCGGCTCCTCAATAAAGGCCAGATGGAATTCGTCCAGTGCACTAGCCAAGACCTTTGCCATGGTTTTATGGACACGTCCGTGGAAATCCACGCCGATGTTCATCTTATAACCCAAGGCATCCCGGATCATGGACACACGCTCGCAGACCGCATCGATTTTTTCATAGGAATCCACATAGTGCATTTCGTCGGTGCCGTTCATTTTCAGTGCGGTGCAACCGGACTCATACAGGTCCATAGCACCCTTCAGCACATCTTTGGGCCGGTCGCCACCGACCCAACTGTACACCATCAGCTTGTCCCGGCACTTGCCGCCTAGCAGTTCATACACAGGTGCATTGTAATATTTGCCCTTGATGTCCCACAGAGCCTGGTCAATTCCGGCAATGGCACTCATGAGTTCCGGACCGCCGCGATAGAAGCCGCCCCGGTACATCACCTGCCAGTGATCCTCAATCAGCAAAGGATTCTTGCCAATAAGGTACTGGCTCAGGTCCTCCACAGCGGTCTTTACAATACCGGCACGCCCCTCAACGACAGGCTCGCCCCAACCGGTGATTCCCTCGTCGGTTTCAATTTCCAGGAACAGCCACCGGGGAGGGACCGGATACAGATTCATTTTTGTAATTTTCATACTGTTCTCCTTTTTATTCCGTTATCTCTGAACTCTGCCGGAGGCATTACCACCTGCCAGAGCCTCCACCTCTTTTACGGAAACCAGGTTGAAGTCCTGCTCGATGCTGTGCTTCAGGCAAGAGGCCGCCACAGCAAAATTGATTGCCTTCTGGCTGTCATAGCCGGATACCAGCGCATAGATGAGACCGCCGCCGAAGCTATCGCCGCCGCCGACCCGGTCCACAATGTGCATCCGATAGGTGGGGGAGAAGTAAGCCTGGGCATCGCTGTAGAGCATTCCTGCCCAGTCATTGTCCGAAGCGGAAAGGCTTCCACGGAGGGTAATGGCTACTTTTTCAAAGCCAAAGCGCTCGGTCAGCTGCTGTGCCACACTGACATAACCCTCATGGCTGATTTTTCCGGCGTTCAGGTCCGTATTTTCCGCCACAATGCCAAAGACATCTTTGGCATCCTCCTCGTTAGCAATGCACACATCCACATAGGGCATCAGCTCGGACATGACCTTATTCGCTTCTTCCCGGCTCCAAAGCTTGTTTCTGTAGTTTAGATCACAGCTGATCTTGACACCGTGCTTTTTCGCTTCCTTACAGGCCTCCAGGCATATCCAGGGGAGGCTGCCCCCCAAGGCGGGCGTGATGCCAGTGAAGTGGAACCAATCGGCTCCCTCAAAAATGGCATTCCAGTCAAATTCCTCCGGAACCGCCTGGGAAATGGCCGAATAGGCTCTGTCGTAGATGACCTTGGAGGCCCGCTGGGAAGCACCCTTCTCCACGAAGTAAACACCCAGGCGGTCGCCTCCACGAACGATTCCCTCCGTATTCACACCGTAGCGGCGAAGGGCATTCACGGCAGCCTGACCGATCTCATGGGCAGGAACCTTGCTGACAAAGCTAGCGGCCAGTCCGTAGTTGGTCAGGGATACAGCCACATTGGCCTCGCCGCCGGCATAGCTGACCTCAAACTTGTCTGCTTGAACAAATCTGGAATAGCCCTCAGGATTCAGGCGCATCATGATCTCACCGAACGTTACAATTTTTTTCATTATAGCACTCCCTAAAAAGATTTTACAGCCTCTACCAGCTTTTTCGCTGTCTCTGTGATTTTGTAATACTCACCGTTTTCGATCCACTGCTTATTTGCCAGATTTCCGCCGACACCCAGGCCCACCACACCGGCTTTCATAAAATCTGCCGCGTTATTCTCGTTGACGCCGCCTACGGCGGTGAACTTGATGTGGCTGAGCGGGGCACGGACGGATTTGATATAGGAGCAGCCCAGATCCCCGGCAGGGAAGAGCTTTACATAGTCCGCTCCGGCCTCATGGGCATCCATAGCTTCTGTCGGCGTCAGAGCTCCCGGCATGGACACCATGCCCAGCTCTACGGTGCGCCGGATTACCTGCTCGTTGACATCCGGAGAGATAATAAACTTCGCACCGGAGGCAAATGCCATCTCTACCAGTTCCGTCGATGTGACGGTGCCTGCACCCACCAACATCTTTCCTTCGTACTTCTCGCCGATTGCCTTGATGGCCGATGCAGTCATGGGATTCAGCTCTGGCTGCTTCATGTTGAAGGTCAGCTCCAGGAGCCGGATGCCCCCGGCATAAAGGGCGTCCGCTACCTTCATTGCCTGCTCGGCATTAGCCCCGCGCACGATGGCGATCACTTTTTCGCTATCGATTTTTTGAATTGTTTCCTGTCTCATCTCTACCACAATTTTCATAATACGAAATTACATATCACATCGTGATATGCATATTCTTTATACAATAGATTTTCAGGAATGTCAATTATGAGGGCCTACAAATTCTTTTGTGTGTTTTTGTTAAAAATCACCATAGCATTACGTAAGATTCTGTGTTATCATCAGAAAATAAAGCGCTCCGAAAATGAAATGAGGTTTTTTGATGACATCTCCATCCAATTCCGTACAATCGATCGACCGGGTCCTGGATATCCTAGAAACCCTCTCCTCCACGCCCCACGGGATGCTCTTGTCCGAAATTGCCGCTGCTACCGGATTGCATGCCAGCACGACCCACAGATTGATCAATGTACTCGTCAGCAGAGGGTATGCCGTCAAGGATGCCGAAAGTGGTCGGTATCGGCTAACGCTGAGAACCTTCGAGCTTGGGTGCCGTGTCTCCGGGATTTGGAACATTCTCTCCATTGCCAGGCCCCATCTGGATCAGTTGGCTCAATTGACCCAGGAAACCGTCCATCTGGTGGAGCGTGACGGCCTATGTGTCGTATACCTGTATAAAACCGAGCCCTTCCAACAGACCGTACGGATGGCCTCTTATATCGGCTCCCGCAGCCCTATGTACTGCACCGGTGTTGGAAAGTCCATCCTTGCCAATCTGCCGGATGAAGAAATCAAGCAGATTTGGGACAGCGAGGAACACATTCAGTTTACCGACAAAACAATCACAACTTTTTCTGCTATGCAGGAAGAGGTCGCAAAAATCCGCCGCAATGGCTATGCCATAGACGACGAAGAGCACGAAGTAGGCGTGCGCTGTATTGCGGTTCCCATTCGCAATTGGAAAGGGGTGCCCGTTGCCGCCATCAGTGTTTCTGCCCCAGCGTTCCGCATGGATCACAATGCTATGCAGCGTTTTCTCCCCTCCATGCTGGCTGTGGCGAATGAAATCAGCACAATGCTGGGCGCGAAATCTCTGTGATTCCCAGGCGTTTCTTTTCCCATAACATGCAAAAGCTCCCCTGCCCGGAAAAGAGGGCAGGGGAGCTTCTATAGAGGAGGCACTTACTTTTTCTGATTCTTCCGCATGAGCACCACGCTCTGGATGACCAGGAACAGGCAGATCATGGCGGCCACGGTGATGTTGGTCCACCAGGCCTCGTCCAGGCCCAGGGAGGCGACGATGTTCTTGATGGTGTTCAGTGACAGCACGCCGAAGAAGGTGCCGACGACGTTGCCCACACCGCCGGTGAGCATGGTGCCGCCGATGATGGAGGAGGCAATGGCGTTCATTTCCGCCCCTGCCGCGTGGCTGGGGGAGCCGGAGCCCACGTGCATGAAGTACACGAAGCCGCCGATGCCTGCCAGGGTGCTGCACAGCAGATGGGCCAGGAACTTTGTGCGCTTTACATTGATGCCCAGCATATTGGCGCTGGCGGCGTTTCCGCCCACGGCGTAGAAGCTGCGGCCCAGCTTGCCCCACTTGAGGAGGACGAACAGCAGCACCACGATGACGATGGCCACCACCACGCCGGGTTCCACATAGGCGGGCACATAAATGCCCCGCTTATTGACGCTACCCATACCGGGGATGTAGACCCGGATGGCCTTCAGAGCCTGGAATGCCTCGTTGGTCACGTTGAACTGGGTGGAGTTCACAATGGTGGTCATGCCCTTGGCGAAGAACATACCGGCCAGGGACACAATGAAGGGCTGGATATCCAGGTAGGCCACCAGGTAGCCCTGGACAATGCCGAAGGCCAGGCCGATGCCCAAGGCGATGAGCATAGCGGTGAAGACGCTGCCGCCCTGATAGTCCAGATGCACAGCGCAGGACATGCACACAAGGGCCGTCAGGGTGCCCACGGAGATGTCAATGCCGCCGGTGATCATAACGATACTCATACCGCAGGAGAGGATGATGAGGGCCGCATTCTCATTGAGGATGTTGAAAAAGGCTTGGGGCTTCCGGAAGCCCGCCCCCAGCACCGCCACGGCCACGGCGTACATCAACACGAAGACCACAATGGTGATGCTCAGAAGCAGATTGGTGTCGGACATAGGCGCTTTGCTTAGGCGTCCGTTTTTTACAGCGATTTTCTCAGCCATTTTACTTTGCCTCCTTTACCGCTTTGTGGGAGGCAGCTTTGAAGGCCTTGCCCAGCTTGTCCCGGACCACAGGTGCCGACATGACCACCAGAAGGATGACCACCACAGCCTTATAGGCGGGCAGGGCATCGGAGGCCACGTTGAATTTGTACAGGGTGGTGGTCAGGAACTGGATGACGTAAGCGCCCAGGATGGAGCCCCACATATTGAACTTGCCGCCGCCAAGCGCGTTGCCGCCCAGGGCCACCGCCAGGATGGCGTCCATCTCGATGTCCTTGGCAATGACAGAGTAATTGATGGAGGAAATGCGGCTGACCTTGATGAGACCCGCCACGGCCACGCACAGGCCCAGGAGCACATAGGTGATGAACTTCACGAAGGCCGGATCGATGCCGTTGAGCCGGGAGGAATGGCTGTTGATGCCCACAGACTGGGTAAGCAGCCCCAGGGTAGTGAATTTCAGCACCAGCATGATGACAATGACACAGGCGATGGCAATAAACACGGGGGTAGGTACGGGAATGCCGGGGATGAAGTTGCCGAAGTAACCGAAGCTGGCGTCTGAGATAATGGGCAGCTGGTTGTTGTTGATCCAGGCGGCAATGGACCGGCCGGCAGTGTAGAGAATCAGGGTCGCCACCATGGGCTGAATTTTGAAGTAGGCCACCAGGGTGCCGTTGAAGGCGCCGAAGAGCATGCTCACCGCACAGGCGGCCAGGAAAGCTACAATGATGGGGGCCTGCATGGTCTCCGGCCGGGCGCCCTGGCTGCCGCAGAGGACCCGCAGGATCACGGAACCGGCGATGGCGATGTTGGCGCCCACAGAGATATCCTGTCCGCCGGAGGCAGCAGTGACCAGGGTCATGCCGATGGCCAGGATCACCAGCTCGGAAGCATTGTTGAGAATGGTAATGAGGTAGCCGGACAGCACCGGGTCTCCGTTGCTGTTCTGGCCCATGGTGATCTTAAAGAAGCCGGGGTCGGCGATCAGATTGAAGAGCACCAGCAGCAGCAGCGCCGCCACGGGAATGAAAATCTGATTGGACACCATGCTCTTGACCTTCTCGCCGAAGGTCTTCTTGGTAGGAGAAGCAAGCTTTGTCATATCAGTTTTCACCTCCTGCGATGGTTGCCATGACTTTGGTCTGATTCAGGTCGTCGCCGGAGAGTTCGCCCACCAGCTTGCGGTCACGCATGACCATCAGCCGGGAGCAGGTCCGGAGCATTTCGTCGATTTCTGAGGAGATAAAGGTCACACTCTTCCCCTCCCCTGCCAGCTTCAGCACCAGCTTCTGAATTTCGATCTTCGTTCCCACGTCGATGCCCCGGGTGGGTTCGTCCAGGATCAGGTACTTGGGGTTCGTCAGCAGCCACCGGGCCAGGATGACCTTCTGCTGGTTGCCGCCGGAGAGCTGCTTGATGGGGGTATCGGCAGAGGCGGTCTTGATTTCCAGAAGCTTGATGTACTCGTCGGCAAAAGCCTCGGCCTGAGCTCTGGAAATGGGCTTCCAGAATCCCTGCATGACCTGCAGCGCCAGGATGATGTTTTCCCGGACAGACAGGTCGCCCACAATGCCGTCCCGCTTCCGGTCCTCAGGCAGATATCCAATGCCCTGCTTCATGGCATCCAGGGGCTTTGTGATCTTTACCTTTTTGCCGTCCATGGTCACCTCGCCGCTGGTGACCTTGTCCGCACCGAAGATGGCCCGGACGCATTCGCTTCGGCCGGAGCCTAAGAGCCCCGTGAAGCCGTTGACCTCCCCCTTGTGGATGGTGAAGTCAAAGGGCTTGATGCCTTCGGTGCTACTAAGGCCCTTGGCCTCCAGCACCGGGGTACCCAGGTCAGTCTCCCCCGCCTCGGCTTCATTCTTAATGGAGGCCATGTCGTCCAGCTCCTTGCCAAGCATTTTGGAAACCAGCTTGACCCGAGGCAGGTCCTCGATGACATACTCCCCCACCAGCTGGCCGTCCCGCAGGACGGTGATTCGGTCACAGACCTCATACACCTGGTCCAGGAAGTGGGTGACGAAGATGATGCCGACACCCTTGGCTTTCAGGTCCCGCATGAGGCCGAAGAGCTTCTCCACCTCCTGCTCATCCAAAGAGGAAGTGGGCTCGTCCAGAATGAGAACCTTACACTCCATATCCACGGCCCGGGCAATGGCCACCATCTGCTGTACAGCAATGGAGCAGCTGCCCAGCTGCTGGGTAGGACTGGCGGGGATATCCAAAGACTCCAGGAGCTTGGCGGCTCCCGCGTTCATTTTCTTCCAATTGGTCAGGCTGCCTTTTGTGCGGCCGATATACATATTCTCCGCCACCGTCAGGTTGGGGCAGAGGGTAATTTCCTGGTAAACGGTGCTGATGCCCGCATTCTGGGCATCCTGAGGGGAGCGGATAGCCACCGCGCCCTCGCGGCCCCCAATGTAGATCTCGCCGCCGTCCTTCTCGTAGACACCGGTGAGGACCTTGATCAGGGTGGATTTTCCCGCGCCGTTCTCACCCATCAGGGCGTGGACCTCACCCGCTCTCAGGGTAAAGTCCACATTTTGCAGGGCTTTCACGCCGGGGAAGTATTTGCAAATGCCGCGCATTTCCAATACAGCGCCTTCTTGCATTGTCTTGCCTCCTCTTTCAAAAAAGGCACGCGGTGCGGCATAGCCTACACCGCGTGCCGAAGCAATCGCTTAGATTCTACTTAGGACCTTAGATACCGTAGGTGTCTACATCGGCCTGGGTGATGGTGGAAGCGTCGAAGCCCTTCTCTTCCATGATGATGGTCTTCTCAGCGGGGGTGTTGCCTGCTTCCAGAGTGGCGATGATGTCGTTGATGTAGCTGGACTGGAAGGGGTTGCACTGGCCGTCGTAGTTCCAGTTACCCTTCAGCAGCTCTTCCAGGGCCCACTTGTTGCAGTCGAAGCCCATGACGATGACGTCGCCATTGACACCGTGGGTGATACCGGCAGCATCCAGAGCAGCCACAGCGCCCTTGGCCATGTCGTCGTTCTCGGCGTAGATGACGTTGAATTCCTTACCGGAGTCGATGACGGCCTGAACGATCTGCTGGGCGTTCTCGGCGTTCCACTCGGCGGTCTGCTGGGTGACAATGTTCCAGTTGTCGTTCTCGGCAACCTTCTTATCCAGAGCGCCGGACCGGCCGATCTGAGCAGCACTACCCATAACACCCTGAATGTGGATCACATTGTAGACGTCCTTGTTCTGGGAGGCCAGCCAGTTGACAGCGGTCTCGCCTTCCTTGGCCATGTCGGAGACGATGGAAGCGGCGTACAGGCTGGGGTCAGCGTCGATGGTGCGGTCAAAGAGGATGACCTGGATGCCGGCGTCCTGGGCGTCCTTCAGGACGGTGTCCCAGCCGGAAGTGCCGGCGGCGGAGATCAGCAGGTAGTCCACTTCGTCCTGGATAAACTTCTGGGCAGCGGCGATCTGCTCTTCGTTCTTCAGGGAGTAAGCGAAGGAGGCGTCATAGCCGTTTTCCTTGGTGAAGGTCTTCTTCAGGTCCGCGTCATTGGCGGTACGGTAGCCGGACTCGTTGGGATCGTTGTTGATGATACCGACCTTGATGAGGCCGCCATCAGCGGCGGGAGCAGCGGCAGGGACTTCGGCAGCAGCAGGGGCCTCAGCGGCAGCCGCGGTGGTGGCTGCAGGGGCGGAGGAACCGCCGCAGGCGGCCAGGGCCAGAACCATGGTCAGAACCAGCAGGACACTCAAAATCTTCTTCATGTTTGTTTCCTCGACTTTCTTGTTCGATTTGAGCTCTCCCGCCACACTGTTGTGTCGGCCGGGAAATCTCTTTGCCAGCATTAAAGCACAGATTTTCCCCGCCGTCAATAGGTTGTCGGTCATAATGCACAAGTTTGTATCTTTAAATAATACAAATTTTAGTCTACTTTACAAACGTTCATACAACTTTGCGTCCAATCCTCCTATTTTTTCCTTTTGGTTTGTTTTCTTACGATTTCGAAATCCATTTCGTTTATTTTTTTACGGTGTTTTTTCATGGGCCGCCAAAAAGGCAGTCTGGACAAGATGCACATTTCCCGGGAAATTCGGCTATAGCACCCGGTAAAAAGTTGGAAAATTTATTTTTACAATTCTTGTTCTTCCCCCTCCCGGTCGAAAATCTCCGTTTTCTTCTCCTCAGCAGCTTCGGTTTCCCATAGAAAAATCAATCGAATTTGGGTACACATTTTCTGTTTTTCTGCTATACTAGATACAAATGCACAAAGGGGGATACCAGCTTGGCCGCAAAATACGAACAACTTGCTTCCATGCTCCGCAGCGAGATCCGGGATACCCTCCGCCGGGGCGGCTCCCGGCTGTCCACCGAGGCGGAGCTCTCCCAGCGCTACCACATGAGCCGCCAGACCGTCCGCCACGCTCTGAAGCTATTGGAAGACGAAGGCCTCATTCAGCGCCGCCAGGGCAGCGGCTGCTATATCCGCCAGGGGGAGCAGACCGACACTCTCCGGCAGATCGCCGTCGTCACCACCTTTTTGGATGACTATATCTTCCCCTCCATCCTCCACGATGTCCAGGCGGACTTCTCCGAAGCGGGCTACACCACTCTGGTCTTTGCCACGGAGAACAAGGTCAGCCGGGAACGGGAAATTCTCACCCAGCTGCTGGAGAAGAATGTCAGCGCCGTCCTCATCGAGGGCTCCAAGACCGCCCTGCCCACTCCAAATGAGGACCTGTTCCTCCGCCTCCAGGCCAGGCGCACCCCGGTGCTCTTCCTCCACGGCATCTACGGAAACCTCCCGGGCTTTCCCTGCCTCTCCGACGACAACTACGCCGGTGGCTACATGCTGGGGGAGTATCTGTTGGCCCAGGGCCACAGCCGGGTATCCGGTATCTTCAAAAGCGACGATATCCAGGGCCCCCAGCGCTACTTCGGCCTGGTCAGTGCACTGCGGGACGGCGGCGCCGCCATTCCGGACGACCACATCCTGTGGTACGACACCCAGGACCGATTCCGCCTCATGGCCGGGGACCACTGCCGCCTGCTGGACCGCTTCCTGGAAAACCGTCTGGGGGACGCCTCTGCCGTGGTGTGCTACAATGACGAGATCGCCCACCTGCTCCTCAAGCGCCTTTTGAGCTTGGGTCGTGCCGTCCCGGACAGCCTGGCTGTAGTCAGCTTCGACAACAGTTTCTACAGCCAGGTAGGCCCCATGACCATCACATCCCTGGGCCACCGGGACCGCCGCACCGGCCGGACGGCGGCAAAGCTGCTGCTGGACATGCTCTCCGGCAAGCAGGTCAGCCCCCCGCCTATGGAGTGGGAGCTGTCCAGGAGGCAGAGTGGGTAACGCACGAAAGCCCTCTCCTGCTTGGAGAGGGTGGACCGGGCGCAGCCCGGGACGGGTGTGGAGGGGACCCCAAAAAGTGAAAAACGGGCTAGGTTGAGCGGAGCCATGTAACGAAAAAATCGTCAGTAGATTCCATTCAACGTAGTCCGTTCTGTTTTGTTAGGGGTCCCCTCCACACCCGCCGCTGCGGCGGCACCCTCTCCAAGCAGGAGAGGGCAGGGAGCCTATTACTCCGCCAGCACAATGGCGGTAATGGCCTCACAGAGGGTCACTACATCCGTTCGGTTTACATAAACTGTTGGTTCCCCGTTTAGAGTCACGAGGGAGGTTTTTGCCGTATCCCGATAGAAGCAGAGGGTCACGTCCTCTTTTCCTTCCCGGCTGACGGTCAGCTCCAGCTCCTGGGCCCTTGTAGGCGTCTCCCCGGCGGCAGAGCCGGTGGGGGACATGTCGGTAACGGAGGTCAGCACCTCCCCAAGGGAAACTTCGGTGCCGTCCAGGAGCCAATAGGTCTCCTGCTCCCCCTCCTCCACCGTTTCCCCGGCCTCGGTGGAGACCTTATCCCGGGTGGCGGAGGTGAAATGCCAGGTTTCTCCGGCCAGCTTTACCGTTACGGCGGAAACCGTATCCCAGTCCATCAGAAGGACTTCATCGGGGTAGAGATTTTCAGGGTCTGCTTCCAAAAGGGCGTTGACGTCGGTGGCATCCATCCAGTAGATGATCTTCGAGTCGTTCATCCGGGCGTAGTACTGGCCGGAGACGGCATCCCCCACCTCCAGGGTATAGGTGCCGGTGCCGTAGCGGATGGTCAGGCGCAGGGTGGGGTCGTCGAAGCCATAGGCGCTGAGGTCCGCGGCGGTATAATCGGCGCAGCCTTCCCAGGTCATATCGGTGCCATGGCGGATCAGGTCTTCCGTGTTTTCCGTGTCCAGGGGGGTATTCCCATAGAACCAGATATAGTCTTCAGAATAACTCAGGCCCTCGCTCTGCCGGTCCCTCAGAACCAGAGCAGATTGTCCCTTCCGTTCCAGGGTCACCTGGGACAGGTTTTCCATCATGGGGGCTTCCTGCAGCTCCACCAGGTCCAGCATGGAATACTGGAAGGGCGTCAGAATGTCCACATTGGTGATATACACCTTTCCGTCTCCCAGGGAGAAATAGCGGCCGCCGTCCATGGCGTCATCGCTGCCGATTTTCATCGTTCTGTCCCCAAAGGCGACCGTGCACTTGGGGTTGTCCAGGCCGTAGGTTTTGTCCGTACTGGGCGCATCGATGGTCTTGTCGGCGCTTAGGTTTTCCAGCACCTCCGCCATAGCCTGGGCCTTATCCTGGTCCAGGGGGAAGGCTTCGTCGGCCTCATAGGCCCAGCCTGCCTCGGTTTTTACAAAGGTCATGGGCTGCTCGTAGGTGACTGTAAAGGAGGTCAGATCCTCTTCCCCCAGGCTCTGGGCCGTGTCTTCCTCTGCTGCGGTGGTTTTGGGCTGAATTTGTGAAACAGCCGCAAAGGCGATCAGCAGGACTGCCAGCAGGGCCCCCATCCAGAGCAGTGTCTTTTTCCGCTTCATCTGCGCTTCCTCCGCACATTCAGGATTATGCCCAACGCCAACAGCGTCCCCGGGATCACAGCCAGTACCACAATACTCAGAATGTTGGCCGTGGCATCGGGCATGGTCAGGTAGTTGGTACCCAAGGTTTTTGCGTGGATGGTGACACTCTGCTCCTGGTCACACAGCCAGTCCAGGGCGTTGAGGAACAGGTCCTGATTGCCGCCGGAGACCCGGGCATTGGCATCGTCGTCGGTAATGCCCGTGGATCCGATCCACACCAGCCGGCTCTCCAGCCCGTCGTCCAGGGCCTTGGTGGACTGGGCCGCCAGGGCGAAGGGACCATCAATGTCCCCCTCCTCTTTTTCGTAGGTGGTGAGCTGGTAGCCCGCCAGCTTGGAATAAGCCCGGGAGGAGGTGGTCATCAGAGCCGTAGCGGAGATATTCTCCGGCTGGTCCGTGGCTACGGTCAGGCCCTGGGCCACGGGGAGCATGCAGTAGTAGTTGCCGTCAATAAGCGGGTTCGTAATGGCGTGGGACTCCAGGTCCGGCATCAGATAGTAGGGCGTGCCCAGGGCATAGTAGTTGCCGTTGCCCTCCAGAACAATGCCGGGGCTCGCGGTAATGCCGTAGGTGGAAAGCAAAGCCTCCAGCTTCTCCGGGGTCTCCTTTTTGGGGGGCTGGGAGATATACAGCAGGTTCCCGCCGTTTTCCAGGTAGGCCGTCAGAATGTCGATCTCCTCCTGGGTAAAGTCCGTATCCGGGGCGTTGATAAACAGAGCTCCGGCGTCCTCCGGGATGGCCTCCACCGTCAGAAGCGAAAGGGTTTTGGTTTCCAGATTTGCCTTGCTGACGGCATCGGCAAACTGGGCGCTTAAAGTCGCCTCCCCATGGCCGGTGGTCAGGTAGATGAGGGGCAGACTGTCACTGGTCACATAGGCAATGGCCCCGGTAAGGACCTGCTCCCCGGCAAACTGGGTGGTATACTGGCCGGTGGTGTAGTAATCCGCGGCATCATAGGTGTAGATATCGTAATAGCTCACATACCGATACCGCTGGGCGGAGACCACCACCAGGGAATTGTTATAGGTCTCCGTCACGTCATATTGGCTCAAAAAATCCGGATACACATCCGGGTCCCGGACCACTACCTTCAGCTTCGCACTCCGGCTTTCGTACTGGGAAAGGAGCTGTTCGATGTTGGCATCCTCCTGCCCTGCCTGGACCACCCAGTACACCGTCACGTCCTCGTCAAGGGCAGACACCAGGTTTTCACTCTGGGTGGACAATGTGAAGAGCTTCTGCTTGGTCACGTCCTGCTTGGTCACGCTCTCCGGCAGAGCCCCCGCCAGCAGATTCACAGCAATGGCAATGGCCACTGCCAGAGCGCAGACCAATACGCTGTAGCCCCCCGCCCGGAAGGACCGGCTGCGGAAAGCGGAAAAATCAGGTCTTTTCATTCGCTCCACCGCCTTTTCTCCAAAATCTGGATGGCAAACACCAGCACCGCACCAATGATGGACACGTCATACACAATGGCCGTCCAGTCAAATACACCAGTGACAAAAACGGTAAACCGGGAGAACAGGGACAGCTGCCGAATGACAGAGGCAAAAAGCCCCTCGTACACGCTGGGCTTCCAGGCGTAGACGCCCAGATTGGCCGCCAGCAGGAGCATAGAAACCACGGCGGAGAATACTCCGTTTTTCGTCATGGCATAGAGAATGCCTCCGATAGCTAAACTTACTACGCCGAAGGCCGCCAGGGAGGCTGCCGCAGTGCCGGGAACCATCTCCGCCAGGCTCACCAGGAAGTAGTTGAGGAGCATCACCACAAAGCACAGCCCCGCTGCCGCTGCCTGGCTCTCCGTCAGGCAGGAGATGAGAAGACCAATGGCTAAGAGCGCCGCACCCAGAAAGAAAAAGCCGCAGACAGCGCTGTAGGCCGCACCCAGAGGGACGCTGCCGTAGGCGCTGAGAGCCAGCGGATACAGGCTGAGAATGCCCACCGGCACCGCCAGCTGGGTCAGCAGTGCCAGATACTTGCCCAGCACCACCTGGGTCATGGTCAATGGCAGGGCGTAGAGCAGCTGCTCCGTCTTCTGCCGCCGCTCCTCGGCCCAGACCCGCATGGTCACCACGGGAATGATGAAAATAAAGAGGAAGCTCATATTTTGCAGCACGTATTGAAATTCTGCCACATGGAGGTTCAAATTATAGGCCAGGGTGTAGATACCGCCGAAGAGCAGCAAAAAGGCCCCGAACACATAGGCGCTGAACCCTGTAAAGGCGGAGCTCACCTCGTGCAGATATACGCTTTTCATGCTTTCGGCTCCTTTCCTTCCGTCAGCTCCAGGAAGATATCCTCCAGGCTGGCCTTTGTGGGCGTCATCGAGAGAATGGGCGTTTTTGCCTCCGCCAGGGCGAAGAAAACAGCCTTGGAAAGGTCTTCCAAGTGCTCCTTCTCCGTTTCCAGCCGGACCTGGCACCGGCCCCCGGTGCCCTTGCACTTGCAGCTTCGAACGCCGGGAAGCCCGGACAGCAGTTTTTCTGTCTGATCTTTAGGCGCGCAGACCTCCAGCTCCAGGGCAGAGGCGGAGGACATCTGCTTTTCCAGATTCTCCGGAGTGTCACAGGCCACCAATTTTCCTTTGGAGAGGATCAAAATAGTGCCGCATACCGCCTGAACCTCTCCCAGAATGTGGCTGGAGAGGATGACGGTCTTGTTCTCCCCTAATTTTTGGATCAGTTCCCTGATCTCCGTGATCTGCCTGGGGTCCAGGCCCACGGTGGGCTCGTCCAGAATGATGATATCCGGGTCCCCCAGGATGGCCTGGGCGATGCCCACCCGCTGCCGGTAGCCCTTGGACAGGTTCCGGATCAGCCGGTCCCGCATGTCGGTGATCTGGGTCAGCTCCATGACCCGGTCCACCTCCTGGACCGCATCCTTCACGCCCTTGGCCCGGGCCACAAACCGCAGATACTCCCAGGGCGTCCGGTCCATATACACCGGCGGCTGCTCCGGCAGATACCCCAGGTGTTTTTTTGCCGCCATAGGGTCTTCAAAGATGTCCACCCCGTCAATGCGCACCTCTCCGGAGGTGGCGGCCAGGCACCCGGTGAGGATGTTCATGGTGGTGGACTTTCCCGCGCCGTTGGGCCCCAGAAGGCCGTAGATCTGCCCCCCGGGGATAGTAAAGGACAGGTCCGACAAAGCGGTATGGTTTCCGTACCGCTTCGTCAAGTGGGATACTTCGATCAACGCAATTTCCTCCCAATATAAATTCGCTTTATTCTAAACGGTCACGCTGAAAAGGTGCTGAAATTTTCATAAACTTTTTATGAATCCGCCGACTCTTTCCGGCGGATAATGTGCCGAGTCCGTGGTACTGTGGTAGCATTCTACCACAGGAGGCTTTCCCTATGAAGCATATTGTAACGCTTGCCCTTCTTTTTATTCTGGTCCTCGCTGTCCCCGCCGAGGCGGAAATTGCCTTCGGCTCCGGCACGGAAGGGGTGCTCTACAGTGGGGACGGCGTCAGCCCCATCTCTGCCCTCTTCGGCAGCGCCCTGGCCATCTCTCCGGGGGAAATTCTCCGGGAGGAGGTCCGTATTCGCTTACCCGAGGGCGGACGGCTGTACCTGCTGTGCCCCGGGCTCCCCCAGAGCCTAGAGGGGCTGAAGCTGACCATCCAGGGGGAAGGTCTCATCTTCCAGGGAGAGCTGGGCAGTACCGACTGGATCTACCTTGGGAACTTTCCCGAGGGCACGGACCAGCGGGCAGACCTGATCTTAAAGGTGCCGGAAGGGCTGACAAGGCAGGGCCAGCTGGACTGGCAGGGACTCCATTGGTATCTCACCAAAAGTCTCCCGCAAATGCCCCCCACTGGGGATGTCTCTCAGCCAGAGGCGGCTGCTGCGATTCTGGCAGGCAGTGCGATAGGGCTTCTTTGCCTTCTCCCAAAACGAAAAACATAGTGCAAAAACGCCCTCACTCTTTCGAGTAAGGGCGTTTTCTGGCAGAGGATGAGGGATTCGAACCCCCGCAAACGGAGTCAGAGTCCGGTGTGCTACCGTTACACAAATCCTCTGTGTCACACGGAACAGTTAGGATTATACCAGATTTTTCAAAAATGTCAAGCAGTATTTTTCTTTTTTTCGATTTTCTTTTTCGGACGGTTTCAGTATCCCCCAAAGGTCCGGATCTATCCAGCCTTTGGGGGTATTTTTCAAACATCCAGCTCCAAAACCTCGGTGATTTCCGTAGGGCCCTCCAGCAGGAGGCGGTCCACCTTGGTCTGCCCCTCAATGGTAATTTTCAGGGTGCCGCCGGGGACGTGGGCGGTGAGGTGCTTGCCGGGGAGCAAGCCGCGCTTCCACAGCACGCAGGCGGTGGAGCCGCAGCCGGTGCCGCAGGCCAGGGTGAAGTCCTCCACCCCCCGCTCGAAGGTCAGGACCTGGGCCTCGCCCTCACCGAACATATGGCAGTAGTTCACGTTGGCGCCCTTGGGGAAGGCCGGGTCAAAGCGCAGAGCCCGCAGCTCCTCCCGAAGGCTGTCCCGGTTCTGAAGAACCTCCTGATCCACCAGACGGACGGCATGGGGCACGCCGGGGTTCCCCAGCTCCACATAGGCCACGTCCCCCTTCCGGTTCAGGTCCAGGATAGTAGGCAGGTTCAGGGCCACCCGGTATTGGCTTTCGTCCACCCGCCAGCCCTCCACCGGTCCCGCCAGGGTATCAAAGACCATGTGGTCCCCCACAATCCCCAGATCATGGGCCAGACGGCTGATGCACCGGGCACCGTTGCCGCACATCTCGCCCCGGGTACCGTCGGAGTTGTAGAAGATCATTTCAAAGTCTGCTGTTTCGGAATTTCCAATGGCCATCAGGCCGTCGGCGTGGCGCAGAGCACAGAGCCTTTTGGCAAGGGCGGAATAATTGAGGTCCAGGCCCCGGCCGTCGAAGACCATAAAGTCGTTGCCGGCCCCGTTCATGTAGTAAACCTTCATGATGTCACCCCAGTAAGTTTTCCATGTTATAGATGCCCGGCTGCTTCCTTGCCAGGAAGGCAGCGGCTTCTACAGCCCCGTCGGCGAACATCCCCCGGTCGAAAGCCTCATGCCGCAGGACCAGCTGCTGGGTAGAGGTGCAGATGTGAATTTCGTGAATGCCCACAATGCCGCCCATGCGAAGGGAGGAAACACCTACTTCGTCCTTGGTCCGCTTTCCCTCACCAGCCCGGCCGCAGTGCTCCGTGGACTGCGGACGGACCTGCTGGATGGCCTGGAAGAGCATATGGGCAGTGCCGCTGGGGGCATCCACCTTCCGGTTGTGGTGGGTCTCCACGATCTCAATGTCCGCCTCTGGAAAAGCAGCGGCGGCCTGTTTGGCCAGGCGGCACAGCACCGCAATCCCCAAACTCATGTTGCCGGAATAGAACACGGGAATTTTTTCCCCGGCAGCGTAGATGCGCTGCTTTTCCTCCTCAGTGTGGCCGGTGGTGCCGATGACCACAGCGCAGCCGCATTCTTCCGCATAATCCAGAACTTCCTTGACGGCGCTGTGGTGAGAAAAGTCAATGACCACATCCGCCTGCCGGTCTCCCAGCTCCTGGAAGGTCCGGGAGGCCCCATTTTCTCCGTCGATGCTGACGGCTCCCACCTGTCTGTCCCCCAGGCGCTGGGAGATCAGCTTACCCATGGCACCGTTGGCACCGCAGACAATGGCTCTCATACATTCACCCCCTGCTTGCGCATCTCCGCCAGGAGCTTTTCACGGTTGGCCTCCTCCATGGGGGTCAGAGGCAGGCGGATAACCTCCCTGCCATAGCCCATGGCGCTGACGGCAGCCTTGGCGGGGATGGGGTTCACCTCGCAGAAGAGAAGGTTGATGAGGTTCAGATATTTGCACTGGAGGGCGGCGGCCTTCTGCACATCCCCGGCAAAGAAGGCGTCGGTCATCTCTACAGCGCCCTTGGGCACCACATTGCTCAGGACGCTGATGGTGCCCTTGCCGCCCATGGCCAGCATAGGAACCGTCAGGCCGTCCTCGCCGGAGTAGACATCGATTTTGTCGCCGCAGCGGGCAAAGAGCTCCACCACCTGGCTCATGTTGCCGCTGGCTTCCTTGATGGCAGCAATGTTGGGATGGTCCGCCAGCTTCTCCACAGTGGCGGGCAGCAGGTTGCAGCCGGTACGGGAGGGCACATTGTAGAGGATGATGGGCTTATCCACCTTGTCGGCAATGGCTGTAAAATGCGCGATCAAGCCGTTCTGGGTGGCTTTATTGTAGTAAGGGGTCACCACCAGCAGGGCATCCGCTCCCGCCTGGGCGGCAGAGACGGAGTAGTCAATGGCGTGGAGGGTATTATTGGTGCCGGTGCCGGCAATGACAGGCACCCGGCCCGCCACCCGGTCGATGGTAAAGGAGATGACCTTCTTCCGCTCCTCCGGGGTCAGGGTCGCGCTTTCGCCGGTGGTGCCGACCGCCACCAGGGCATTGATGCCGGAGGCCAGCTGGAAGTCGATAAATCGGCCCAAAGCCTCATAGTCCACGCCCTCCGGGGTCATAGGGGTGACCATGGCAGTGGCCATGCCTTTAAAAATCGTTTTTTTCATAGGGTAACATCCTTTCCGTCAATCGGTGAATTGGTTGAAATAGTCGTACAGTGGCATCAGGTCCGTCAGCATCTGCTTGACTCTTGTCTCCAGCTGGGACCCGAAGATTTCCGGGCCTACATTCTCTGTCCGGATGCAGCTGATGTCCTCTTTCCAGGCGAAGTAGGGGGCCAATGCTTCCGTGGGGGCCTCCTTGGGCCGCTTGTAGCACTCCGCCGTTACGGGGATGCCGGTTTTCTTCTCGGTATCCCGAAGCAGTTTGAAAAATTCCTCGGGCTTGGCGGTGATCTGCTTGCGGAACCGATCCATGGTGGCTACCTTTGGCTTCCAGACGCTGAAGCCGTAGCTGATGCCTTCGGGACGGATCTCAAAGAACAGGCAGGGGTTTTCCGCCCACCAGTCCACATCCCGCCGGATGCACAGCCACAGGCTCTCTTTATAAGGCAGGGGGTGGTGAAGCCGGGCGTCCCGGTAAATGCGGCTGACCTTCAATATATTCCCGGGAGCCTCCAAAAAAGGCTCAAACACTGCCGCCCCCAGGGCCTTCATAGGCTCGTAGAGGGTATCTACATACTGCTTTTTGTGTTCCAGAAACCAGTCCCGGTTGTTGTTCATGCGAATGCCCCAGAGAAAATCAACGGTCTCCGGGGAGAAACCTGTAAACATAAGAAATCCTTTCAATACTTTGGTGGCTCCGATATCCAAATCAGCTTGTTCTTCTTTTTCTCCGGCACCGGCCGGTCGGGGATGTTGATGACGTACCGCTCGTAGGCGTTGACGATGGTGGTGCCGTTGTAGGTGATGACTCTCTGGTTACCGGTGCCGTAGTTCAGATGTACATGACCGTGGAAATGGTAGCCGGGGGCATATTTGTCCAGGAATTCCCGCAGGGCGGCAAAGCCCAGGTGGGCCCGATCCTCGCTGTCCCCCAGCCCCTCCGCCGGGGCATGGGTCACAAGAATGTCCAGCCCGCCGGACTTATAAAGGGGCCAGAGGAGCCTCCGGATCTTCCCCCGCATCTCCCGCTCGGTATACTGGTTCGGACCGTCGTGATATTTCCGGCAGCCCCCCAGTCCGGCGATCCGCAGGCCGTTGTATTCCACCACTTTCCCGTCGATGTTGTCGCAGCCCTCCGGGGGCTCCTTATCGTAGCGGGTATCGTGGTTCCCCGGCACATAGAGCACCGGGCACCGGGCCATGGTCACAAGGAAGCTCAGGTAGCTGGCTTTCAGGTCCCCGCAGGAGATGATGAGCTGGTATTCCGCCAGCCGCCCGGGAACGTAGTAGTCCCACAGGGCGGGGCACTCTTCGTCAGACAGGACCAGAATTTTCATGGGTGGCTTCCTCTTTCCCGCCTGTCTGTTTGTTGGCGTAAATTCCCAGTTCCTCCACCATGGCCCGGGACATGGGCAAAATTTCCGAGAGCTCCGGAATGCCGCCCTCTACATTGTCACACAGCCAGTCCATGTGCAGCAGCTGGTCCGGGGCAAAGGTGGTGGAGCCGTCATTTTTCACGGTGCCGTCCTGGGCCACGATTTTCCGGGCGAAGGGGTCCAGCCATTTCCCGGCAATGGAATCCTGCAGGAACTGAGCCATGGTCCGAATGCCCGTCGGCAGCCGGTCCGACAGGTTCACAGCGATGACGCCGCTGTCCATGCCCAGCCAGTAGTTCAGGGCCCCCGGGCCGGACTTCTCCCGTTTCCAGGTCCCGGCGAACATGGAGCTGAGGACGAATTCGTAAAACTTGCCCCACACCCATACCGGGGAGCCCAAGGGGATCAATTCTCCCCTCTCGTCCATCCGATAGGTGCCGTAGCTGCAAAAATCCAGATAGAGCTTGCTCTGGCCCGGGGCATCCCGGTTGGAGATCACCCGGATGCCGTCGGCGAAAAAGTCCGCCTGAGGGTTCCCCTCCACACAGGACCAGCGCAGCTGAATTTTGGCCCGAGGGTTGGTAAACTGGGCTCCCAGAGCAAAGGCGTTGATATTGGCCATCTGGCCGTAGATAGGATAGGAGGCGATATAGCCGATGCGGTCATTTTCCGCAAGAGCGCCGGCAATGGCCCCTGTAATGAATTTTCCCTCGTAGACCCGGCCGTAGTAGGAGCTGACGCTGGAATAGGGCTGGTCCACGGAGCAATTCAAAAATTCCACCTTTGGGTGTTTGACCGCGGCTTTCAGGGTGGCTGCCCGCAGCAGGGGAGCCGTCGTGAACACCACCTGGGCCCCTTCGCTGACCGCCAGCTCCAGCAGCCGCTCCGCCTCTTCCGGGGTGTTGGCGTTAAAGTAGCTCTTAATGGTCAGCTTATGGCCCAAAACCTGCCGCAGGTACGCTACGCCCTGCTCATGCCCCAGGACCCAGCCGCTGTCCGCCGGGGTCATCTGGTGGACGAAGGCTACATTTAGATATACCGGGGATATCCAGCCCAGCACGCCGCTTTTTACCGCTGGGTCCGCCGTGGTGCGGACATGGATCGGGTCTAAGCTGGAGGAGGTGATCACATCCGCCCGGAGGGCCGTCAGAGTCTTCCGGATACCGGAAACCCCCATCTTCCCCAGGTCCTTATAGCTATAGAGCTGGAGCCAGAGTAGCAGCGCTTCCTCCGGCAGCACATCCTCCTTAATGGGAGGCAGCTGGCCAAAGGCATCCAGGAAATAGGAATAGTAGGCGTTGAAGGTCCGCCGCTCCTCCTCGGTCCAGGGTTCTCCCGGCTCCTTGCCCACAGCGGCCAGGAGCTTGGCGTATTGGCCGGGTCTGCGGAACTGGACGGCGTAAAGGCGGCTGCTCTTGAAAAAATCCAGGAATTCGTAGTAGGCAATGATCCTGGGTTCCTCGGACCTGGGGGGCACGATCCGCCGGACAGAAGCCGGAATGCGGGGGGCGCCAAAATAGCGCAGGACACTGACCCGCTTGTTTCCCTCCTGGACATAGAAGTTGCCCAGATACTCAAAGCACTGGATGGCCTCCCGGATGCCCACATCCCCCAGGTGGGCAGCGCACAAGCTCATCCATTTGTTGGCAAACTCGGACTTATTGTCCAACAGCGGCAGAAAGCTGGGAGAAAAGGCGGCGATGCGCCCGGCGGACTTGGTGCCCACGATCCGCTGGGCCGGGATCTCCAGCACACCCAGATCCTGGACGACATCCGCGTTGCCTTCAGGCAGGATCTCATCCAAAACGGCGGGATTGGTGGGCTTCCCCTGGGCGGATAATTCCGCCACCTCCCGCTGGCCCTGCTTCAGAGCCCGATTGTATTCTTCCAGTACCGCTTCCCGAGGCATTTCCATAGGCCAGATCCTCCTTTTTATCTGACGATATCATACCACGTTTCTGCACGAAAAGCAACCGAAAGCCTGGCGGTTGCTTTTGGGTGCGAAGTATGATAGGATAGGGTATCCAAACAAGGAGGTTTCTATGTTGAAAGACAGAACCCATCCCACCCTTTGGCCGCTGCTGCTGTGCGTTCCTCTGGGAATTCTGGGATTTTGCTGCAAATATGTGCTGGTGGGCTACAGCTTCTCGGCCCTGGTGTGCCTGTGCCTCATCGGCCTGGTTCTCTTCTATACCCTGATGCCCTTTGTCACCCTCCGGTTCCCCAAATTCGGCCGGATCGTCTCCCGGGCCGTGACGGTGGTAGTGGTCATTGGCTTTCTGGTCTGCGCCGTGACGGAAGGGCTCATCATCCACGCCAGCTTCGGCTCCCCGGAGGAGCCCGTTGACTATGTGGTGGTGTTGGGGGCAAAGGTCCGCAGCTGGGGCCCCTCCATCTCCCTCTGGGACCGCATCTATGCCGCGGCGGACTACCTGGCGGAGCACCCGGATGTGGTGGCCGTGGTTTCCGGGGGCCAGGGAGACGACGAGCCTGAGACGGAGGCGGAATGCATGTACCGGGAGCTGGTGAACCTGGGGATCGCACCGGAGCGCATCCTCATGGAGACCCAGGCAAAATCCACCTGGGAGAATATCCGGTTTTCTCTGGACCTGCTGGAAAAGGAAACCGGCAGCCGCCCCACGAAGCTGGGGATCCTCTCCAGTGAGTATCACCTGTTCCGGGCCAGCCTGTTTACCAAAAAAGCCGGCGTGGAGTTCGTGGGCATTCCCGCGGAGACCTCCCGCTGGGGCCAGAAGGTCAACCACTTTATGCGGGAGGTTGCCGGTGTCTGGCATTACATTTTATTAGGAGGAAGCTATGATGCTTGACAGAACTTACGCCGATTTCGCCTGGGACCAGACCGCCGCCCTGCTGGCGGTGGACTCTCCCTCCGGCTTTACCGCCCATGCAGCCGCCTGGGTCAAGGAGGCCTTTGAGGCCCTGGGCTGCCCCGCCAAGATCACCCGCAAGGGGGGCGTGCTGGCAGAACTGGGCGGCGAAGACGCCAAGGACGCCCTATTGCTGGAGGCCCACACCGACACCCTGGGAGCCATGGTCTGCCAGATCAAGGGAAACGGCCGGCTGAAGCTGACCCCCTTAGGGGGCATGAACGCCAACAACGCCGAGGCGGAGAACGTGAAGGTCTATACCCGTTCCGGAAAAATCTACGAGGGCACCGCCCAGCTCAGCGACGCCTCCATCCATGTCAATGGCAATTATAATGAGACCAAGCGGAACTTCGACACCCTGGAGGTGGTGCTGGATGAAGATGTATCCACCGCCAAAGAGACCCAGGCCCTGGGCATTTCCGTAGGCGACATCGTCTGCTTCGATCCCCGGACCCGCAGGACCGGGACCGGCTACCTGAAGAGCCGCTTCCTGGACGACAAGCTCTCCGTGGGCATTCTGCTGGGCTTCGCCAAATACCTGAAGGACAATCACCTGACCCCCAAGCGGAAGCTCTACGCCCACATCACCGTCTACGAGGAGGTGGGCCACGGCGGCAGCGCCTCGGTGCCGGAAGGGGTGACGGAAGCCATCTCCGTGGACATGGGCTGCGTCGGCGAAGGCTTAAGCTGCACCGAGCGCCAGGTCAGCATCTGCGCCAAAGATTCCGGCGGTCCCTATAGCTACGAAGTCGTCTCCGGCCTCATTGCCGCCGCCCAAAAGGTCGGCGCGGATTATGCCGTGGATGTGTACCCCCACTACGGCTCCGACGTAGAAGCCACCCTGAGAGCCGGCAACGACATCCGTCACGGCCTCATTGGCTCCGGTGTCTACGCCTCTCACGGCTACGAGCGCAGCCACATCGACGGAGTGTACAATACCCTGCTGGTGTTGGCGGGGTATACGGAAGTCCTTTAAATGATACGCCAAAGCCCGGCTCTGTGCGGAAGAGCCGGGCTTTGTGTTGCGATCATCTCACGGATCTTGCGTACTCCGTGGGCGTAATGCCGAATTTTTCTTTGAACTGTCTCGAGAAATGGTGCACCGTAGAGTACTGCAGAGCAGCGGCGATTTCGGTAAAGTTCAGGTTGTTCTCCCGGATCATCTGCTTGCTCTCCTGGAGCTTGATGCGGCGGATGTATTCGCCGGGGGATATCTGCAGGTTCTTCTGGAACAGCACAGTCAGGTAGCTGGGGCTCACATCCACCTGCTGGGCTACCAGCCGGACGGAGAGCTTCTCCCGGATGTGGGCGGAAATATACTGCTGGGCATGGCGGATGATCTCGTTTTCGCTGTGAACGGTGTTGGTGCCCTGGAGCTTTGCGCCAGTGGGAACCAGCGCCTCCCGCAGGAGCACCAGCAGGAGCATGGTGAGCTGGGCAATGACCATATCCGTGGCGAAGGGGTCCTTCCGCTCCTGGGTCCGGAGCATCTGCTGCAGGAGCGTCACGGCCTCCTGGGGCACCACCAGCTTTCGGTTGTACAGAGGGGACAGATCCCCGCCCTCCACATCGAAGGAAATGGTAACGAACCGGGGTGCCACGCCGATATCGGCGTACTGCATGTGCCACTGGTTCGGGCCGTAGAGCATGGCGTCCCCCTGGCGCAGGAGCCAATCCTGTCCGTCAGCCACGGAGTGGAGGCTGCCCTGGTCCACGTAAGTCAGCTCCGGCATGGGGTGGGACTCTCCCGGAAAGAGGAAGCCCTGCTCCTTCTCCTGATAAAAGAAGGTATAGATACCCACCACCCGCAGCTGGCCGTCGATACGGATGTTGCGGTTGGCACATGTGCCGATCCGCTCCGGCTGGATATCGGTGGAAAGGGTCACCGTGACCTCATCCTTGTAGACGCTGAGGGAGAAGAACACGTCCTTGCTGATCGAAACGGTCTTGTCCAGGTAGTAGTGCTGGTACTCCTGCCCGTCTTTGCTGACGGAGAGAACACACATATCACCGGTGCAGGTGAGCAGCGTATCGGCGGCTGCCCGGTAGAGATATGCCTCCATCTGGGTGAGCTTCATGCGCACAGCGTTTTTGGGGACGGCCTGGTTGGGCAGCGCCCGCTCCGGCAGCACAGTGCCGAAGCCCTGGAATGTGACCTGATTCAGATTTTGGATCACGGTACATTGCTCCTTCCTTTGCTCGTAATGAAACAGATGTTGATATTATACCGTTTACAATCGAAAATGGCAAATGATTAATGCACAAATTTTTTGCGATATTTTCGTACACTATGTCGAAAACCGGTTTCGTCGAAGAGAAAATGGTAAATGTACACAAATGTGATCTTGCAAAATTGTATGTTTTGCCATAAGGACCATGTGTCCGCCGGTGGTAATACATATTTTACATTTTGACGAAAATAAACGTTGAAATCTCGGGGCGGTTCGTGTATAATGTCACTGTTCGAGTCTTACGACCTTCGGATCAATTTACCTCTGGAAGGCAGAAGCCCTCCCGAAAGGAGCCATTTTTAGCCATGTATACTGTTAACGCCATTCGTAATATCTGCCTGCTGGGACACAGCGGAAGCGGCAAGTCCGCCCTGGCAGAGAGCCTGCTGTATATGACCGGTGCCATCGACCGGATGGGCAAGAACGCCGACGGAAATACCGTCAGCGACTATGACCCCGAGGAGATCCGCCGTAATATTTCTATTTCCACCTCTGTCATCCCCGTAGAGTACCACAACACCAAAATCAACATTTTGGATACTCCGGGCGGCTTTGACTTCTCCGGCGCCGTTATGGAAGCCCTCCGGGCCTCCGATGCCGCGATCCTGGTGCTGTCCGCCAAGGACGGCATTACCGTAGGCTTTGAGAAGGCCTGGGCCTATTGCGAAGAGCGGAATATGCCTCGGTTCATCTACATCTCCAAGGTAGACGAGGATCACTCCGACTACAATGCCACCTTCAATTCCCTCCGGGAGCGCTATGGCAACAAGATCGCCCCCGTTATTGTGCCCATCTGGGATGCTTCTCATAAGGTCACCGGCATCATCGATGTGCTCAACAAGCGTGCCTACGAGATGCAGAACCTGAAGCGTGTAGAGATTGAGGTTCCCGAGGACAAGGCCTCCGTCATTGAGGAATTCAACGACGCGCTGAAGGAAGCCGTGGCCGAGACCGACGAGGCTCTCATGGACCGGTTCTTCGAAGGCGACGACTTTACTTACCGGGAAATGATCACGGGCCTGCACCAGGGTGTCAAGGAGCTGAGCCTCTTCCCTGTGCTCTGCGGCTCCGCTGTCACCTGCCTGGGCAGCCTGATGCTCATGGACCACATCGTGGACCTGCTTCCCAACCCTGTAGAGGGCAACTATCACAAGGCCACCAACGCCGACGGCGAGACTGAGGAGTTCGTGGTGTCCCCCGGCGGTGTTCCCGCAGCCTTCGTGTGGAAGACCGTCTCCGACCAGTTCGGCAAGTACTCCTTTATTAAAGTTCTCTCTGGCGAGATCACCCCGGATACCACTCTGGTGAATTCCCGCACCGGCGACACCGAGAAGCTGGGCCGTATGTATGTTATGTGCGGCAAGAAGAACACCGAGGTCAAATGCCTTTCCTGCGGCGACATCGGCGCCATCGGCAAGATGGACAAGGTCAAGACCGGTGACACCCTGTGCGATCCCAGAAAGGTCGTCTCTCTGAAGCAGATCCCCTACCCCCATCCCTGCTACTCGATGGCCATCGCTCCCAAGACCCGGGGCCAGGAGGAGAAGGTGGGCACCGGCCTGAACCGGCTCAACGAGGAAGATCCCTCCTTCACCGTGGTCAACAACCCCGAGACCAAGCAGCTCATCATCTCCGGCACCGGCGACCAGCAGCTGGACGTCATCGTCTCCAAGCTGAAGAGCCGCTTCGGCGTGGACGCCGTGCTGTCCACCCCCAAGATCGCCTATCGGGAAAAGATCAAGAAGACCGTCCAGGCCCATGGCCGTCACAAGAAACAGACCGGCGGCTCCGGCCAGTTCGGCGACGTGTGGATCCGCTTTGAGCCCCAGGAGGAGCAGGACGGCATGATCTTCGCCGAAGAAGTCTTCGGCGGCTCCGTGCCCAAGAACTTCTACCCTGCCGTAGAAAAGGGCATCCAGGAAGCGGTCCAGAAGGGCCCCCTGGCAGGCTACCCCATGGTCAACCTGAAGGCTGTGCTGTATGACGGCTCCTACCACCCCGTGGACTCCAACGAAATGGCCTTTAAGATGGCTGCCATTCTGGCCTTCAAGGAGGCGATGCCCAATGCCGGTGTGACCCTTCTGGAGCCCATTGGTTCCCTGAAGGTCACCATTCCCGACAGCTACATGGGCGATGTCATCGGCGACCTGAATAAGCGCCGGGGCCGCGTTATGGGCATGAACCCCGACGGCAAGGGCAACACCATTGTGGAAGCTGAAGTCCCCATTGGCGAAATGAGCTCCTACGCCATCGACCTGCGGGCCATGACCCAGGCCAGAGGCTCCTTCCAGCTGGACTTCGAGCGTTACGAAGAAGTCCCCAAGGCCAACCAGGCCAAAATCATTGCCGACGCAAAGGCAAACGAGTAAGGTTTCCAACCGATCCCCCTCCCACCCGGGAGGGGGACTTTTTTCTGCGGGCAAAATTGTTACAAAGCTATACAAAAAAATGACAAAAAATAGTGCGAATGTTGTTTGTATTTACCTAACAGATGTGTTACTATGGAGATGTTCCCTGAAGAGCGGGGAGATGTTGCGGAAAAGAGAACACACAACTGAAGGAGGAAACAACATGAGCAAAAGACTGCTGGCCGTGCTTCTAGCGCTGGCCATGCTCCTGTCCCTGGTCCCGGTGGGGGCCCTGGCACAGGAAACCGACGGAGCCGCGGCCCAGAGCATGGATGAGGAATGCTATCTCGACGCGGATGCAGAGTACGAGGAAGATGAGGAGGGAAATTCCCGGACCACCGTTCATACCTACTTTTCTACCGGGAGTACCCATTCCGATGCCATGGTGGTGGCGGCAGCCTATGAAGGGCAGAAAATGATTGCCTCCACCTATACGCAGGTCGGCAGCGGCGACGCAAGCGCGGATCTGGTTCTCGACGGGCTGCCAGAAATAACCTTTCTCCGGGTGTTCCTGCTGGACGAAAAGACCCTGGAGCCTCTGTGCGGCAGCTGCAGCATTTACACAGGCCCGTCGGTGTCTGTGTATGACGAAGGCAAGCAGGGCGATGTGGCCTGGACCTTTGACGGCGGTTGGCTGTACGTTTCTTCAGAAACCGGTGAGCCTGTAGAACTGGCTCCTCAGGAGGGCGGCCTTCGGGAATACGGCTGGAGCAAATACGCAGACCAGATTACAACTGTGCAGTTGGAGAACATTTCCCGGATTCCCCGGGGGGCATTCTCCGAATACCGGTGGCTGAATCAGGTAAATCTCTGTCACGCGCATGTAGACATTGGAGACATGGCTTTTTACGGCTGTGCCCAGCTGGAAAGCGTGGAGACCATTAGTGCCGCCATTGCATCCGTAGGCCAGCAGGCTTTCGATGGCTGCAAATGGCTGGCGTCTGTGGATGGCCTGGATAACTGCAAGAAAATCGACGATTATGCTTTCCAGAACTGTACGAATCTGACCGGGTCTCTGTGGTTGAAAAATCTGCAGGAGCTGGGTTATGGTGCCTTTGCGGGCAGTGGGCTGGAGTCTGTGTCTTTTGAGGGCAGCGTCTTTACAGAAATCCCGGCCTACGCATTTACAGACTGTAAAAGACTGTATGATGTGACTCTGCCCAAATCTGTCACCCGGATCGACGAGGGAGCCTTTGCTTGGTCCGGGCTCCAGGGTATCAGTCTGTACTATGTAGAGGAAATCTGTCCATGGGCCTTCACCGGAACCAAACTGGACTATGTGTACCTGGGGAACCTGAAGAGCCTGGGTACCTACGCCTTTGCAGGCGCTCAGCTGGCGGACATCCGCCTGGACGGTACGATTACAGAAATCCCCGAGGGGGCCTTCCAGGCCGCCTGGATCGACTATATTGACCTGGGAGAATCCGTAAAGACTATCCGGGCAGAAGCCTTTGCGAAGAGTAAAGTCGAAGCCCTGGGGGTGAGTGATCAGCTGGAGTATATAGAAGCCAACGCCTTCCGGGATGCAGTCCTGGGCTACCTGGCGGGGACCTGTGAAAACGTATCCTTCGATGCAATAGGCAACGAGGCCTTCCGGGATGCCTACAACAACCTGTACCTGGATGCCGATCAGGCCGAGTATCTGGATGCCCCGAAGGTCACCGTGAAGACCCAAGAAACGGCGCCAGAGGAAATCGTTCCAGAGGAAACCGTGGAAACAGCCCCTGAAGAGCCCCAGCCCTCCGAGGAAACCGAGGAAGCGGCAGAGACGCCCACGGAACTGACTGCCGAAGAAGCGGCGGAGGGCGGCTACTACCTAGCTCCGGATGGTGCGGAAATGACCGAGGAGCTCCAGCCGGAGGAAATGGCCGCCTATACCGGTACCGAAAAAGTGAAAAAGGATACCCACACTGTCACCTTTACCGGTCTGCTCCCCTATAGCGACTATGCCTTGATCGTCAGCACCGTGCCCGGATCCCTGGAAGGCCGGTGCCTGCAGTACATTGCCCAGGGCTGGAGCAACAGCAGCGGCAGCCTGACCTTTGATTACATCCCCAGAACCGATGCCAAGGCGGTGGTCCAGCTCTACGGCCCGGATAAGCTGACCCTGGAGCCTAGTAAGAATTATCTGATGCTTCACCCCGGTGAAGCTGCCAAGCTGGAGTTCAACTGCTCCGATCCGGAAGCAGAAATCTATCCCCAGAATATGGAATGGAATGATTCCGAAGATGCATGGACTTTTTGGGATCAAGACGGAATGATCGCACTTTACGCTCGTCAGACAGAGGAGCGGAGCAATTGGCAGGTAGAAGCGGACCCGGGATACCTGTATGAGACAACGACATATTATGTTACCTTCTGTGCCATTGGAGGTGGTCAGAATGTAACAACAAAGATCCGCGTGGATGTAGTGCCGGATGGCCGGACGGTGGAGAGCGTCCAGCTGGGCGAGACCGCCGTTACCCGGAATGTATTTGACCTGGAGCCTACGGAGCTGCCAATTTTCCTGCAGCTGGATTCCGGGGATTCCTGGGAGGAGTACGCCCTGAATTCTGCCGAGGGCGACGACACCACTTATATGGAAAGCGTGTCCTTCAGCCCGAATACCCCGGCTGATGTACAGAAGTTCTTCACCGTGGAGCTCAAGGATGAGCGTACCCTCCTGCTGCGGAGCAATGCCGACATCATTGGCTCTGCGGCGGATGTGAAGAGTCTGAAGAGCAGCTACAAGGGGATCTCCTTCGATGTAAAGATCAAAGGCCAGGGCGAGACCCTGACCACTCAAGCCATGACCCTGACCGTCAAGAAGGACCTGCCCAAAATCAAGGCCGCGCCTGTCATCCTGAACCCCTATTACGCCGCCCAGGCCCAAGTCCGCTATACCGGCGGCGAGGTATGGCACATCACGGAGGACATTGACTGCGGCAACGCCGCCATTGCCTTTGCCTCCCGGGACGACTTCGGGGCGGACACCTTCTATGTGGATTATACCAAGCCCATGAAGGCCGCTTCCCTGAACATCAAGACAAAGGTCCGGGTGGAGGGATGCCTGATCCCCTTGGATGTGACCATTCCCGTGAAGCTGGAGGTCAAGGCCCCCGCATTGAAGCTGGATACCAACAAGTGGACCATCTCCAGTGTGGGTGCGGAAGTCATGGAAACGGGCTATACCTGCACCACCAAGGGTGTGGCAATGGATCAGCTCTACATTGACTGGGATGCCCAGGTGGTGGATAAGAAAGGGAACCCGGTGGAGGGATATGCTGCCGGTGCAGATGGAGAGAAGATTTACCTGAGCACCACAGGAGATCTCCGGCCTCTGGGCAGGCAGGACCTCCGGATCCGCTTCCGGGTCTGCCCCTATGACAGCTTTGCAACTCCAGATACCCAGGGTGTGTGGCTGGAGGTTCCGGTGGCCGTCACCAGCCAGGACCCCAAGGTGTCGCTGCAACGCACCAATTTCACCCTGAATATGGATATAGACCAGAGTTTGGATATGTATGTCGTGGTTTCCGGCATGGGCAGTCTGGAGGAGCCTCAGTGGAAGTACAGGATCTCCGGCGGCGGCATGAAGGATGCCAGTGCTTATTTTGATGTTTCCCAGAACGGGTCCTATGACGACGGCGACTATCTGCTATCCGTTACACCGAAGTTTGATGAGGCCGCTATGGGTGCAGCTTACGAAAAAGCCGTGAACAGCACCTACACCATGTACCTTGGCCTGGGCAACAAGGCCAGTACCAAGCTGACCCTCAAGCTGACGACCAAGCAGCCTTCTGTGAAGCTGACTACTTCCGGTACGCTGGATCCGAACAACATCAACAGCAGGGTACCTGTGAAGGCGGAGATCAGCAACGCAAATTGGCTGGTGGAACTGAACCATTGGATCACCCCTGCAGATGCCCCGGAGGAGGAGACAGACACGATGGGCCTGTGGTTTGAGGATGGGCCGACCGGGACCTCTGTCCGGGCGGAGACCGGGAAGCAACCGATCTCCGGAAAATACATTCTCAACATGGTCTATGGCTACTACGATGTATACGGAAAGGAAGTGCCCGTGACCACAGCTTCCGCACCCTTCCAGGTAAAGTCCGCCAAGCCTGCTCTGAAGGTTACCGGAAAGCTGGAGAGCCTGAATGCCGACAGCTTTGTCACCCTGATCCCCGGCTATGTCCGCACCGATGAAAACAACGTTATTCCATACCCGCAGGTCAGTATTACAGACCCCAAGGGCCGCACCCTGGAGGAGAATGTGGACTATACCCTGCTGGACTATGAGGAGCGAGATACGACAGGGCTGGAAGGAAACCTCTACA
This sequence comes from Faecousia sp., assembly GCA_050873165.1. Taxonomy (GTDB): domain Bacteria; phylum Bacillota; class Clostridia; order Oscillospirales; family Oscillospiraceae; genus Faecousia. The sequence continues at coordinate 84,939 of JBNMIH010000001.1, forward strand.
TCTATCCCGTCACCGATGGAGACAGCGTCCTTGCCCCGGGCAAATACACCGTGATCCTGACTTATGATGCCGAGACTTTTGGGGAAGCCCTCCGGCTCACCGGCAGCTTCCAGGTAACCCAGACTCCGGCCAAGGTGACCCTGGAAAAGAACGCCGTTACCATTCATCCGCAGGTGATGATGGAGCCCGTCCATCTTCAGGTCATTGCCGAAGAGAGCAGTGCGGAGACCGATTGGCAACTGGAACTGTGCGATAAAAAGGGAAATCCGGTGGAGGACACTGGCCTGATTCGTTACAGTGTGGAACAACACAGTGAGAAACGCAAGGACGACGACGAGAATGTCATCTATGGCTCCGATGGTGCCATAGACGTGGTGGGCACCGGCAAGATACCTGCTGCAGATACCACCCTGTACCTGAAACTGACTCCGGACTCCCGGATCCCCGGCAAATACCAGATGCTGACCGTCAAGGTCCTGGGGCAGGCCAGCATCCGGAAGCTCCAGAAGCTGAATCTGGCCACCAAGGCCACCCTGGATCCTAGTTACGGCACCAACTTTGTGTCTCTGACCGGCACGCTGAAGGGCTGGGACGCGGGAGACATGGTGGTGAAGGCGGAACTGCAGGTTTCTACGGACTACGGCAGAACCTACGGCACCGTCGCCGGAGACACCTATGTGTTCCAACGCTTCGACCGGAATACCAAACAGCTGCGGGTCAACGTCAGCACCCAGCAGGCTATCGACCCGAATGCCAAATACCGGGTAACGGTGAAGGCCTATGGCGAGCGGACCTGTGAAACCCTCATCGGCACCGCCATCGTCAACCTGAAAGTGGCCTATGGAGCCAACAAGTTCACCGTGGACAAAGGCCTGACCTTGTACCGGGCAGACGCAGCGGCAGGTTTGGAGCTGCCCCTCAGCGCCAAGGATGCCGACCAGCGAATCCGCCGCATTGTCGTCAAGGGCAGAAATGACTTTGCCGTCTACCGCTCCAGCGGCAGCTGGATCCTGCACTATACAGGTAGCACCCCTGAGAAATTGAAAACCGCCACATTGACCCTGCAGATCTTCCTGAAGGGCAATACGACCGACAAACCTAACGCCACCACTGCGGTGAAACTCACCGTGAAGTGATGCCTGGGCCCCTCCCGCTCCCGGGAGGGGCCCTTTTCCGCTATTGACAAGTTTTCCCCCGTCCTTTACAATACTAAGGCTTATTGGAGGACGAAAGATGAAAAAACAACTCTTAAAACAGCTGCCGGATCTGGCGGCGATCCTGCTTGGAAACTTATTTTACGCCTTTATCGTGGCGGCCTTTATTTTGCCGGGAGAGCTGATCAGCTGCGGCACCACAGGGCTGGCTCTCATCGGGAAGAACCTGTGGGGCATTCCGGTGGATCTGTTTGTGCTTGTGTTCAACTGCGCCATGCTGGCGCTGGGCTGGGTGACTCTGGGGCGGAAATTTGCCATGACCACGGTTTTGAGCTCCCTGGTGTACCCGGTGTTTCTGCGGCTGTGCCAGGAGGCCTTGAGGAATACGGTGATCACCCAGGATTATCTGCTGTGTGCCCTCTTCGGCGGCATGGGCTTAGGCGTAGCCTTGGGCGTCGTCATCCGGGCCGGGGCCTCTACTGGAGGCATGGACATCCCGCCGCTGGTGCTGAAAAAGTATCTGAATATCCCTGTGCCCGTAAGCCTGTGGGCCTTTGACTTCACCATCATGCTGCTGCAGCTGTTCTTTCACACCCCGGAGGAGCTGCTTTACGGTGTCATCATGCTCATTGCCATTAATTTTACCCTGAACAAGACCCTCCTGGCAGGCAACGGCCGGACGGAGGTGAAAATCGTGAGCAGCAAGGCAGAGGAAATCCGGGACAGCATTCTCAAGACTGCGGACCGAGGCGTCACCATGCTCCATGGCGAGGGCGGATATCTCGGCAGACCCACCCAGATGGTCCTCAGCGTGGTTTCCACCAAAGAGCTCTATCTGGTCCAGCGCCTAGCCCGGGACATTGACCCCGAGTGCTTCATGATTGCCACCCAGGTCACCGAGGTCTGGGGACGGGGCTTCTCCTTCAGCAAGGAGTACCGTCCGAAGGAGCAGGATTGATTTTTCCCTACCATCATGGTAGGATATAGAAAAGCCCTTTAGAGAGGAAGCTGGTCCATGACGGAATGGAATGATGTTTACGATGAAAACCGGGTAAAAACCGGCCGTGTCCACAAGCGTGGCACCCCTTGGGCGCCGGGGGATTACGGCCTGGTGGTCTGCGTCTGGGTCTACGATGGCTGCGGCAAGCTGCTGCTGACCCGGCGGGCACCGGAAAAAAGCTTCGCCGGCACCTGGGAAAATTCCGGCGGCGCCGCCCGGGCCGGAGAGGACAGCCTGTCGGCTATCCAACGGGAGCTCCGGGAAGAGACGGGTATCACCGCCGCGCCGGAGGAATTTGAGCTGCTGGATACGGAACGGGACAAGAACACCTTTTACGACTTCTACTGTCTGAAAAGGAGTCTGCCCCTGAAGGATATCGTCCTCCAGCCCGGGGAGACTGACGGCGTCATGTGGGCCAGCTTCGGCAAGATCCACTGGATGATCCGGAGGAAAAAGATCTGCCGCATCATCGCCCGGCAGTTTTACCGCCAGGAAGCGGCGCTGAAGCTGCGCAATGTGCACAAAATTAAGCGTAGAATTTTGGGCGTGAATCGTTAAATTGCACTTGCGCCTAAGGCACCTTTCGAGGTATAATGAAAAAAAGCCCTTTCCGGGATGGACAACATTTCCAGCGGAAACGACTTTCTTTTTTATTTTACGATATCGGAGGTCCTTGTATCATGATTACCCTGATGAAAATGCCCATCCGTCACGGAAGCGCCCCTCTGCGTGTGGCCCGGGGCCACTTTGCCACCAACCATTCCCACATCAACTACTATGTGGATATCACTTATCAGAAGACCCGCTTGAGTGAGGCTAAGGACAGCGCCCATCAGCTGGTCAGCAGCTTCGTCAACGACACCCCTGTGGATACCATTCTCTGCCTGGACGGCACCGGCGTGGTGGGCACCTGCCTTGCCCAGGAGCTGACGAGAAGCGGCTTCCGGACCATCAATGCCCACGAGACCATCTACATTCTGGAGCCGGAATACAACGCCAACTCCCAGATCATCTTCCGGGACAACACCCAGGGCATGATCCGGGGCAAGCACGTTCTGGTCCTCATGGCTTCTGTCACCACCGGCTACACCGGCAAGCGGGCTCTGGAAGCCATCACCTACTACGGCGGCACCGTGGCCGGCGTAGCAGCCATCTACTCCGCCGTATCTGAGGTGGAGGGCTACCCCGTAAAGTCCGTCTACACCATCCAGGACCTCCCCGGCTACGCCAGCTACGACTACCGGGAGTGCCCCTACTGCAAGACCGGGCAGAAAATTGATGCTCTGGTCAACAGCTTCGGATATTCGCAGTTATAAGACCATAAACGATTCCGCCCGGACGATGTTTCGTCCGGGCGGCTGCTTTAGAGTTTTACGGTTCCTGCCTCTGCCTGGTAGAGGTGTTCTCCAACCAGGGTGATGGTGACGGAATAGGTTCCGGGGGTGAGCTCCTCTGTCGTCTCGAAAGCGCCGTAGCGGCCCTGGTCCATGGGAAGGCTGGGCTGTGGGGACTGGAGTGGGCAGAGGGTGGTTTCGGTTCCTGCGGCATCCCGCAGGGTCAGATAAATATCCGCGGCGAAGGAATTCTCCCCTGCCGCCCAGGCGGTGCCCGTCAGGGCGCCGTCTTTTGCATCCAGGGTCCAGGTGAACCGTTTCAGATCTCCCGCGGGCAGGGACGGGATGGCCGGCTCCCCGGTGAGGATGCGGTAGGCCGGGTATTCCCCGTTTACCAGCCGCACCGGCACAGCCTTGGCGTCGGGGGCGTAATGCCGCCGGATGTAGCCCAGCACCGGCTCTACATCCTCGCTCATAAGGCGGACATCCTGCCGGTCTACCAGGTCCCGGAAGGGGTTTGTGACGCCGTAAGCTGCATACCGGGCGTTTACATAGGGGCTCTCCGTCAGCCAGCCGCCCAGCGTGCTGATATTGGAGAGATAGCCGAAGCCGCCCTGCTTGCCTGGCATCCGGTCGGCGGGGAGCTCATCGGTACGGGTCAGATAGAGCCGCCCCTTGTCCTGGCTCATGACCTGATAGGCTCCATGGAGATGGGCAGCCCCTACATACCGCTCCATGGCATCGTCCTTTCGGGCGATGAGATCCGGCACCTGGGACAGGATCAGGGCCGCCGCCAGGAAGACTGCCCCCCAGCGGGTCTGCTTCTCCTTCAGCTTTTTCGTGTCTATGCCAACAGTCAGCAGGACCGCCGCCGATGTCAGCATCAGAGGCATGTCAACCCGCTCCCGCAGGCCCCGTCCCCGATAGAGCATGGCCGTCTCCACCGCCAGCACGGCAAAGAGCGCGTAGAGGCTCTGGATCCGTCCGGAGCGGTTTGAGAAGAACAGGGACAGCAGGGACAGCAGCACCACACCGGTAAAATCATAGCTCAGCAGGCCCCGGAAGGCGGACTTGATCCACCGGCTCAGCTCTCCAAGAGAGGCGTTCTTCTCCGCTTTGGCCTGGCAGAGTGCTTCCATGGTCTCCACGGAGAAAACCTCCGGGTCTCCAAAGTCCCAGCTCTGGAAAAGCGCCAGATCCTCCTGGGAGATGTCCAGGGACTGATAGAGGGCCTGATTCTCCTCGTAGTCCGGGAAGCCGTAATCCAGCAGCTCTGTCCGCAGATCGTTATAGCGAAAATACTGCTGCCAGTCGTCAGAAGCGTAGGCCCGTTTTCCCCCCAGGAGCCCCAGGCCGCACAGGGCAAAGAGCGCAAGGAAGGCAGCGCAGAGCCCCAAGGCCCCCTTGATTTCCTTCTTGCGCAGCAGCTCCCAGAGCAGTACGGCCCCCACGCCAAACAGGGGGACCAGCACCATAAAGAAGGCATCGGACCGAAGGAGAAATCCAGCAAAGGCCAGCAGGGCCCCGGCGAGGCCCACGTACCAACGCCGTTTCTCCCGGAAGCAATGGAACATCAGCAATACCCCGGCCCCAGCCGCCGCCCCAGCGATCTTGGTGTATTGGACCCGGGTCAGCAGGGCGATGGCAAAGAGCAGGGTCAGCATCACCCAGGCGGGAAAGCCGCGGACTCCCTGCCGGTCGAGAATCAGGTAGTAGTAGGCCGCCATGGTCAGCACCATGATCCCCAGTTCAAAGAGGTAGTACCAGGGCAAAGCCGGAACTCGGGTCTGAAGCCAGGCAAAGACCGCCCCAAGCCAGGGATGGATGTACACCAGCTTCCCTTCCGGCACGCCGTAATAGCCATAGCTCAGCGCCGCCATCAGCGCATCGTCGTTGGTATCGTAGACCAGCACCCCCAGCGCCTTAAACCCCACCAGTACGGCCATCGCCGCCAGCAAAGAAATCGCTGCCCACCGGTGCCGCTTCCATTTTTCCAAACCCATTGTCAGGCTCCTTTCCGCTATTGACGCAATTATAGCAAAGGAAAAAAAGAAAAACAATATGCAGAATCGGGAGTTTGACAGACAAAACGCCCTCTCCGGCAGGAGAGGGCACACAAGGTGTTATCCAAGAGATCCGGCATAATATCCGTCCAAAAATTCCAGCCGGTCATGGAAGAAGGTCTCCAGCGGCACGGGGCTGCTGACGTACTTGCCCCAGAGGGCCCGGTCCCGGAGGAGACTGCCGCTGGCATCGATCTGGCCGGTGAGCCGATGCAGGGTGGAGACAAGGTGCTCTTCCGAAAAGGTGCTCTGCCGGAGTTCGAACCAGCGCTCGGCCACCACCTGGTCCAGATCACTGTGCGCAGCCTGGACTTTGACATAGTCCGCCCGGTTCAGCAGGGTATGGATGCTTTCTTCGTAGTTGTAGGCAAAGTCTTTGACAAGGCCCATGGACATATCTGTGTCCCACAGGATCAGCTGCAATTCGTAGTCCCCGTCCTTGGGGGTGAGGAGGTAGAAAATGTTCCGAAACAGGGAGTTGTCCTGCATATAGCCGAACTGGACGAACAGGCTCACGTCGGCATAGTTGAGGAGGTTGACGCATTTCCCGAAACGATTGGCCCGGATGTCCATCCACAGGTCATAGGTCTCGCTCTCCGTCTTGGTAGAGTAGACGATGCTGTAGCCGGCGGGCTTTTCCATGTTTTCGGCGGGGCCGCCCTCTCCCTTGAACAGGATTTGGTTCGGCTCCAGGCCCAGGTATTTCCGGTCCACCCGGCGCTGGAGAAGGTACAGCCCCCGATAGCGGCCGTTCATCACGACCTCACAGTAGTTCCCGATGGACATGTTTATATCCCAGTCGTTTTCCTGTGCCAGCTCGTTCCAAAGCGTCATAAGGAGGTTTTCCTTGACCTTGAAATCATCCAGGCTCATGGGATTTAAGATCCAGTCGTCGTCGGAGCCCATGCCCAGCAGCGCCATGTTCCGCTTGGTACCGTCGGACTTTTGCAGGGTGAGCTTGATGCTCTTTTTGGGCATGACGGTAGCGGTGCCCCCTCGGAGATTCCAGCGGACCGGGGTGGACTTGACCGTGTAGCCATTCAGCTCCGGGTCCTCCGGGGTCCAGGCCCGGAAAGTGCCATAGGCGTAGACCCCCTTTTCCTGGAGCTCTGTATGGTCCGGGTCCTCGATGGAGAATACGGGGAGCGTGGTGAAAATGACTTGGTAACGCATAAAGCTGTCCCCAGCGTGGACGATCAGCGAGAAAGGGTGGCTCTCGGCTGCCGCGGCGGTCAGATCGTCAAAGAGCGGGTCCTGCAAAAAATACATCCGGATGCCGGGAAGCTCGCAGGTGAGATACCCCTGCAGGTCAGCAAAGGTCGTGGCGGCCGAAAGGCTCTGGGAAATGTAAATGGTGGAGCTTTCCACATCGATGGGGGCCTTTTCCCCGGAGAAGAGGAGATAATCACTGTAATCCCGGTATGCATACCTGCCTTCCTCTGGAGCCTCCTCCAGGAAGGACAGCCCCAGACAGGTGCTCCTTTCCTGCCGGGTAAACCGGGAAATGCCGCCCAGCAGCAAAACCAATGAAACCAGAAACAGGATTCTGGCAATGGGTCGTCGTTTTGACATAGGGCTCCTTTCTCAGCTTCCGTAATAGCCATCCAGAAATGCCGCCCGGTCTTTCAGAAATTGGGCGGGGGTGGCAGCTTTGCCAAAATGATAGCCCCAGAGGGCCGCGTCCCGGGCCAGAGCCCCGCAATCGGAAAGCTCCGTGTTCAGGTCCTCCAGGAGGGTCTGCATGACATCGTCGGACAGCAGTCCCTCCCGCAGTTCCCTCCAGCGGCTGGCAACGGTCCGGTCCAGTTCCGGATGGGCAGCCAGGACAGTATCGTAATCCCGGCGCAGCAGGCTCGTCTGGGTGGTCTGCTGGTAATCATACTTAAAGCCCAGACACAGGCCCATGGACATATCCGTGTCCCACAGGGTGTATTGCAGGCGGTAATTCTCTCCTTCCGGGGTCAGCAGAACAAAGAGGTTCCGGTAATCCCAGTTGTCCTGCAAATAGCCCAGCTGGGTGAAGATACTGATGTCTGCGTAATTGGCCGTATCCATGACGTCGCCCAGGCTGTGATTGCGGATGTCCAGCCAAAGATCCTTGATGGCGGCGGAGGCACCGACGGGATAGACCACCTCAATGGGGGTCCGGGGATTATCGTCCAGCACCAGTCCGGAGTCGGGCTTTAAAAGGATCTGCCCATCCTGCAGGCCCAGGTATTTCCGATCTACCCGGCGCTGGAGAAGATACAATCCCTGATAATGGCCATTCAGTACCACCTCGCAGTAGGCGCCCGTGGACATGGGGTAGTCCCAGGGGGACTGGGCCGCCATCCGGTTCCACAGAGTCATCATGAACTGCTCTTTGACCTTAAAGTCGTCCATGGCCATGGCGTTTAAGATCCAGTCGTCGTCCTTGCCCAGGCCCAGCAGATTCAGATTCCGTTTGCCACCGCCGTTTTTCTCCAGAGTCAGTTTGTAGCATTTCTTGTCCAGCTCGGCGGTAGTCTGGCCCCTGATCTTCCAGCGAACCAGGCTGTGCTTGACAGAATAGGTGTCCGTCTCGGTATCCACAGGGCTCCACAGGGACAGGGAGCCCTGGACAATGGGCCCCTTCTCTGTCAGCATAGTGCCGTCCGGGTCCTCCATGGCGAGGACCGGTAATGTCGTAAAGACCACGTCGTAACGCATATATCGGTTTCCCGAGGGGATGACCACGGCAAACCGGTGCCCCTCCCGGATAGCGGTCTGTAAATCGTCAAAGGCTTCATCCCGGAGAAAATACATGGGCGTCAGCAGGTTGTTCAGGGTCAGCCTGCCCTCTAGCCGACTATAGACGGTGCCGGGGCCGACGTCCTGTGAGATATAGATGGTGGAGGACTCCACATCCACCGCGGCCTTCTGGTCGTAGAAGAAGAGCACATCGCTGTAATCCCGGTAGTCGTATTGATAGCGCTCCGGGATATTCTCCCAGAAAGTCAGGCCCAGACAGGTATCCGAATGCGTCCACTGAAAGGCGAGCACACCGCCCAACAGAACCAATGCGGAAAGAAACAATATTTTTTGAATGGTGCGGCGCATGACTCACCTTCTTTCTCATTTTTGACACAATCTCACAAATATAAAATAGGTCAAAAATATGAATAGATTATGAACGAACGTAAAAAAGCCCCCTCCAAGCAGGAGAGGGCTCGGGAATCCTTATTCCGCGATATGCTCGCAGTACACGCACCGGTGGATGCCTGCCGCCTTGTCCGTCAGACGGAAAATCTGGGGCAGTTCCTGCTCGGTGGCGCTGATGCACCGGGGGTTCCGGCAGGTGAGGTCATACCGCAGCTCGCCCCGGATGGGCTCCCGGGCGGGGTTCTGCTCCGCTTCCTTCAAGAGCATCAAAATCAGGGCCATGCGCATGTATTTGCCGTTGAGGGCCTGGCGGAAGTAGGCGGCCCGGGGGTCGTCGTCCACGGCGACGCTGATCTCATTGACCCGGGGCAAGGGGTGCAGGACGCACATATGCTCCTTCGCCAGCTGCATCTTTTCGGTATCCAGGATGTAGCTGTTCTTGAGTCTTGCGTAGGCGTCGGGGTCGCTGAACCGCTCCCGCTGGATCCGAGTCATATACAGCACATCCAGCTTGGGCATAGCCTCCTCCAGGGAGGTGACCTCCTCGTAGGGCATGTGGTACTTTTCCAGGGTGTTGAACTTTACGTAGCCGGGCAGCTTCAGTTCTTCCGGGGAGATGAGGATGAACTTGACCCCCGTATAACGGCTCATGGCCTCGATAAGAGAGTGGACAGTGCGGCCGTATTTCAGATCGCCGCACAGGCCGATGGTCAGGTCGTTGAGCCGGCCCATTTCCCGGGAGATGGTCAGAAGGTCGGCCAGGGTCTGGGTGGGATGGTTGTGCATGCCGTCACCGGCGTTGATAACGGGAATCGAGGCATTCCGAGAGGCCACAAAGGGGGCGCCGTCCATGGGATGTCGGATGGCCATAATGTCCGCGTAGCAGGAGATGATCTTGGCGGTGTCCGCCATGCTCTCGCCCTTGGCGGCGGAGGAGGAATTGGCGGAGGCGAAGCCCAGGACGCTGCCGCCCAGCTCCAGCATGGCGGCCTCGAAACTCAGCCGGGTCCGGGTGGAGGGCTCATAAAAGAGGGTGGCCAGTTTCTTATACTTGCAGCTTTCCCGGTAGTTTTCCGGGTGGGCAATGATGTCCTTGGCAGTGGCGATGAGGCCGTCCAGCTCTTCAACGCTCAGGTCCAGAATGCTGTTTAAGCTTCTCATGCCTTGCCTCCGTTGACGGCCAGATAGGCCTTGATCCGGTCCACATTTTCCTTGTTCTTGGGATCCTCTTCCAGGTACTCGATGATATCGTACACGTCCACCACGGAGTACACGGGGAAGCCGAACTCCTCTTCCACTTCCTCCATGGCCAGCTTCTCGCCCTTGCCCCGCTCCTTGCGGTCCACCATAATGAAGGTGGCGGCAACTTTCACACCCTCCAGCTTGCTGAGGATGGCCATGCTCTCCCGGATGGCGGTGCCGGCGGTGATCACATCCTCGGTGATGACCACTTCTTCGCCTTTCTGAGGCACATAGCCCACGAACACGCCGCCTTCGCCATGGTCCTTGGCTTCCTTCCGGTTGAAGAAGAAGGGCACGTTGACGCCCTCCTTGCTCAGAGCCACGGCAGCGGACACAGCGATAGAGATGCCCTTGTAGGCGGGGCCGTAGAGGACGGCTTGCTTTTTGCCCAGCTTCTCCAGGTAGGCGTGGGCATAGAATTCGCCCAGAGTGGCAATCTCCTCGCCGGTTTTGATCATGCCGGCGTTGATGAAATAGGGGATCTTCCGGCCGGACTTGGCAGTGAAGTCACCGAATTTCAGAACTCCGGCCTTTTCCAGAAACTGAATAAATTCTCTTTTGTAGGTTTCCATGTGCTTTCTCCTCAGTCTACGAATTCAGCCACGCACCGCTCGTAGGCGGCCACGGGGTCGGCAGCGGCGGTAATGGGGCGGCCCACCACAATGTAGTCAGAGCCGATGGCTTTGGCGGCGGCGGGCGTCATGACCCGCTTCTGGTCCCCGATGTCTCCATCGGCAAACCGGACACCGGGGGTAATGGTCAGGAAATTCTTTCCACAGAGGTTGTGGACCTTTTCCGCCTCCAGGGGGGAGCAGACCACGCCGTCCAGCCCCGCGTTCTTGGCAGTCTCGGCGTAGTGCATGACCACCTGGTCGATGGGGGCGTGGATCATCAGGTCTCTTTCCATAGCCTCCTGATCGGTAGAGGTCAGCTGGGTCACGGCGATCAGCAGGGGCCGGGTGCCGTCGGGCCGGGTCAGGCCCTCCAGGGCGGCCTTCATCATGGCGGTGGTACCGGCGGCGTGGAGGTTGGTAATGTCCACATCCAGGTTCCGCAGGACAGCCATGGACTTTTTGACAGTGTTGGGGATGTCGTGGAGCTTCAGGTCCAGGAATATCTTATGGCCCCGGGCTTTGATCTGCCGGACGATTTCCGGGCCCTCGGCGTAATACAGCTCCATGCCGATTTTTACGAAAGGCTTTCTGCCGGTGAACTTGTCCAGGAATGCGAAGGTCTGCTCCGCACTGGAAAAATCGCAGGCAACGATGACGTCTTTACCCATTATTGTGCGCCTCCTATGATATCTTTCAGGTTTTCGATTCGGTATTCCTTCATCACCCGTGGCAGGTCCTCGATGATGTTCTTGCAGGCCCAGGGGTCCACCAGGTTGGCGGCGCCCACTTCTACAGCAGTGGCACCGGCCAGCATCATTTCCACCACATCCTCGGCGGACTGGACACCACCCATGCCGATGACGGGGATATTTACGGCCTTCGCCACCTGGTAGACCATCCGCACCGCTACCGGGAAAATACCGGGGCCGGAGTAGCCGCCCATGGTGTTGGCAATGACGGGCTTTCTGCGCCGCAGGTCGATGCGCATACCGAGCATGGTGTTAATGAGACTGATGCCGTCGGCTCCCGCATCTTCACAGGCCTTGGCGATCGATACGATGTCCGTCACATTGGGGGAAAGCTTGACGAACACGGGCTTGGTGGTAACGGCCTTCACGGCCTTGACCACCTCTGCCGCAGATTCCGGGCAGGTGCCGAAGCTCATGCCGCCGCCGTGGACGTTGGGGCAGCTCACGTTGACCTCCAGCCAGCCCACCTGAGGCTCTTTGTCCAAGCGCTCACAGGTGTAGGCGTAGTCTGCCACACTGAAGCCGGAGACATTGGCCATCACCGGCTTGTGGAAGACCTTTTTGAGCTTGGGCAGTTCCTGTTCAATAACGGCCTCCACACCGGGGTTCTGCAGTCCCACAGCGTTGATCATGCCCGCGGGGCACTCGGCAATCCGAGGCGTTGGGTTGCCAAATCTGGCATCCTTGGTGGTGCCCTTAAAGGAGAAGGTACCTAAGATATTGATATCATAAAGTTCCGCAAATTCATAGCCAAAGCCGAAGGTTCCGGAGGCGGGGATCACGGGGTTATCCAGCCCAATGCCGCAGAGGTTTACGTTCAGTCCCATAGGATCTCCTCCTTCTTCATCACGGGCCCATCCTTGCAGATGCGCTTATTCCCCGTCAGGGTCTTGCAGGAGCAGCCCATGCAGGCGCCGAAGCCGCAGCCCATCCGCTCCTCAAAGCTCATCTGGCCGGAAGTGGCGGAGGCCTTGTACAGGGCCTTCAGCATAGGCTCCGGACCGCAGGCGCAGAAGTGGCTGTAGGATAGACCCTTCATTGCATCGGTGACGAAGCCCTTTACGCCGTAGGAGCCGTCCACAGTGGTGACTGTCACAGTGCAGCCCAGGGCCTGGAATTCCTTCTCAAAGAAAATCTCGTCCTTGGTGTTGAAGCCCAGGATCACCTGGACATTCTTTCCCATAGCCCGGAGCTTTTTGGCAAGGCCGTACATGGGGGGCACGCCCACACCGCCACCCACCAGCAGGGGGGTCTCCCCCACCACCGACAGATCGTAGCCGTTGCCCAGACCCGTCAGGATGTCCAGGGTTTCCCCGGGGGCCATAGCGGACATCTGGGCGGTGCCGTGGCCCACTACTTTATAGACCAGGGTCAGCTGATTGTCTTCCCAGTCGCAGACGGAGATGGGCCGCCGGAGGAACTTCCCGGAAAGCTGGATATTCACGAACTGGCCGGGGGCGGTGATGGCGGAGGTATCCCCCTCCAGCGTCATTCGGTAGACGCTGGAGGTGAGGGCCTCATTGGTTAAAATCTTGAAAATACCTTTTTTCATAGCATTAAGCGTCAATGGTGGAGATGGTCAGAGTGGTCTCCTCCAGCACGTCCAGCAGGACCTTTACGGTGTCCAGGGCGGTGAAGAGGGTCACGTTGTACTCGGTGCAGATCTGGCGGATCTGGGCGCCGTCCACGGAGGAATCAGAGGCGGGATCCTTGGTGTTAATGACGTAGGCGATGTGGCCCTGGCGCAGAGCGTTGGGGATCTCGTCGGAGCCGGTGCTGATCTTCTTCAGAGCGTGGGTCCGGATCCCATGCTCCTTCAGGTACTTGGCGGTGCCTTCGGTGGCCTCAATGTTGAAGCCCAGCTGGTAGAACCGGCGGATGAGGGGCAGGGCCTCGTCCTTGTCCTTGTCGGCAATGGTGGCGAGAACGGTGCCGTAGTTCTGCAGCTTCATGCCGGAGGCCTGGAGGGCCTTATAGAGGGCGCGGTTCATGGTCTTGTCGTAGCCGATGGCCTCGCCGGTGGACTTCATCTCCGGGGACAGGTAGGCATCCAAGCCGCGGATCTTGTTGAAGGAGAAGACGGGGGCCTTCACATACCACCGGGGCTGCTCTTCGGGATAGATATCGAAGATGCCCTGCTCCTTCAGGCTCTTGCCCAGGATGACCTCCGTAGCGATGTCCGCCAGGGAGTAGCCGGTGGCCTTACTCAGGAAGGGAACGGTACGGGAGGACCGGGGGTTCACCTCAATGATATACACATTGTCATTTTTATCCACAATGAACTGGATGTTGAACAGGCCCTTGATGCCGATGCCGAGGCCCAGCTTCTTGGCGTACTGCAGGATAATGCCCTTGACCTTGTCGGAGATGGAGAAGGGAGGATAGACGGAAATGGAGTCACCGGAGTGAACACCGGTGCGCTCTACCAGCTCCATGATGCCGGGGACAAACACATCCCGGCCGTCGCAGATGGCGTCGATCTCCACTTCCCGGCCCTCGATATACTTATCTACCAATACAGGCTTGTCCTCGTCGATCTCCACAGCGGTGCGCAGGTAGTGGCGCAGCTGGTCCTCGTTGGCCACGATCTGCATGGCCCGGCCGCCCAGCACGAAGGAGGGCCGCACCAGCACGGGATAGCCGATTTCCGCGGCGGCGGCAATGCCGTCCTCGATCTTGGTCACGGCCTTGCCCTTGGCCCGGGGGATGTTCAGCTGGTTCAGGAGGTTCTCAAACTGGTTCCGGTCCTCGGCCCGGTCGATGGCGGCACAGTCGGTGCCGATGATCTTCACACCCCGCTCCATCAGGGGGTCTGCCAGGTTGATGGCGGTCTGGCCGCCCAGGGAGGCGATGACACCCTCGGGGTTCTCGAAGTGGAGGATGTTCATCACATCCTCGGGGGTCAAGGGCTCGAAGTACAGCTTGTCAGCGGTGGTATAGTCGGTGGACACGGTCTCCGGGTTGTTGTTGATGATGATGGCCTCGTAGCCCTCGCTGCGGATGGTGTTCACGGCGTGGACGGTGGAGTAGTCGAACTCCACGCCCTGGCCGATGCGGATGGGGCCGGCGCCCAGGACCACGATCTTCTTCTTATCCGTCAGCCGGGAATCGGTCTTGCCTGTATAGGAGGAGTAGAAGTAAGGAATATAAGCCCCGGTGTGGCAGGTATCCACCATGCGGAAGGCGGGGAACAGATTTTCTTTGCACCGCAGGTTGTAAACCTCCAGCTCCTTCCAGCCCCACAGCTGGGCGATGAACTTATCGCCAAAGCCCATGACCTTGGCTTCCTTCAGCACCTCCACGCTGCCCACATTGGCAGACAGCTTCTTCTCCATGGCCACGATCTTGCCGATGGACTCGATGAAGTAGGGGGTGATCTGGGTCACGGCGTAAATGTCCTTTGCGGCCACATCCCGGCGCAGAAGCTCCGCCACGGCGAAGATGGTGTCATCCCGGAACTGCTTCAGGTACTCCAGAATTTCGGAGGTTTCCATGTGGGTGAACTTGGGCATATAGAAGTGGCACACGCCGATTTCCAGAGACCGGACGGATTTTAAGAGGCACTCTTCCAGGGTGGCGCCGATGCCCATGACCTCGCCGGTAGCCTTCATCTGGGTGCCCAGGGTGTTCTTGGCGGAGGCGAACTTATCGAAGGGGAACCGGGGCAGCTTGGCCACCACATAGTCCAGGCTGGGCTCAAAGGCAGCGGTGGTGTTGGCGATCTTGATGTCTTCCAGCGCCATACCCACGGCAATCTTGGCGGTGACACGGGCAATGGGGTAGCCGGAGGCCTTGGAGGCCAGGGCGGAGGAACGGGAAACTCTGGGGTTGACCTCGATGAGGTAATATTCGGAGGAGTGGGGATTCAGGGCAAACTGGACATTGCAGCCGCCCTCGATCTTCAGCTCCCGAATGATCTTAATAGCGGAGTCGTTGAGCATCTTGAGGTCGTGATCGCTCAGCGTCATGATGGGGGCCACCACGAGAGAGTCGCCAGTGTGGACACCGACGGGATCGATGTTCTCCATGCCGCAGATGGTGATGGCGTGGTCGTTGGAGTCCCGCATGACCTCAAACTCGATCTCCTTGTAGCCCTTGACGGACTTCTCGATGAGCACCTGATGCACGGGAGACAGGTTGAAGGCGTTGACGCCGATCTCCTCCAGCTCTTCCTCATTGTAGGCGAAGCCGCCGCCGGTGCCGCCCAGGGTGAAGGCGGGGCGGAGCACCACGGGATAGCCGATGTGCTGGGCCGCGGCCTTAGCCTCCTCCAGATTGTAGGTGATCTCAGAGGGGATGACAGGCTCGCCGATGGACTGGCACAGCTCCTTGAAGAGCTCCCGGTCCTCGGCCCGCTCGATGGAGGTGGAGGAGGTACCCAGGAGCTTTACGTTGCACTCCTTCAAAACGCCCTTCTTCTCCAGCTGCATGGCCAGGTTCAGGCCGGTCTGGCCGCCGATGCCGGGGACAATGGCATCGGGCCGCTCGTAGCGGATGATCTTGGCAATGTATTCCAGAGTCAGAGGCTCCATGTAGACCTTGTCAGCGATGGTGGTGTCGGTCATGATGGTGGCGGGGTTAGAATTGCACAGCACCACCTCGTAGCCCTCTTCCTTCAGGGCCAGGCAGGCCTGGGTGCCGGCGTAGTCAAACTCCGCGGCCTGTCCGATAACGATAGGGCCGGAGCCGATGATCAGAATTTTCTTGATGTCCGTTCTCTTTGCCATTGTGTTCTCCTCCAATTACTTCGTATAGACAGCCTTCCCGTTATAGAAGGTTGCCATGCATTTGCCGTAAACCTGCCATCCCTCAAAAGGTGTGGCCTTGCCCATGGAAAGAAATCCCTTGGGGTCTACGGTGTAGCTTTCGTTCAGATCCCAGACGGAAAAGTCATTCCCCAGGGGGATGCCAAACCGATTCCTGGGGTTATATACCAGCTTTTGCAGCAGGGTATCCATAGTGATGATCCCGGGCTTTACCAGATAGGTGTAGAGGACCGGGAAGGCCGTTTCCAGGCCTACCACGCCGAAGGCGCTCTTCTCCAGGCCTCTGGCCTTTTCTTCGGCGCTGTGGGGGGCATGGTCTGTGGCGATCATGTCGATGGTGCCGTCCCGCAGGCCCTCTATCAGGGCCGCCCGGTCCTCAGGGCTCCGGAGCGGGGGATTCATTTTAAAACGCCCATCTTCTCGCAGGAAGCTGTCATCCATGATGAGGTAGTGGGGCCCGGTCTCACAGGTCACATCCACGCCCGACTTCTTTGCCTGACGGATGATGTCCACACTCTCTTTGGTGGAGATGTGGCACACGTGGTAGCCGCACCCGGTTTTCGCGGCCAGTTCCAGGTCCCTCGCAATGGGGCCCCACTCGCTTTCGGAGCAGATGCCCCGGTGTCCGTGGGCCTGGGCGTAGGCACCGTCGTGGATATAGCCGCCGCGAAGCAGCGAGTTGTCTTCACAGTGGGCGACAATGAGCTTTCCCAGCGCTTTTGCTTTTTTCATGGCCTCTTCCATCATTTCCGGGGACTGGACGCCCCTGCCGTCGTCGGAGAAGGCGATGACCTTGGGGGCCAAGGCCTCCATGTCGGACAGGACCTGCCCCTGCTCCCCCTTGGTAATGGCAGCATAAGGGTAGACGGCAATGCGGGCACCCTTTTGGATAGCCTCCAATTGTGGAGCCAAATTTTCTACACTGTCCGGCACCGGATTCAGGTTTGGCATGGTGCACACCGCGGTGTAACCGCCGTGTGCCGCCGCCTGGGAGCCGGAAGAAACCGTCTCCTTATAAGAAAAACCCGGCTCTCGGAAATGCACATGCACATCACAAAAGCCGGGAAAAACGGAATAAGAAGGGTTGTTGAGAAAAGAAAAGCCCTCATTTTCAATGGAAGCAACGGCACCATTGAGAAAAGAGGAACTGGGGAACAGGGATGCGTTGGTCTTCAGCCGGTTCTGCATGAGGTCTGCTCCTTTCAATCGCTTGATAGCACGGCGAAATCGCCGTATTTCAGTGCATTATAGCATAGCGTGGGGGAAAAGTCAAGGAGCCGGAAGCAAAAAGTCATTTTGTATAATTTCTGCTTGCGTTTACGCCGAAGTTGCGGTAACATATAGCTGAAAAAACGGTGGGGAACCCACTGGTATAATAGGAAGGATGTTTTACATATGATCAAAGTTGACATCTCCAATGTCTGGGGCCAGATCGCTCTGCCCGATCTTTTGGCCATGGAAAAGGAAGTGGGCGCTGCCCACCAGAAGCTCATGGACGGTACCGGCGCCGGTAACGATTTCCTGGGCTGGTTGAACCTGCCCACCCGGCAGGCCAGCGATGAAATTCTGCGCATTCAGAGCGCTGCCCGGAAGATCCGTAACGACTCCGACGTGTTCGTAGTCATCGGCATCGGCGGCAGCTACCTGGGCCCCCGGGCTGCCATTGAGCTGCTGCAGGGTCCCAACCACAATATCGGCAAGGGCAAGGGGGACCCCCAGATCTATTTTGCCGGCAACGGCCTGAGCACCCGCCACTGGAATGAGCTGTGCCGCCTGCTGGAGGGCAAGGACTTCTCCATTGCCATCATCTCCAAATCCGGCACCACCACCGAGCCCGCCATTGCTACCCGTGCGCTCCTCGAAATGCTGGACGAGAAGTACGGCCCCGAGGGTGCCAAGAGCCGGGTCTTCGCCATCACCGATCCCTGCAAGGGCGCTCTGCGGCAGATGGCCACCGAAGAAGGCTGGGAGACTTTCGTGATCCCTGCCAATGTGGGCGGTCGGTTCTCCGTGCTGACCCCTGTGGGCCTCCTGCCCCTGGCCGTAGCCGGTGTGGACATCATGGAAATGCTCAGCGGCGCCATGGACGCCAAGGAGGCCTACGACCTGCGCTCCTTCGATAACCCCGTGTGGCTGTATGCCGCGGTCCGGAACCTGCTGTACCGCAACGGCAAGGCCATGGAGATCTTCGAGAGCTTCGAGCCGGGCTTCAAGATGTTCGGCGGCTGGTGGCAGCAGCTCTTCGGCGAGTCCGAGGGCAAGGACGGAAAGGGTATCTTCCCCGTTACCGCTGAGCTCACCGCCGACCTGCACTCCCTGGGCCAGATGATCCAGCAGGGTCAGCGGAACATCTTCGAGACCATGGTCCGCTTCGCTCCCCCCGAGAAGAAGATGGTCATCAAGGGCGACGCCAAGAATCTGGACGGCCTGAACTACCTGGAGGGCAAGACCCTGGACTTCGTGGACGAGAAGGCATTCCTCGGCACCCTGGCCGCCCATGTGGACGGCGGCG
Organism: Faecousia sp.; assembly: GCA_050873165.1. Lineage (GTDB taxonomy): Bacteria > Bacillota > Clostridia > Oscillospirales > Oscillospiraceae > Faecousia. The sequence goes on from JBNMIH010000001.1 coordinate 103,493, forward strand.
TGCCCGTCATCACCATGGACTGCGGAGAGCTGAATGACCGGAAGGTAGGCGAGCTGTTCTTCTTCCTGGAACTGTGCTGCGGCGTTTCTGCCTACATTCTGGATGTGAACCCCTTCAACCAGCCCGGTGTGGAGTTCTATAAGCGCAACATGTTCCAGCTGCTGGGCAAGCCCGGTTACGAGAAGCAGTAAAAAAGGAAAATTCCCTATTGCAAAAACAGGGGATTGCTGGTAGAATGATACTAAGCCAAATCCATTTTGGTATAGCAAAGGAGGAAATTCCTATGATTCATGTTATTATGGGCCTGAAGGGCTCCGGAAAGACCAAAAAGCTGATCGAGGCCATCAACGCAGCAGTGAATGATGCCCACGGCGACGTGGTTTGCATCGAGTACGGCAAGAAGCTGACCTACGATGTTACTTACAAGGTCCGTCTGGTAGACTCTCAGGAGTATGGCATCAGCTCTCCCGAGATGCTGAAGGGCTTCCTGAGCGGCCTGCATGCGGGCAACTTTGATATTACCAACGTGTTCATCGACAACCTGTACAAGACCATCGGTCAGGATCAGGCTGCCAATGAGGCCTTTGTGGATTGGGTGGCGAAGTTCGCCAAGGAGAACAACATGGAGATCACCATGACCATCTCCGCCGACCCCGAGACCGCTTCCGAAGGAATGAAGAAGTACCTGTAAGGACTTGGTTTCCAAGGAGGACCGCTGCACGTTTGCAGCGGTCCTTTTGCGTCGTCTTTAGGGGTTGCTTTTTCCCTATTTTCCTGTATAATGATATGGATTTTGCGTGTATGATAGAAGAAAAGGAGAAAAGTTAGAATGGAACCCCTGAAAGACAACAAAATGGGCGTCATGCCGGTGGGAAAACTGCTGGTCAATATGGCTCTGCCCATGATCATTTCCATGCTGGTCCAGGCCCTTTACAACACCGTGGACAGCATTTACGTATCCCAGGTCTCTGAGAGCGCGGTAACGGCGCTGAGCCTGGCTTTCCCGGTTCAGAATCTGCAGATTGGCTTCGGCGTGGGCATTGGTGTGGGCGTCAATGCCCTGCTGTCCCAGAGCCTGGGCCGAAAGGACCAGGAGAGCGCCAACTGGGCCGCGGGCAACGGCGTGTTTCTGACGGTGATCGCCACAGCGCTCTTTATGCTCTTCGGCTTTTTCGGTGTCCGGCCCTACTACGAGATGCAGTCCTCCGTTGCCGAAACCGTGGAGGGCGGCATTGCCTACACCAGCATCTGCTGCATTCTCACCGCCGGTATTTTCGTCCAGATCCTCTGTGAGCGGCTGCTCCAGGCTACGGGCCGGGCCTTCCAGACCATGATCCTCCAGGGCACCGGCGCCATCATCAACATTATTCTGGACCCGGTGTTCATCCACGGCTGGTGGGGCATGCCCAAGATGGGCATTGCCGGCGCGGCAGTGGCCACCGTGCTGGGCCAGACCGTGGGAGCTGTACTGGGCATTTATATGAATGTGCGGCACAATCCCGAGATCCATCTGCATTTTAAGTATATGCGGCCCCGGTGGCAGACCATCCGGCCGGTGCTGGAGGTAGGCATTCCCTCCGTCATTATGAACGGCATCGGCTCCGTGATGAATTTCGGCATCAACCAGATCCTCCAGGGCTTCCACGAGACCGCCACCGGCGTCTTCGGCATCTACTTCAAGCTCCAGAGCCTGTTCTGTATGCCGCTGTTTGGCATCAACAACGCGACCATCTCCATTATGGCCTATAACTATGGAGCCCGGAAGCCCAAGCGCATCACGCACACCCTGAAGCTGGCCACGATGGTGGGCATCGTCATCATGACTCTGGGCATGCTGGCCTTCCTGTGCATCCCTCAGGTGCTGTTGGGGCTCTTCAACCCCACCGAGGCATTTCTCGCCATCGGCACCCGGGCCCTGCGGATCCTGGGCCTGCCCTTCCCCCTGGCCGCCATCAGTATCTGCCTATCCGCCTCCTTCCAGGCTCTGGGCAAAGGCAGCTACTCCACCATTGTCTCTTTGAGCCGGCAGCTGCTGGTGCTTCTGCCCGTGGCCTACCTTCTGAGCCTCACGGGCAGCGTGGACAATGTGTGGTGGGCCTTTCCCATTGCGGAAATTGCCTCTTTGACAGCTACCTGTCTGCTTTTCCGGAAACTCTACAACAGCCGCATCAAACCCCTGATGGCGGAAGAAAACGTATAATTTCCCCTCTTTCCGCACAAACTGCCTCCAAAAGAAGGGAGGCGCAGTCATGCGGAAGGAAGAAGAACAAAAGCCCATTCCCTGGGAAGCAGCAGACCCAAAGCCCCCGGTGATCCGGTCCGGCCATCTGGAAGGGCAGTGTAAGAATTAACAGACGAACAAAACCGGCAGGGCTTTCGCCCTGCCGAATCTTTTTACCACAGCCGCACCGGTACCCGGTCACGGATCACCATCTCCTCCGGTGTGATATCGCAGTCCACAGCCAGGACTTCCACGCCGCCCTCGGCGGCATCCCGCAGTGCCTGCGCAAAGGCCGGGTCCCGTTCCTCGTGGGGCCGAAGGTATTTCACGGGGCGCATTTGGATGACAAAGAGAACATAGGCCCCGCAGCCGGCTCTGGCCGCCTCCAGGAGCCCCCGCAGGTGCTTGGCGCCACGCTCCGTAGGGGCATCCGGGAAGGCGCAGACGCCCCTATCCTCCAGCGTCACCCCTTTGACTTCCAGGAAGCACTGCTTTCCGTCCTTCAGAAAGGAAAAATCGAACCGGGAGTCCCCGTGGACGGTCTCCGGCCGCAGATTCTCGATTTTCCCCAGTCCGCCGGCAAGGAGCCATTCCTTCGCCGCAGCGTTGGGGGCCTGGGAGTCCATGTTGATGAGGTAGGGACCCTTGCGGACGCAGATCAGGTCCCATTGGGTCTTTCTCGCCGGGTTCCGGCTCTCCTGGCACCAGACCTCCGCCCCGCTCACCAGCAGCTCCCGGCACCGGCCGGTGTTTTTTACATGGACGGTTTCGGTTTTCCCCTGGATCTCCACATGGGCAATGAAGCGGTTGGGGCGGTCCAGGAAAACGCCGGAGATCATATTTGTGTAAATCATCGTTTTATCTTTCGTCTGATCCTTCCGGCCAGCCGCAGTCCGTCGCCAACCAGGCAAAGGGCGGCGTATTTTTTTTGCTTCATGAGGTACAATAGGCGGTCCTCTTTCGGGGCGGCGGCAATGACCTTGGCGTAGAAGGCGTCATTCCCGATTTCCTTCAGGAGTTTGATCCGGTTTTGTCGGGATGTGTCGAATTTTGCCACGATTCGCACCTGAAACCGGGTCAAAAGCCGCAGCCAGGCCATATATTCTTCAAAATCCTTTTCATCCCACACATTCTGGCTTTGCAGGAAATTCCAGCATTCCCGAATCACCAGCGAACTGCATTTGTACTTTTCATAGGTCAATGCGTTGGTCGCCGAGGCGGGGTTGATGGCGTACTCATACAGGCTGTCCGGCAGAAACACCGCTTTTTTGCAGTCCCGATACATGGGGATGCTCTGCAGCAGGTCCTCCCCGAAGCGGACGGGGTAGTAGTCCCGGACGCCCTCCTTCGGCAGGAGCCGAACCTTCACCGCTTTTTTCCACAGGGGATTGTACCAGCCATCCTGGAAGACGATTTTATAAAGCTGACGCTTGTCCTCCACGGTGCCTACATAAGCCTTATCCACCGGGAATGGCCGCAGGATCTTCCCGTCCCACACCTGGTCCTCGCCGAGGAAGACCATATCGCAGTCCCCAGCCTTTTGTCCGATGGTCTCCAGAGCGTTGGGCTTCAGCCCGTCGTCGGCATCCAAAAAGACGGCCCAGTCCTCCCCTGCCACCTCCTCCAGGCACCGCTCAATGGCCGCCCGCCGGGCCCCATAGGGCCCAGAATTGGCCTGGTGGACCACCTCCACCCGGGAGTCCTTCTCCGCCCAGGCATCACACAGGGCACCGGAGCCGTCGGTGGAACCGTCGTCTACCAAGATGATATGGAAATTCTGCTCCGTCTGCGCAAAAACCGAGTTTAGACAGGCGTCTAACCAGGTTTTTGCCTGGTAGACGGGGATCAAAATATAGTAGGTCATCCCTTTACCTCCGCAGCCACAGGGTTTCGCAAAGCCACAGGTATTTCCGGTAACTTCCCGTTTCCAGCGCTTCCGCTAAGGTGGGGTTGGAGGGTTTGAGCCCGGAAAAATACCGTTTTTGCAGCTCCCTTTGGCCTAAAAACACCGCGTAGGACACCGTTTTGTCCAATTGTCTCGTCCGGTGATAGGTCAGCAGAACCATGTGGAGAAAATGCCGATAAGCCGCCTCGTCGTATTTTAGGCCAAATTTCGGCTTCTCCGCCAGCAAGGCCTTCGTCACATACAGGCTCTCCACGGACTTTTTCTTTCCCTGGGAGGCGGCAGAAACCCCCCGGGGGTTCAGTAGGTAGGTAAATACCGGTGCTTCCACGGTATAGATCCTCTTTGCCAAGGGCAGCAAAATCTGGCAGATAACGGAATCCTCATACCAATACCCCATTGGGAACCGGCAGTGGGCAAAGAGCGCCCGCCGGAAGAGCTTGCCGCAGGTCATGCCGGGGATGGTTTCCGGGTCCGTAACCTCTGCCGCCGGGAACCGCAGGCCTGGGTAGGCTGCGCCCCCCTGAGGCCTGCAGTCATACCCCCCTGCCACGATGTCGGCATTCTGCTTCTTGGCGCAGGAGAACAGGGCCTCCAGGGCCCCGGGACACAGGGTGTCGTCGCTGTCGTGAAAGAGGATGTACGCCCCCCGGCAAATTTCCAGTCCGGTGTTCCGGGCCCCGGAGTGGCCTTTGTTTTCCTGACGGATGGCCACAACGCGGCCTGCATACTCCGCCAATATTTCCGCCGTCTCGTCGGTGGAGCCGTCGTCGATGACTACCGCCTCAAAAGGGAAGCCGGTCTTCTGGCCCAGTACGGAATCCAGGCAGCCCCGCAGGAAGGGGGCGTTGTTGTAGGCGGGAATGATGACGCTGACCTCCACGGGATTTTCCGGCGTCAGCCAGCCCGCCGGTCGGTCAACATAACATTCACCTTTTGTGTCCAGCCAAACGCTTTCCAGGGTCTGGAACCCATCGGCTATGTCCATTTTCGGCCGCAGAAGGTTCCGGGCTGTCCGGGCCCCCTCCTGCAAAAGTTTCGCAGCCTTCATGCTCTCTCCTCGTACAGCATTTCATAATTTCTCGCCATGGTCTGGACGCTGAACCGCTGGGCAGCCTCTACAGCAGCGGCACCCAGGGCCTGACGCAGGTCCTCGTCGGCAAGCAGCTTGGAAACGGCTTCTGCCAGCGCTTCCGGGGTGGAGTCGATCAACAGCCCTTCTTTCCCGTCCTCGATCATGTCCGGCAGCCCCCCTACCCGGGAGGCAATGACCGGCAGCCCCGTCCCCATGGCCTCGATCACGGTCATAGGGATACCCTCCCATTTGGACGGCAGCAAAAACACATCCGAGTGGGAAAGTTTGGGGAACACATCATCGCACAATCCCCCAAATATTACCTGCTTCTCCAGGCCCATCACTACGGTTTTTCGCTTCGTTTCCTCCAGAAGCGGCCCGTCTCCATAGCAGGTCAGTTGGGGGCGGATGCCCTGGCCCTTCAAAATTTGCAGAGCCTCCAGCATGGCCCCATGGTTCTTCTGGGGGTAAAACCGTCCTACATGGATGAGCCTGGGGGGATAGTGGAGGGCGTAGTCCGTCTTACGCAGGCACCGGTGCAAATCGATGCCGTTGCACACCACTGGAATTTTGCTCTCCGGCAGACCATAGAGAGCCGCCACAGAGGCCTGAATTTCCCCGCTGAGGGCCACCGGGGTGGCTCTGCCCATCCGGAATAGGTATCTCCCAATGACCTGGTCCAGCTTGACCGCCTCGGCCTCCGCCTGGTTGTGGATGGTATGGACGATGGGGATCTTCCGCCCGCCCAAGGCCAGGGCGGCATACTTCAAGGCGTGGAGGTGGGTATGGATCACCTGGGGCTTAACGTCCCGAATAATGGCCCGGAGCCGGGACACACAGCCCAGGTCCATCCCCGGGCCCTTGCCCAGCAGCCGCAGCTCCACCCCGGCTTCCGTCAGGTCCCGGGTCAGCTTGCTCTGGGCAGAGGACAGGCTGACGGCAGTGACCCGGTGGCCCAGCCTCTGCAATTCCAGGCAGAGGCCCACACACATGGTCTCTGCCCCGCCCACCTCAAAGGAGGGCACGATCTGTAGAATGTTCATTGTTCGTAGACCTTCCTCAATTCCTTTTTGTAGGTTTCCAGATTCAGGATGATGTCCGCCTTTTTCAGAGTATTTCGGGACAGCTCTGCTCGGAGACCGTCGTCCAGGATGATCTGGGTGCACCTGTCTGCCAGTGCTTCGTCTCTGTCCTCCAAATACCCCGTCTTCCCCGGCTCCACCAGGTCACACAGGCCGTCCACCGGGGTAGAGACGATGGGCACGCCTAAGGCCATGGCCTCCAGTGCGCACATAGGGGTGCCCTCCCATAGGGAGGTCATAATCATGAGCTTGGCGTGCTCCAAGAGTCCATAGCCGTTTTCCTGGTAGCCCAACAGATGAATATAGCCCCCTGCCCCGCTTTCGGCTATGGCCTCACAGACTTGGGGCTCCATGTCCCCCTTGCCCACAATGGCCGCCCGGAGCTGGGGATAGCGGTTATGAACCAGATTCAGAACCTTCACCAGCCGCAGGGGGTTCTTGGGCTCGGACATCCGGCCCAGAAACAGAATATCATAGGGAGTCTGGTTCTCCGCCTCCGCCGCCTTCTGCCGGAGGGCATCCATGCGGATGACATTGCGCAGAACGGAAGACTTCTGCTTCACCGCACCATAGAACCGGAAGCTCTTCATCGCCGAGGGAGACACCCAGAAGATGTGCCGGAACTTCCCGCTGACCAGCAGATAGGCCAGGGTTTTAGGGGAAACCTTCCGGGAGTCGAACCCATTGTTGTGGATGTGGGACACCAGCGGTGTCTTCCCGCAGGCCAGAGCCGCGGCAAAGGAGGCCTTCATATCATGGGCGTGGACAATGTCCGGCTGCTCCTCGGAAATCACCCGCCGGATCTCCTTCGGCGTTACGGCGGCAATGGGCCGGTAGGCCACATTCCGGGCCTCCAGCGCCTGCCGGATGGGCCCATCCGGGGACACGTACACCATGTCGTACTCTCCCCGGAACATATCCACGATCTGGCAGACCATATTCTCCGCCCCGCTGAAAAACACATCACTGAGGATGTGCAGAACCTTTTTCGCCATGGGTTTTCCCTCCCTTTTGGGGGTATTATAGCATAGATGCAGGGTAAAGTCACGAAGAAAAAGGGAAAGCCCCCAAAAGCCCTCTCCTGCCTGGAGAGGGTGGACCGGGCGCAGCCCGGGACGGGTGTGGAGGGGACACATAGAGAAACAAGACGGCCCTGATGAATGGAAAGACCTTACCGTTTTTCCATTCATCAGGGCTCGTTTTTTGCTTTTAGGGGTCCCCTCCACACCCGGCGCTGCGGCGCCACCCTCTCCAAGCAGGAGAGGGCAGGAGAAGCTGACTTAGCTGTTTCTTTCTTCCGTTCCCGGGTTGCTCCGGAGCCACTGGAGGGTGTGGGTGCTGTCCTGGGAGAGCTCACACCAATAGTAATAGTAGTCCGTAACGGACTGGGTCTCCCCGACGATGTTCAGGGCGCCAATCCAGTTGTTATCTGCGGTATTTCCATAGGCCTCATTCCAGAAGTTGTAATTCAGCAGATTTCCTTCAGCGCAGTCGGCCAGAATGGCATCCGCCAGACCCGCCCGGGCGTCGATATGGAAGTAGCGGTAGCCGTCCCCTTCTGCCTGGGGCCAGATGGTATAGTCAATGCTCTCCGCCTGGTCCACCTGCTCCCGCAGCTTCTCCGGAGTCACGCCGAAAATCAGCTCCGGCCGGGACAGGATCTTTCGGAAGCTGCCGAAGGACTGAAGATCCGACCGAAGGGGGTACTCCCGGATCATGGTCCTGCCGTTCGTCAGCTTGTAGGTCAGCCGCACGTTCAGATAGTCCTGAGGAGTCCAGCAGCCCTCTTTCTGGAGAAGGGAATTCAAGACCTGGGACTTCCATCCATCCAGGGAATCCCGCTGGTAGCCGATTGCCGCCTGAATGTCCTCCTGATCCGTCAGAACCAGGCCGCCCTCGTTGTAGCGGCCAGAGTTTTTAGGCTCTACGGTGACGGAGAGCACTTCCGATGCCTCCGGCACCCGGCGGATGACCCCAAAGAGATCTATGTAGGTGGCGCCTACCACCAGAGCGCAGACCGCCAATATTCCCGCCAGGGGAATCAGCAAGCGCTTGCGGAACACCCGGCTGGTCCGCCGCAGGAGCATCAGGCCGGACACATAGCCCGCCAGCAGCCCCAGGGGCAGGAAGAAATACTGAGAGATGCTGCCGCTGGCATACTGCTTCACCCCCAGGTGGACAAAGGCCGCCACCATCAGGGTATACAGCACCAAAAACACGGGGGATAGCACATGATAGGCCATCAAGTCTCCCGCCGCCTCCAGCTTCCTTCTGCGGTAGAGCAGCTGGGCCACACCCATGAGCACCAGGCCGAGAAAGGCACACAGAAAGGCATGAGGAAACAGGTCCCCGGTCTCAATGCCCTGGTAGACATAGGGATAGGTCGTGTTGTCCCAGTAACCCTTCGGTTCAAAGTAGCTGCCCTGGTACATGGCCACCGTAGGACAGATGCGGGTGATCCAGGTCACATCCAGCTCCAGGCCGTAGATGAGCGGCACAAAGACCTCGCTGCAGAACCAATACAGCAGAATGGATACGAAATTCACCAGTCCATAGGCCAGCACCATGCCGATGCGGTTTCCCGCCAGCTGCACAGCCACCAGGGCCGTACCTAGGTAGAAGATGTATTGCAGGCAGGCGGCCCCCAGGGTCAGCAGCGCCGCCCGGGCGACGGCATGGGGCACCAGCAAAGCGGCAATGCCATACACCAGCACATTGGGAACCAGGGCAAACAGCAGCGCTGCCGCCAGGTGGGCCCCAAAGTAGCCGTCCCGGGTCACGGGCATGGCATGGAGCGAGTTGCACATCCTTAGTGTCAGCAAGTCCCCCCACAGGGCCTGGGTCACGATGAGGGCATAAAATCCGTTGACCAGGGCCATCTCCCCCGCCCGCTTGGAGAACATGAGCACCAGGTTGGTATAGACAAGGTCCGTGTCTTCCCCGCCGCCGCCCAAAAACATAAGCACCAGCACTGCCAGTACCAGGCTGTAGCCCCCCCACAGGGGCGCGTAGCGGGAAATATCCGTTTTCAGAACCGTTTTGTTACAGAAGGAGACCTTCAGCTTCATGGTCCGCACCTCCCAGTTCATAAATAAAGATCTCTTCCAGAGACAGGGGCAGGATGTCGAAGTAGGCGGGATTCAGCCGCTCTACCGCCGCCTGGACCCGGGGGATACTGCCCCGGACGATGTAGGTGTTCAGCCGGCCGGAGGAAGCCCTGTGGAGGATCTCCAGCCCCCTGGGTACCTCCCCCACCATCTGCAGCTTCACGGTGCTGCCCTGCATATCGGCCAGACTCCGCTCCACGATCATCTTTCCCTTTTTCATGATGCCCACATGGTCGCAGATATCTTCCAGCTCCCGAAGGTTATGGGAGGACACCAGCACCGTGGTGCCGTGGCGGGTCACATCGTCTAAAATAAGGCTCCAGACCTGCCGCCGCATGACCGGGTCCAGCCCGTCCACAGGCTCATCGAGGATCAGGTAAGGCGCGTGGGTGGCCAGGGTCAGGTGGAAGGCCGCCTGCTTCTGCATGCCCTTGCTGAACCGGCGGATGGGATTCCTCCGGGGCAGCTGAAAAACGTCCTGAAGCTCATCGAAGCGTTTCTTGTCAAATTTGGGGTAGATCCCGGCATAGAAGCTCTCCATGTCCAATAGGCTTGCTCCGGGAAAATAGAAGGGCTCATCGGCCACGCAGCAGATTTTCTCCTTGGCGGGCAGATTTTCATCAATGGGGGCCCCGTCCAGAGTTACCGTGCCGCTGTCCGCCCGGTAGACTCCGGTCATATGCCGGATGGCCGTGGTCTTCCCCGCCCCGTTTGGCCCCACCAGGCCGTAAATGGCCCCCTTGGGCACCGTCAGGGTCAGCTCGTCCAGAGCACGGAATGCGCCGAAGGTCTTTACCACATTCTTCATTTCAAGCATGATCCATTGCCTCCGTCAGCTTTTGTGTCAGCTCCTGGGGCGTGTAGCCCATGGACAGGAGCTTTTTCACCGTGTCCTCAAAAACCTGCAATAGCTTCAGCTCTTCTCGCGGGTCCTCCATAGGCCGTCCGCAGACGAAGCAGCCCTTGCCGGGCACCGTGGCGATCCATCCCTCCATCTCCAGCTGCCGATAGGCCCGCTGAATGGTGTTGGGATTGATGGACAGCTCCACCGCCAGCTCCCGAACGCTTGGCAGCTTGTCCCCCTGTACCAGCACCCCCGCCGAGATCTGCTGCCGGACTTCGTCCGTGATCTGGGCATAAATGGGCCGAATATCCCGATAATCCAAATGCAGCATCACGTAACCTCCTTTTCCAGGTGCGTATGAAGTGTACTAATACAGGTACTATAGCACCTGTTATACAGGCCGTCAATAGGGCGCTGGGATTCTTTAGGAAATCTTAAAAAACGCAGCCCCTGCCTTCTCCTGCTTGGAGAAGGTGCCGCCGCAGCGGCGGATGTGGAGGGGACCCCTACAGGTTCAGACCGGGCCCGGTTCCCTCTTTCAGGGGTCCCCTCCACATCCGTCCCGGGCTACGCCCGGTCCACCCTCTCCAGGCAGGAGAGGGCTGAAAAACGCCCCCGGCGGAGCCGGGGGCGCGGGAACGCTTATCTCTTCTTTTCCAGCCGCTTCATTCTCCTCTGCTCCTTTGTGGGAATCAACTCTTCCACGGTAGGCATAAGGATCAGGCAGATGAAGGCTGCGGTGAGGCCGCCGTTATACAGGCAGAAGCCGCCGTGGAGCATGGGGACGGAGGTCACCAGCAGGAAGTGGAGCACCCCGGCCACGAAGCCCACCCCGGCGCCGTAGCGGTCCACGATGGGGGTCATGCCGTTGGTGTAGCAGGCTCCGATCAAGATGGCCTGGGCATTGATGTGGTAGGTGAAGGAAGTGCCCATATAGGCGCAGATCCACCGGCACACAGGCACCGCCACGATGTAGCCCAGCAGCATAGGCCAGGCGTTTTTGGGGTGGGAGCCGGAATTGCAGGTAGAAAGCATGCAGAACATGACGCCAAAGGTGGGGCCGCTGAACTTGGCCCCTACCAGGTTGTAGTAGGCCAGGATGAAGAGGCCAAAGACACCGAAGTTCATGAGGAATACGTCGTTGCCCAGGGTGTGGCTCACGCTGGCCACCCGCTCCGGGCTGTTCAGCAATGCCCAATACTTCTTCGGCGTGCAGCCCATAAGGGCCGCAACCACAATACAGGTGCCGCAGAGGATCAGCCAATAGCTGTTGGCGATGACCTTGGAGGTCACCTTCAAGGTCTCCGCGTCCGGAGCGCTGGGCAGGTCCACCCCCAGGGTCTGAAACAGAATGGCCTGGAGGATGAAGGCCCCCATGCCCACCGGCAGAGCGGCATTGTAGAGGTTATAGCCCTTGTGCACGTTTGGGGAATGGGTCAGCCCCGCGGGGACAAAGAAGCCGCTGACCAGGCCGATGGCGACAGCCAGGCCCAGCCGTGCCCAGCTGTAGCCCACCAGGCCATTGACCGGGTGCCGGATGAGAATATCCGTCACCAGGGGGGCAATGCCCGTGGTGAAGAGCATGGCAGAGACGTAGTTCTTGAGGGGCTTTTTCTTCACGGCGCAGTAGAGCATGGCGCCCCAGATGGTGGGCCAGATGTTCTGGATATTGATGCCCCAGGAGCCGAAGCCCACGGTGAGGATCACCGCCATGCTGGCTGTGGCGTCCATCTTCGCCCCCAGGACCACATAGAGCCCCAGGCACATGAAACTAACGACACTCATATTGAAGAGCGTGGCCGAGAAGCCGCCTACGGCAAAATAGTTGGTGGGGATCTTACAGGGCTGGCTTAAAATCTGGGTCATGCCGGAAAACATCTGCGCCCGGTCCGGCATGCACAGGGCCCCCACCAGGAAGGCCAGCGAAAAGAAGGCGAAAAAGAGTTTGAGAAAATCGCTTTCCTCCAGGTTTTTGAGTTTTTTCATTTGTATTACCCCATTATAAAAAATCCCCCTGCCCTCTCCAGGCAGGAGAGGGCTTTTTGCGGAACGCACCAGTGACACAAGTCACTGGTGCGTAGATTCTTATTTAGCCTTCGGCTTTCTCACATAGCAGTACCACATGAGCGCCGCCACAGCGCAGCCGCCGACGATGTTGCCCAGAGTCACAGGGATCAGGTTGCCGGTAAAGTACCGGCCCCAGCTCAGTGCCTCAAATGCCGCGCCCTCGGCGTAGAACTGCTTGCCAAAAAGGCCCAGCATACAGTAGGTCATATCGGCAATGGAGTGATTGAAGCCGCAGGTGACGAAGAAGCACACGGGGATCCAGGCACCCAGCACCCGGCTGGCCCCGTCCTTCCCGGCAAGGCTCATGAGAACGCCCAATGTCACCAGGATGTTGCACAGCACACCCATGAAGAAAGCGTTCTGGAAGGGCATGGTCATCTTGCCCTGGGCCACCTTCATGGAGGTAATGGCAAGGGCATTGGCCGTGTCCCCGTTGGCGGCATTCAGCCAGCCGAATCGGGCACAGATGAAGCTCAGCAGCATGGAGCCCAGGAAATTGCCGATGTACACAAAGAACCAGTTCCGGAGCATGCCGGTGACCGTAGCCTTCTTATCCAGCACGGACAGGAAAATCAGGGTGTTGCCGGTGAAGAGCTCCGCGCCGGTGAGGATCACGGTGCCCAGACCAAAGGCAAAGAGAATACCGGAAATCATCCGGACGGTGGAGTTGCCCACCACCGTATAGGTGGCCATATTGGTCACCACGGAGGGAACGCCAATGAGGAAGCCCGCCAGGATGCCGAGCAATAGCATTTTGCTTACGGGCAGCTTGGTCTTGCCCGCACCGGCTGCCGAATAGTTGTTGGCAGCCTCAGCCATGGTAAAAAGATTCGTAAAAGTCAATCCTTTCTACAAAAGGGGGAGGAACTTTTACAGCTTTTCGGCCGCCTCGACCACGTGCTTCATCAGCACGGAGGTGGTCACGCTGCCCACGCCGCCAGGAACAGGGGTGATGGCATCCACAATGGGCTCCACTTCGTCGAACTTGGCGTCGCCGGCAATGCCGCCCAGGCCGCCCTTGGCGTTAGGCTTGTTGGCATCCCAGTTGATGGACACATCAATGACCACCTGGCCGGGACGGACATAGTCCTTCGTCAGGGAGTTCAGCACACCGGCAGCGGAGACGATGATGTCGGCGTTCCGGCAGATTTCGGCGGTGTTCACAGTCTTGGTATGGCAGACGGTGACGGTGGCATTCTTGCCCATGAGCATCATGGCAGCGGGCTTGCCCACCACCAGGCTCCGGCCGATAACAACGGCGTTCTTGCCCTTGCAGTCAATGCCGTAGTAGTCCAGGATCTCCATGCAGGCGGCGGGAGTGCAGGGGGCGTAGCCCAGATCCAGGCCCTCGAAGACACCGGCGTTACTCATATGAGTCATGCAGTCCACGTCCTTCTTGGGGTCCAGGCGGTTGCAGATCTCGTTCTGGTCTGCCTTCAGGTGCTTGGGCAGGGGGCGGAACATCAGCACGCCGTGGATGGAAGCGTCGGCGTTGACCTGATCGATGACCGCCAGGACCTGCTCCTTGGTGGCATCCTCGGGCAGCTCGAACTTCTTGACCTCCACGCCCACCAGCTCAGCGCGCTTGCAGGCGCCCTTCTCATAGCTCAGATCACTGGGGTTCGCGCCCACACGGACAATGCCCAGAGTGGGGGTGATGCCCTTCTCCCGAAGAGCGGCGGTACGGGTCTGTAAATTGGCGTTCAGGGCGTCGGTAACTTCCTTACCCAGCAGCAGCTTTGCCATAATCAAAATTCCTCCAAAAGTTTTTTATAATTACGATTTATTGTCCAAACAGTGCCTTCACGGAATGGAAAATCTCATCCGCCATAGGGACATACTTAGTAAGCATCCCGTTGGCCTTGGCGTTCATCTCGTCGGCCACGGCCCGGTTTTTCAGGCTCTTGGTGTTGATGAACACGTTTAAGGAAGCGGCCTGCAGGGCAGCCTTGCAGCATACGGCGGCGCAGCCCGCGTCGGACACAGCCAGGCGGCTGCCCTTAGCGGCGAAAACGGAGACGTACTCAATGGCCTGGCAGCTCAACTCCATGATGTGCATGGGCACAGCGCAGGCGGTAATGGTAGCCTCCTCCAGGATCTTGTCCCGGTTGGGGTCGTCCTTGGGAATGCCGTAGGCCTTGGCCAGGGGCACAAAGCCCTTGTCGTCAGCCTCTACCTGATCCAGGAGCTCCTTCTGCAGGGCGTCGCACTTGGCCTTCAGGTCCAGGATCTCCTCCTGCACATCGGCGTACTTCTTCTTGCCGACAGTCAGGGAGCCCACCATGTTGCCCAGGGCAGTGCCGATAGCACCTACCAGGGCCGCCGCGCCGCCGCCGCCGGGAGCCGGGGCATCGGAAGCCAGAACCTCCACAAACTTGCGGCAGGATTCCAAAGTCATATCCATAGAGAATAACTCCTTATTTCAATTTGAAAAAGCGCAGGCGGCGGAGGCCGCCTGCGCTCAGGTGGTATGTATGCTTAGAACAGGCCGGAGATCTTGCCGTTCTCGTCCACGTCGATGCGCTCGGCAGCGGGAACCTTGGGCAGACCGGGCATGGTCATGATCTCACCGGTCAGCGCAACCAAGAAGCCGGCACCGGCAGAAACCTTGACGTTCCGAACGGTGATAGTGAAGCCCTCGGGGGCACCCAGCTTGGTCTGGTCATCGGTGAAGGAATACTGGGTCTTGGCCATGCAGATGGGCATCTTGTCGTAGCCCAGCTCGGTCAGAGTCTTGATCTGCTTCTCGGCATTGGCGGTAAAGGTCACGCCGTCGCCGTGGTAGATCTTCTTGACAATGGCCTCGATCTTATCCTTAATGGGCAGATCCACATCGTAAGAGAAGGTGAAGTCGTTGGGCTGCTCGCACAGACGGATGACTTCCTTGGCCAGCTCGATGCCGCCTTCGCCGCCCTTGCCCCAAACCTCGGACAGAGCAACGTTGACACCCAGAGCCTTGCACTTCTCCTCAACCAGCTTCAGCTCGGCCTCGGTATCCTGGGGGAACCGGTTGATGGCAACCACGCAGGGCAGCTTGTAAACCTTGGTGATGTTCTCCACATGCCGCAGCAGGTTGGGCAGGCCCTTCTCCAGAGCCTCCAGGTTCTCCTTGCCGGTCTCGGCCTTGGGAACGCCGCCGTTGTACTTGAGGGCACGGACGGTGGCAACCAGGACCACACAGCTGGGCTTCAGGCCGGCCATACGGCACTTGATGTCCAGGAACTTCTCAGCGCCCAGGTCAGCACCGAAGCCAGCCTCGGTGATGGCGTAGTCACCCAGCTTCAGGGCGATCTTGGTAGCGGTGACGGAGTTGCAGCCGTGGGCAATGTTGGCGAAAGGTCCGCCATGGACAAAAGCGGGGGTGTGCTCCAGAGTCTGAACCAGGTTGGGCTTCAGAGCGTCCTTCAGCAGGGCGGCCATAGCACCCTGGGCGTTCAGGTCGCCGGCGGTGACGGGCTTGCCGTCCCGGGTGTAGGCAACTACCAGGCGGGCCAGGCGGGCCTTCAGGTCGTTGATGTCGGAAGCCAGGCACAGAACAGCCATGACCTCGGAAGCCACGGTGATGTCGTAGCCATCCTCACGGGGCATACCGTTGGTCTTGCCGCCCAGGCCGTCTACCACGAAGCGGAGCTGACGGTCGTTCATATCCACGCAGCGGCGCCATACGATCTGACGGGGGTCGATGTTCAGAGCGTTGCCCTGATAGATGTGGTTATCCAGCATGGCGGCCAGCAGGTTGTTGGCAGCGCCGATGGCGTGGAAGTCACCGGTAAAGTGCAGGTTGATGTCCTCCATAGGGACGACCTGAGCGTAGCCGCCGCCGGCAGCGCCGCCCTTAACGCCAAACCCAGGTCCCAGAGATGGCTCACGCAGAGCGACCATGACGTTCTTGCCCAGCTTGCGCATACCGTCAGCCAGACCGACGGTGGTAGTGGTCTTGCCTTCACCGGCGGGAGTGGGGTTGATGGCGGTAACGAGGACCAGCTTGCCGTTGGGCTCGTCAGCCTTGTCCTTCAGGATCTGGTAGTCGACCTTGGCCTTGTACTTGCCGTACTGCTCCAGATACTTCTCGTCCACGCCGGCGGTCTTGGCGACCTCGGTAATGGGCTGCATGACAGTTTCCTGTGCGATTTCGATGTCAGATTTGAATCCCATGTTAATCATACTCCTTGTATTGTGTAATCGGCGCCCTGCCGTTAGTATGGCCCAGGCGCATACAGGACTTATGCGGATCGCCGTTGGGGTGGCTCCCCGCACGCTTACATTCGGTACTCTCATACCGATAGAAAGCATAGCATTTTTCACGGCCAATGTCAATAGAAATCGAAAATTTTTCACCGGGTTGAACAAAAAAATTTTGAGATACAGGAACGCCCCCGCCGGACGGCGGGGGCAGGTGCTTACTCCTCTAGGGAGTACTTTCCGTTATAGACCTTCTTCTTGTAGATCAGATCCACCAGATAGTTGCCCAGGAATCCGAAGAGGATGCCGAGAACCAGACTCACGAGAACGTCAGTCGGATAGTGGACATAGAGATACAGCCGGGAGAAGGCAATGAGGATGGCAAGGATGGTGGCCGGGATGCCCAGGCGCTTGTCGTGGAGCATCAGCACCGTACAGGCCTCAAAGGAAGCGATGGTGTGGCCCGAGGGGAAGGAATAGTCGTTCAGGCCCTTGACCAGCAGCGTGATCTCCCGTCCGTATTCCTGGAGCTGGAAATTGTATGGACGGATCCGCGCTACCTGAGGCTTCAGGATGATGTTGCACACCAGCAGGCCCAATATCAGGGCCATGCCCATGGAGAAGCCGGTTTTTCGGTACTTGGCGAAGAGCAGCAGCACCACCGCTACTGCGATCCAGAACACGCCGCCGTCGCCAAAGAGGGTGACGATGGGCATGGTCACATCCAGGAAGGTACATTGCAGGTGCGCCTGGATCCAATCCAGGATGGGCAGGTCAAAGGTCACTGCCAAAGAATTCAGCAGCGCTTGCAGGGCCGTGAACATAGTATCTCCTCATTTCTTATTCTGTTGTGGCTTCCGTGCTTGCGGCGGCGGAGGCATCCTCGAACAGGGGATGCAGGGTCATGGGCTCCAGGGTGGTACCGCTGGGAATGGTGACCTTGCCGTTCTCGTCAGGCTGGAACATGATGGTCAGCTCCTTATGGCCGTCTACCGTCTTTTCGGTGTACCAGCCGGAGAAGACCTTGCCCTCCGGGGCGGACAGCACAGGCGTGGTCAGGGTAGTGGCATCGGTCTCGAAGAAATCATCCACCAGAGTGGTGCCGTTGTTGTCGATGAAGGTCAGCCGGACCTTGCCCACGGGTTTGGTCACGTCCTCGTTGGTCGAGCCGTAGCACTTCCAGGAACCGTTGGATTTGCGGAAGAACAGAGCCATATCCAGCTCATAGTCACGGGTGTTGCCGTCCTTCAGGGTCACATTCATGGTGACATGGCCCCGGGCAGAGAACAGGTCATCAGAGTACTTGCAGTAATCGGTGACGGACTCGGCGGTGAAGCGATGGCCGTTGTCCTTGTTCATCCACAGCTCGCTGCCGATCTTCAGGATATCCTTGTAGGCGTCGGCAGAGGTATCGTAGTACTTGGCCAGAGAAGCTCTTGCGCCGGAAGCGTTGATCATGAACTCGCCGTAGGCCTTCAGGGCGCCGGTAACAGCGGCCTGCTCTTCCTCGGTGATGGTGTTGGATTCGGTCTGCTCTACGAACATGCCCTTCTCCTCATCATAGGAAACCGGCATATCCGCACCGGTCTGATCCTTCACGGTAACGGTGGGCTTCATCATAAGGCCCGTAATGCTGAGGATATCGGTCTTGGCGCCGGTAGTGCCCACAGGCAGGTAGTCCGCAGCGGAGGAGGAGGTGATCTGGATGATAAAGCTGTCGTCCAGGGCAACACCGTTGACAAAGGCGGTGTGGCCGTCCACGATCTGGATCAGGTAGCCATCGGCCCGGTCAAAGAAGAGCTCTACCTTACCGAACTGCCAGTCGGGGATCTCCGTTTTCTTATCCTCTTTTGCGTTCACCAGGGTGAAGGAGGCGATCCGCTCATCCCCCAGCTTCACAAAATACTTTTTGGCCTCGGACAGGCCTGCGGAGGTCTGCACGTAGGTCAGGGGGGTGGAACCCACCTTCTCGGTCATGTAGGCAACGAACGCGTCCTTGCCCTCATAGGCCGTATCCTGGACACCGGCCAGGTCATAGAGGTTCCCCCAATCAGGATTGGAAAACAGCTGGTCGAAAACCTCCTGGCACTTCACCGTAGGCTGGGCCGCCTCGTATTCCACCAGCCAGTTATCCAGCCAGTTGAGGCCCAGGAGCAGTCCCACACCGAAGACGGCGATGAACATAAAGTAGAGGGTGTAGAAGATGATGCCGCCCAGGCGGGGGCCCCGCTTCTGGGGCTTGGCAGGGGCGGAAGGCCGCTGCATATTGGGATAGGGCGCCTGCTGAGGCCGTGCTCCCTGGGGATAGGGGCGGCTCTGCTGGCCGTAGGGCTGGGTGCCCTGGGGACGGCCCTGCTGGCTGCCGGGATTCTGCCGGGGCTGCTGGCCGTAGGGATTCTGTCTCTGGCCGTAAGGATTCTGCTGACCCTGCTGACCGTAGGGGTTCTGCCTCGGCTGCTGGGGCCGGGCCTGGGGGATCTGCTGCCGGGCTGCCTCCGATGCGCTCTGATGGGGCTTGTATACCCGCTGCTGAGGCTCGGACTGGGACTCCTCGTGGGTCACCGGTGTCCGGTTGGCCCGGTTCTTGGATTCAAACTTTCCCTGATACATCCTGCTCGCCCCCTTACTTGACCATCCAGAAGTCAGGCATTCTTCTGGGCTCGGACTGCAGCACGGAGTAGGAGTTGATCATGTTGACCTCCCCCGCCGTGTTGCGGTAATACATGATGGAAGAGGAGCCGCCGTCCATGTTGCAGGCATTGTAAGCGCCGTACTCCTGTAGAATGTCAATGATGTCCTTGTAAGTGGCACCAATAGAACCCGCCTGGCGGCCATCGGCACAGACGAAGATCACCGCGCCGTCCTGGCGCTGGCCCATGGCGGTCCGGGGGTTGTAGCCGGAGTTGCCGGAGTAGACCTCCTGATTCACTTCGCCGTTGATGATCAGCACAGGGCCGAACTCACAGCCGTCCCGGATGTTCAGCTCTGTGGCCTGGGAGGCGGTCATGGACTTGGCCACCACCATAATGTCGTCCGTATTGAAGCCGCAGAAGCCTTTCTCGGGAACCATGTCCTTGTAAACGTCGGAAACCACCTTGCCGCCCGAAATGGTGAGGCCCGCAGGGACGGAGCCAACGGTGGAATTGGCGGTGCCGTCGTCGTTGAAAGCACCGGCGTTGACCACGGCCTTGATATCCGTATACTGATCCATGACCTGGTTCAGGCGGATGCCGGGATTACTGGTAGAGAAGCCCGTAGCATTGGAGCCGTTGTACCCGTAGGAAGCGCCCAAGCTCACCTTGGAGGGGTCCTTGACGATCATGATATGCGCATTGAAGGTCTTGCCCTTGTACTCCTCCAGGCGGATGCCGTCGGGGTAGTTGTCCCACTCGTGGCTGTCGCCGGTGGCCACAGCACCGCCCCGGTTGATGACCACCTGGCTGGTATCGGTCTCGGTCTCGGTCATCTGGCCTTCACCGGCATTCTGGATGGCATCCACCGCCTCCTGGCCGATGAACAGGGCCGGGATCCATTTGGTGGCGCTGGGCTCCAGAAGGGACATGGTCAGCACCTTTTTTGCCTCTTCGGAGGGGCCATTGAAGATATGCTGCATCACAAGGGTCAGACCGCCTACCAGCATGAAGATGATGGTAAACAGCAGCAGGAAGAACCGGCGTACGATCCGGCCCAGCAGGCCGCTCTTCTTTTTCGGGGGCTTGACGGACACGTTGGCCCCACCGGGGTACCCGGCCTGCTGACCGGAATACTGTCGGGGATCATTTTTCTGCATGATACTACCTCACTGGTCGTTTTTGGATTTTGCGAAGACCCAGCGCTGCTGGATCGTATAACTAATGATGTACAGGCACACCATCACAATGACATACCACACGGTCCGCAGTCCCACCGCCGTGCTCTGCACATGAAACAGGCTGTAGAGCCCATTGGTCAGCAGCATCTGAGCCAGCATCTGGGGAACTGCCAGGGCATAATAGCGGGCCATGGCTCTGCCGGTTTTCACCTGGGACTGGAACACCAGCTTCTGATTCAGAAAGAAGTTCAGCAGAGAGGATACGGCTCTGGCCCCCACATAGGGCACCGTATCCTGCACCAGGGCGGGGCCGCTCACCAGCAGCGCGTCCAGCAGAGCGAACATGCCGGTATCCACACAGGCGCAGACCAGAGAAGACAGGGTGTACCGGAAGAAATGCCTCAGGATCAGCTTGTAAATTCTCCAGGAGTCCTTGATGGCGTGGAAATGGGAGCTCTTGTTCTCCTCAATATAAACGGTCCGAATCTCCACCTCTTCGTAGGGAATGCCCATGGTCTTCATGGCCAGGAGCATATTGGTCTCGTACTCGAACCGATCGCCGGAGACATTCAAAAACTTCTCCACGGCGCTTCTGGGGATGGCCCGAAGCCCCGTCTGGGTGTCGGAGAGCTTCATGCCGCAGAAGACCTTAAAAACAAAGCTGGTGGTGTGGTTTCCGAACCGGCTCCGGGGGGGCACATGGGGCAGGTTAAAATTCCGGCAGCCCAGGACTACATTTCCCGTCTCCAGCATCCGCTCGCAACAGGTGCGGGTGTCCTCCGGATGGTGCTGATTGTCCCCGTCCACGGTGACCACGCCCAATCCATCGGGCCGGTTTTCCAGGAAGTACGCAAAGGCGGTCTTCAGCGCCGCCCCCTTGCCCCGGTTTACCTCATGGTGCAGGAGGTGGACTTCCGGATGGGTGTCCGCCGCGTGCTGAAACCGGGGAAGATTTTCCGGCTTGGAGCCGTCGTTGACCAGAATAATGTCCGTAAAGCCGTATTCCAGGAGCCCGTCGATCACCGCGTCCAGCTTCTCATCCGGGTCCAGGGAGGGCAAGACAACAGAAATGCGAGAAAGATCTGCCATATGAATGCCTCTTCAATTCCTAGTATGTGTTGAATCCATGGTTATCTCACGGTATTATAGCATATTCCATTCGTTTTGCAAAGGGAAAAAAGTCATATTAAGAAATTTTTCAGAATTTTTTGACTGTGAGATAGTTTTCGCCAAAAGCGCCTAGGCAATCCATGGCTTTTTCTGGGAATGTGCAATTGACATTCCTTTCCTATTCTGCTACACTATTCTTGGTTCTTCGGAACCATTGGGCACCGAGAGAAAACGGTAGGCGGTTTTGCTCCCTCCTTCTTTTTGCAGGGGGTGGCATATACTTTTTCACCCCCTGTTCCACAAGGGAAAGGGGGTGGCGATAATGACGATTTCAGAGCTGTTTCAGTTTTGTTCCGTACTTATTGGCCTTGCGAATCTGATCGTTCAGATTATGAAGAAAAAGTAACCGCCCATAAACGTTCCCCAACGTAGCGGTTACTTTTTTCCGCAAGGAGGGAGCTAACCGTCTATCGTCGGTGCCCTCTTTGTACCCTCATTATATCACCCTCCCCATTATCCGTCAAGGGTTTTGGGGAGGGTGTTTCCATGCAAAATCCGCCTCCGGGGAATCCCGGAGGCGGTAAAAACTATGGCTTAGTACATTCCACCAGCCTGACCGGCAGCGGCTGCGGCGGCAGCATCGGCAGCGGGGTCGGGCTTATCCACGACCAGGCTCTCGGTGGTCAGCACGCAGGCGGCGATGGAGGCGGCGTTCTCCAGGCTGGAGCGGGTCACCTTGGTGGGATCCACGATACCGGCAGGGATCATGTCCACATACTCCTCGGTGTAGGCGTTGTAGCCGTAGCCCACCTTGCCGGAATTGCGGATCTTCTCGTAGACCACGGAGCCGTCCACGCCGGCGTTCTGGGCGATCTGACGGATAGGAGCCTGCAAAGCGGTGGCGATGATCCGGGCACCGGTCTTCTCGTCGCCATGCAGAGTAGCGATCAGCTTATCCACGGCCTCGATGGCATTGACCTGGGCGGTACCGCCGCCGGCCACAATGCCCTCTTCCACAGCGGCACGGGTGGCGTTCAGAGCGTCCTCAACCCGGAGCTTCTGCTCCTTCATGGCGACCTCGGTCTGGGCGCCAACCTTGATGACAGCGACGCCGCCGGAGAGCTTTGCCAGACGCTCCTGGAGCTTCTCACGATCGTAGTCAGAAGTGGTGGTGGCAATGGCGGAACGGATCATGTGGGCACGCTCCTTGATGGCGTCCTCGGTGCCGTCGCCGTCCACGATGGTGGTGGTGTCCTTGGTGACAACAACCTGACGGCAGTGGCCCAGGTCGGTCATCTGCGCGTCGCTCAGCTCCATGTTCAGGGTGCTGGAGATCACAGTGCCGCCGGTGAGAACGGCGATATCCTGCAGCATTTCCTTTCTGCGGTCGCCGAAGCCGGGGGCCTTGACGCAGACCACATTGAAGCGGCCCTGCAGACGGTTCAGCAGCAGAGTAGCCAGAGCGTCGCCCTCCACATCCTCAGCGATGATGATGAGCTTCCGGCCGGACTTGACAATGGGCTCCAGAATGGGCAGGATCTCCTGGATGTTGGAGATCTTCTTATCGGTGATCAGCAGATAGGCATCGTCCAGGACGGCTTCCATCTTATCGGTGTCGGTGACCATGTAGGGGGAGATATAGCCCCGGTCAAACTGCATACCCTCGACCACATCCAGGCCGGTCTCAGCGGTCTTGCTCTCTTCGATGGTGATGACGCCCTCGGTGCCCACCTTCTCCATAGCCTCAGCGATCAGCTTGCCGATGGCCTCGTCGCCGGAAGAAACGGTGCCGACACGGGCAATGTCATCGGAGCCGTGGACGGGAACGGAGTTGGCCTTGATGGCCTCCACAGCGGCGGCAACAGCCTTCTCGATGCCCTTGCGCATCACCATGGGGTTGGCGCCGGCGGACAGGTTCTTCAGGCCCTCCCGGGTGATGGCCTGGGCCAGCAGAGTGGCGGTGGTGGTGCCGTCACCGGCCACATCGTTGGTCTTGGTGGCGACTTCCCGGATGAGCTGAGCGCCCATGTTCTCAAAAGCGTCCTCCAGCTCGATCTCCTTGGCGATGGTCACGCCGTCGTTGGTGATGAGGGGAGAGCCGTACTTCTTGCCAAGGACCACATTGCGGCCCTTGGGTCCCAGAGTAACCTTAACGGTGTCGGCCAGCTGGTCGATACCGGACTGCAGCTTCTTTCTGGCTTCCTCGCCATAAACAATCATCTTAGCCATGATTTCTTTCCTCCTTAGTCAGTCACGATCGCAAGGATGTCATCCTGCTTGACGAATTTGTACTCTTCCTTGTCCAGGGTCAGATCGGTGCCGGTGAACTTGCCGACCACCACCTTGTCTCCAACGGAGACGGTCATGGTCACGTCCTTGGTGCCGGGGCCAACGGAGACGACCTCGTAAATGGCGGGCTTCTCCTTGTTGCTGGTGGCAAGGATGATACCGGAGACAGTGGTCTCCTTTTCTTCGTGGGCTTTCAGCAGAATGTTGTCTGCCATAGGCTTCAGCTTCATAGTGATTCCTCCATACAAACGTATTTAGACTGTCGGGGATAGATCCCTGGCGATTATCTACATTCTTAGCACTCACTCTTCCTGAGTGCTAAGATATCATATACCACTCGCCCCAAAAAAGCAAGAGGGAATTTTGCATTTTCCGTAAATAATTTATGAATGGCTTTCCGAGGGCGGTTGCCTTTCCCTCCACCATGGGGTATAATCTCCCTATTCCGCCGCTCTTGCGGCTTATTATGGAGGAAATAGACATGGCCAAGCGTATTTTAGACTGCACCGCCTCGGATTTTGCCGCCTTTACCAAGGGGGATCTGCTGGAATCCATCCGCAAGAGTGAGGGCCGGACTCTGGCCTGTGAGACCATCGGGGCGGTGACGCCCATGCTGGGAAACGTGACCAACGCGGAATTTGCCGCCGCCATGGGCGCGGACATTCTGCTGCTGAACCTCTTCGATGTGGAGCATCCCGCCATCCAGGGCCTGCCGGAGTGCCCGCCAGAGGAGACCATCCGTCTTTTGAAACGCCTGACCGGCCGCCCCGTTGGCATCAACCTGGAGCCGGTGCCGGAGGGAACCAAGGGAGAGGAGGACCCTCTGTGGGCCATGACCTCCGGCCGGAAGGCCACGGTGGAGAATGCCAAAAAAGCAAGGGAACTGGGCATTGATTTTATTCTGCTCACCGGAAACCCCGGCGTAGGCGTCACCAACGAGGCCATTGCCGCCACGCTGCGGCTTCTGAAGAAAGAAGTTGGGGACAGCATCATCCTCGCCGCTGGAAAGATGCACGGGGCCGGTGTATTTGCCGCCACCGCCGAGGAATTTTTATCCACACAGGATGTGGAAACCTTCGTTTCCGCCGGAGCGGATATTCTCCTGCTCCCCGCTCCCGGCACGGTCCCCGGCATCACCCTGGAATATGCCCGGACCCTGGTCACCAAAGCCCACAGCCTGGGGGCCCTGACCATCACCTCCATCGGCACCTCCCAGGAGGGGGCAGACCCGGACACCATCCGCCGCATTGCCCTGATGTGCAAAATGACCGGCACCGACATCCACCACCTGGGGGACACGGGCTTTGTGGGCATTGCCGCCCCGGAAAACATCACAGCCTATTCCATCGCCATCCGGGGCATCCGCCACACCTACCACCGCATGGCCTCTTCGGTGAACCGGTAAAACGGGCCTTCTTGACATTTTTCTCCACAGCTTTTATAATATCCCCAAAATCCTACCGGAAAGGTCTGTTTTCACTTTATGAATCGCACTCTCCTGCGCACCGCCTTCCTGGACACGGTGCCGGTGATGACCGGCTACCTATGCCTGGGCTTCGGCTTCGGCATTGTCATGCAGCAAAACGGTCTGGGGCTTCTCTGGGCTCTGGCCCTGAGCCTGTTTGTCTACGCCGGTTCCATGCAGTATGTGGCCGTCGGGCTGCTGACCTCCGGGGCGGGGCTTCTGACCACTGCCCTGACCACCCTGGCGGTGAACGCACGACATCTCTTCTATGGTCTGTCCATGATCGACACCTATAAGGATATGGGCAAAAAGAAGCCCTACCTGATCTTCGCTTTGACGGATGAAACCTACTCGGGAAGCAGCCTCCCAAGGGGCAGGACAAGGGCAGCTACTTCCTGCTGGTGTCAGCTCTGGATCAGCTCTACTGGGTATTGGGGACCCTCCTCGGCTCTCTGGTGGGCCAGCTGCTGCCCATCAACTACGAGGGCATTGATTTTGCGCTGACAGCCCTGTTCGTCACCATCTTCGTAGACCAGTGGCTATCGGTAAAGAATCACCTTCCTGCCCTGATCGGTGTGGGGGCCTCGGTTTTGTGCCTGCTGCTCTTTGGCAGCGGCTCCTTCCTGATCCCCTCCATGGGCGTCATTGCCCTGCTGCTTCTTCTGACCCGCCAAAAGGAGGCGAAGGTATGACCCACAAAATTTTGCTCATCGTCGTCATGACCTTGGTGACCACGCTCACCCGGTTTCTCCCCTTCCTGCTTCTGGGCGGCGGGAAAGAAACACCTCCCGTGGTGGCCTACCTGGGCAAGGTCCTGCCCTATGCCATTATGGGCATGCTGGTGGTGTACTGTCTGAAGGGCATCAGCTTCCTGTCCGCTCCTTACGGCCTGCCGGAAATTCTGGGGGTAGCCTCGGTAGTGGGCCTGCATGTGTGGAAACGGAACACCCTCTTAAGCATTGCCGGTGGAACCGTGTTTTACATGATCCTTGTACAGCTGGTGTTCTGAATAAAATACGCCAATTCCGAAAATAATATATTGCAATGCTTGGGCGCTGTTGGTATACTTGTAAAGAACGTGTGCGCTTCAGTTTACACAGATATTACAAGGAGGAATACGCGTGAGTATATCCAACATCATTTCCCTGCTGGGAGGTCTGGGTGCCTTCCTGTTCGGAATGAAGTACATGGGCGACGGGCTGGAGATGGCAGCCGGGTCCAAAATGAAAGACCTGCTGGAGAAGCTGACCCGGAATAAGTTCCTGGGCTTCCTGCTGGGCGTTTTGGTCACTGTGGTCATTCAGTCGTCCTCTGCTACCACCGTCATGGTCATGGGCTTTATCAACGCCGGGATCATGGATCTGGCCCAGGCCACCGGCGTCATCTTCGGCGCCAACATCGGTACCACCATCACCAGCATTCTGATTGCCTTGGATGTGTCCGGCATCGCTCCCTTCTGCCTGTTTCTGGGGGCCTTTTTGATGCTCTACTCCAAGAAGAAGCAGACCAAGCACATCGGCCAGATCATCCTTGGCTTTGGTCTTCTCTTCCAGGGGCTGCACACCATGAGCGGCGCCATGAAGCCCCTGAAGGATGTCATCTGGTTCCAGGACTTCATTATGAATGCCAAGAATCCCTTCCTCGGTATTCTGGTGGGCGCCATTCTGTGCGCCGTGATCCAGTCCTCCTCCGCCGCCGTGGGTATTCTGCAGGCTCTCGCCATGCAGGGCCTGATGCCCCTGTATTTTGCTTCTTTTCTGATCTGCGGCGTGAACATCGGCTCCGCCATGCCCACCATCCTGGCCTCCATGAACGCCCGGAACAATGCCAAACGGGCCGCCATGATCTACCTCATCAACAACGTGGTAGGCGCAGTGATCATGACCATTGTCACCCTGGCCTTCCCATATACCCAATTTATTGAAAGCATTATCCCGGACCCCATGTTCCAGGTTTCCGTGGTCCACATTATCTTCAAGGTGGTCTCCGCCGCCGTGCTGCTGCCTCTGACCAATCAGGTGGTCAAGCTCACCTACCTGCTGGTGCCCAAGCAGAAGCACGAGGACGCCTGCCGCCTGGAATACATCGATGTGCATCTGGTCAGCTCCCCCAGCGTGACCTTGCTGCAGATCCGTAACGAAGTGGAGCGGATGGCAGGTCTGGTCCGGACCAACATTCAGCTGTCCACCAGCGCTCTGCTGGAAAATCGAGTTGCGGAAGCCAAGCCTATTGAGGACAACGAAGCCGTCATCGACTACCTGACGGACGCCATCAGTGACTTCCTGGTCAAGCTCAATGTGCGGGAGATGAATGACAGCGACGCCCAGTATGTCAACCGTGTTTTCCAGACCCTTTCGGACCTGGAGCGGATCGGCGACTACGCCGAAAAGCTGCTGCACCTGACGGAGCAGCAGGAGGAGAAAAAGGTGGTCTATTCCGCCCCCGCTATCCAGGAGCTGGCCGTCATCAATGACAACGCCATCCAGCTCTTTGACAATGCCGTGGCCGGCTTTTACCGGCAGGATGTCCACCTGGATCAGCTCAAGCGCATGGCCAAGACCCAGCGCCAGATCCGCAAGCTCACCAACCAGTCCCAGCTCAACCACATGGAGCGGCTGCGCACGGGTGCGTGCAGCGTGGAAGCCGGTATTCTCTTTGGTGAAATTCTGAACTCCCTGAACCGTATCGGCGGCCACTCCATCAACATCGCCGAGGCCGCAACGGTGCCTCAGGGAGCGGAATAACATATCATTCTAGGAGGTATCATCCATGGAATTTACAGAAGTTGTAAAAAATCGGTTTTCCTGCAAAAAATACTCTGACCGCCCGGTTGCCCAGGCCCTGATCACCGAGATCCTGGAGGCAGGGCGCGTAGCTCCCACCGCCAAAAACCTCCAGGAGCAGCGCATTTATGTGATCCAGTCCCAGGAGGGCCTGGCCAAGATCGACGCCGTCACCCCCTGCCGCTACGGCGCTCCCCTGTGCATTGTGGTGGCCTTTGACAAAAACCATATGTTCACCTATCCCGGGGAAAAGCGGACCTCCGGCGTGGAGGATGCCACCATCGTAGCCACCCACATGATCCTCGCCGCCGCCAACGCAGGGGTGGACAGCTGCTGGATCAATTTCTTCGATCCTGAAAAGCTGGCAAAGGAACTGGGGCTTCCCGAAAACGAAGAAGTCCTTATGATCCTGGACCTGGGCTACGGCGTAGAGGGCACCAAGCCTCTGGCCAATCATTCTTCCAGAAAGGCTCTGGAGACGACTGTTACTTATCTGTAAAAACAAAGAAAGCAGCATTGCCTCGGTTCCGCCAAGCAATGCTGCTTTTTTCTTGCAATTTGTCGAATTTTATGCGATACTGATTCAGCAAAAATCGTCGAGAGAAACTTTCTGAGAAACGGTAAAATATCTCTGTAATCGCAAGGAGGTGAACAGAGTGAACGAACAGATTTTAGCAGTACAGCGGATGCAGGACTACATTGAAGCCCATTTGGAGGAAACCATTGGCTTGTCGGATTTGGCGAAGGTGTCCGTGTTTTCCCCGTGGCATTCCCACCGGCTGTTTCAGGAATACACAGGACTGCCACCTGCCGCCTATATCCGCCGTCTGCGGCTGGCAAAAGCGGCACTACGGCTGAAGAATGAAAATATTCATATCATTGATGTAGCATTTGACTTAGGCTTTGGCAGCGTAGATGGCTTTACAAGAGCATTTTTCCGGGAGTTCGGAATGCGCCCCAGCGACTATGCCGCCGATCCTGTTCCCATCACCCTGTTCGTCCCTTACGGTGCAAAATTTCGAGCACTCAGAAAGGAAAGAACGACAATGAAAACAAACAACATTTTTATTCAGGTCATCCACAAGCCCGCCCGGAAGGTTCTTTGTAAGCGTGGCATCAAGGCAGAGGACTACTTCCCTTATTGTGAGGAAGTGGGCTGTGATGTTTGGGGACTGCTTCTGAGCATGGATTCCCTCTGCGGCGAGCCGGTGAGCCTGTGGCTGCCTCAGCAATACAAAAAGCCGGGAACTTCCACCTATGTTCAGGGTGTGGAAGTGGATACGGACTATCACGGTGCGGTGCCGGAGGGATTCGATATGATCAACCTGCCGGAAGCGGATTATCTCATGTTCCAGGGCGAACCCTTTGCCGAAGAAGATTATTGCGACGCCATTATGACTGTACAGCAGGCTATGGACAACTATGATCCTGCGGTCATTGGTTACGCTTGGGATGAAAGCAATCCTCGTATCCAGTTGGAACCCCGTGGTAACCGTGGTTATATCGAGCTGCGGGCAGTTTGTAAGAAATAAAAAAACTATTAAGTAAAGCAACAAAAAACAGCAGTAGCACGAGTGGAATAACCTCATGCTATTGCTGTTTTTTTGAATAATGTGTAACTTTTGCAGAAAGCCCCCTTGACAAATCTCGTCTCAGAAAAAGTTTGCATTCTATTTTCAATTCTGTTATAATGACTTCATCTTTGACTTTATTGGAGGAACTATACATGCCCAAGAGAAA
>JBNMIH010000002.1:0-132065 GCA_050873165.1 Faecousia sp.
CATGAGCTCCTCCGGCTACGGGCCCCTCAAGCATCCGTAGCACAACCACTAGAAATAATATACTGGATTAAGGCCAAAATGTCAATTTATTTTTAGTGGTACTTCTAATTTATTCAGCTGACAAATATTTATGCATGTCTTATATTACACTATTCCTTTTCATAAAAGCGGTATAATAACTAAGGAATTATTCTTTCTAGCTGGTACTAATTTACCATTTATACTTAAATCTGTCGCTTTGAATCACTTTCACTTAAATCGACACTATTTTACCATTTTCACTTAAAATCGACCTTATAAATCCATTTCAGCTTAAAATCGGCACCATATTACCACTTATAACTTAAATAATTTAAGTGTGAAATGGTTACATATCGTAAAGAAAGCCACCAAAACGGCAGCTTACATATAACCATATTTACTTAAACTGACACAAGTCAAGTTTGTTCTTGTTTATATTTTGCAAAATTCTGCATATCATAAATATATCAATAAATAGATCAGTTATTTTATTGATATTTTCAATGCTGTGTATTATAATAATCGTAACAGAAAGGAGATGACAATATGGCTTCCGTATTAAGTGCTATTACAAATACTATTCCGATTAGTCAGTTTAACCGAGGTCTTGCCGGCAAAATTTTTGATGAAGTAAAACGATATGGCGCTAAGGTTGTTATGAAAAATAATACTGCCGAATGCGTCCTTCTCTCTCCAGAAGAGTACGTACGACTTATGGACGAAGTAAATGATGCCAGACTTCTGGCGATGGCCTCTGAGCGCATGGAGCATTTCGATTCTGCCAATATCATTTCTGGCGAAGAAATGAACCGCCGTCTGGGAATAACAGATGAAGATCTCGCAGATTTTGAAGAGGTGGACATTGAATGACCTGGAAACTTGCATATTTACCAGAAGCAGAA
Organism: Faecousia sp.; assembly: GCA_050873165.1. Classification (GTDB taxonomy): domain Bacteria; phylum Bacillota; class Clostridia; order Oscillospirales; family Oscillospiraceae; genus Faecousia. The sequence continues at coordinate 924 of JBNMIH010000002.1, forward strand.
AAAGATTTAAAAGATCTGGATGGCAGCCAACGCATCCTTCTCTTGAAAGCAATAAAAAAAGTTTTGCAAAACCCACTTCCCGTTGATGAAAATGGATATGGGAAGCCTCTTGGACACCACAGTCGAACTAATCTTTCCAGTTTCTTAAAAATCAAATTGAAATCTGCCGGGCTGCGCGTGGTATATAAACTACAGCGCAAAGAAGATACCATGCTTGTTATAGTAATTGGTATACGTGCTGATGAGGAAGTATATGAGATTGCCCAGAAACGGGCTGATAAGCATAATTTATATGATTAATGTAAGCTAAAGAAGGAGGCCGGAACGATCCGACCTCTTTTTTATTCCCAATATGCCAAGACGCTTCAAATCCTTTTCCATTTTATTCCATTACTCCTTTTTCTTCGTTCCGTTCTGCTCCATAAAAGCAGGATGCTTTTTCAAAAATTCTTTCATATGTACATAGACAAACGGTGTCACATCCTCCGAGTGATATTCTTCTTTTGCCTGTGTGTAAAGTTTTTCCCATATATCCATAGTTACCTCCGTACTACTGTACTCTTTGATAATGTTTCCAGAAATTGATGGTTTCCTGAAGATCCTCTTCACTGGCGAACAGGTCCAGCTTCTTTGCAACTTCAACCGCAAAATCGACATATGCATTTGCTCGTGCAGTTATCACATTTTTATCCGTTACCAGGTCCGCATCGGAGGAATGGGTTGAATTCACATCGCACAGGATTCCAGCGTGATCCAGCACATCGACGCCTGCACAGATCCCGGCAATCAAACTCTCTCGTTTCATTAAAGCTTGCAGATACGCTTTCACTTCTGAAGTGTCAATTTCAGAAATGTTTCCGCCCGGAAGGATAAAGCTTCTGATCTGCTCTTTGTCAAGGGCTTCTAAAGGCATGTCAACATTGACGGAAAAACCTTCCATAGCACGAACGGGCTTTCCGTCTAACGAGCAGAAAACCATGTCGCAGTGGGAAAAGCTCATAAAATAATTCAGTATCACGATTTCATAAAAACAGCTCTTGTTATATACAAGAAACACATCTTTCATCCATATTCCTCCCTAAACTTGCATTTATCAGTCTGTATCGATCCAATATCTTTTCATCCTACACCCATCTATTTCAATGTATTTTTCAAAAACACCGCCATTAGCAAGTATCGTTTTTTCGCTTGCTGCATTTGTTTCATCGCATACCACAAGCAGTTTGGATATTCCAATTCTTTTGGCGTTTTGAATATTTAATCTGAGCATTTCCTTTGCATAGCCCTTTCCTCGTTCTGATGGCCTTACGGAGTATCCGCAATGCCCGCCCCATGTTCCAAGAATGGGATGATCGATATGATGGCGTAGATCGATCACGCCCACGAGCCGGTTGTCGCTTTCCCGAATTGCAAAATAAGTCGTCGAAGGGACAGTTGTTCCTGCCTGTTCACAGGTTTCTGCCCGTTTTCTGAGATTACATAGATTGATCCATTCCTTCTCTGTGCTGCAATCTCGAAGGCCCATGCAGCCAGCAAATTGATCCGCACAATTTTTATCGTACAGCAGCACTTCCTTCTTAAACTGCGCCAATTCTTCTGTATATTTTTCATTCGCTTCTACCAGAAACAACATTTGTCGCTCCTTCCCTAAATTGAAACTAATAAAATTCTGTCTGTATGTGAAGAACATAGTTTTTCATGCGCTGAAATGCTTGTTCACAGCATGTAACATTTCTTCTAACCTGCCTAAGTTCTATTTCGACTGATCCGCTTGAAAAAGATAAAATAAATTAGCAAGCCATCAATGGCAAAATCGTAAATGCGCAGACGGTCAAAGAGCAGTATGCTGGATAGAATCGAAACAAGTACGATCCCAACGCCGATGATTTTAGGAAATAATCCCCGCTCTTTTGTCATCCATGCGAAATACGCCATGACTGGCGATAAAAAAGCAAATACCGTCCACCCAATGATGAATGACCATCCGTAAACTCCATGGGTAAACATGGCTGTTGCATAATAGGTAAGCAGCATCCCGATGCAAAATGGAAAGATATTGCACATGGCGAATCTCTTTGTGGGACTGTAAATGGCAATCAGTGTCCCTATCAGAATCCAGATCGACATCTGTGAGAAAATTTCGCCAAGGTTTTGCGTGTAAATATCAAGCATCCGTGCTGCTGTTCCAAGAAAAAGTCCAGATAAGAACATAGATATTGGGTTAAGCAATCTCCGCATTTTGATTCTATCCCCCTTGTGAGTTACGCTCATCCATAGTGCCGGCCCATATCATAGTGGTTTCCCCTTAATCTTGGATGGTACATCGTGTTACCCCCTAATAAAAATGACGCAGAACGAATTCTTATTGAACGATCAATGCACGAAAAACCGCATCACGATCAAAGGTACCTCCTGCAAATCCAGAGATTTCCTTGATCGATTTGCAAATGCTGATGCTGAACTCCGTCAAGATTTGTCCGATTTCCCGGTCAGAATAAGGGCAATCTCCCGTCACGATCAAAGTGGACAAGCTATGCACCACAAGCCAAAGATCCCGAAAATACAGGTTCGCCTCCTCGGCAGTAATGTGATAAATATCCATCAATGCCGGACGGACAAGTTCCTGCAAATGCTGCATGGACTTCATCGCGCTGTATTCCTGATCCTGCGTCTGTGTCAAGAACAACAGTCGATAAAGCTCTGGTTCCTCCCGTGCAAACCGAATATACTGCATCCCAACACCAAAGAAAGGAATTTTCTCTTTCAGCCCCACATCCGTATAGCCATCATACACACGCACCGCAGCGGCATAGACTTCCTGCTTCACGGCATCCATCGAGCCAAATGCAGTGAAAATCGGCTGCGTAGAAGTACCAAGCTCGTCAGCCATCGTTTTTGCAGTCAGACAATCGATTCCTTTTGACCGCACGACCCGCAGAGCCGCTTCCACCATTTCTTCCTTCGTAAACTTATTCTTCGGGGCCATAGCTTGCATCCTTTCACGTTTAATCATAATGCACGATATATAATAGACGATGTATATCATGTATTATACTCAAAGGAAATGGAATTGTCAATAGTTCGGAAATCAAGATTGCCAACGAGAAACTCGCCGCCCCTGGAATCAGCCCGATGTAAAGGGAACCATAAAGAAGAATATCGATTCGGGTATGGATTGCCTTGCTACGCAAAAAGAAGAGCCCTTTGAAAGCTCTTCTTTTGTGATCCTTGCTTGAATATCGCAGAGAAAGGAGACGGCCGTTGTTGCCGTCTCCTTTTCCTCATTTCTTTATAGCTCTGCCACGGCCTCGATTTCACACAAGGCATTTTTCGGCAGAGTTTTTACTGCTACACAGCTGCGAGCAGGCTTGGATGTAAAAAATTTGCTGTAGACCTCATTGAAAGCAGCAAAGTCGCCCATATCCGCCAAAAAACAGGTTGTCTTCACTACCTTATCAAAACCCGTACCGGCAGCTTCCAGGATCGCGCCTACATTCTTACAGCTCTCCTCAGCCTGGGCCGCAATTCCCTGAGGAATTGTCCCAGTTGACATGTCTACAGGGAGCTGGCCGGAGGTGTACACGAGGCCGGCAGCAAGATAGCCCTGGGAATAGGGACCAATGGCGGCAGGTGCTTTTTCGGTATAAATAACAGTCATAATCTTTCCTCTTTCCTGAATATGTATCCCAGTAAGGCAGCGTCTTTTGCTCGCCTTAAGATCTTTATATGGAATGGGCAGCAGCCTACTCCGAATATTACACGTTTTTCCTCTGGCTGTCAACCAGTTTCCTACGCATATTCAAGGAGATGTTGCCCAAAATGGCCGCCATGGCAAACAAGAGAATCCCCATTACAAAAGCCCCCCGGAACGTGCCCGCCAAATCATAGAACAATCCAATGGTGAAGCACAGACCGCCGCCAATCAAGCTGTTAATCATCATCATCAGAGCCCAGATCTCGGAATAATGCTTGTCCCCCACAACTGTACGGGCCAACAGCGGACACTGCACCGTATACATGGTATTGCCCAAGCCTACAATAAACACAGCTGGCAGCGCAAAGAAGGGGGCCTTATAGCTGGCAAACATCAAAAGGAATCCCAGCGCATTGGTGACAGCGCCCCAGGCAAGTCCCGCCCGTACACCCAGCCGGTCATTGATCCGGCCCACGATCAGGCTGCTGAAAATCGTACCCAAACTCAGACACACACCCACAATAGAACTGAATGTAATGGTCTGGCCCAGCTCGATCGTAGAGAAAGTCTGTGTATAATAGGCTACACCACTGCCATAGCTAAAGCAGACACAGGCCAGCCATGCCAGGTAGAACATGGGCATCTTCAGCGCCTGCTGTTTGGTCAGACTCAACTCGCCCTTATCCGCAGAAGCCGTGACCACCTGCTCTTCCCCTGCTCCGTAGGGTTCGCAGCCCACTTCCTCTGGCCGCTTGATGAACAAGAATACCGCCGGGACCGTCAGGACGGCTGCCATAACCGCCATAATAAAATAGCTCTGCCGCCAGCCAAAGCTGCTGATAAGCTGTCCCGTTAGAAGGCTGTACAGCGTCGTTGCGGCACTTCCCACAGCAATGACAGTCCCCAGGACTGTGCCGTTGTTCTTCTTAAACCACATGTTAATCACAGCAGGAATGGCAACATAGCCTGTAAAAGCCTGTGCCACGCCAATCAGTGCCGCAGAGAAGTAGAACATGTAGACCGAGTGATAGGTGGACATAAGCCCCAGCCCAATCACTTCTGCCAAGGAAGCAAAGCCCATGATCTTGCCAATATTCTTGGTATTCAGAAATTTAACTGCAGTCGTATACAGCAGCGCCATAGCTACCGCATTGACACTGGTATAAGCGGACAGCGCACTGACGCTGCACCCCAGTTCCCGAACGATGGGGGTCACAAAGTTGCCCATGGCGGCAGCCGTCAGGCCCGCCGTGCCTATTTTGATTAAAATACAGGCTGCTACGACTTTCCAGGCATAATGGTTTTTATCTTTTAACATCGATTATTCGCCTCAACTATTCTTTTCCAGCTTCTCATGAAGCTTTCTGCTTTGATCGACAGAAATGGTGCCCAATATCCCAGCACCGATGTACATGCCAATGGCCATCAGGAACGCGCCACGATAGGTCCCGCTTCTGTCGTAGAACATACCGATTGTGGAGTATAATCCTCCGCCAATCAGGCTGTTGATCATCATCATCCGGGACCAAATCGTAGAATACTCCTTAGACCCAACAATATTTCTGGCCAACAGCGGACACTGGACCATATACATGCAGCTCCCCAGTCCTACCACAAAAATAGCGGGATATACGAAAAACGCATTTCGGTAGCTCAATAGCATCATCAGGTATCCAGCTGTCGTGGTCACAGAACCCCACAGCAGCCCCATCTTGACGCCATATCGATCATTAATCCGGCCAACTACCAAACTACTGAGCACTCCGCCCAGACTGCTGCATACACCCACCACAGAGCCAAAAGCAGTCGACTGCCCCAGTTCCATCGTAGCAAAGGTTGTCGCATACCCAGCCACACCGCAGGAATAGCTATACATCACGCAAGCTACCCAAGCAATGTAGAGCAACGGCAATGCAAACGCCTGTTTAGCCGACAGGGACATGTCCTCCTGAGATGCTCTTCCTGGCTCCGCGCTTCCGGTCAATCTCTCCGGGCTGTCTGACCCATAGGGCAGACAGCCTGCTTCCTCAGGCCGTTTGATAAACAGGAATACCGCCGGAATCGTGATGACCGCAGAAGCCGCTGCCATGATAAAATAGGCATTCCGCCAGCCGAACCAGGTAATCAGCTGTCCGGAAAGCAAGCTGTAGAGCATAGTTGCCGCGCTGCCAATGGACACAATGGCCCCCAACACCGTACCTGTGTTCTTCTTGAACCACATATTGATGACAATAGGCAACGCCACAAAGCCGGTAAATGCCTGGGCAATACCGATCAACGCACCCGACAGGTAAAACATCTCCACAGTCCGGTAGGTACCCATCAGTGCCAGGCCCACAACCTCCGCCACAGACGCAAAGCCCATGATTTTTCCGATATGCTTGGTATTGATCCATTTGGCCGCCGTCGTATACAGCAGCGCCATGGAAATCGCATTAATACTGGTATACGTTGTCAACTGGCTGACCTGGCATCCCAGTTCCCGGACAATTGGTGTAATGAAGTTGCCCATAGCCACACCGATAAATCCGCCGGTGCCCAGTTTCATTAAAATACATGCCAGTACAATTTTCCAGGCATAGTGTTTCTTATTCTCCATAATCCCCCTGTTATTTGGCGGTCCCCGCCTCTACAAATCCCTCATAGGTGGCACTGATATAGGTTCTGAATTCATCCAGATATTCATGGGTATGCAACCCCTCCACCGCCGTGAACAGATACTGAAACAGCACGAACACAATCATCAGTCCGACCAGAGAGTACATAGCGATTCTCTTCTTAAAAAGGGGCAGCTTTGCCCGGAAAGCCGTATCGGACAGGAAGATAGCCGGGCTCAGCATCCACAAGAAAAGCACAAATGTTGACAGCTTAACAACCGCCGTATCCCAAGGCCCACAGGCAATCAGTGGAGGTGTCACCATACCGATGACCAAAAACGCGGCACATGCCAGATAATACACGGCAGCCAATAGCTCTTTCCATGGTGTCCCGGACCGGAATCCCAGTAGTTTGTGTAATGTCCTTTTCATTGGAATCGCTCCTTTTGTTTACTTCCGCCCCAGGCAAGCTGAGGCGGAAATATCTGTTACTTCGCCAGTTCTTCCTCCAACTGACGGACCTTGCGCACATAGTCCGCCACGATAGAGCCAATGACAGGGCCGCCCCACTTGCCGCCTTCAAAGGCGGTGCCAACCAGTGCGCCATCCGCATAGCGAAGCCGATCCGCACAGTTTTCCACATTCGTCGCGCCGCCCAAAATAACCGGGATGCTGCCGCCGCTGATTGCCTTCACTGCCTTTACCAGCTTCTCATTCCGGGCAAAATCACGGTCACAGACCTCGACTGCATTGGCTCCCAGCCGCATAGAGGTTGCCGCCAGGCTCTGGATAGCCGCATCGCTGTCATCCCCAGTATGATGATAGCCGGAAATTTCCGCCAGCATGCCAATATTCATGGCTTCGATTTTTTTGCGATACTCCGCGACCTTCAGAGGCTGAGCCTCGATCATGCCGTACATAGAGTCGGTGTTGCCTGCCAACGCCGTACAACGGGTAAAGTCTGCACCGGCCGCTTTGCAAACAGCCAGAGAGGGCGTAATGCAGTTCCACATAATCTGAGAGCCGATGATGAAATCAGGCCCCAGTTCCGCCCGTACCCGGGCTGTTACCGCCGCCAAGCCGGCTACACGGGCATAGTCCGTGTCGTCGGTAGAGGGGTAGAATACATCCACCGTCTGGATCAAACCGCCATCCGCACCGTTTTCCTTCAGCGTTTTGCAGTCGGCAATGGCCTTCTCCGTCATCTTATCCATGTTTCCGTCCTCGTAGAGAGGAGTCCCCAGCATGGGAAGCAAATGTACAAGGCCGATAACCAGTTTCTTTCCATTCAAATTGTCAAAACAAGTAGCCATATGTATGATCCTTTCTTTTATTTCATCTTACAACTCCACCACTTCCATGGGAGAGCAGTAGGTAGCTGGGAAAAAGCTGAAGTCCATGCCGCCCCGGAACATTGGCTCTCCCAGTGTCGTATGGCGGAATCCAGCAAAAATAGAACCGGGCAGATAGGCATAAATCGGCGCCAGGAAATTCCACCGCTTTTCGGGGACAGGAACGTGGCAGTAAATCACCTTTTCCGTAATCCCAATCTCCTCCGGTGTCTTGTCACAGAACAGTAGAACCTCTCTGTGCCCCCGGGCGACCATTGCGTTGACAGTATTTGCCATGTTCTTTACATTTCCATCATTGCTGTTCAGGATCACCAATTCCGCAATATCGCTGCCTGGGCACATGTGGGAATTGACATGCATATAGTTTTCACTATCGATGGTAGCGCACACATCTCCGGACAGCTCCAGGATCTTAGCCTGGACAAACCGGCCGGACCAGAAGTTGTGTCCATCCGCAGTGACTTCCAGCAGTCCCTTATCCATAAAATGTATGGCCGCGCGGAAGCAAGTCTCATCTATATTGGCAATCTCTGCAAAGAAGGCATCGTGATATTTTTTTACCTGCTCCCGCAGCTCCGACAAATAGGACTTTCCCGTCCGCTTTTCCGCCATGGCCGCCGCCAGAACGATACAGCTCATAACATTGCTGTAATAGGTACGCAGACCGGCATTGTTGTCACCCTTGGGGGTGTCAGTATAGTAGAAAATATCCGCGTTTTTCGCCGTATCCGAGTTCACCGCAGTAGTCACACCAACGGTGGTCACCCCATGGCGTTTGCACTGCTCCATTGCCTCCAGCGTGCGGATGACGCCGCCGGAGAAGCTGATAAACAGGGCCGCCATTTGAGAGCAGTCCTCCGGATAGTCGTAGTGACGGCTCATCTCAATAGCCTCTACGCCCTCGTACTCCACATCTGGCAGATAGTACGCAAACGCATCCTTCACGGCAAATGACGCAACATTGGAGTCCCCACAGCCCACACCGACCATATGGGTGCACGTGGAAAAAATGGGTTCATTGATGATTTTCTTCACCTGTTCCACAGACTGGTCAAACTGCACCATGGTCAGCGGGTCCACATCCATACACTGGTTGTAGAAACTGTCCTGGAAATAGAACTTTCTGTAGTATTTTTCATCTTTTAATCTTCTATACACTGGACTCCCCTCCTTAGTTCATGTTCCAGGTCTGGGTACGGAAATTATAGCGTCCGCCAAAAAAGGGGATCTCGTTAACGGCGGCGTGGTAACCGGCGAGCAAGGCCCCGGGGAGAAAATCAACAAACGGAGACATCCAGCTTTCCCTGGCTTTCGGAATCTGGCAGAATGTGGGTCTTCCCCGCTCCGCCATGGTGTCATAGCCGGTCTCCTGTTTAAAATAAGGGCTGTTCCCGGCAAACACATTCACAGACAGGTCAAACTTCTCCGGGTCCATGTCCGTCACGATCAGTGTCGGTCTGTGCTGCGCCAAGCAGCCGTTGATGGTGTCCTTCATTCGGGTTCTGCTCTTATCTTCCCCATTAATCATAACGATTTCCCCGATTTCCTCCGGGCACCGGGCCATGAAGCTGATATGTGCAAACTCCTCAGAGGTCGTGTGGCAGCAGAAGGAGCCGCTGCACTCAATGATCTTCTGTTCCACAAACTGGGCAGAATACCCCTCATTCCAGTCCGCCAGCAGTTCAAACTTCCGGATGTCGCGCATCCTCAGCGCCTCGGCAAACATCAAATCGTCGATCTCGTCGAAGCGCTCCATGAATGCCATGGTCAATTCCTCAATGTCCCTCGGGACTTGGCAGAAGGCCTCCTGCGTCAAATGTCCCCGGCACAGGCCCAGGTAAGCCCCCAGGGCTGTCAAACCAATGAGACTTGCATAGTAGGATCGAAGCCCCGGTGTATTGCACCCTGCCGGAGTAGCCACATCCATGACCAGCTCCGCCGCTTCCGCCCCCTTGGAGCCCGGCGTCCGGGTGATCAGCAGGGAGTGGACTCCCAGAGCATTGGCTTTTTCCAAGGCCTCAATGACCCGGGCGGAACCCCCGGAAAAGCTGATGCCCACAAAGAGTACTTCCTCCGCTTGAAATCCCTTCAGGATCTTCTGCTCTGTATAGAAACTGCAAAAGTCCATAATGTCCGGACTATTGCACGCCCGCAAACCGCTGAGCTTCTTAAAACCAGGCATCACCGCACCGGCAGCGGAATAGGAATCCCCGCAGCCGGTTATGATGACCCGGCGGATCTTCTCCGCTTTCTCAACAGGCAGCGTTTTTTTTAGGAACTCCAAATCGAAGCATATCTTGGATTGAACAGGCGCCAGGTTTTTCAGGTCCAGGACCTGATCTGTCACAGAGTTGTAGTAATCCTTCTTGTTCATTTGCCCTGCCCTCCTCGTGTCCCGTTTTCCTTTTGATACTCCTCATACAGCTTTTGCGCCAGATCATAGCACTCCTGGCGAACGCCAAGCATATCCGGAATGATACCATACTGGCGGATATTCATGGAGGATGCCACATTGGCCATAATACCGACCATCAGAGGATCCTTCCCCTCCGCGTAAGCATAAAGCGCACCGCCAGTGGAAGTATTGCCGCATCCTGTGGGGTCTACAACGGGTCCAGGAGCAGGCTTCAAGTAGATTGCTTCTGTGGGCGTAACCACATAAGCTCCCCGGGCACCCACCCGGAAGAACGTCATGTCCACATCCAACTTCTGCAGCTCCCGGATACAAGCCTCGTCTCCTTCGCAATCGAACAGGCACTGAGCCTCTTCAATATTCAGGCTGAAAATATCCACAGCATCGTGGCATATCTGCTTCACATCCTCCAGATAGTGGATATGCGCCCAAGGGCCCTCGATTTCCCACATGAGCTTGAATCCGTCCCGTTTCTTGATGGCTGACAGCTTCCTCCAGTAGGTGCGATCCGCATTCTGTGCCACATAAACGCCCTTTACATGATTGCCCTTGGTAAATACCTCAATTTCCTCAGGCTTGGTCTTCATATAGCCGAAGTCTTGCCAAGCATCGTGCTTCAGCCACTTTTCCTCCTCGCTGATTTCCCGCTCGCCAGGCTGAAAATAGGCGCCGCTGCGATCCTTAAAGTACATAATAGAATGGTTGCAGCGGTCACAAACAACTTTATAGCCATCGGTAACCACCTGATTTTTTTCGATCCAGGGGGTAAACAGTGTTTTATAGTCCGCCCCCAGGTTGCTGCACTGCATAACGTTATCCGTCCAGATACGGACACCGCTGTAGGCAAAAGTAGCAGGACCGCCGATGCTCTCATGTCCGGACTCCGTACCATCCATAAATACTACCTTGTCCAGCATAACATTGCCGGCAATAACGTAATCATATCCCATTTTTCTTCTCCTTTTATTTGTACTGCTCTTTGAGCCCTTCCAGCTCCCGGAAGCACTCCTCCCGGATCGATCGGAATTCTGGAATAAGCCCGTACTGCATCAGATTCCGAGCAGAGGCGATATTTGCCATCAGGCCAACGGTCAGTGGGTCCTTTCCCTCCGCATATGCGTAAAGCGCACCGCCGGTAGAACTGTTGCCGCAGCCAACAGTGTCCACCACGGGACCAGGGGCAGGCGGCAGATAAACCGCCTCATTCTTTGTAACAACGTACAATCCCCTCTCGCCTACCCGGAAGAGAATCATATCGACACCCAGAGTTCGCAGGCCCTGGATACAATCTTCATCACTCTCGCAGCCGAACAAGGCCTGCGTTTCCGCTAAGTTGATACTGAAAATATCCGTAAACTGCGCCGCATGAAGGATAAGGTCCATAAACTCTGGTCTTGCCCAAACACTTTCAATTTCCCACATGAGTTTGAAGCCGTCTCGCTTCTTGATCATCCCCAGCATATCCCAAAAAACGCTGTCAGGGTTTGCCGCCAAATAGACGCCCTTGACACCGCCCTCTTTTGTAAACTCCCCAATATCTTCCGGGCGGATCTTCTGATATCCAAAGTCTTGCCACGCATCCAGCGTCATGGCATCAAACTTGGGTGCCGGACAAAATCCGTAGGCATGGCTGAACCCATACAGGTGGTTTGCCCGATCACAGACAACCTTGATTCCCTGGGTCTCAACCTCATTTTTTTCGATCCATTCCTGAAAAAAAGGAGCATAGTCCTTTCCTGTGCGGCTGAGCTGCATAACGCTGTCTGTCCAGATCCGCACACCGGTATAGGCAAAGGTAGCCGGACCACCGGGATACTCCTTACAGCCCTCGTGAGCATCTTTCATTCCCTTGCTGTCCAGAATCAGGTTTCCCGCACAAATGTAGTCATAATGCTTCATCTCTTCCCTCCCGATCAAATCACTTGAATGGGATTGGAGCCTAAGGTCATATAGGGCATCCCACCGCCACCCCGGAAGAATGGCTCACCCATCAGCGTCGCACGATAGCTTGCCAGAATGGATCCCGGTATATAGGAAAACAGGGGCAGCAAAAAGCTGTACTCTTCCTCGGGGACCGCCATGGGGCACCAGGTAACTTGCTGGGTGATTCCCATTCCCACAGGCTCCAGGTCGCTAAATACAATCACATTTCTTCCCGCCTTGACCTGGGAATTGATGGTCTCCGTGATGCGGTCTACATTCTCGTCGCAGCCGGAAACCAAGTTCATTTCTCCGATTTCCTCTGCCGGATAGAGAAGGCCGTTCACGTGAAAATAGTTCTCGCTGTCGATTACAGAACAGACATCTCCGGAAAGTTCTGCCATCTTGGCTGACAGAAACTTACCGCACCAAAACATCGGGCCATCCGCTGTAACTTCAAAATATTTTTTCTTGCGCCAAGCGAGGGCTTTCTCAAAACAGATGTCATCCATCTGGGAAATATTCCGAAAAAACTCATTTCGATATTTTTCTACCTGCTGCTCCAGTTCTTTCAAAAAGGGTTTCCCCGTCCGGATTTCCCCCATAGCCGCAGCCATGACGTACAAAGAGATCATAGATACATAGTATGTCCGCAAGCCGGAAATGTTGTCCCCCACCGGAGTATTGGTATGGTACAAATAATTACCCGAGTGGGCCGCCAGGCTATTGGGATTGTCCGTCAAGGCAATCGCACAGCAACCGTGCTTCACACCGCGCCGAAGGATCTCCGATACACGCGCCGTGCCACCGCCCACACTGATACCCACCACAATGGTATCGGTTTCTTCCTTTTCCATTTCCAAATACCGGCCGGCCTCGATCCCGCTGGGAGCCTCATAGCGCACATCGGGGAGATATCGTGCAAAAGCACCCTTGCTTTCCGCTGCCGCTAAAAAAGAATCTCCTGCACCGGAGGCGATGATCCGCTTGGCATTCTTGATTTTTTCTATTGGGAGAAGGTTCTGAAAAGAAGCCACGCTTCGCCGGAGCTGTTCCATACAAAGCCCCTCCACATCCAGGCACTGGAGCCGAAGGCCGTTATTAAAATACATCTTATTCATCGTCTTCCCCCCGCTCAGCCGTCAAAATGCCATGTTTGTGTCCTGTAATCATATTTCCCACCAAAGAAAAGCTTTCCGGCACATTCAGCCACATAGGAACCCAGTAGAGAGCCAGGGATAAAGTCCGTCAACGCGTTCAGCCAGCCCTCTTTTGCCTTTGGGATCCGGCAGACTGCCGCTCCCCGGGGAATCAGCCCCTCTTCCGCGTCCGTGACCACCAGCACCGGCCGGCCAACCTGAACAGCAGAACGGATGGAATAGATCACCCGGTCAAAGCTGGCGCTGTCTCGTGCCGTCAGAAATACCGTGCCAATGGTCTGCGGTTCCCGCAGAAAGAAATTGATATGGCACCAGTCCTCGGAATCCGCATGGACCGTATGCACACCGGCGCACTCAATAAACTTCTCCTCCACAAACTGTGCGGAGAACGCAGCGTCATGGTCGCCGATGATCTCAAATTTGGTATAGTTCTTCCAACTCTGGGCCAAAGCGATCATTTCCCGATCAATACGGTCAAACTGCTCCATAAACGTCATCATATGCGGCTGAATACTGTCCCGGATCTCCCAAAAACGGTCCCTGTCGATATGCCCCTGGACCAGTCCGATATAGGCACTCAGAGCGCTCAACGCCACCAGGCTTGCAAAATATGACCGGAATCCGGGGGAATTGCACCCCTCCGGGGTTTCCACATAATACATATGCTTCGACACCTTGGCGCCGCTGGAGGCCGGGTTATTGGAAATCAGCATTGAGTGCACACCCATTTGATTTGCCTTCTCCAGAATCTCCGAGATCCTGGCGGAACCGCCGGAGGCTGACACTGCAATCACCAGTACCTGGTCCTCCTCATAGCCGCAGGTAACCTCCTCTTTGCTGTAAAACCTGCAAAAATCCATAGGGTCCGGTGCGTCTACTCTCGGCAGGCCGCTGTGGAATCGAAAAGTACCCAGCATGGCTCCGGCAGCGGAGTAGGAGTCGCCGCAGCCAGTGACCACGACCCGCTTCAGGCTGCGGAAGGTCTGCGCATCCATTAGGGAAGCCAGCTTTCCCTCATCGTAGCAGCGCTCTACCTGCACCGCCGTCAGATTTCGCAGATCTTCGGTCTGTAAAGTTATGGTGTTATAGTAGTTTCTCACTTGGAAAGCTCCTTATCTTCTTAGGGGCGGCTTTCATCCTTCCATCTTTTATAACGGGAAAAGCCCGCCTGCGCTTCGTTCGCGCAAGCGGGCCCAGAGGCACAAATCCAATCACCCGGAAGGGCATCCGCCCATCTATCTGTGGGGATGGATTCCGTAACTTCTCGGAAGAAAGCTCTCAGCGAACCGTAACTGAATTCTGGTTTTGTCCTGCGGCGATCACCTTTTTTCACCGCTCCAGCTTCGACTTATGCTTCGTGGTGCTGCAATTTTTCCAGGCGTGCCCGGTTTCTTCTAATTTTTCTAGCTTCCGCAGTGGAGCGATAGCCGGAAATCACCAGATAAACAACGGTGCACAGAATGAATGGAATACTCTGCAGCAGATAGGCGTCGCTGATGTAGGGCTGCAGATAATTGGTCGTAGCATAGGCAATGCCGAAGACAAAGCTCATCAGCAATGCACCGAAGGGCTGATTACCGCCAATGGTGGCTGCTGCCATGCCGATGAAACCACGGTTGGCAGTCAGGCCCTTGGAGAAGAAGCTCTGATAGCCCATGGACAGATACATACCACCAAGAGCGCCAATGGCAGCGGCAATCAGGAACGCAATGGTATAGATTCGCTTGGTGTTGATACCCACAGCCTCAGCGGCGGCAGGATTCTCACCAATGGCACGCATCCGCAGGCCCAGCTTGGTCTTGAACAGCAGGAACCATACCACAACCGCCATCAGGATCGCCATGTAGGTAAAGACATTATGTCCAGAAATGATGGAACCGAGGATGGGGATATCTTTGATAATAGGGATATCAATGTTGCCCAACGCCAGGCTGGAAATGGATCCAGCGGTATTCGCCTTGGTGCCGGTGAGCACCCACATAACGAATATCACGCCGCCGCCCATGGCCAAGTTCATGGATATGGACATCAGATACAGATCGACCTTCATGTAGAATGCGGCAAAGCAGATGATCAATACGATCACCATGGCACTGAGCATGCCGCCCAGGATGCCCAGCCACACATTCTGGAACATGGCGCTGAAGATAACACCGGCCAGGGATGCCACCAGCATCATACTCTCACCAGCCATATTCAGCAGGCCAGCCTGTGCAGAGATTGTGGAGCAGATAGCTACGAAAATAATAGGGGTGGAAATTCGGATAATGGAGTAAATAACATTGGTAATAAATTCCATAATAGGTTTCGCCCCTCCTTACTGACACTCGCGGGAAGCCTTGATGATGGCTTTCTGACGACTCTTGCCTAGGAACTCTTCTGCAGCCACAAAGAAGATGATAACAGCCTGCAGCATGGTAACGAGCTCGATGGGGATATTGGTATTGGTGTTCAGTACAGCGGCGGCAGTACGGATATAGGCCAGTACAAATGCCGTCACCGGTACGAAGATGGGCTGCTTTTTTGCCATAACCGCGATGATCAGGCCGTCAAAGCCAATGTTAGTCAGCATGGACAGCTGATACTGGTCATAGGCGCCGAAAACTTCCACAGCGCCGGCAACACCGGCAAAAATGCCGCCCAGAACCTGTCCCATAAATGGGGTAATGCTGGTATTAATACCGGCATAGCGGGCAAAATTAGGGTTAGCACCGGTAATACGGATCTCCACACCCAATCGAGTACGATAGAAAATAACACAGGCAATGATTACGCCAATGATGGCTACCCAGACGCCCTCGCTCAGGTTTGTATTGCCCCAATAGCGCGTGAAGCGCATATTGTCAGGGAAATTCGGGGTACACAGGAAAGAATGACTTCTGTCTGCCATATAGCCACGCACTACCCACAGCGCCAAGTATAGGCACACGTAATTGATAATTGTCGAGGTGACCATTTCGTTGGCTCCCAGCTTTTCACGGCCATAGGCAGGGATCATGGCGACAAGTCCGCCCACCACCGCACAGGACACAATGATGATGATCTGGTTGGCAAATTTGGGCATGCCTGCCATGATCTGGGTACCGAAGGTAGTGCAAAAAATCACATACAGGATGGGAATAGGCGCAATGTTGATAATGCCTTCACTGACCACACTGAACCGCCCGCTGGCGTACACAAAGCACATGCCGCAGCCAATCAGCATATACGGACACATACGGGATAGTACCTGGGCAAACCGGCGCCGGGAGGTGAAAGGACCGATGGCGAAATTGTAGATAGCATCCCTGGCACCGTCAGCGCCGGTGACCAGGACGATAACGACCAGACACAAGGCATAGGCAATGACAATGCCCAGGAAGACACGCAGGACCTCAAAGGCCGAGTCTATTCTTTGTACTTTTTTCAAAACAGGTCCCCCATTTCTTCAGGGCTCATGCGTTTCACACCCAGCATGTACTCGCCCAGCGTTTCATCGGTAACACCCTTTACGTTGGTAAACTGCGCGACGATCTGTCCGTCCTTCATGACCAGCAGTCGGTCAGAAACCTCCATGATTTCCGCCAAGTCAGAAGAAATCAGCAGCACAGCGTTGTTGTTTTCCCGGGTCGTTTTCACCAGCAGACGACGGATCAGGTCCGCAGTACCTACATCGATACCTCGGGTAGGCTGGTTGGCAATGATGAAATTTGCACTCCCGGAAAACTCGCGGGCCACAATGACCTTCTGGATATTGCCGCCGGAAAGAAACTTGATATTTTCGCTGCCGCCGGTGCAGGCAATCTCAAAATCCTGGATGCACTGGTCCACAAACCCGTTCAGCTTCTTCATATTCAGCAGCTGTTTCTTGCCAAACCTTCCGGTATTCAGATAGCAAGCCAGGATGTTGTCCCGAATAGACAGTCCCGCGGCCATGCCTTGCTTCATCCGGTCCTCAGAAATATGGGCCAAGCCCATTTCCCGGATTTGAGCAATGGTCTTTCCGGAGGTCTCATTGCCATTCAAATAAACCTCACCGGAGGTTCTGGGCAGCAGACCGGAAATAATCTCCGAAACCTCGGTCTGTCCATTGCCTTCTACGCCGGCAATGCCAACGACTTCACCAGCCCGGATACCAAAACTCAAGTCATTCACGACCAATTTACCAAAATCATCCACATAATTCAGGTGCTCCACGTGAATGACGGTATCCTTCGGCTTTGCCGGTGCCTTATCTATGGTCAGATCTACTTCCCGCTCCACCATCATCTTGGAGAGCTTGGCAGGATCAAGATCCTTAATCTCTCCGTGACCTGTGACCTTGCCGTGGCGCAGCACCGTTACCCTGCTGCACAGCTCCATGACCTCGTCTAGTTTATGGGAAATAAAGATGATGCCGTAGCCCTGGTCCCGCAGCTGCTTGAGTTGAACGAACAGCTCCCGTGTCTCCTGCGGTGTCAGAACGGCAGTGGGTTCGTCCAGAATCAGGACCTTCACGCCCCGGACCAGGCTCTTCAGCAGCTCAACCTTCTGCTTCTGTCCTACAGAAAGGTCCCGAATCAGCTTATCCGGCTCCACGTTCAGATTGAACTTGTCCACCGCCTCCTGGGTGATCCGGATCGCCTCCTTCTTATCAAAGATAGGTCCCTTCCCAGGCTCCATGCCAAGAACAATGTTCTCTGCCACCGTCAGGTTGGACACCTGCATAAAATGCTGATGCACCATGCCGACGCCCTTTGCGATAGCATCCAGAGGATTGGCAATGTGTGCTTCTTCCCCATTGATATAGATTTTGCCTTCCTGATGCGACTCCAGGCCAAACAGGATTTTCATCAATGTCGTCTTACCGGCACCGTTTTCTCCGATCAGGGCATGGATCTCGCCTTCATCCACGGATAGAGTTACATCCTTATTGGCCATAAAACCATTGGGATAAATCTTAGTAATGCCCTCCATCCTGAGCAGCTCTTTTGCCATTTTTTCACCTTTCCTTCCTTTCGGAATATGTAGAAGCTCTGATCCGGTGGTCCGGACTGCCCTGCCCGGGCAATCGGATCAGAGCCTCTGAAATGAGGGCGAAGAACTCGCATTCTTCGCCCTCCGGAATCACCTTACGCAGGTTGACTGTTAACCTCAGGCCTGGAAATCAGCATCGGGGTTATCCCGGTAGGCAGCAAAGGCTTCGTAGGTGTTGAAGTCATAGTAAGAGGGGACCTTGATTTCACCGGCACCGATCTTAGCAATGATGTCCTTCAGAGTCTGCTGTACATCCGCGGGGACGTTGGCCAGGAAGTTTTCGTTCTCCAGGTAGCCGACACCGTTCTCGTAAACGCCCCAGACCTTGTTGCCGGGCTGGACGGAGCCGTCGCCGCTTTCTACGCTGGCGATGATGGCGCTGGCAGCGGGAGCGATGTTCTTAGTGATAGAGGTCAGGATGTTCTGGTAGCCAACAGCGGAGGACTCGTCCTGAGCAGCCAGGGTCTTGAAGTACTCGTACTGATCGTAGTCACAACCCATGACCCAGTAGCCCTTTTCATGGCCGCCGTGTTCCTCAGCAGCCTGGCAGGCAGCCAGCAGCATCTGAGCGGAGATGGACCACACAAAGTCGCAGCCATTGTCGTACATTACGTTGGCGGACTCGTAAACAGCGGACATAGAAGTTTCAGGCATATAGGAGTGCAGCCAGGAAACATCCAGGCCCATCTCCTTCTTGGCGTACTTCACGCCAGCCAGCCAGCCGGTGGAGAAGTCGTTCAGGATGGGGCTGTCAGCAGAGACGCAGCCGACCTTGCCGTTTTTGGTCATCAGGCACTGCAGAATCGCGGCCATAAAGGAGGACTCATTCTGGGCAAAGGTGATGCCGTAGACATTGGGCTCATTGAACTCAACGCCCTTACCAACGTCGTAGTGGATGAAGGTGGTGTCAGGGTACTGCTTGGCGGCATCGTCAATGATGCTTTCAATGTACCAGGAAGGACCGAAGAAGTAATCGTAGTGCGTGGTCTCCAGGGCATCCCAGAAGCAGTTCACAGCCAGAGCCGCATCATAGGAACCATATTCGACCAGAGTCCAGTCCATGTTGTAGGTCTCAGCCAGCTCCTGAACGGCACGGTAGCCCATGTCGGACAGGCCGAAGTCACCAATGAAGGCGGTGAAGAAGATGATCTTCTTTTTGGCGCCGTTATCGGTGGAGTCCTTCTTGGTGTCGTTTGCGGAATTCTGGGCGGTGTTGCCGGTGCTGTTGGAAGTGGATGTGCCACTGCCGCCGCAGGCGACGAGACTCAGGCACATTGCGAGGGCCAACACGAGGGCAATCAGTTTCTTCGTGGTTTTCATACATTTCCTCCTGCAAAATTTGTTTTATATCACGGGCCGCAGCGCCGTAGATATCCTTTGCGTGTACAGATGTTTTCAGTTTTCGTTAAGTTTCGAATATTTTTTGTGATTTTTTCGTTCATTACATATCAAGTGCCATATATTCTCGTTTATATTGTACAATCCGCCTCCTTCAATTTTGTGCATCATTAACAGTTTTTATCGCTTCGCTTTGTTCATTTCTTGTGACATCGACAGCATACAGCACAATCTGTCAAATGTCAAGCGGATTTTACACCTGTTCATCAAATAGCATCATATGTTCATAATGTTTGTTCTAATCGAACATGTAATGACTAAATATGTTCATTCTCCTGTTCCCACCTGAATTTATTCCATTTTTTTCCATTTTTGAATTGACATTAATTGTTCTTCCGTTTATAATCATTCATAGCAAACACATTCTCAAACACAGCGAACACAAGTGAGGACGCAGCTCATGGGAAACTCCTATCGTATTGATCGCATCTACAATCTGCTGCTGCAGCGAAACAGCGCTACCGTTGAAGAATTGGCCCAATATTTCCACGTCACCCCTACAACGATACGCAGGGATCTTTTGGAGTTGGAAGATCGGAAGCTGATTTTCCGCAATCGCGGTTCCGCTTTCCTGCTGGATAGCGGCGATGCTGAACCAAACGTTTTTCTGGATGAAAAGAAACGCATCGCAGCTGCAGCCGCCAAATACATCTCCAATGGTATGTCCATTTCTATAGATACCGGTACAACCATCTCCGCCCTTTGCGACTACCTTGTTGCGGACCCAGCCCTGAACAATCTGGATTTTGTGACGCACTCTCCCGGGAACGCCCTGCGGATCTGCAAAAAGTTCAACGTCTCCATTCCCGGCGGATCCCTGGTCCCCAACAGCGAATTTATGGTTGGCCTGGAGGTGGAGGAATTTTTCAAAAAGATCAATGTAGATATTGCTTTTCTCGCCTCCACCGGCGTGTATAACTGCTCCGGTCTTACCGTTTCTTATCCGTTGCAGCTGCCGGTCAAAAAATATTCCGCCCTCTGCGCCGATAAACGGATCGCGCTGCTGGACTCCAGCAAATTCTCCCGTCGAGGCATTTATGTCTTCTGCGATTTCAAGGATATCGACACCCTGATTACCGTTAAAACCGATTCCAACGCCGAGCAGTTGGACCGCATCTCCAGCATGGGCACAGAAATCGTCCTTGTCTGAAAAATGCCCTCCCTATGTGGGAGGGCACATATCTACGCAAAGTTGCCTTGTTCTTTTTCTTGTGTGACTACTTTCAGGAGGCATTTTGCATATGAAATATGATTTTACATCCATTATGGACCGCAGAGGCATGGATGCCATGGCTGTAGACGGACTTGGCGGCGGTGGGATTGCTCCAACCGTGCCGAAGGAAGGCTTTGACCCCATCCCAATGTGGGTTGCAGACATGAACTTCCCCACCGTCCCCACTGTCCCTGAGGCCATCGTCCGCCGGGCACAGCATCCGGCCTACGGCTACTTTTCACCCCGCCCAGAGTATATCGAAGCCATTCTCCGCTGGCAAAAGGAACGCAACGGCATAGAGGGTCTTCTCCCTGAGCATCTGAGCTATGCCAACGGCGTCTTGGGCGGTGTTGCTTCCGCTCTGAATGTGCTGTGCGCAAAGGGAGACACCGTCCTGATTCACACCCCCGCTTATATCGGCTTTACCCACACTCTGGAAAACAATGGCTATCGTGCAGTCCACAGTCCCTTGGTGCTGGATGAAAACAACGTTTGGCGCATGGATTTTGCGGATATGGAGCGTAAAATTCTCAGTGAGCGTATCCACACCCTGGTCTTCTGTTCTCCCCACAATCCCTGCGGCCGGGTTTGGGAGCGCTGGGAGCTGGAACAGCTCATGGCGCTGTGCAAAAAGCATGATGTATATGTGATCTCCGATGAGATTTGGTCCGACCTGACTTTGGAAGGTTTCCACCATACCCCAACCCAGTCCATTTCTGAGGACGCGAAGATGCGAACCGTCGGCATCTATGCCCCCAGCAAAACCTTCAACCTAGCCGGTCTTGTGGGTTCTTACCGCATTGTCTACAACAAGCGCATCCGGGACCTAATGGACAAGGAGGCAAAACTGACCCAATACAATCACCGCAATGTGCTGTCTATGCACGCCCTGATTGCCGCCTACTCCACCGAGGGTATGGAATGGGTCGATGAACTGCGGAAGGTTCTCACCGGAAATGTGGATTTCGCCTGTGCGTTCATTGCCAAAAATCTCCCCGGACTTTCCGTCAGCCATCCCCAGGGCACTTATATGCTCTTCGTTGACTGCACCGACTGGTGCGCTGCCCACGGCAAAACCATCGAAGAAGTAGAGCAGGCCTGCTGGGATGTGGGCGTCGCCCTGCAGGACGGCCGACAATTCTTTGGCCCCTGCCACCTGCGTATCAACCTAGCCCTTCCTCAGTCCCGTGTGGAGGAAGCTTTCCATCGGCTGAAAGACTATGTCTTTGTCGATTGACCACATCATCTGTTCATACATCGACTAGAAGCGTCAAATAGTCCCTGCCTCTCGCCCTGCCGTGCGTACCAGTTTGATTCTGGTCACCATCACGAACCAAACATAATCCGAACCAATTCTTCCCTGTGGGAGATGGGTTCGGATTATTTGTTTTCTTATTTGCTGCCTGCTGAGATAAATTCGGATTCTCAATTGAAAAGAGGGTGGGAATGTGCTAAGATAAGGCAGAAACAAGAACAAGAGGTGGATGCTTTGAAACAGATCATCAAATACATGAAAGGCTTCGAGAAGCAGTGCGTTCTTGGGCCTCTCTTCAAGCTGCTGGAGGCGGGGCTGGAGCTGCTGGTGCCGCTGGTGGTGGCGAGCATCGTAGACACGGGCATCGGCGGCGGCGACAAGGGCTACATCATCCGGATGTGCCTGGTCATGATCGGCCTGGGTTTGGTGGGGCTGTTATGCTCCGTCACCGCCCAGTATTTTGCCGCCAGTGCGGCGGTTGGCTTCTGCACCCGGCTGCGGCATGCCCTGCTGGAGCATGTGCTGGGGCTGAGCTACACCCAGATCGACAGCATGGGCACATCGACCCTCATTACCCGGATGACCTCCGATATCAACCAGGTCCAGAGCGGCGTAAACCTGACTCTGCGGCTGCTGCTTCGGTCCCCCTTTGTGGTCTTCGGTGCCATGATCATGGCCTTTACCATCGATGCCCAGGCGGCGCTGGTCTTTGCCGGAGTGATCCCGGTGCTGTGCGTCATCGTTTTCGGCATCATGCTCATCACCATGCCCAAGTATAAGAAGGTACAGGCAGGGCTGGACCAGGTGACCTCCGCCACCCGGCAGAACCTCACCGGCGTCCGGGTCTTACGGGCCTTCTGCAAAGAGGACAGCGAAGTTGCAGGATTTGAAGACCGGACCCAGGCTTTGACCAAAAGCCAGCTGGTAGCAGGGCGTATCTCTTCTCTGATGAATCCCGTGACCTATGTGGTCATCAACCTGGCCATTGTCATTCTGGTAAATGTGGGTGCCATCAAGGTCCAGAACGGTATTCTGACCCAGGGCCTGGTGATCGCACTTTACAACTACATGTCCCAGATCCTGGTAGAGCTCATTAAAATGGCGGACCTGATCATCAACATGACCAAGGCTGCCGCCTGTGCCGACCGGATCGGGGCAGTACTGGCTACTGAAAATGACCAGCAGAGCGGCAAGGAAACGGACACCCTCCGGGGTGCCGTGGAATTCCGGCACGTGACGGCCCACTATGCGGGGGCCGGTGACGCCTCCCTGACGGACATTGATTTCTCCGCCGCTCCCGGGCGGACCGTGGGCATCATCGGCGGTACCGGCTCCGGTAAGACCACTCTGGTGAACCTGATCCCCCGGCTATATGACGCCGCCCAGGGCCAGGTGCTGCTGGACGGAAAAAATGTGGCAGACTACGACCTGGAAAGCCTGCGCAGCCAGATCGGTGTAGTGCCCCAGAAGGCAGTGCTCTTCCAGGGCACCATCCGGGAGAATCTGCTCTGGGGCAACCCCCAGGCCACGGAAACAGAGCTGTGGGACGCCCTAAAAGTGGCCCAGGCCGAAGAAGTGGTCAAGGGCAAGGCCAAGGGGCTGGAAGAACCGGTAGAACAGGGCGGCATGAACTTCTCCGGCGGCCAGCGCCAGCGGCTGACCATTGCCCGGGCCCTGGTACGGCATCCCAAGATCCTGATCCTGGACGACAGTGCCTCCGCTCTGGACTACGCCACCGATGCCAACCTCCGCATGGCCATCCGGGCCATGGAAAATCCCCCCACCACCTTCATCGTCTCCCAGCGGGCGGCCTCCGTCCGGTTTGCCGATGAAATTCTGGTGCTGGACGACGGCCAGTTGGTTGGCAAAGGCACCCACGAGGAACTGCTGGAAAGCTGCCCCGTGTATCAGGAAATCTACTATTCTCAGTTCCCAAAGGAGGCAGCGGAAAATGGCTGACGCATCCCAGACTTCTACCTTAAAAAAGGTCCTTCGCAGACTGAAGCCCTATACCCTCGCCATTGTGCTGTCGCTCCTCAGTGCGGCGGTATCCGTGGTCATGTCTCTGTACATTCCCGTGCTCATTGGTAAAGCCATCGACTGCATTGTAGCGGCAGGAAAAGTGGACTTCGGCCAGATGAAGGGCTATCTGACCGGCGTGGCAGTCTGTGCTCTGGCCGCAGGGCTTGTCCAGTGGGGCATGCGGGAGATCAACAACCGGATCACCTTCCAGGTGACCCGGGACATCCGCAACGAGGCCTTCCGGCACATTCAGGTGCTGCCGCTGAGCTATCTGGACCAGCACCCCCAGGGGGACCTGGTCAGCCGGGTCATCTCCGATGTGGATACCTTCGCGGACGGCCTGCTCATGGGCTTCACCCAGTTCTTTACCGGCATCATGACCATCCTGGGGACGCTGATCATCATGCTGACCATCCACCCCATTATCGCCCTGGTGGTGATCCTGGTGACGCCTCTGTCCCTGGTGGTGGCAGGCTTCATTGCTAAGAGAACTTACTCCATGTTCACCCTGCAAAGTGCCACCCGGGGCGAGCTGACGGGCCTGGTGGACGAGGCCATCGGCCAGATCAAAGTTGTACGGGCCTTCGGCCACGAGGCCGCCTCTCTTGAAAAGTTCGACGAGGTCAATGGGCGGCTGGATAAAGCCTCCTTACAGGCTGTGTTCTTCTCCTCCCTGACAAACCCCTGCACCCGGTTTGTAAACTCCGTGGTTTATGCTTTGGTTGCCCTGACCGGCGCCCTCTTCTGCCTGACCGGCGGCATCAGCGTCGGCAGCCTGACCATCTTACTGAACTACGCCAACCAGTACACCAAACCCTTTAATGAGATTTCCGGTGTGGTCACAGAGCTGCAGAATGCCCTGGCCTGTGCCGGTCGTGTGCTGGAGCTCATTGAGGCCCCGGCCCGGACTCCCGAGCCCGAGCACCCCCAGAAGCCCGAGAAAACCGAGGGCAGCCTGGAAATCAATGATCTGAAATTCTCCTACACCCCGGACAAGCCCCTCATCGACGACTTCAACCTCTCCGTCAAGCCCGGCCAGCGTATTGCCATCGTCGGCCCCACGGGCTGCGGCAAGACCACCTTCATTAACCTTTTGATGCGGTTCTACGACCCCCAGGGGGGCACCATTCAATTGGACGGCGTCAACACCCGGGATATGACCCGGTCTGACCTGCGCCACAGCGTGGGTATGGTCCTGCAGGACACCTGGCTGAAAGCCGGTACCATCCGGGACAATATCGCCATGGGCAAGCCCGAGGCAACTATGGACGAGGTGGTGGCCGCCGCCAAGCAGGCCCATGCCCACAGCTTCATCAAGCGCCTGCCTCAGGGCTACGACACTGTCATTGGCGAAAGCGGCGGGTCCCTCTCCCAGGGCCAGAAGCAGCTGCTGTGTATCGCCCGGGTGATGCTGTGTCTGCCGCCTATGCTCTTCCTGGATGAAGCTACCTCCTCCATCGACACCCGGACGGAGATCCGCATCCAGAAGGCATTTGATACCATGATGCAGGGCCGCACCACCTTCATCGTGGCCCACCGCTTGTCTACCATCCGGGAAGCGGATGTGATCCTCGTTATGAAGGACGGCCACATCATCGAGCAGGGCAACCACGAGTCCCTTCTCAAGCAGGGCGGCTTCTACGCCAAGCTGTATGAGAGCCAGTTTGCCCACTAAGACATCCTAAAAAATCCGCACCTCTTTTTCGGGGTGCGGATTTTTTGCCCATCATTCCCGCATCTCCGCCAAGGTCTTCACCAACGCCCGCCTCTGGCCGTCGTTGGCATCCATCCCAAAGCTGACCCGGACGGTGCCTTGGTCTATCGTCCCGGCGCTTTCGTGGGCCAAGGGGGCACAGTGGAGACCCGCCCGAACGGCAATGCCCCGCTTCCCCAGATAGTCCGCGATCTCCTCGCAGTCCCGCTTGCCCTGGAAGGACACGGTCCCTGCCTGGTGCTCCCCAGCGAAGACCCGGAAACCCAGGCTTCTTAGGTCCCGGGCCAATTTCTCCGCCTGGATGTGCTCCCGGCGGAAAATGGCATCTGTCCCCAGTTTTTCCACAATGGATATCCCCGCCGCCAGGCCTGCCGCCCCGGGAGCATTCAGTGTCCCCGGCTCCAGCCGTTCCGGCAGATCCTGAGGCATGTCATGACTCCTGGACTGGCTGCCGGTGCCGCCGTAGAGCAGAGGTCTCCCCGGTTGACTGCACAACAGCAGCCCTGTTCCCTGGGGACCCAAAAGGCCCTTATGCCCCGGCATGGCGACGAAGTCTGCCCCCAGCATCCGAACCTTCAGGCTCCCCGCCGCCTGGGCAGCATCGATGGCGAAGGGAACCCCCGCCTCCCGGCACAGGGCCGCCATCTCCTCCACAGGCAGGATGTAGCCAAACACATTGGATACCTGGGTGAACACCGCCGCATCCACGCCCCGGCAGAGCTCCCGCCGGAAGGCATCCAGCAGTTCCTCCCAGTGGAATAGCCGCCGTCCCGCCACCCGCAGGTCCACCTTTCGGGCATAGAGGGGCCGGACCACGGCGTTGTGCTCAAAGCCGGAGACCAGTACCCGGTCCCCCTCCTTCACCAGGCTGCCGATGGCGATGTTCAGCCCTTGGGTGCAGCTCGAAGTAAGCACCACCTGCTCCGGCTTGCAGTCGAAGAGCCGTCCCGCCGCCTCCCGGCAGTCCAGCACCAGATTGGCCGCCTCCATGGCCGCCCCATAGCCGCCGCGGCCCGGGTTAGCCCCCCGCTCCATAGCCCGGACCACCGCATGGATAACGGCCTGGGGCTTGGGATAGGAGGTGGCCCCATTGTCCAGATAGATCATAGGGCCAGTTCCTCCGCTCTTCCCTCCCGGGTAAAACCATAGACCTTTCGCCAGGAGATGCCCTCCTGGCGCAGGATATCCAGGGCCGGGTACAGGTCCTTCCCCCGCAGCCGCAGACCGTAGCCGCAGCCCTGCTCCTCCATCCATTTTGGGGTTCGCATCACCGTGCAGGCGATCCCCCGCCGTGTCAGGCTCCGCTCTCCCCTCTGGGCATAGGTCACCGAGCGGAAGGTGATCAAATTCTGATTCATACAGCAAAACCTCCCGGGCACATTCTATGCACGGGAGGTTCTAATTGCTATTTTTTCTTATATTTCGTCAAGCAGGCACACAGCGTGGCAGGACATGCCCTTTCCCTCGCCGGTAAAGCCCAGGTGCTCTTCGGTGGTGGCCTTCACATTCACTCTCCCCAGGTCAACGCCCAGGGTGTCGGCAATATTTTTCTGCATCTGGGGGATAAAGGGCCGCAGCTTGGGTTTCTGCGCGATCATGGTCACATCGATGTTGCCCACCTTATAACCGGCTTCCTGGATCTTCTCCCCCACGCACTCTAAGAGCTTCCGGGAGTCAGCGCCCTTGTAGCGCATATCCGTATCCGGGAAGTGGAGGCCGATGTCTCCCAGGCCCGCTGCCCCCAGCAGGGCATCCATAACGGCGTGGAGCAGTACATCCGCGTCGCTGTGGCCCTCCAGGCCCAGGTCAAAGGGAATCTCCATCCCGCCCAAAATCAGCTTCCGCCCGGGTACCAGGGCGTGTACATCATATCCGTGTCCGATCCTCATGTCTCTTCCTCCAGCAATAGTTCTGCGATTTTCAGGTCCAGTGGCGTGGTGACCTTCAGGTTCCGCTCCTCCCCTTCTACCAGGCGGACCCGCATGCCGATGTGCTCCACAGCGGAGCAGTCGTCCGTCACGGCGGTGCCGTCCTGCTCCGCCTTTTCCAGGGCTCCCAGCAGCAGATCCCGGTCAATGACCTGGGGAGTCTGCACCGCCCGGAGGGTGGAACGGTCCGGGGTAGAGGCGATGAAGCCCCCCTCAAAAAACTTGATGGTATCCTTCACCGGAATGGCCGGGGCTGCCGCCCCGTAGGTATGGGCCGCCCGGATGGTTTTATCGATGAGTTCCGTGGAGACAAGGGGCCGTGCCCCGTCGTGGACCGCTGCCAGCTGGACCTCCTTGGAGAAAGCCAGCAGCCCCAGCTTCACCGACTCCTGGCGACTGCTGCCGCCCTTCACTACAGTGCGGACCTTGGTCAGGCCTGCACAGAGCTCCGTAATGGGCCCGATCAGGTCCTCCCGGGTGACAATGACAATTTCCTTCACCGCATCACAGTTTTCAAAGGTCCGGACTGTCCGCAGGATCATAGGCTCTCCCTGCAGGGGAGCCATGACCTTGTCAATGCCCCCCATCCGGGAGGCAGAGCCCGCCGCCACAACAACTGCCCCGCAGTACTTCAGAGGCAGCACCTTTCTTGCCGTATTTGCCGCGTCCTTCAGGGTCATGGTTACAGCTCCTTAATGAGTTTCTTATAGTATTCGCCCCGGACCATAAAGTTCTTGAACTGGTCAAAGGCCGCACTGGCAGGGCTCATGAGTACCACGTCCCCGCTTTCTGCCGCTTTAGCAGCTGCCAGAGTGGCCGCAGTAAAATCGGCGCAGTCCGTGATTTCTGGGAATCCGGGCTTGTACTCAGGGGCTGCCTCCACCGCCTGGCGGATCTTGGGGCCGGTGGCCCCGCCCAGGAAGAGCTTCTTGACGTGCCGGCAGATTTCCGGGCCCAGCACATCATAGGGAATGTGCTTGTCGTAGCCTCCCGCAATCAGGATCACTTTCTCCGGGAAGCTCCGCAGACCCGCAATGGTCCGGCTGGGAGAAGAGGCAATGGAGTCATTGTAGAACCGGACTCCATCCTTCACCCGGACCAACTCGATCCGGTGCTCCACCCCGCCGAAGGTCTTGGCCACCTGACGGATGGCATCGTCCGTAGCCAGTCCCTCCACCAAGGCGATGGCGGCCATATAGTTTTCAATATTGTGGGTGCCGGGGATCAGGATGTCCTTGCTTTCCAGCAGCTTTTCCCCCCGGCGGTAAATGACGCCGTTTTCCTCCCAGACGCAGTTGGTTTTTTCCTTGCGGGAGAAAAACCGGGTTTCCCCGTTGCCCCGGAAGGAGGCGGTAATGGCGTTGTCGGCGTTCAATACCAGCATTCCGGTTTTGTCCTGGTATTTGAAAATATTCTTCTTGGCATCCACATATTCTTCCATATCCTTGTGGATATCCAGATGGTTGGGGGCCAGATTGGTGATCAGGGCCCGCTGGGGACTGCGCCGCATGTCCATAAGCTGGAAAGAGCTGAGCTCCACCACAGCAAAGTCCTCTTGTTTCATCTGGCGGCACAAGGGGAGCAGGGGCGTGCCGATATTGCCACCCAGCCATACCCGCTTGCCGGAGGCCTTCAGCATCTCGGAAACCAGCGTGGTTGTGGTGGTTTTGCCGTCAGATCCCGTCACGCCAATGATCTGGCAGGGGCAGACCTCAAAGAACACCTCCATTTCCGAAGTCACCTGAGCTCCCCGGGCGCGCAGGGCCTGGATGGCAGGATTTCCGGGGTGCATTCCGGGAGTCCGGAAGAGAATATCCGCCTCCACGCCGTCTAAGTACCCTTCCCCCACCCGGAGCTTGCAGCCCTGGGTTTCCAGCTCCAGCACCTCGGCATCCAGCTTCTCCCGGGGGGTCTTATCACAGCCCGTCACATCGCAGCCGTATTCCAGCATCAGCCGCACCAGAGGCCGATTGCTGACTCCCAGCCCCAGCACCGCTATTTTTTTACCTTTCAAAGAAGAAAAATAGGTTTCAAACGCATCCATATGTATCGACTTCCTTACATCAGCAGATTCCAGGGTCAGTATACCCCGAATCCTTGCTTTTTTCAAGACAAAAAGAAATAGCCCTTGATCTTCTTTTCTTTCTCGAAGATCAAGGGCTATTTCTCTTCTGTCTTGGGTTCTGTCATTTACGTAACCTCTGCTTTCTACGGTTTGGAAAGGGGAGACTGCTTAGTACATTGGACTCACTCCTTTTGTGTCTGTATCTTATCATGGAATATTCCACTTTGCAAGATGGGATATTCCACAGAAAAGAGTCAAAAACCTTGTGGTATCTGCGGATGGCCGAACGCAGCAATTGGTGGTATAGTGATAAGGATTGGGCAAAAAGGAGGGTACCCCATGGACCTGCGCAGTCTCACCTATTTCACCGTCGTGGCCGAAGAGCGGAACTTTACCCGGGCAGCCCAGCGGCTCTCCATGAGCCAGCCGCCCCTCAGCAATCAGATCAAGGCTCTGGAAGCGGAGTTGGGAACCCCTTTGTTTGTCCGTGGCAGCCGGGGTGTTCAGCTGACGGAGGCCGGGAAGCTCCTTTACCGCCGGTCCGCCCAGCTGCTGGACCTGGCGGAACGGACCCAGGAAGAGGTCCGTTCCCTGGCCATGGGTCTCTCCGGCACCTTGTGTCTGGGCAGTGTGGCGGGGCTGGCTCCCTTTCTGGCCGCGAAATGGCTCAGCGGCTTCCGGGCTGAGTTTCCCCTGGTCCGGTTTGAGATTGCCAACGGCAGCAGCGACGATGTCATTGACCAGATCCAGCGGGGCTTTATCGAACTGGGGCTCATCGCCGCGCCCTACGACAACGAGCACCTGGAGGGCATCCCTGTCGGTGAAGAGCCCTGGTGTGCCTTTGTTTCTGACACCCATCCCCTATCAGAAGGGCCGAACCGACCTCTGCCCCTGAAGGCGCTGGCCGGATACCCTCTGATTGTCCCCCACCGCAGCTCCCGGATCGACGAAATTCGAAGCTGGTTTCAGGAGGCCGGGGCGGAGCCTAATATCATCGGGGAGCACTCGAATTTCGTAGATGTGCTGGCCCTGGCCCGGGCAAACGTAGGCGTGTGCATCTTCCCCCAGACCGCACCGGAGCCTATGCCGGGAGTGGTCTGCCGTCGGATCACAGAACCCTCCCACCAGGCAAGCTACCTGCTGGTAAGAAAGCGGGGCAGCTCCATGTCTGAGCTCTCCCAGGCCTTCTGGGACTATGTTCAGGATGATTTGCAGGCGAATACATAAAATACGACCCCGTCTCACACAAAATCAAGCTGCGAGACGGGGCCTACTGATTATCCGTGTCTGTCATGTCTGTTCCTTTCTTCAATGTCTAAACGTTTCGTAGTAGGCGCTCAACAGCGCTTCCAGCTTCTTGACCATTTTCATATCCGTCCCCCCTTTCTGTTCTGTTTGTTTCTGGCATCAGAATACTACACATATCGTAAAATGTAAAATACAGAAATATTTCTGTCTGCAATACTTTTTCTGTATGATATTTTAAATCGCATTTCAGAAAAGATCCGCCTCGATGCTTCGGCAGCACGGAGGCGGATCTTTCCATTTCCGATTCTTTCACACACCGGCCAAACAGGACCTGCTTACAAAAACAGCCGCCGGTAGTACGCGTTCATAGTCTGTCTCTGCTTCTCGTAGAGGGGCCCGAGGGAAGCATTGGGCACATACACCTTTGGGTCCGTCACGGCCTTTTTCAGCGCCTCCTCGGCGGTCTTATAGAGCCCCAGGGCCACGGCGGCACTGACCCAGGCGCCGAAAGAGGTCTGCTCTGCATGGGCGCGGTTGCGGGTCATGGGGAGGCCCGTTACGTCGGCCTCGATCTGGCAGAAGGTGTCGAATTTTGTCAGCCCGCCGCCCACATACACGGTATGGGCCGGGGCGGTGTAGCGCTCCAGCACATCCAGGTTGTTTCGAATTTCGTAGCAGATGCTCTCGAGAAGCGCCCGGCTCATGTCCCCAGGGGTAGTCCGCAGGCCCACATTCAGGAAGCCGCCGAAGGCGCCGGCGTTCCAGTCCGGGGTGCCCCGGCCCTGGAAATAGGGCAGGGCAATGCAGCCGTTGCTGCCGGGAGGGCTCATTTCCACAGCGGCATTCCGGGCAGCCAGGTCGGTACAGTCTTCCAGCGTCCTTCCCGCCCAGTTATAGAGGGCGGCACAGGTGAGCATGCTGGTCTCCAGCACGTATTTGCCCGGCAGGGAGTGGGCCCCGCAGATCACGTCGGTGCCCAGATTTTCCGGGACCCGGTCGATGAACTGGAGCATATAGGCTCCTGTCCCGGTGGTAATTTCCATGGTCCCCGGGCTGCACAGGCCGTGGCCCAGGGCGGCGCATTGCTGGTCCCCTCCGGCGCTGACCAGGGGGATGCCGGCCGGCATCCCCGTCCGGCGGGCATAGTCCTCCGTCACGGTGCCGATCACCGTCCCGGGGGATACCAGTTCGCAGAGTTTGCCCTTCTCCACCTGGAAAAGGTCCAGGAGCACATCATCCCACTGTCTGGTCTTCAGGTTCATCAGCAGGCTCCGGCTGCCATAGGTGTGGTCCGTGCGGAACTGCCCCGTGATCTTCCGGGTCAGGTAGTCCGCAATGGTGCAGAGCTTATGGGTCTTCCCGTAGATTTCCGGCTCCTCCCGGCGCAGCCAGGTCATCTTGGTGCCGGAGAAGACGGTGTTGATCCGGGCCCCGGTCAGGGCGTAGATTTCCTGCTCCCTAGGCCGCAGAGCAGCCACGATCCCCTCATTCCGCTTATCCTGCCACATGATGGCGGGGCGCAGAGGATCCCCCTGCCTGTCCACGGGGATGATGCTGGAGCGCTGGGCTGTCAGGCTCAGCGCGTCTACCGTCTGTCCCCGGTCCTTGGCCCAGGCAGCGGCGGCGGAACAAATTTCGACGGCAGCCCCGTCAAAATCCCCCGGGTCCTGTTCCACCAGATTTTCCCCTGGGAAATAGACGCTGTAGGTCACCGGGTGGACAAATTGCGTCCGCCCTTCCCCGTCATACAGGATGCCCCGGGCACTGGAGGTGCCGATGTCGATGGCTAATATGTTCATGTTGTGATTTCCTTCCATTTTATAAAGAATGCGAACCGGCCCTGGGCCGGTTCGCAATGGCTACACTTCTCTCTGGCGGCTCTGCCACTCCTCCAGCACCCGGTGGATGTGGAGCGTCAGATACAGCGACTCCTGCCGGGAGAGGGAAATGTGGAAGCTGCCGTCCAGGAACTCCGCCACCTTGCAGGCACACTGGTATTCCCGGGGGCACTGGGGAACGATCTGCTCAAACAGGAATTCCGTCAGGCCCTCGCTCAGGTCCAGCCCTTCCACCAGCCGGTGGGCCATGGCCTGGACATGGGTCAGAAACCGGCTGTAGGACACGCTGGTCTCGTCGTATTCCAGGCCGAAGGTGTACTTGACGATCTCCAGCACGCCTTTGACAATGCGCGCCATGCGGCGGGTCTCGTCGCCTTCGCCTTTATTCTGCTGAGCGTTGATGAAGTGGAACGCAATGTTGGTGATTTCCTCCTCGGGAAGCTCTACCCCCAGCTCTTGCCGGATCAGCTCCAGAGCGTATCTTCCCACGTCGTACTCCTTGGGGTTGAAGAGCCGGACGTTGACGGAGTAGTATCCCGGAACCGCCAGGTTCTCCTCCTGCCGCTTCACGGCAAATGCCAGATGGTCCGTCAGGGACAGGTAGATGGAGTCCGCCAGATGCATCTGGTAACGGGTCACGGCGTAGTCCACCACCCGGCGGGTCAGGTCGAAGATCCGCTCGTCGGTCTGGGCCGCCAGCTGCAGGATATTCCGGTTCAGCTGCCGGTCCCGGAGGACGAAGACCTGCTCCCCATCTTTGGGGCTGATCTCCTGACCGATGGATTTTCCGAAGCCAATGCCCTTGCCCATGAGGATGACTTCACCGCCCGGCTCTTCCACAGCCAGAACCACAGAATTGTTCAGAACTTTCACAACACGTATCAATGAAATCACCCCCTTTTTCTTTATATAATAAATAAATTATCAGGAGAATGCAAGGACTTTTCTTTTACAGCTCCTCGCCGTTGGTGCGGATCACGTTCTGATACCAGTAGAAGCTGTCCTTGGGAATACGCTTTAGGTCCTTCACATCG
Source organism: Faecousia sp. (assembly GCA_050873165.1). Lineage (GTDB taxonomy): Bacteria > Bacillota > Clostridia > Oscillospirales > Oscillospiraceae > Faecousia. Next base: position 34,770 of record JBNMIH010000002.1, read on the forward strand.
AAGTCGTCCCGGTCGATGTAGATGAAGCCGTAGCGCTTCCGGAAGCCCTGATGGGAGCTGAGGAGATCCATCACGGACCAGGGGGAGTAGCCCATAAGCTCCACCCCGTCCTCCATGGCGTCGGCACAGGCCTGAAGGTGGGAACGAATGTAATCGATGCGGTAGGGGTCGTGGACCTTGCCGTCCTCGGTGAGGGTGTCCGCCATGCCCAGGCCGTTCTCGGTAATGAGCAGAGGCAGATGGTAGCGGCGGTAGTATTCGTTCAGCACGATCCGCAGGCCCATGGGGTCGATCTGTGCGCCATACTCAGAGGCGGCCAGGTTGGTGTTCTTCTCATCCCGGCAGTAGCCGTACTGGTCGAAGTCCACTTCGTTGCCCCGGTAGACCCGTTCGCCGATGGGGTGGTCCTTGTCGGCAGGCAGGTAGCTGGCACAGAGAGTCCGGTAGTAGTTCAGGGCAATGTAATCGATCTTGGCGCTTTTCAGGATGGCTTCATCACCGGGCTCCATGGTTGGCACGATGTTCCGCTCCCGGAGGTAGCGCATATAGTAGCCGGGGTAGCAGCCGTTGGTGTGCATCTCCAGGCAGTAGTTGGTCTTCATCCAGTCGTTCATCTTGGCGGCCCACACGTCCTCGGGCTTGTTGGTCAGAGGATAGGTGCAGGTGGAAGACACAGCAGGACCGACCTTGCCGTCCTTCACGATCTCGTGGCAGGCATTGACGGCCAGAGCGTGGGCCAGGAACATATGGTAGTCCATCTGGGCGCGGATCTTGTCCGCCTTCCATTTGTCTTCTTCCACGATGTTCATCCGCTCGTCTACCCGGATCATCAGGTTCTGCTCGTTGATGACCTGCCAGTATTTCACCCGGTCACCGAAGGCCTCAAAACAGACCCGTGCATACTTCTCGAAGGCATAGACGCAGCGGCGGTCTTCCCAGCCGTTGTATTTTTCCACAAGGGCATAGGGCAGGTCAAAGTGGTACAAGGTCACAAAGGGCTGGATGCCGTTTTCCAGCAGACAGTCAATGACGTCGCTGTAAAATTTCAGGCCCTTGGAGTTCACTTCTCCATCCCCGTCGGGGATGATCCGGGCCCAGGACAGGGAGAAGCGGTAGATCTTCATCCCCAGCTCCTTCATGAGCCCGATGTCCTCTCTCCAGTGGTGGTAGAAGTCGGCGGCAACCTTGCTGTCGGCCTGCTTGGAAGAGCGCTTGAAGGAATTGAAGTCAGCTACGGTCATGCCCTTGCCGTCTTCATCCCAGCCGCCTTCGATCTGGAAAGCGGAGGAAGAAGCGCCCCACAGGAAATTTTCCGGAAATCTTCCCATGGCAGACTCCTCAGCGGACCACGGAGATCACCGCGGGGCCTTCGGTGGCCACAGACACACCACTCAGCTCGTCTGCATTGGAAACCAGCATGGCAACGGTGGTATCGTAGCCGGCCTTCTTCAGGCCCTCCAGGTCGAAGTGGACCAGCTTCTGGCCCTTCTTCACCTGCTGGCCATTCTCCACAAAGGTCTCAAAGTACTTGCCCTGGAGTTCCACAGTGTTCACGCCGATGTGCAGCAGCACCTCTACCCCGTTCACATTCAGGCCCAGAGCATGCTTGGTCTCGTACACCAGCTCCACAGTGCAGTCGGCAGGGGCCACCACATCTCCGGAGGTAGGGATCACGCCGATGCCCTTGCCCAGAGCGCCGGAGGCGAAGACCTCGTCCTTGATGTCGGAAGCGGGGATCACAGTGCCCTCCACAGGGGCGGAAAGCTCCACATCACCAGCAGTAACAGCGGCGGCCTTGGGAGCGGCCTTGGGGGCCTTGGAACCGGGCAGGGGGTCATCCTCGAAGCCAACCACATAGGTCAGAGCGGCAGCACCGAAGAAGGCCACGCAGATACCGATGATGTAAGCAATGAACTGGCTCAGCTGAACATCGGGGCCGTAGTAGGACATAATGGTCAGGATACCGTTGTTGGCAAAGCCGTAGTTGATGGCACGGCCAATGCCCATAATACCGCCGCCCACAGCACCGGCAATGACAGCGCAGATCATGGGCTTCTTCAGCCGCAGGTTACAGCCGTAGATAGCAGGCTCGGTAACGCCAACCAGCCAGGCGCTCAGAGCGCCGGAGGCGGCCACCTGACGGGTATTGTTGTTCTTGGTCTTCAGCATGACGCCCAGAGCGGCACCGGCCTGGGAGAAGTTGGCGGCACCGGCGAAGCACATCAGGGTGTTGTAGCCGGTCATGGCTACGTCGTTGAGGCCGATGGGCAGCAGGGCACGGTGAGCGCCGAAGATGACGCAGACGCCCCACAGGCCGCCGACCACGATACCACCGAGGACGGGGCTGAAGCTATACAGAGCATTGTACAGGAACTGGATCACATAGCCGACGTAGATTCCCACAGGGCCAACCACGGTCAGCATGATGGGCAGCATGACGATCAGGCAGATGCCGGGAACCAAAATCAGCTGCAGCACCTCGGGAACGACCTTTTTCAGCCACTTTTCCAGGAAGTACAGGCAGATGACCGCCAGGATGATTGGGATGACGGACTCGGTGTAGGCAAAGACCTTGGAGCTTTCGCCCACGGTAAAGGCCATCTTTACAACAGGCAGACCAAAGATGGTGGACTTGGTGGCCACATCCTGGATCATGGCGTCGATGGTGGGGTGGCACAGGAAGGCGCCCAGCATCATGGCGATGATGTGGTTGGTCTTCAGGGCCTTGGCCGTGGTGTAGGCCAGGAAGATGGGCATGAAGTAGAAGATGACGTTGCTGGCGGTGTTCAGGATCACATAGGTGCTGGCAGCGCTATCCACCCAGCCCAGCTTGGCAACAGCGGACAGCAGGCCCTTGATGAGACCGGCAGCAGCAATGGCAGGGACCAGGGGCGTGAAAATTTCACCCAGCTTCTGGATCAGCAGATTGCCGAAGCTCTGCTTCTCGGCAGGGACCTCCACGTCGCCCTCGCCGCCGATTTCGCCGCCGAGCAATGCAACCGCCTGGTCGTAGACCTTGGTGACCTTGCTGCCCAGGACGACCTGGAACTGGCCGGAGGCCTCCACCACCTGGATCACGCCCTCCAGACGGCTGACCACATCCTTGTCCGCCTTCTTGCTGTCCCGCAGCACAAAGCGGAGACGGGTGAAGCAGTGGGTCATACTCTTGATGTTCTCTTTGCCGCCGACATTCTCGATAATGTCGGAAGCGACCTTTTTGTAGTCCATACAGATCCTCCTCAATATTTTTCCGAACAGACGCAAAAAAAGACCAGAACGATAAGAGCGAAGGAAAAACCTTCACCGCAAATCACTTCTGATCTTGCCCGCATGACCGGTAACACTCATCTGTGCCTGTTCAATTGATGTGTTTACTTTACAACAGTTTTACCCGCTTTTCAAGGGGTTTTTGCTTTTTCTGCCTTTTGAACAAAATAAGCGTTCTCAATTTGTTCACAATGCCCATAGGGTCCCTTTACAAATAATTTTCCATTTTTCTCTTTACACCACCCCGAAAGTATTATATAATACTCTTATTCATATTAAAAAGGAGCTGAAGACCATGACGGATCAGGATACTCTGACCTTCAACGTACCCGATGACAAGGAGAACATGCGGCTGATCCTGCGCAGTGTGTTCGATGCCCTGACCCAGAAGGGGTACAACCCCGTCAATCAGATCGTGGGCTACCTGCTGACCGAGGACCCCACCTACATCACCAATTTCGGCAACGCCCGGAGCATGATCTGCAAGATCGACCGGGACGAGCTTATGCAGGCCCTGGTGCGGGAATATCTGTTTGATCACAATTGAATTCAGGATTTGCAGGAGGTTTTATTATGGCGGAAGAAAAGGTTCTCATGTACAAAGGGCATCCCCTGATGCGCAAGGATAATCTCATTTACTACGGCTCCATGGCCGACCCCTATATCGTGATGCTCCAGGTACTGGAGACCAAGAAGGTGGGCGACACCGACTTTGCTACCCGGGTCTCCGTCCAGCTCCAGCTCACCGACCCCAGCGCCAGAAGCCGGGACCGCGTGGCCAAGAAGAGCGAAAAAGGCGACCTGTACACCGCTCTGGATGTGGGCTGTGTCTGGCTGGAGCGGGCTCTGGCCGGAAAGTAATACGGAACAAAGGGTATGAGAAAGAGAAACATCTTTACCCTGGCGCTGCTCCTGATGCTGCTTCCCTCTTTGGTCTCTGCCAAGGAGCCGGGCATCAGGGGCATTGCTTTTGTCCGGACAGCAGAGGCACCCCTGCGGGAGAACGACAACTGGAACGCCCAGGCAGTGGAGAAAATCCCCAAGGGGGATGTGGTGCTGGTGCTGGAGAGCGGAAAAAACGGCTTTTTGAAGGTGCGGCACAACGACGCGGAAGGCTATCTCGCCGCGGGGCAGCTGACGGAGCTGAGCCGGGAAAACATCGAACTGGGTTATGGAAAAGCCAAAATTCAGGGGGCTTCCCTCCTCTGCGCCCCGGAGGAGGCGGCAGAGGTCCTGTCCTCTCTGCAAAAAGGGGACCGCTGCTACACCGTAGGCATCAACGACGGCTATTACAAGGTCCTTTTTGGGGATAACCTCGGCTATATCCACAGCAGCCAACTGGATCTGACGGAAATTCCCTACGAAAATGGAGCCTCCAAAAAATCTCCGCTCTTCTTCGTCCAGGGCCAATCCACCGGCCTTCCCGTCTCTGCCGCCGCCCTGCGTGGCGAGAAGCCTAAAAAGGCTGACGGCACCCCGGTCACCGGGGCGGACATTCTGGAGGAGGCAGAAAAACACCTGGGCATTCGCTACATCCATGGCGGCGAGACTCCCAAAGGCTTCGACTGCTCCGGCTTTACTTATTACGTCTTCAACTGCCTGGGCTATACGCTCCCTCGGTCCGTGGAGGCCCAAAGCCGCTGTGGTGCCGCCGTAGAAGGAGACCTGGAGCCAGGAGACCTGGTATTTTTCGCCACCAACGGCGGAAAAGCACCCAGCCATGTGGGCATCTATGCCGGAAATGGGCAATTCCTCCACGCCCCTAATTCCCGATCCACCGTATCCTACGGAGATCTGACCAAGGGGTATTGGAAAGAGAAATATATTGGAGCCCGAAGGCTTTGACCCCCTGCCTTCTCCTGCCCGGAGAAGGCTTTTCTCTGTCCCGACATTTTTTTCTTTGTATAAAGGCTCCCCATCCCGGAAAGAATAGCAAAAAACGGGAAAGCGGGTGCTTACATGGCGCAAAATAAGCGGGGGCGGCACAGTTTTATTCTGTCAGAGCCACCGGTGATCACGGCCTGGGCCAGCGTGGCTGGGAAGAAGGAATCAGAAGGGCCCCTGGGCCACACCTTCGACAAGACCAGTCAGGACACCTATTTCGGGCAGAAGAGCTGGGAACTGGCGGAAAAGGCCATGCAGGAAACGGCTCTGCGGCTGCTGCTGGAAAAGGGACAGCTGGAGCGGTCGGACCTGGACCTGGTGCTGTCCGGGGACCTTCTCAACCAGTGCATCGGCTCCGCCTTTACCATGCGCAATACGGGCACAGCCCACTTAGGGCTCTACGGGGCCTGCTCCACCATGGCAGAGAGCCTGCTTCTGGCTGCCCTGACCGTCTCCTCCGGAACCTTTGACCGGGTGGCCGCCATGACCTCCTCCCATTTTGCCTCCAGCGAACGGCAGTACCGGTTTCCCCTGGGCTACGGCGGCCAGCGGACCCCAACAGCCCAGTGGACCGTCACCGGGGCCGGGGCAGTGCTGCTGTGTGCCGAGGGCAGGGGGCCAAAAATCACCGCCTGCACCGTGGGCACCGTCACAGATCTGGGGATCCAGGATGCCAACAACATGGGGGCGGCCATGGCTCCGGCGGCCTTTGCCACCATCCGCCAGCACATGGAGGACCTGGGGAAAAAGCCGGAGGATTACGACCTGATCGTCACCGGGGACCTGGGCCAGTACGGCAAGGAGCTGCTGCTGGAGTTGAGCCGCCGGGAAGGCCTGCCCTTAGGCGGCAAGCTCCTGGACTGCGGCTGTATGGTCTTTGACAATACGGTGCAGGATGTCCACGCCGGAGGCTCGGGCTGCGGGTGCAGCGCCATCACCCTCTGCGCTCATCTGTTAGGGGAGCTCTCCGCCCGGAAGCTCCGCAAAATTCTCTTCTGCGGCACCGGCGCACTGCTCTCCCCCACCTCGACCCAACAGGGCCTCCCCATCCCCGGAGTCTGCCACGCCGTGGTCATCGAAGGAGGTCAATAAGCATGGACTATGTCAAAGCCTTTGTCTGCGGGGGCGCTCTATGCCTGATCGGACAGCTTCTCATCGACAAAACGGGCCTGACCCCAGCAAGAATTCTCGTCAGCTACGTGGTAGCTGGTGTGATTCTAGGCGGCCTGGGACTCTACGGCCCCTTTTCAGACTTTGCCGGAGCCGGGGCGGCGGTGCCCCTGACGGGCTTCGGCAACACCCTGGCGAAGGGTGTCCGGGAGGCCGTAGATCAAGAGGGCTTTCTCGGCATTTTCACCGGCGGCCTGAAGGCCACTGCAGGCGGCATTACCGCTGCCATTTTCGCCGGGCTCCTGGCAAGCCTTCTGTTCCGGCCCAAGGATAAAGCCTGAAATGTTGGGTATACTACCCCTGCGGCCAAAGCCGCAGATACTTTCAGGAGGTTCTTTTCAGATGAATAACAAAGAAAACCGCAATCAGAATCAGCAGAATCAGAACCAGCAGAGCAGAAATCAGAATCAGAACCAGAATCAGCAGTAACGCAAACGATCCCGGAGGACACACTTCCTCCGGGATCGTCCATTTATATACGCGAAACCCCCTCCCGTTTCCGGGAGGGGGTGGATCGGGCTATTCAGCTATATGCTGTCGCTTAGAACAGTTCCTTCTTCTTCAGGACCACAGCGGTGGTGCCCAGGCCCAGGACGGCAGCGGCCAGCACAGCGGCGGCGGTGCCAGGAACGGCGGTATCGCCGGTCTTGGGGTTGGAGGAGTCAGCGGTGGAGCTGGAACCGCCATTGACCATAACGTACAGGAACTGCACGCCGGTCCGCTCGTCAGCGGTGCCCACATCGATGGTGGAAGAAGCGTCACGAGTGGACTTGGTGGACTTGTAGTTCTCCCAGCCGTCGAAGTCGAACAGGCCGGTGATCTTCAGGTTCTTCTTGCCAACCGCGTTCTCAATGGTCTTGGTCAGGTCGGAAGCGGAGATGATGCCGTTCTTCTGAACCTTGGCGGTCACATTGGTGGGGTTGTTGTTGACAGGAGTCTTGGTGTCGCCGTTCTTGTAGATCTGCAGGTAAACCTCGCCGCCGGCGTAGGGGTAAGCTCTGACAGTGGTGGAAACGAAGTCGTAGGTCCGGCCTTCCTGCAGCAACTCGCCGCTCTCCAGATACCAGGAGACATACTCACCGTCCAGCTTGGGCAGGCCCTCGATGGTCTCACCGGCACGGATGGTCATGGAACTGACCTTCTCGGCGCCGTCAGCAGCGTTGCGGTAGAAGTTGATGGTGACCTGCTTGCCATCCCACTGCAGCTCAGCCTTCACATCGTCAGGCTGGACCTTGGCGTTGTCGCTGGTGTCGTTGCTCTTGATAGTACGGGTGTACTTCTTGCCGTTGACTTCCCGGGTAACCTTGATGGAAGCCAGGGACTTGTTGTTGTCGTTGGTCAGTGCCAGGGAGTAGGAGAAGTAACGCTTGCCGACGGTCAGTTCACGATCCTCGGTCAGGTTGCCGTCCACGATGGTGACGGTAGCGACATCGGAGTTGTTGGTGGCATCGCCGGACAGGTCCTTGGTCACGCCGATCTCAATCTCATTGCCAACAATGGCCATGTAAGAGAAGCAGCTGTTGATGGAACCGTAGTAGGCGTCGATCACGCTGTCGTCGCTGACGGAAGCGCCATTGGTTCTGCCCAGGATGGTCTTGGCGTTGGAAGAATTGGACTTCTTCAGGTTCTCGATGTCCTTCAGGGTCAGTTCTACAGTGGCGTTCTCAACCACGTTGCCGCCCTTGGTGTAAACGATGGTCACGGTGTAAGTAGTGGTGTTCTCGTCGTCCAGAGCGCCGCAGCGGGTGCACTTGCCATTGGCATCGTAGTCATGGCCCAGGGCCTCGATGGTCTCACCGCCGACGGTGTAGCCGCAGGCGTAGGAGGTCTTCTCTTCAGCGCCGGCCTTGGTGCAGGTAGGCTCCTTACGGGCAGTGGTGGTGACCTTCTCGCCAGACTCGTCATGGCCGATCACTGCGGTGTGGCCGCAGGTGGTGCACTTGACATTGTGGCCGTTCTCGTCGCCCTTGGAGGTGACCTTGTAGGTGTGGGGCTCTACAGTCTGCTCACCGCAGATGGTGCACTTCAGGATGTGGGTCTCGTCACTGTCGGGATCCTCAAAGGCCTTGATGGTCTTGGTGGAGCACTTGTGGCCAGACTTGACCTCGATGCTCAGGGACAGAACACCGTCGCTCAGATCGGCACTGACCACAGTGTATTGGTCGTAGTTGGGCAGCCCGGTAGCCTTCAGAGCGGCCTTATTAGTAGTGTCGTTCTGTCCGTCATAATCGGACTTGACGGTGTAGCGGCCGGTGTAGGTCTGGCCGTCCCACTCAACCGTAACAGTTGCGTTGATGTTGGTCACCAGGTCCTGGTAAGCCGCATCGTCGCTTACTTCTTCTTCATCAGCAGCAAACGCCGCCATGGGCATTGCCGCGACCAGCATGAGTGCAACCAGCATCAGACTGATCAACTTTTTGCTAAGTGTCTTCATAATGTATCCTCCTAAAAGAGATTTTTCTTTGCCGGTTTCCACCAGCGGTTGGAAAGTCCCCGCCGCTCGTGGATGGCACTGGGTGCTTTCGTTTGTAGCCCCATTATATACTCTATTTTCCAATTCGTCAAGAGGAAAATAACAAAAAATTACAAAAGTTGTTACAGCTTCATTACAGAGTGCCGGAAGGCTTGTTTCCATTTCTTTTCTTTTAGGCGCTTTTATTATCTTTTTGCATGATTTTCGTCGATCAGTCCAACTTTTGGTTACAGATTTCTCTCAGGCTGGATATTTCTTCCAGGCCCTCCCTCCCCTGTCTTTCGGAAATCTTAAGAAATCCCAATTGCTTTTCCGGGGCGTTCGTGGTAGTATTGGGGTAGAAAACAGTGCTCCGGGTAACGGAGTTGGTTACAATTTGGTTACAGTATCCCCTGCCCTCTCCTGCCTGGAGAGGGTGCCGCCGCAGCGGCGGGTGTGGAGGGGACACCTGCAATATTCGTCCGGGCCCGGCTTTGGCCGATAGGGGTCCCCTCCACATCCGGCCTGCGGGCCACCTTCTCCAAGCAGGAGAAGGCATGGGGCTGCATTTTCTTGGCACTCAGACAAAATGATGTTTTTGAAAAAGGAGACACATACCATGTACTACAAAAACGCGCGAATTTACTGCTCTGACTTTCGTTTCCACCAGGGCGCTTTCCAGGTAGAGAATGGCGTCTTTGGGGAGATTTTGCCCCAGAATGTGCCGGATGACGCGGTGGACCTGGGTGGAGCTACCGTGATCCCCGGGCTGGTGGAGGTCCACAGCCACGGGGCCCTGGATGCGGATTTTTCCGACGGGGACTACGAGGGTCTCGTAAAAATGGCCCGGTTCTATGCCTCCCAGGGCATAACCTCCTTTGCCCCTGCCTCCATGACCCTGCCCTATGACGTCCTGGCCAAGGCCTATGAAAATGCCGCCCGGCTGAAAGCAAACCCGGTACCCGGCGGCAGCGTGCTGCGGGGCATCAACATGGAAGGGCCCTACTTCTCCTACAAAAAGCGGGGGGCCCAGAATCCCGCCTATCTGAAGGACCCGGATTTTGAGGGCTTCCACAGGCTGTGGGAGGATTGCGGCGGCCTCATCAAGATCGTGGACCTGGCCCCGGAGCTGCCCGGCGCGGTGGAATTTACCGCCAAGGCCAAGGAGCTGGCTACTGTGTCCGTGGCCCACACGGACTGCACCTACGAACAGGCCAAGGCCGTGTATGATGCCGGCGCCACCCACCTGACCCACATGTTCAACGCCATGCCCGGCATCCACCATCGGAATCCCGGCGTCATCCCCGCAGCGGCGGAGAACCCCAACGTCCGGGCAGAGCTGATTTGTGACGGCATCCATGTTCACCCGGCAGTGGTCCGGTTGGTCTTCGCCGCCTTTGGGGCAGAGCGGATGATCCTGATTTCCGACTCCGGCCGGTGTGCCGGCCTGCCGGAGGGCTCCCACGTGATCCAGGGCGGTCTCGACTGCTGGCTCAAGGGCGGCGTGGCAAGGCTCGCCGACGACACCATCGCCAGCTCCGCCACTAACCTGTGGCACTGCCTCCAGAACGTCCTCTCCTGGGGCATCCCCGAGGAAACCGCCATCCGTGCTGCCAGCTACAACCCTGCCTGTGCCATCGGTGCGGACAAGGAGGTCGGCACCATTGAGACGGGAAAACGGGCTGACTTTGTGGTGTGTAATGAGGACTACACGGAGAAGACCGTGTATATCGGTGGAGTAAAGGTGTAACATTCCTTATTCAAAAAAGCAGCGTTCCCTGCGTCTTTCGGCACGCAGGGAACGCTATTTTGTACTATTCTCTTTGCGGAATAAAACAAAAATTGACAAACGTTCTATTCCCTGATAGAATAGAATTAACCCCGCAAGGGGCCGAGAAGAGCATTACCATAATACGGATAAGGCGGTCTGCTACACTCCTGCAAAGGGGGTGAGCATCATGCCGATTACGCTGACCATACATATTGGTTCTTACACCATTACGATCACCGTAAAAAGCAGAAGCCGCCACTCGGCCAAGTGACGGCTTCTATGCTAATATAAGCCAAGGAACTTGAGCAGACCGCTTATCGGTAATGCTCTTTTCATGTTCATTATACCACGGTCCGTCGAAAAGTCAAGGCGGGCTTTTTGTTTTAGGTATATCTCAACCGCAGCCGGTGCAGCACCTCGTGGACCAGCAGGCCGAAGCACACGCCGGAGGTGTCGATCCAGACATCGATGAGGCTGGAGCCCCGGGACTCGGCAAAAATCTGGATGGTCTCGTCCACACAGGCGGTGAGCAGGCCGCAGAGCAGGGGCATGGTAACGCGGTGGATGCCCTTCTGGCCCTGGGCGGTGAAAATGCCTCCCAGAAAGAAGCCAAGAGCGGTATACTCCGAGAAATGGGCCAGCTTCCGCAGGACATACTCCCCTGCCGAACCGAATACGGCAAAGAGCTCTCCCACGTATTCCATCAGGCCGCCGCTGAGTTCTCCGCTGATCTCCCCGGGAAGCATGGAATTGCCCCAGATAAAAATCAGCATCGCCCCCACCAGGGCGCAGTAGATACGCATTCGGTGGTTGGTATTTTTCAATCAGATCACTCCAAGATGTTCCAGCAGGATTTTGAATCCCAGCAGGATCAGGATCACGCCGCCCACCATCTCTGCCTTCTTCTCGTACCGGCTGCCAAACACATTGCCCACCCGGACACCGACGGCGGAGAGTACAAAGGTGGTAGCGCCAATGAGCAGCACCGCCAGGAAGATATTGCTGACACCGGCCATGGCCAGGGAAATGCCCACAGCCAGGGCGTCGATAGAGGTGGCCACTGCCATGAGGAACATGGTCTTCACGGACAGGTCCGCGTCGGTGGTCTCCTCCTCCCCGTTCAGAGCTTCCCGCAGCATGTTGATGCCGATGATGGCAAGAAGGGCAAAGGCGACCCAGTGGTCAATGGCGGAAATGGCATCGATAAACAGGCTGCCCAGAAAATAGCCGATAAGCGGCATCAGCGCCTGGAAGCCGCCAAACCAGGCGCCACAGCAGAGCTGCGCCTTCCAGGCAGCTTTCTTCATGGCCAGGCCCTTGCAGACGGATACGGCAAAGGCGTCCATACTCAGTCCCACCGCCAGGATAAACAATTCGAGAATGCCCATGGTTTGTTCCTCCAGTATATGTCTTTTGTCGTTAAATCATACCGCCCACCAGCTGCACCAGCAGCACCGCGGCGGAAGAGCACAGAGCCACAACGATCAGGCTCTTGCCAATATAAGAAAGGATCACAGCCACCGCCAGGGCGGCAATGCCCGCCGCCAGGGATCCGGCATCGGAGAGAATGGCAGGGAAGGTCATAGCCGTCAGGCAGGCATAGGGAACATAATAGAGAAAGGAGCGGATGAACCGGCTCTTGATGGGCTTGCGGAAAATGGTCAGGGGCAGCATCCGAATGAGGTAAGTGGTAATGGCCATGGCCGCGATATAAGCATAAATAGACACTTATTCTTCCTCCTTAATGGGAAACAGCACAGCGGCGACTCCCGCGGCGATCACCGTAGCAATGACAATAGCCACACCGGCGGAGATATTTTGGAGCAGCGGCACCCAGTCCAACAGGCTGCTGCAGGCCAGTGCCAGGATCACACAGAAAAGCACCGGCCGCTCCTTCTTGGCCGGGGGAACTACAATGGCAACAAACATGCCATAGAGCATAACGCCCAGAGCCGTCCGGATATTCTGGGGCAGAACGGACCCAGCGAGGGCACCCAGCAGCGTGCCGCCGGTCCAGCCCAAAAAAGGCAGGGTCCCCAGACCCAGCAGATAGGGCACCGTCAGAGGCTCGGTCCTGGACATGGCCAAGGCGAAAATCTCGTCGGTGTTCATGAAGGCAATGAACAGCCGGGAGAGCAGCCCAATTTTCTCCCCCATCCGCTGGCTCAGGGCCAGACTCATCAGGGCATAGCGGCTGTTGATGATGATCTGGGTGAGAATGACCTCCCACAGCCCTGCCGCGGCCAAGATCAGGGTCAGCCCCGCAAACTGTCCGGCGCTGGTCACATTGGTGGCCGAAATCAGCACCGCGTCCAACACCTTGATACCCTGGCTGGCAGCCAGAGTGCCGAAGCCAAAGCTCACGGAAAGATATCCCATCCCCACAGGGGTCCCCCGCCGGACGCCCTGGGTAAATTCGTTCCAATTCATATATGCTCGTCTCTCTTTGTTTTCTAAAAAAATGGTTAGTTTGATTATTGTATCGCTGTTTCCAGATTGCGTCAAGGGGGAAATTGTGAAAAAGAGCGGAAAATCCGCCGCAGGGCGGACCCTGCGGCGGTAAATTGAAATTGGCTTAGAAGATGGGCACAACAGCGCCGGAGTAGGTGTTGTTGATGTAGTCCTTCACTTCCTGGCTGGTCAGAGCCTTCACAAGGGCCTGGGTCTTCTCGGTATTCTCATTGCCTTCCTTGACGACCAGAACGTTGGCGTAGGTCTGCGCGGAGACGGAGTTGGGGTCCTCGGTGGCCAGGGCGTCGGTACCGGCGTTCAGGCCAGCGTTCAGGGCGTAGTTGCCGTTGATAACGGCGAGAGCCACAGAGTCACGGACACCGGCGATCTGGGCGGCTTCCATCTCCACGATCTCTACCTTGGGGGTAGACTCGGTGATGTCCAGAGAGGTGGCCTCCATACCGACACCGTCCTTCAGCTTCAGGATGCCGTTGGCCTCCAGCAGCAGCAGGGCTCTTGCACGGTTGGAGCCGTCGTTGGGGATAGCGATCTTGTCGCCGTCGGCCAGGTCTGCAATGGAGGACTTGGTGCCGGCATAAATGCCGAAGGGCTCGTAGTGGATGGCGGCAACGCTCACCAGGTGGGTATTGTTCTCCTTGTTGAAGGTATCCAGATAGGGCTGATGCTGGAAGTAGTTGGCGTCGCACTCGCCATCTTCCACCACGTTGTTGGGGACAACGTAGTCGGCGTACTCGGTGACCTTCAGGGTCCAGCCGTCCTTGGCCAGGACTTCACCGGCCACCTTCAGAATCTCGGCGTGGGGCGTGGGGGAAGCGGCTACCGTGATGGTCTTGTCAGCGGAGTCCTTCTTGCTGCCGCAGCCGGCGAGAGCGCCCAGGCACAGAGCCAGGGTCAGAACAATAGCAATGGTCTTTTTCATTTTCTTTTCTCTCCTTATTACTGTAGGATTTATTTCAACGGAAACCTCCGTAGAAATCAGTTTTTATTGCGAAGCCGCTTATCGCACTTCGCTGCGATCCGGGTGCCCAGAGACTGGAATATCTGGACCAGGATGATGAGGCCGATAACTGCCGCCCACATAACGATGAACTTGAAGTTATAGTAGCCGTAGTTGATGGCCATCTTGCCCAGGCCGCCGCCGCCGATGATGCCGGCCATAGCGCCGTAGCCCAGGATGGTAGCTACCGTGATGGTGCCGCCGGAAATCAGGCTGGGCATGGCCTCGGGAAGCAGAACCTTGGTGACGATCTGGAGTGCGCTGGCACCCATGGACTGGGCTGCCTCTACCACACCCTGGTCCACCTCCCGGAGGGAGGATTCCACCATCCGGGCAACCAGGGGGAAGGCCGCAATGACCATAGGCGGAATAGTCGCCGCCGTGCCTACCTTGGTGCCCACGATGATTTTAGACAGCGGCAGGGCAATGATCATCAGGATCAGGAAGGGGACGCTTCGCAGCAGATTGATGACGCCGTTCAGCACCGCCATCAGCCACTTGGGCAGGGGCCGCACGCCTTCTTTCTCGCCGGTGACCAGCAGCACACCCAAAGGAAGGCCGATGACATAGGCAAAAAGGACCTCCAGGGCCAGGGAATACAGGGTCTCCCACAGGGCAAACCCGTATTCGCTGGAAATGATTTCCATCTGCTGGGCGACCTTTGCCGCGTCGGAAAACAAATCAAACATTTTCTTTTACCTCCTCCGCGCTGACACCCTGGCAGCTGTTCAGGAATTCCAGGACCTCCCGTTTCTTGCTCTCGTCCTGAGGCAGGCTCACCAGCATAGTGCCGAAGGCCTTGCCGTCCACATTCCGGGTTGCCGCACCCAGGATGGACAGGGATGCTCCGGTCTTCTGGATTAGCTGGGCAAATACCGGCTCTTCGGAAGCGCCGCCGTTGAAGGCGATCCGGGCCACAGGGATATCCCAGGTCAAAGCGGGCTCCGCCACAGCGGGGCTGACCAAACGGCGGCCGGCCCTGGACTTGGGGTTGGAGAAGACGGACTCTACAGTACCGATCTCCGCCACCTCGCCGGAGTCCAGAATAGCCACCCGGTTGCAGATCTGCTCAATAACGGACATCTGGTGAGTGATGATGATGACGGTGATGCCCCGCTCCCGGTTGATCTTCTGCAACAGGCTCAGGATCTGCCCTGTGGTCTTGGGATCCAAGGCAGAGGTTGCCTCATCGCACAGCAGCACCTCCGGGTCTGAGGCCAGTGCTCTGGCAATGGCGATGCGCTGCTTCTGACCGCCGGAGAGCTGCACCGGATAGCTCTCCGCCTTGTCCGGCAGACCCACAATTTCCAGCAGCTCCTTGGCTTTGGCCCGGGCCTGCTTTTTCGGCACCCCGGTAAGCTCCATAGGAAAACAGATGTTGTCCAGCGCCGTCCGCTGCTCCAAAAGATTAAAGCTCTGGAAAATCATGGAAATCTTCCGCCGCTGGGCCCGGAGCTCCTTTTCCTTTAATTCCATCAGGTCCTGACCGTCAAACAGAACGCTGCCCCGATCCGGCCGTTCCAGCAGATTGATGCAGCGGACCAACGTACTCTTACCCGCGCCGCTCAGGCCGATGATGCCGAAAATGTCGCCCTTTTCCACGGAAACGGACACATTTTTCAGTGCGTTTACCTGATTCTCCCCGGACCCGAAGGTCTTATACAGGGATTTCAGTTCAATAATTGCCGCCAATGAGATTCCTCCTTAAAAACAAAGAAAACGTCCTTGTGCCTTTGCACAAGGACGGAAAGTCTCCGTGTTACCACCTTGCTTCACGCCTGCCTCACGGCCAGACGCCTCTGAGGGTACGACCATACCCCTGCGCAATAACGGGCGCACCCGTCGCGGGCTCAAAGAATCTCACCCACGCGGCTCCGGGGCCATGTTCAGCTCCTCCCGACGCGCCCCTTTTCACCAACCGGGGCTCTCTGATGCGGTAGGAGTCAAGCTTACTCTTCCCATCTCTGCCTTGCTTTTGTTGGGGACATCATACTCGCAAACGGTCCATTTGTCAAGGGGGTAACGGTATCGGTGTTGGTTAGGAGCCGTTATAAGCAGTACTTATAGCGTTCCCTGATAGTCCAGCAGCTCCAGCACCTGCTGGCCCCGGTTCGTCAGGGCGGCGCTGCCCTGGACGGGGCAGGCGAGATACCAGGCCTCCTCAAACCCCTTCAGGGGCTGGTCGTAATCCAGGGACACAAGATTTTTCTTTTCCAGGCACTGGAGCACCAGGGAATCCATTTCCCACTGTTCTTCCCCGTCCTCCAGAAAAATGGGGACCATATCCTCCCGTTTCCTGCCAACAGGCAAAAAGGGGATCTCCCCCAGGCGCTTTAAAAAGGATACTTCCTCCGCCGTCAGGCTCAGTCTCCGGTCACAGCCGCCGCAGCCCGGGCAGCCCCCGCCGCAGCCGCCGCAGGATGAACAATCGTGCATAGCTTCTCCTTACAGGTTGGACGCATGGCGCTTGATGGCCTGGAAGGTCTCGTCGCTGATGACGTGCTCCATCCGGCAGGCGTCTGCCCCCGCCGTCTCCGGAGAGACCCCCAGATGAATGAGCATGGCAGAAAGGATCGTATGCCGCTCATAGATGGTCTCCGCCAGAGTCCGACCCTTCTCCGTCAGCACCAGGCCGCCGTTTTTCTGGACGGTGATGTAGTTTTCCTTCCGCAGGATGCCCATGGCCCGGGACACGCTGGGCTTGGAATAGCCCAGATACTCCCCCACGTCCACACTGCGGACCAGATTCCCGTTCTTCCCCAGGACCAGAATGGCCTCCAGGTACATTTCTCCCGATTCGTGTACGCTCATAGTCTGCTTCTCCTTACAAAATTATATTCATCCTTACCCATAGAAGCAGAGCTGCCAAAAAAGGATATTGTATAGTATACCGAATATTTGCGGCAAATGCAAGAGGAGATTTGTGCCTTCGCCACAATTCCTGCCTTGACTTCTCAGGCCGCGGTTGGTATACTGAAGAAAAAAGCCAAGGAGGTATCTCTATGAAAAAAATCGTTGATTTCTGGAAGAGCCTGGACGGCCGTGCATTCGTCCGCAAGCGGGAAATGCTCCTCATTGGTCTGAACCTGTTTCTGTGGGGCGTCAACCTGGGGATGCTGCTGTCTCCCCGGAAGAAGGTCGTTGTGGAGTGCAGCAAGGAGCTTCCTGAGAAGGCCGAGGAAGCGGAGGCCTAATCTTCCCCTGCTCTGGCCCGAGACAACAGCGCCCCGCCGTTGTCTTTCAGCCAGCGCAGGGATTTTTTATAATCCGGGCACTCCCTCGCCACCTCCTGCCAGAAGAGGGCCGAGTGGTTCATCTGCTTCCGGTGGGCCAACTCATGGACCACCACATAGTCTAAAATCTCCGGGGGTGCCAGCATCAGCAGGCAGTTAAAGTTCAGGTTCCCCCTACTGGAGCAGCTGCCCCAGCGGGTCTGCTGGCAGCGGATGGTAACTTTTCCAAAAGCAACGCCCATGCTGGCCCCATGGCGGTTCAGCAGCTCCGGCAGGGCCTGGCGCATCTGCTCGGCCAAAGCCAAAATTTCTTCCGCACTCAGGGGTGCTTCCTGTCCCTGGGCGTATTCTTCCAATACCTTTGCCCGGTGGGTCTCGATCCACTGGGCTTTTTCTTTTAAAAAGGCCTCAATTTCCCTGTTCGGCATCCGCAGGGGGGCCCGAATTTCCAAGTTGCCTTCCCGGGTAATGCGGATGGAGAGGGTCTTCCGCCGGGAGCGGAGAAGCGTCGTCTGCATCATTAAAACTTCTCCTTGACGGCCTGTATTCCCTTTTCCAGGATGGCATCAGTCTGCTTCTCCAGGGCCTGGCGCAGCAGGGCGTACTCCGTCAGGCTTCCGTGGGGCACTGCCCAAGCTCCGGCATCGGTACCCGGGGCGATCAGTCCGCCCAGGGCGGCAAACCGTCGGACATTTTCCATGGCGCTTTCCAGAATTTTTTCCACAGCTTCCTCCTGAAACCGCCCCTTGCCTCGCAGATCGCCGATGGTGGAGAGGGTAGGCACCCAGACAGTGCCAGCTTCTGCCATGGCCGAAAGGGCCTCCTCATTCAAATAAGCCCCGTGCTCGATGGAGTCCACTTTTTCCTCACAGGCGGCGATCACCGTCTCTGCACCGTTTGCATGGGCCATGACAGGAAAGCCCTCGGCATGGGCAATGTGAATGGCTTCCCGAATCTCCTTTGGGTCCTCCCCGGGCTCTGTCAGGACGCCGAACCGGTCAAAATCCATAAGGCCGGAGATCATCAGCTTGATAAAATCCGCCCCCTGGTTTTTATTTTTCTCCACAAGTTCCCGAAAGCTGTGGAAAGAGTCGTACGTTTCCCCAATGAAGCCGCCGTAGTGCCCGGCCTTGCACAGGGGCGCGCAGGGGGTTTTGTAGGAGATGCCGAATTCTTTCGCCATCTCCCGGGCTTTCAGGCCCACGCCCCACTTGTCGCCGCCGTCCCGGAGGTAGGAAAATCCCAGTTTTTTGTAGTTTTCCAGGGTCCTTCGGATAAAATCGGTGTCAATTTTATCCTTATGCCGGGCAATGGCCTGCTTCCAGTTTTCCCCGTCCAGGACCATGTGGATGTGGCAGTCTGCTTTCATGCGCTCACCTCGCCCGCAGTTCCCAGAAAGCCACGGCGCTGGCCGCCGCCACATTCAGGGAATCCACCCCATGGTACATGGGAATTTTTACCGTATAGTCACAGGCGGCAATGGTACTCTTTGCCAGGCCGTCCCCTTCCGTGCCCAATACCACTGCCAATTTTTCCTGTTTCCGAAGGATGGGGTCCTCTATGGACAGGGAGTCATCCGTCAATGCCATAGCCGCCGTGGCAAAGCCCTGGTCCTTTAGTTCCTTCTGCCAGTCCTCCCCCACATAGGCCCAGGGCACCTGAAAGACGGTGCCCATGCTCACCCGGGCGCTGCGGCGGTAGAGGGGATCCGTACAGCCGGAGGTAAGAAGCACCGCGTCCATCCCCAGCGCGGCGGCAGAGCGGAAAATGGCCCCAACGTTGGTGGGATTCATCACATTCTCCAGCACCGCCGCCCGGCGGCAGGATGCCAGGATGGCCTCCACACTGGGCCTCTGAGGCCGAAGCATGGCGCAGAGCATCCCTCGGGTCAGCTGGAAGCCCGTGAGCTTGGTGAGGATGTCCATCTCCGCAGTGTACACAGGGATATCCCCGCAGCGTGCGATGGCGTGCTGGGCCTCTTCGTTGCAGTGGCTCCGCTCCACAAGCAGGGACACAGGCACACACCCGGCATCCAGGGCCCGCTCAATGACCTTGGGGCTCTCGGCAATGAACATCCCCTTTTTCGGCTCAAAGCGGTTCAGCAATTGGGCCTCGGTCAGCCGGGCGTAAACGTCCAGCTCCGGGGCCTGAAAGTCGGTGATTTCGGTAAAGTGGATCATATCATTCTCCTCTTCTGCCTTCCCCTGGGGGAAGGGGGACCGCCGCGGCGGTGGATGCGGGGCGGCAGCAAGTCGGTTCCATATACCGCCCCACCCCCGTCACGGCTTCGCCGTGCCGCCCTCTCCCAGGAGAGGGTCTTGAGGCTTATTATACTCCCCCTCCCAGCCACGGTCAAGGACATTGGGAGAATACCCCGTGTGCTTTTTAAACACCCGGTTAAAGTATTTGTAGTCGGAAAAGCCCACCATTTCCGCGATCTCCAGCAGCTTGTACTTTCCCTCATTCTGCAGCTCCACCGCCCGGCGGATGCGGTAGCGGTTTAAAAAGCTGTGGAAGGTATCCCCCATCTCCTCTTTGAATTTGGCGTTCAGGTGGGTACAGGAGATGTTCAGCTCCTGGCTCAGATCCGTCAGGGAGATGGGCTCGGCATAGTGCTCCCGGATGTATTCCAGCATGATGGCCACATATTTGTTTTTCGCCGCGCTAGGCTCTGCCTCCGGCAGTGTTTCCGGCATCGGCGTTACCGGGGGCTGGTCCTGACCGATGCGCAGCAGGCAGTTCTTCAGTTCCCCGATGTCCACAGGCTTCAGGAGATATTCCACCACGCCCAGATGAATGGCCTCCCGGGCGTATTCAAACTGGCTGTAGCCAGAGAGGATAATGGCGGAGAAACGGCACTCCTGCCGGGCCAGGCGGAGCATCTCCAGGCCGTCCATATCTGGCATCCGGATGTCGGTGATCACAATATCCGGATGCAGGGTCTTTATTTTCTCCAGCCCCTCCGTCCCCGTGGCCGCTTCGCCCACCACGGCGCAGTTGACCTGGGACCAGTCTACCTTGTACAGGAGCCCCCGTCGGATCAGATTTTCATCCTCCACCAGCAGAACCTTGCGCATGGCTATTCCTCCATTTCATAAGGGATTTTCAGGATCACCGCCGTACCAGCATCCGGGCTGCTGTGGATCTCCAGGCCGTAGTCAGGTCCGTAAGCCAGACGGACCACCTTCTGGATATTGTAGAGCCCAACGTGCTCTGCCAGCACTGCCTCCGGTTCCCGGTCCAGGCAGCTTCGCACCGCCTCCAGCCGCTGGGGCTCCATGCCCCGGCCGTCGTCCTCGACGGTGAAGAGTAGGTCCTCCCCGGACGCCTCCGCCCGGATGGAAATGTTCAGGATCTTTCCTGCCTGGTAGCCGTGCTTGATGCTGTTTTCAATGACGGGCTGCAATAAAAGCTTCGGCACCCGGCAGTCCAGCAGCTCTTCCGGAATGTGGAATTCGTAGTGGAGGCAGTTGTTGTACCGGGCCTTTTGGAGCAGCAGATAGTCGTTCACATACTCCACATCCGTTTCCAATGGCACCTTGGTGTCCCCGTAGTGAATGCTGTAGCGCATGAGGGAAGCGAAGGACCGGAGCATCCGGGACGCCTCCTTGGGGTCCTGCTCCATCTGGAAACGGATGGTCTCCATCACATTGAAGACAAAGTGGGGGTTGAATTGGGACTCCAGGTGCTTGATCTCCATCCGTCGGCGCAGATCGATGAGCTCATTGTTGTCCTGGATCAATTTCCGAAAATGGGTATAGAGCTCCTGGGTCTCCTCCGAGCACTGCTCCGGCAGCTCCAGAGGGCCCTGGGCCTGCTCCAGCTGCTCCACAGCGGTTTTCAGTTCGCTGAGCTCCAGGGCGTTCTGCTCGGAAAAGGCCCGGGTCATGGCCCGGATGATGAACCACAGCACGGCCAGGAGTCCGGCAAACACGGCCATGCCGTAACCCAGCATCTGCAGATGGAGGTCCAGGCAGGTCAGCGTGTACAGGTTCAGGTTCTGCGGCTCCACACGTGCCCAGCTCACATAGTAGCGGCTTCCTGCTATGGATGCCACCCCGATTTTGGAGAGCTCCAGCGTGAATTTCCCGCTGGGCAGCTTGTCCTGGGGATCCTCCGGCAGCTTCAGGGTGGTGTAGATCACGTTGTCGTAGGCATCCGTCAGCAGATATTCCATACCGGAAAAGGCCTCCCGGAAGCTCTGCTTCCGCAGATTGAAGATCAGGCATCCGCCCCCTTCCAGTCCCATGCACAGGCAGTAGGCGCAGTCCTGGTCACTGTTTACCGGAGCCGTAAAGACACAGCCTAAGGTTTTCCCCGCCTCCACCCGGGACAGGACCCGGCCCAAAAATGCGGATTCCTCTACAATTCTTTGGTTGCTGGCACTAAAGTTGGAGCAGATGACCTTTCCCTCGGGGGAAAGCAGCAGGAAATAAGACCGAAGGGTCTGGCGGTTGGCAAAGTCGTAGAGGATCCGGTTGGCCTCCGTCCGGCTGTTTTCGTCGCCCCCCGCCGCAGCCAAAAGCCCAGGCTCCTTTGCCAGGTTCTCAAGCCCCTGGGTGTAGCTCCCCAATTGGCCGGACAACAGTTTTTCCGCCTCCCGGCTCCCCTGGCGGCAGCCCCGGATAACCACAGCATAGGCGTTCAGCAGAAAGCCCCCCAGATACAGCACCACGATCACCGCCACGATCAAGACGGCGTAGCCCAAAAAGGACCGCTGCAGCCGGTCCCGGAATTTCACACGCGCCATGGCTCCTCCTCCGGTTTCTCTTTTTCTTTTAGTTTAGCACAGTTTTTTGGGTTCGTACAGGCCAAAACGCCTTCCCCGGAGGGGAAGGCGAAGGCTGCACCCTTAGACGCTCAGGTCCTTCTTGCCCGAGAGCTTGAAGAACAGCAGCAGGGACACAATGGAGCTCAATGTCAAAATGGTGGAGTAGGCCGCGGCGTTGCCGAAATTGCTGCGGATGACCTCCGAGTAAATGGCCACAGTCAAGGTCATGGTCTTACTGGTGTAGAGGATGACGGAGGAGCTCAGTTCACTGATCAGGGTGATCCAGCTCATGATGGCGCCGGACAGAACGCCGGGGAGCATCATGGGGATGGTCACCTGCAAAAAAGTCTTCATCTGGGAGGCACCCAGGGAGATCGAGGCCTCCTCGATGCTGGGGCTGATCTGGCCAATGATGGCCGTACTGGACCGGATGGTGTAGGGCATTCTCCGGATGGACAGGGAGATGATGATGATCAGCGCCGTGCCGCCCAGCAGGAAGGGAGGGCCGTTGAAGGCATACAGGAAGGAAATGCCCAGCACAGACCCGGGGATGATGTAGGGGAACATGGTCAGCACATCCAGGATCGCCGTCAGGACGCTCCGCTTGCGGACGCTGAGGTAGGAGATGAGGATGCCGCAGACCACCACAATGACAATGGCCGCCAGGCCGAACAGATAGCTGTTGGTAATAGCCACGGTGTTGCCCTTGGCGAAAATATTCCGGTAGTTGTCAAAGGTGAATTCTCCCGTGAAGAGGGACCCGTTGATGGTGCCAATGAAGGAGGTCACCAGCACGGTGATCTGAGGCAGCGCTGCCACAAAGGCGATGAGATACACCGCAAGGTACACAAGCGCCTTCCGCCAGCCCTTGGCAGTCCCCGGCTCCATAGGCTTTAGGGCCGTCATGGAGTAGGTGAACTTCCGGCCCAGAAACTGCTGGATGAAGAAGAACATCAGGGCAATGACAATGACGATGAGACACATGGTGGCGGCAAAGCCATCGTTGGTACCAACCTCACCCATGAACTGGGTGTAGAGCATCACCGGAAAGGTCTTGTAGCCCTCGCCGATGATCATAGGGGTGCCGAAGTCGGAGAACACCCGCATGAATACCAGCAGAGAGCCCGCCAGAAGGGACGGCATGACCAGGGGGAAGATGATTTGGGTGACCCGCTGGAACACATTACAGCCCAGGCTCTCCGCCGCCTCATTCAGGGAATTGTCCAGGTTTTTCATAGCGCCGGACACATACATATAAATGAGGGGGAAGGACTGGAGAGAGAACACCAGCACGATTCCCGCAAAGCCATAGATGCCGTTCAGCTTCACCCCAAGAAGGGAATTGAGGATTTTCGTAATGAAGCCGTTTCTGCCCAGCAGCTGGATCCAGGAATAGGCCCCGATGAAGGGGGGCGACAGATAGGAGATGACAATCAGAATGTTGATAAGGCCCGAGCCGGGAATTCGGACACTGCGCAGCATATAGGCCATAGGCACGCCGATGAGGGCCGCCACCAGGGTGGACACCACCGTGACCTTAAAGCTGTTTACCAGGGACCCCCAGTAGTATTTTTTGGTGAAGAATTTCACAAAGTAGCTCAGGTCCACTTCGCCGTCTGTGAACAGGCTCTTGATCAGCAGCATGCCGATGGGATAGATGACAAACGCCAGAAACAGCGCCAGCAGTATCAGCGTCAGAACCGTCCAGACATTGAAGCGCTTTTCACCGGCGTATCTCATAGCAGTTCCTCCCGAATGACCAGGGCCCTCTCCCCGTCGGCAGTGAACACATTGATCCGATTGGGCTTGACCCGCAGGGTCACCTCTGCGCCGTCGGGAATGTTGGTCCACTCGTCGCTGTCCCGGATGGCCTCGATCTCCTGCCCGGAGGGCAGGGTCAGGAAATAGTGGGTGCCGTTGCCCAGGAATACGCAGCTGCGGACCTTGGCGGAGATGCCCTCTCCTCCGGCCTCGCCGAACAGGAATTCTTCCGGCCGGACAGCCGCCAGCACGGTCTCCCCGTCCCGGGCCTCGTCACTCAGGTGGGCCATGGGCACCCGATAGCCCCCATCCTTAAAAATCAGCTGAGCCTGGCCGTCTTTCCGGCTCACCGCGGCCTCCAGGAAATTGGACAGACCGATGAAGTTGGAGACGAACCGGTTGGCAGGCCTCTGATAGATCCGGTGGGGGGCATCGATCTGCTGGATGACGCCGCCGTTCATAACGGCGATCCGGTCAGAGACTGCCAGGGCCTCTTCCTGGTCGTGGGTCACGTAGACCGTGGTAATGCCGAACTGCCGCTGGATGCGCTTGATGGCATTACGCATCTCCACCCGGAGCTTGGCATCCAGATTGGAAAGAGGCTCATCCATCAGCAGCACCTCCGGTTCAATGACGATGGCTCTCGCCAGGGCCACCCGCTGCTGCTGACCGCCGGAAAGGTTGGCGGGCATCCGATCCTTCAGGTGGTCTATTTTGACGACCTTTAAAATATCATTGACCTTCTTTTCGATTTCGTCCTTGGGCAGCTTCCGGTTCTTCAGGCCGAAGGCCACGTTGTCAAAGACATTCATATGGGGGAACACGGCGTAGTTCTGGAACACCATGCCGATATTCCGCTTGTTGGTGGGAATGTTGTTGATGACCCGGTCGTTGATCTTAAAAGTACCGCCCTCAATGGAATTGAAGCCGATGATCATCCGCAGCAGGGTGGTCTTGCCGCAGCCGGAAGGACCCAGCAGAGTGAAGAATTCCCCGGGCTTGATCTCCAGGGACAGTCCGTTGATGATGGTCTCCTTGCCATACCGCTTGACGGCGTTTTCTATGGTAATGGTTGCGCCCATATGTGCTCTCACCTTTCCTTTTTATATGGATTGCGAACCAGCGCAGGAGGCGCTGGTTCGCAGTGGGGATTCTGTCTCAATTTAACCGGCGTTCTCCAGGCACTCGGTGTACTTCTCGGTGACGGCGCTCTTGTTGGCACCCACCCAGACACCGTCGTAGGAGGTCAGGCGGTTGATCTCGCTCCAGGGAGTCAGGCTGTCATTCAGCTTGGCATCCTGGCGAAGAGGACGGACGGTCAGGTTCTGGCCCACATAGCTCTGGCATTTCTCACTCAGCATGTAGTCCACAAACTTCTTGGCGTTGTCCATATGGGGCGCACCCTTGATGACGGATACGCACTGGCCGGACATCAAAGCACCCTCTTCAGGGAACACGACCTTCACGGCCACGCCGTCACGAACGTAGGCAGCGGCAGGATCTTCCCAGGTCAGGCCAACTACATATTCACCCTCAGCCACGCCCTTGTAGACCTGGGAGGAGCTGTTCAGGCTGACACCATCCAGATTGGTGACCAGAGCGGAGGCCCAGTCCCAGGCAGCGTCGCTCATGGGATCGCCGTTGCCCATGTCGTAGAGGCCGGCAATCAGGCACTGGAAGGCAGAACTGGAGTTGACGGGATCACCGGCGGCGATCTTGCCCTTCAGAGCAGGATTCAGAAGGTCGGCAAAACCGTTGATCTGGATATCCCCGGCCAGGTCCGTATTGACGATGAACACAGTGGGGTCACAGAAGGCGGGGGAAGAATATCCGGTGGTGTTCTTGTAGCCCTCCATCATGTTGGCATCCTCCGGGGACACATAGGGCTCAAAGCAGTCGGCGTAATCCTTCAGCATCGCTTCGTCTGCCGCCCAGCAGATATCGCCCTGGGGGTTGGCAGCCTCGGACTGGACCCGCTTCAGCACTTCGCCGGTGCCGCCGGTGACCACTTCCACATGGATGCCGGTGTCCGCTTCAAAGTTCTCAATGACGGCATTGTTCAGGCTCTCGCTTCTGGAGGTGTAGACGATCAGGGTCTGATCCCCCGAGGCAGCGGCCGGCGCCTGGGTCTCCTCGGTCTTCTGGCCGCAGCCGGACAGAAGACCCATGGAAAGCACGAGAGCGGCGCAAAGTGCGGCACTGATCCATTTTCTTGTGTTTTTCATAATAGTACCTCCTAATTTTTTGTTGTTTCCGTCCGTTTCCGGTGGTTTCTGAAATGATTTTATCATACTTGCCAAGAAAGTAAATCCCACAAAACACAACCTTTCCGGAGAAAAAATATAACACATTGTATATATGTGCACTATTTTACATTCTGGTTTTTGTGCATATTGACAGTTTCTTTTCGTAATGCACAGAGAGCGCCCAGGGAAGCGCGAACTTTTCCTTGCATTCATCCCCCTGTGGGCATATAATGGCATCATAACGAAAAAAGGATGGGATTCCCATGAACGTGACCCTTCAGAATCTGACCAAGAAATTCCCGAACCGAAATAAAAAGGCCGGGGGCGAGGTGACCGCCGTATCGGACTTTTCTCTGGAAATACCGGATGGGCAGCTCATCGGCCTTTTGGGGCCCTCCGGCTGCGGGAAGAGCACGACCCTTTACATGATCTGCGGGCTTCAGACGCCTTCCTCCGGAAAAATCTTCTTTGGAGACAAGGAGGTCACGGCCCTTCCCACAGAGAATCGGGGGGTGGGCCTGGTATTCCAGAACTATGCCCTGTACCCCCATATGACCGTGCTGCAGAATATCGTCTTCCCCCTGGAAAATCTGAAGGGTAAGGACCGTCCCAGCAAGGAAGAAATGAAGCGCCGGGCCCTGGAGGCCGCCAAGCTGGTGCAGATCGAAGGTCTCATGGACCGAAAGCCCAGCGAGCTCTCCGGCGGCCAGCAGCAGCGGGTGGCCATTGCCCGGGCTCTTGTCAAAATGCCCAGTGTTCTATTGCTGGACGAGCCCCTAAGTAACCTGGATGCCCGGCTTCGGCTCCAGACCCGGGAGGAAATCCGCCGCATCCAGCGGCAAACCGGCATTACCACCGTTTTTGTCACCCACGACCAGGAGGAGGCCATGAGCATTTCCGATCAGATCGTGGTGATGAAGGAGGGCGTCATCCAGCAGGTTGGCAGGCCTCAGCAGGTCTACGACGACCCCAGCAATCTCTTTGTAGCCAAGTTCCTGGGCACTCCGCCCATCAACCTGTTCCGGGGCCGGGTCCAAAGCGAGCGCCTCTTCATCGGGGAAGATGATGTGCTCTCCGTCCCCGGCATCCCTGACCAGGAAGTCACCGTTGGCATCCGTCCCGAAGGTTTCCTGCCCGAACCGGACGGTCCCTTCGTCTGTAAGCTGGACCGGGTGGAGATCATGGGCCGGGATGTGAGCATCGTTTGTGAAAATGAGGCCTGCCAGTCCGGTACCCTTCGGGCCATCATCCAGTCCGACGGCACCGAGCAGAACCACCCGGATACGGTCTGCTTCCGCCTGAAGCCCGGCAAGGTCCTGCTCTTCAACGCCGACGGCCAGCGTCTGAGAGGATGAGCCATGGAGCAGAAAAATTACAAGGGCCTTCTCTATCTGCTGCCCGCCTTTCTCTTCCTGGGGGTCTTTCTCATCTACCCTCTGATCGACGTGTTCGTCTACTCCTTCCAGGAAAATTACAACTTTGCCTCCCAGACCTATACCGGGATCGGCCTCTATAACTACCAATACGTTCTCCGGGACCCTTACTTTTTGCAGGCTCTGAAAAATACCTTTCTGCTGGTCATCATCACGGTGCCCCTGTCTACAGGGCTGGCCCTGCTGATCTCTCTGTGCCTCAGCTCTATTCAGAAGCTCCGGGATCTGTTTCAGACCATTTTTTTCCTGCCCTATGTGACGAACACCCTGGCGGTGGGTCTGGTTTTCATGATCCTTTTCAAAAAGACTGCCTATTCTGACGGCTTTATCAATCTGCTGCTGAACACCGTGGGCATCCCCAGCGTGGACTTTCTCTCGGGGCCCTATTGGGCCAAAATGCTGGTGCTGTGCCTGTACACCGTGTGGATCGTTATGCCCTTTAAGATTTTGATCCTCACGAGCAGCTTGGCTTCCGTCAACGAGCAATACCGCAATGCCGCCCGGATCGACGGGGCCTCCCGGGGCCGCATCTTCTGGCGCATCACCCTGCCTATGATCTCCCCCAGCCTGTTTTATCTCATCATCACCGGCTTCATCGGGGCTTTCAAGGCCTATTCCGATGCCGTGGCCCTCTTCGGCACGGACCTGAACGCCGCGGGCATGAACACCCTGGTGGGCTTCGTCTACGATATGCTCTACGGCCGCTCCGGCGGCTACCCCTCCTACGCCTCCGCCGCCGCAATCTTCCTCTTTGCCATTGTGCTGACCATCACCTGCGCCAATCTGCTGGTGAGCAAAAAGCATGTACACTATGTATGAGGTGCCCGCCATGGATTACGAACAAATTGAAATCAGTGCCCGGCGGAAAAAGCGCATCCGCACCTTCTTGATTGGTCTGCTGCTGACCCTCTGGGCCGTGCTGGTCCTCTTCCCCTTCTATTGGATGCTCTTGACCTCCGTCAAGAGCTACGGAAGCTACAACAGCGAGTATATCCCCAGGCTCTTCACCCTGCATCCCACCCTGGAAAACTACGCCAGTGCCTTCTCTCAGGTACCCTTGGCCCGGTATTTCCTGAATACCCTGATTTTCACGGTGGTCACCACGGCGCTGATGCTGGTTGTCACGGTACTGGCAGCCTTTGCCTTCTCCCGGCTTCGGTTTCCCGGACGGGATCTGATCTTTACCCTGTTTCTTTCCTTAATGATGATCCCCACAGAACTGGTGGTCATTACGAATTTTGTCACCGTCACGGACCTGAATCTGCGCAATTCCTTCTTAGGCCTCATTCTCCCCTCGGTGACCTCGGTTTTCTATATCTACCTGTTGAAGGAAAACTTCTCCCAGGTGCCGGATGAGCTGTACTACGCCGCCAAGGTAGACGGCACCTCGGACCTGAAATACCTGTGGAAGGTCATGATCCCCATGTGCCAGCCCACCATTGTGACTATCACCATTCTGAAAGTCATCGAGTGCTGGAACAGCTATGTCTGGCCCCGGCTCATTACCGACGACCAGAACTTCTTCCTGGTGTCCGTAGGCATCCAGGAGATCCGGGAGAACGGCTTCGGCCGGGAGAACATCCCCGCCATGATGGCGGCGGTGGTGGTCATCTCCCTGCCGCTGATCCTGCTGTTCCTGGTGTTCCGGAAGAAAATCATGGCTGGTGTAGCAAGAGGAGGCACCAAGGGATGAAAAAAATACTTTCCATGCTGCTTGCGGCCTGTCTGCTCCTTTCCGGCTGCCACGGCACCCTGGCGGAGCGTTCCGGCGGGGCTGCAGAGGACTTCACCGCCCCGGAAGGCTTCGACGACACCCGGCAGTACACCATCACCTTCTGGGCCAAAAACGACACCAACAAGACCCAGACTGCCGTATACGAGCAGGCCATCCGGGATTTTGAAGCACTCTACCCCAACATCACCGTAAATATGCGCCTCTACACCGACTATACCCGGATCTACAACGATGTCATTACCAATATCTCCACAAACACCACTCCAAACGTGTGCATCACCTACCCGGACCACATCGCTACCTATCTCACCGGCGAGAAAACCGTGGTGGGGCTGGACAGCCTCCTGTCGGACAAAAACTTTGGTCTCGGCGGAGAAAAGCTCCGCTACGACGGTCCCAAAGAGATCGTGGAAACCTATCTGGAGGAATGTGCCATTGGCGGCCAGACCGTGGCCCTCCCCTATATGCGCTCCACAGAGGCCTGCTATGTCAACAAGGACTACGTGGAAAAGCTTGGCTTTGCGCTTCCAGAAACCCTGACCTGGGACTTCGTCTGGCAGGTCAGCGAAGCTGCCATGGCCAAAAATGCCGACGGAACCTACAAAGTCAACGGTCAGAAGGTGCTGATTCCCTTCATCTACAAGTCCACAGACAATATGATGATCCAGGCTCTGCAGCAGCTGGGGGCGGGCTACGCCCGATCCGACGGCACCGTAGAGCTGTGGAACGAGGACACCAAGGCGATCCTGAAAACTGTTGCCGAGCATACCGCCACCGGCGCCTTCTCCACCTTCAAGATTTCCAGCTACCCTGCCAACTTCTTCAACGCCGGTCAGTGCATCTTCGCCATCGACTCCACCGCCGGGGCAACCTGGGTGGGCACCCATGCTCCGCTGCTGGACATCAGCGAGGACGCCCTTGTAGACTTTGAAACTGCCGTGCTGCCCATTCCACAGTACGATGTGGAAAACCCCAAAATGATCTCCCAGGGCCCTTCCGTGTGCCTCTTCTACAAGGATGACCCTCAGGAGGTCCTGGCCTCCTGGCTCTTCGCTCAGTTTTTGCTGACTACCGGCATTCAGCTGGGCTACGCTGAAACGGAGGGCTACGTGCCCGTCACCGTGGATGCCCGGGAAAGCGCCGCCTACCTCGACTACCTCTCCCGGGCCGGGGAAGACAACGACACCCACTACGATGTAAAAATCAAAGCTTCTCAGCTCCTGCTGGACCATCTGGAGGACACCTTCGTGACTCCCGTCTTCAACGGCTCCGCCTCCCTGCGTCTGGCCGCCGGGCAGCTCATCGAGGATACCGCCAAAGCGGTGCGGCGGAAGCAGGACACCTCTGACGAAGGCCTGGAGAAAATCTACGAAAATGTCAGCGCCCTCTACCGGCTGGATGCCATTGCCGTCACTCCAGGCACTTCTGACCTGGGTCCCCTGCCCACGGAGGCAAAGGGGCTTTTGTGGGCCCTGGGGCTCAGCTGGGCCGGGTTGGCACTGGTCTTCCTCCGGCAGCGGAAACGGAAATCTTAACAAAGAAATAATCCCCCCGGCCATTGATTTTTCCGCTGCTTCCCGGTATAATACCCTTGCGTGGAATGCGCAAATCAGAATATCTTAAGGAGATTCAAAATGAAAAAGATCATTGTCCTGCTGCTGGCTCTCTCTATGCTGGCTGCCTTCGCGGGCTGCGGCAAGAAAGAGGAGGCCCCCGCTACCACCGAGGCTCCCGCCACCACCGAGACCACCCCGGATCAGGCTCCTGTGGAGACTGTCCTGCCTGAGGCCGAGTCCATGAGCTACGCCGAATACGCTGCCGCCCCTGTGGACACCCCCGTGTGCGTAGAGACCTATGTCCAGGCCCATCAGTCCTGGTGGGACAACAAGATCACCGTCTACGCCCAGAGCGAGGACGGCGCCTACTTCCTGTACAACATGGAGTGCTCCGAAGCGGATGCCGCCAAGCTGGAAGAGGGCACCCACATCCGGGTCAATGGCTTCAAGGCCGAGTGGTCCGGCGAAATCGAGATCGTAGACGCCACCTTTGAAATTCTGGACGGCTCCTACATCGCCACTCCCACTGACATCACCGGCGGCCTGGCTGCTACCAACCTGATCGACAACCAGAACGAGAAGATCGAGGTCCGGGACCTGACCGTGGAAGCCGCCAACGACGACGGCGCCGCCTTCCTGTACAACTGGGACGGCTCCGGCAAAGCTGGTGACAACTGCGACCTGTACTTCAATGTCTCTGACGGCACCGGCACCTACACCTTTACCGTGGAGAGCTATCTCTGCGGCGAGGGCACCGATGTGTACAACACCGTGACAAACCTGAAGGTCGGCGACAAGATCGACGTGGAGGGCTTCCTGTACTGGTACAACGGGCTTCAGCCCCATGTTACCTCTGTGACTGTGAAGTAACCAGCTTCTATTTTCTGCCCCGGGAGACCGGGGCAGTTTTTGTAAAAGGAGGTACCCCCATGAAAGAATTCACCCGCGTCCTCAAGTTCACCCTCTGCTCTGTCAGCGCGGCAGTGATCGAAATGGCATCCTTTGCGCTGCTCAATGAGTTCACCGGTCTTCCCTACTGGCCCTGCTACCTCATTGCTCTGGTCCTCAGCGTGCTGTGGAACTTCACCCTGAACCGGAAGTTCACCTTCCAGTCCGCCGCCAACGTGCCGGTGGCCATGGCGAAGGTGGCTGCCTACTATGCCGTGTTTACCCCCCTGTCCACATGGCTTGGAAATTACCTGGCCTCCACGCTGCTGTGGAACGAATATCTGGTGACGATCCTCAATATGCTGCTGAACTTCACGACAGAGTTTCTGTATCAGCGGTTCTTTGTATTTGGAAAATCCATTGACTCGGCGAAGAAATGAATTCTCCTGTCTTCCCTCTCTTCGGAGAGGGATTTTTTCGCCTTCTTGGTCCTTTTGAATGAATTGTTAAATTTTTTTACCTACTTGCAATTTTTCGAAATCGTGCTAGAATATTGCGTAGCTTGCTACCTAATCAGAAAGGAGGGAGCATTTGCTGACCTATGGACATATGTTCCGGGTGCTGAGCTGCACCATGGGGCAGAATATGAATCAGGCGCTATCCGGTATGGACCTGACCTTTGCCCAGGGGCACATTCTGGGATATCTGGAGTGCTGCGACCAGCCCCCCTGTGCCAAAGACATTGAGGAGAAGTTCCGGCTGAGTCACCCTACTGTATCGGGGCTCCTGTCCCGAATGGAGAAAAAGGGCTTCATCATCCAAAAGCCGGATCCCCTGGACCGGCGGCGGAAGCTCTGCTATCTACTGCCAAAAGGAAAACAGTGCTGCGAGACTCTGTCGGAGGTCATCCGTCAGGGGGAAGCAAACCTTTTGACGGGATTCTCCCCGGAGGAGGCTGCCCGGTTCCAAAGCTATCTTCTGCGGGCGATGCGCAACGTATCCCCGGACTTTCACATTCCAGAGGAGGAATTTACCAAATGATCAAACGACTTGCCCGGTGTATCCGGGAATACAAATGGGCCGCCCTGGTCTCGCCATTGGCAATGGTGGGCGAGGTGGCCATGGAGGTCACCATCCCTCTCGTGATGGCGGACCTGTATGACTACGGCATCGCCGCCCGGAATATGAGCGTGGTGGTGGAGAAGGCCTTGCTTCTGATGCTCTGCGCGGTGGTTTCCCTGTTCTTCGGCGTCCTGTCTGCCAATTACGCCTCCAAGGCCGCCACGGGCTTCGCCCGGAATCTGCGCCACGATATGTACTACAAGGTACAGGACTTCAGCTTTGCCAACATCGACAAATTCTCTTCCGCTTCCATCGTGACCCGGCTGACCTCCGATGTGGCAAACCTGCAGATGGCCTTCCAGATGTGCATCCGTATGGCCATCCGCTGCCCCATGATGCTGATCCTTGCCATGGTGTCTTCCATGCGCATCAGCCCAAAGCTCAGCTCTGTTTACTTTGTGGCCATCCCCATTCTGGCTGTGGTATTGGTGGGCATCGTGCCTCTGGTATTCAACATCTTCGACCGGGTATTCAAGACCTACGATAAGCTGAACACCGTGGTCCAGGAGAATGTCCACGGCATCCGGGTGGTGAAGAGCTTCGTTCGGGAGGACAAGGAAGTGGACAAGTTCACCTCCATTTCTCAGTCCATCTACAATGATTTCTGCAAAGCAGAACGGATCCTGGCCGTCAACAATCCCGTGATGCAGTTCTGCGTCTACGGCTGCATCCTGGCCATCTCCTGGATCGGCGCCCACCTGGTGGTGGCCTCCGGCAACAATGCCGCCCTGGGTCTCACCACCGGCGAACTGAGCTCCATGTTCACCTACACCACCCAGATCCTCACCGCCCTGATGATGCTCTCCATGGTCTTCGTCATGATGATTATGGTCCGCTCTCCCCTGCACCGGTGCTACGAAATCCTGGTGGAAGAGCCCAGCCTCACCTCCCCGGAAAACGCCGTGGAGGAGGTAGCCGACGGCTCCATCGATTTTGAGAATGTTTCCTTCCGCTACTCCTCCAAAGCCAAGCGGCCCGCCCTGCAGGATGTAAACCTGCACATCCCCGCGGGAGCCACTGTTGGCATTCTGGGTGCCACCGGTTCCTCTAAGAGCACCCTGGTCCAATTGATCCCCCGGCTCTACGATGCCACAGAGGGCACCGTGAAGGTTGGCGGCCGGGACGTGAAGGACTACGACCTGGAGGTCCTCCGGGACAATGTGGCCATGGTGCTGCAGAAGAACACCCTGTTCTCCGGCTCCATCAAAGAAAACCTGCGCTGGGGCAGTGCGGATGCTACCGACGAAGAGCTGGTCCACGCCTGCACTTTGGCCTGTGCCGATGATTTCATCCGTTCCTTCCCTGATGGGTACGACACCCACATTGAACAGGGCGGCACCAATGTCTCCGGCGGCCAGAAGCAGCGGCTCTGCATTGCCCGGGCCCTGCTGAAAAAACCCAAAATTCTGATTCTGGACGACTCTACCTCCGCCGTGGATACCCACACCGACGCCATGATCCGTAAGGCATTTAAAGAGGAAATTCCGAACACCACCAAGCTCATCATCGCCCAGCGTATTTCTTCCATTCAGGACTCCGACATTATCCTGGTCATGGAAAACGGCCATGTGGCCTGTGTGGGCAATCACGAACGCCTCATGAAGGAATCCGCCTTCTACCGGGGCATCTATGAATCTCAGCAGAAAGGAAGTGAGGACTAATGCCTCCTGTAAGAATGCGCGGCGACGGCCGCAAAGCCAGCAACCCCAAGAAGACCCTTCTGCGTCTGCTGAGCTACCTGAAAAAATACACCCCCACCCTGATCCTCGTGCTGGTGTGCATCCTTCTGGCCTCTGTGGCCCAGGCCCAGGGCAGCCGGGCACTGGGTCCTCTGGTAGACGACTATATCCTGCCTATGGTAGAGCAGGGTTCCACAGATTTTTCGCCCCTGTTTGGGTATCTCGTCAAGCTGGCCTGTATCTTCGGCCTGGGTATCCTGGGCTCCTTCCTCTACAACTTCCTGATGGTTGGCGTCACCCAGGGTGTGCAGAAAACCATCCGGGACGACCTGTTCACCAAGATGCAGCGGCTGCCCCTGCGGTATTTCGACAGCCACCCCGCCGGTGACATCATGTCCCGCTACACCAGCGACATCGACACTCTCCGTCAGGTCCTCTCCCAGAGCCTGCCCCAGTGCGTGTCCTCCCTGGTGACCCTGATCGTAGTGCTCATCAACCTCATCGACACCTCCTGGATACTGACCATTGTCATGGCCTTTACCGTAGCCCTGATCATCTACGTGACCAAGGTCCTGGCCGGGAAATCTGCCGGTTACTTCATCGGCCAGCAGAAGGCCCTGGGCGCCGTCAACGGCTATATTGAAGAGATGATCTCCGGCCAGAAGGTGGTCAAGATCTTCAACCACGAAGAAGTCTGCAAGGAGGACTTTGATAAGATCAACGAAGTCCTCCGGGCCAATGCCTACAACGCCGGTAAGTTCTCCAATATGCTGGGCCCCATCAACAACAACCTGGGCTATGTGCAGTATGCCGTCCTGGCCATCTTCGGCGGCCTGATCTGCATCAAGTCCGACGGCCGTCTTTTGAGCCTGGGCAGTCTGATGGCCTTCATGGTCCTTAGCCGCAGCTTCAACATGCCCATCTCCCAGATTTCCAACCAGATCAATGCCATTGTCATGGCCTTGGCCGGCGCCGAGCGGATCTTCACTCTGATGGATGAGGCACCGGAGACAGACGAAGGCTATGTGACCCTGGTAAATGCCCACATTGATGCCGACGGCACCGTCCACGAGTGCCCGGAGCACACCGGCCACTGGGCCTGGCGGCATCCCCATCAGGCCGACGGCAGTGTCACCTATACTGAGCTGAAGGGCGACATCACCATGGAGCACGTGGACTTCGGCTATGTGCCGGAGAAGACCGTCCTCCACGATGTGACCCTCTACGCCCACCCCGGCCAGAAGATTGCCTTTGTGGGCGCTACCGGCGCCGGTAAGACCACCATTACGAACCTCATCAACCGGTTCTACGACATTGCCGACGGCAAGATCCGCTATGACGGCATCAATGTGAACAAGATCTGCAAGCCGGACCTGCGCCGTTCTCTGGGCGTAGTGCTCCAGGAGACCAACCTGTTCACCGGCACCGTCATGGACAACATCCGCTACGGTAAGCTGGACGCCACCGACGAGGAGTGCATCCACGCCGCCAAGCTGGCCAACGCAGACGACTTCATCACAAGACTGCCTGACGGCTACGACACCATGCTCACTGCCAACGGCGGCAACCTGTCCCAGGGCCAGCGGCAGCTGATCGCCATCGCCCGGGCCGCCGTGGCCGATCCCCCCGTGATGATCCTGGACGAAGCCACCTCCTCCATCGATACCCACACCGAGGCCCTGGTCCAGGCCGGCATGGACGCATTGATGAAGGGCCGCACGGTCTTCGTCATCGCCCACCGCCTGTCCACCGTCCGCAACTCCGACTGCATCATGGTCCTGGACCACGGCCGCATCATCGAGCGCGGCACCCACGACGACCTGATCGCCCAGAAGGGCACCTACTATCAGCTGTATACGGGTGCGTTTGAGTTAGAGTAAAAGCAGTAAAAACCGCCGAAGGAACGTGCAAAAGCGTTTCCTTCGGCGTTTTTTACTTTTCGGTAGAGGACCCACCGCAGGGTGTTTGACTTTCTGCATATAATATGTTATAAATATGTGCAGCAAGGAGGAAGGTGTATGCACAAATTCGACTATTCCTTTCTGGACAATGGCTTACTCCCGGCAAGCCTCGTAAACCTGACCGCCAGCATCAGTTCCCTGAAAACCATGGCGGGAGTCCGGAAAGAGGATCATATCAAGATTTTTACGGAACTGGAGGCCATTGCCAAGGTACAGTCTGTGAAAAGCTCCAACGCCATTGAGGGAATTGTGACCTCCGACAGCCGTGTTGCTGAGATCGTGAATCAAAACAGCGCCCCCCTTAATCACAATGAGATGGAGATTGCCGGATACCGGGACGCCCTGAGCGCCATTCATACGGGCTATGAATATCTGGACTTTCGTCAGGCGGATATTCTGCGGCTCCATGAAACCATGATGTCCATGACCGGTTATGAATACGGCGGCAGATACAAGACCTCGGATAACTACATCCTGGAGGAGGACAACCAGGGCAACCGCCGAATTCGGTTTCGCCCCACCTCGGCGGCAGAGACTCCAGCGGCCATGGAACAGTTGGAGCTTGCCTATATGGAAGCACGAAACAACGCGAATATCAATCAGCTGCTGTTGATTCCCTGCGTGATTCTGGATTTCCTCTGCGTGCACCCCTTCCGGGACGGAAACGGCAGAATGTCCCGGCTGCTGTCGCTGCTGCTGCTGTACAAAAACGGCTTTGACGCAGGAAAGTATGTTTCCTTTGAGGAACAGATCAACAACTACAAAGCCTATTATTACGATGCTCTGGCACAGTCCTCTGCAGGCTGGGAAACCAATGAAAACAGCTACTTTCCTTTTATTGAAAACTTTCTGTCTATGCTTTACATGTGCTACAAGGAACTGGACAAACGGTTTGCTGTGGTGCAGGGAAAACGGATCACGAAAAAGGCCCGAGTGAAGGCTGCGGTCCTGAACAGTCTGACACCGCTGTCCAAGGCGGAGGTCTGTAAAATTCTCCCGGATGTAAGTCCGACCACGGTGGAGGCGGTACTGGGGGCCATGGTCAAGACCGGTTCTGTGCGGCGGATCGGCTCCGGCAGGGCCGCAAGGTATGTTCGGGCATGAAAAAAGTAGGCTCTATGTCAATAGTTGGGGTAGAGACAAAACAGAAATAGATCGGGTCGGGTCTGCCTCAAAAAACAAAATCCCCAAATAGAACAAATGTCATTGCAAACCAGTCCGCAGGCTGGTTCGCAATGACATTTTCTTTTTGGCTATTTTGACTCATCTGAGTCCTTAGTGAGACAGCCCCACAGACGACCTATCTCAGCACAGCTTCGCGCCCGCAGGAATGGCGTCAGAAAGCATCACCAGGTTCAGCTTCTCTTCCCCGTTCTCCTTGTGAACGGCGCTGAGGAGCATACCGGCGGACTCTCTGCCCATCATCTTTCTGGGGGGCAGGTTGGTGATGGCCACCAGGGTCTTGCCGACCAGCTCCTCGGGCTTATAGTACTTGGCAATGCCGGAAAGGATCTGGCGGTCGGTGCCGGTGCCGTCGTCCAGGGTAAACTGGAGGAGCTTGTCACTCTTCTTCACGTTCTGGCAGGCCTTGACCTTCACGGCCCGGAGCTCATTCTTGCAGAAGGTGTCGAAATCCACGCTCTCCTCGGTGTAGGGCTCAATTTCCAGGGGCGGCACGGCAGGCTTATTCAGCTCTTCCAGCTCTTTGAGTTCCTTCTCCATGTCGATTCTGGGGAACAGGGCGGGGCCGGCCACGGTAGCAGCCTCCCGGCTCAGGGTGCCGAAGACATTCAGGGTGTCCCAGGTCATGTCGGCGCCGCCCAGGCGCTTGGCGATCTCAGCGGAGGTATCGGGCATGAAGGGCTGCAGCAGACCGCCGCAGATGCGGACAGTCTCCAGCAGGTTGTAGAGGACCCGGGCAAGCCGGGGCTTCTGGGCCTCGTCCTTGGCCAGGACCCAGGGAGCATTCTCGTCGATATATTTGTTTGCCCGGGAAATAACCTTGAAGATCTCACCCAGGGCGTTCTGGAAGGCGAACTTCTCCATCTGCTCCTCGTACTTATCCCGCAGAGAGGAGACCATGGATACAAGCTCCGCATCCTTCTCCGGATCCTCCATCTGCTCGGCGCTCAGGTGGTCGCCGAAATACTTCTGGGCCATGGCCACGGTGCGGCTCACCAGGTTGCCCAGGTCGTTGGCCAGGTCCACATTGATGGTGGAAATCAGGGCCTCATTGGAGAAATTGCCATCGGAGCCGAAGGGGAAGGTCCGCAGCAGGAAGAACCGCAGGGCATCCACGCCGAAGCGCTGGGCCAGCACGTAGGGATCTACCACGTTGCCCTTGGATTTGCTCATCTTGCCGCCGTCCAGGAGCAGCCAGCCGTGGCCGAAGACCTTCTTGGGAAGGGGCAGGTTCAGGCTCATGAGCATGGCAGGCCAGATAATGGAGTGGAACCGGACGATCTCCTTGCCCACGAAGTGAACATCGGCAGGCCAGAACTTCTCCAGGTCGTGGTAGCGGTCATTTTCAAAGCCCAGGGCAGTCATGTAGTTAAAGAGGGCGTCGATCCACACATACACCACATGGCCCGGATCAAAGTCCACAGGCACGCCCCAGGTGAAGCTGGTCCGGGAGACACACAGGTCCTCCAGGCCCGGCTTGATGAAGTTGTTCACCATCTCGTTGACCCGGCTCCGGGGCTCCAGGAAGTCGGTGTTCTCCAGCAGGTCCCGGACCCGGTCGGCGTACTTGGAGAGGCGGAAGAAATAGGCCTCCTCTTCGGCGTCCTGGACTTCCCGGCCGCAGTCGGGGCACTTGCCGTCCACCAGCTGGCTCTCGGTCCAGAAGCTCTCACAGGGCTTGCAGTACTTGCCCTTGTAGGTGCCCTTGTAGATGTCCCCGTTGTCGTGCATCTTCTTGAAGATCTTCTGGATGGAGGCAACGTGGTAGTCGTCGGTGGTGCGGATGAACCGGTCATAGGAAATGTTCATCAGCTTCCACAGGTCCAGCACACCGCCGGGGCCCTCTACGATATTGTCC
The DNA here is from genome assembly GCA_050873165.1 of Faecousia sp. GTDB lineage: Bacteria > Bacillota > Clostridia > Oscillospirales > Oscillospiraceae > Faecousia. The sequence goes on from JBNMIH010000002.1 coordinate 74,208, forward strand.
ACGAACTGCTGGGGGGTGACGCCGGCCTCCTTGGCCTTGTCCTCGATCTTCTGACCATGCTCGTCGGTTCCGGTGAGGAACATCACATCGTAGCCCTGGAGCCGCTTATAGCGGGCCATGGCATCGGTGGCCACAGTGCAGTAGGTGTGGCCGATGTGGAGCTTGGCTGAGGGATAATAGATGGGTGTGGTGATGTAAAACTTTCCTTTGCAGGCATTACACATAGAAAAACCTCCTTAAAAATAGAAAATCACCCTTGGAAAACCCAAGGGCGACAAGAATTGACGCGGTACCACCTTGATTTGTAACTCGTTGGCGCGTTAACGGGCGCACCCCGGAGGAGCCTACCTATCGACTCCTCGGCTCCGAGACCATGTTGGGCCGTGCTGTCCATACCCCTTCCCAGCGCCTGGGGCTCTCTAGAATGGTTTTCCGGCTTACTCTTCTCTTCTTTGCCTGTATTACTTGGTATTATAGCCTGTTATAACCGGGTTTGTCAAGAAAAAAATCCCATAATCTTCCCCTGGGGGAAGGTGCCGCCGCAGCGGCGGATGAGGGGCGGAACCAATTCGGACCACACACTGCCCCACGCCCGTCCTGGGCTATGCCCAGTCCCCCCTCTCCCAGGAGAGGGTTTTCCTACCGCATCAGTAATAGCGCAAACCCCACGGCGAACACACCGCCTGTGAGTTTCCCCACGATCATGGCCGGCAGCAGCTCCGGGGCGAATCCAGCGGCAAAGCCCAGGTGGTCCCCAAAGACAAAGGCCGCCGGGACGGCGAAGGCGATGTTCACGACCTTCCCCCGCTCGTCCATATCCTTCACCATGCCGAAAGTGGCGATGGAATTGGCAAGGGAGGCAATGAGCCCCGCCGAGGCCGGTTCGTTGATGCCCAGAAGCTTCCCCAGAGCCATCAGGGGCCGATTCAGCACCTTCGTCAGCACATACACCAGTGGGAAAGCTCCTGCCAGGACGATGGCAATGGTGCCCACGGTCTCGAAGCCCTCGGAAATGGGGGCCAGTCCCGGAATCACCGCAAAGCCCGTCAGGGCCTGGACAATAGAAGCAGAGAGGCCAAGGGTCACCACCGCTACCACAATTTTCCCGAAGGCCGTAAAGGCAGAAACCATGGCCTTCTCCGCCCGCCACAGCCCCAAGGCAATGAGCACCGCTATGAGCACAATGGGCACCAGGTTCCGAAAAACCATCGTAACGGCGTAACCCGCCGTCAGGCCCCCCGCCAGGATGCCGAAGGGGATGGCCACAATGCCGCAGAGGATCCCCTTGGCCATAGCGGGCCGGTCCCGCTCTTCCAGGATTCCCATGGCTACCGGGATGGTAAATACCACCGTGGCTCCCAGCATGGAGCCGGTGAGCACACCCCCAAGGCCCGCCGCCTGAGGGTCTGCGGTAAGCTCTCTTGCCAGCTGACCCCCGCCCATGTCACAGGCCAGGATGGTCCCAGCGAACATGGCCGGGTCTGCGCCCAAAAAGCGGTAGACGGGGACCACAATGGGCTTCAAAAGGCCTGCCAGCACCGGGGCCAGGGTGACGATTCCCACCATCGCCAGAGCCAAGGAGCCCATGGAGAGGATGCCCTCCTCAAACCGGCTCCCCAGGCCGAAGCGGCCGCCTAATATCCGGTCCAGGCCGCCCAGCAGGGCGAACACCGCCATAATGGCGATAAGCACTTCGTGAAATGACATTCTATTCCTTCTTGCTGTCCAGAATCGCCACAACAGCGGCGTCCACCGGGGCGTCCATACAGTACCGGGAGGCTACAGTGCCGGTAGCCAGCAGCACCCGGTCTCCGGGTCCTGCTCCTACCTGGTCCGCCGCCACCAGTTCTTCCGCACCGGAGCGGACCACCAAAAAGGTCTGCCCCTGGAGGCACTGGGCCTTTCTGGTGGCCCAGATGGAGCCCACAACATTTCCGATTTTCATTTCGTACCCTCCAAAATTTCCTTTGCCAAGGGCGTCAGCACCGCCCCTGCCCCCGGGGCCTTTCCTTGGGCCCGTAGGGCCCTGGCCTCCTCCGCCGTAATGAGCTTCTTCCGGCCGCCGTCCGTGAACAGCACTCCCCAGTTTTTCAGCTCCCGCTGGGCAGCGGACAAGCTGCCGCTGAGGGCCCGGTTTTTGTCGCTTTGGGGGAGCCCCGGGGTGTAGAGGCTCACAGGCTTCCCCTGGGCCAGGGCCTCCAGGACCCGCTCATCCCGGAACCGAAGCAGCTGACCCAGGGTCAGAGAACCGATGACCACCGCGTCATAGGGGGGCTCCTTCACATAGGTATAACCCAAAGCCGCCGGGGGTTCCCTGCCAATCAGCAGCGCCATCATGGCAATATCCTCCCGAAGTCGCCCTTCCGGAAGCCGCAGGCGTTGGCCTCGTCATAGTCCAGGTGGGCATAGGGGGCAAACTGGGGGCTGACCCGGATGGCCACATCCTCGAAAATCAGAGGCCGGGCAGTAAAGGTGCGCAGCTTTACGGTCTGACCATCGGCAACGCCGAAAGTCTTCGCCGCCTCTGGGGTCAGGTGCACATGGCGCTTGGCGGCAATGACCCCCTGGGAGAGAGTCACCCGGCCCGTGGGTCCGATGAGCACCGCCCCTGGGGTATCCTTGGTATCCCCGGAGAGCCGTACCGGGGCCTGGATGCCCAATGCCCTGGCATCGGTCAAGGACACCTCCACCTGGGCCTCCTTCCGTTCCGGTCCCAGCACCGCCACATTTTCAAAGGTCCCCTTGGGCCCCCGGACCGTGACCCGTTCCCGGGCCAGATACTGCCCGGGCTGGGACAGAGGCCTTTCCGGGGTCAGGCCGTGGCCGAAGAGAATTTCCGCCTGGTTTTTCGTCACATGGACATGCCGCCCGGAGGCCTCCAGTTCCACAAAAAGCCGCCTTGCAATGGCATCGATCAGTTCTGTTTGTTCCATTTTCTCTACCCCAGCCGCTCTAAAATCCGCTGGGTCAGCAGCTCCACCAGCTCGCTGTCCGGAGGCTCCGGCACATGGGGCCGGTCCTCCGTCCCCCAGGCCACCCGGCGGATGTTGATGAGATCCATTGGCGAAATATTATTGGAGGAGCTGCTGCCCCCCACCGCCCCGCAGCCCAGGGTCAGGGCCGGGAACAGACCCGTAGCCGCACCAATGCCCCCCAGGGCCGCCGGGGCGTTCACCAGGAAACGGGAGACGGGAACCTTGGCCGAGAACCTGCGGACCACCTCTTCATCCCGGGCGTGGAGGGAAAAGGTATGGCCGCTGCCCTCGTGGCGCAGGACCTCAATGCTCTTTTCCAGCACCGCTTCCTCACTATCCATGACGAAGAAGGCCAGCACCGGGCAGAGCTTTTCCATGGAGTAGGGCCGGGTGGGTCCTGCCTCCTGCTCCCGGGCCATGAGGACCTTGGTGGTTTTCGGCACGGAGAACCCTGCCTTTTCCGCCAGGAAAATGGCGCTTTTTCCCACGATCTGGGGATTCAGGCCTCCTGTGGGCTTGAAGAGGAGCCTTGCCAGAGCCCCTGCCTGGTCCTTATTCATCAGGTAGATGCCCTGACGCTCCGCCTCGGAAAGGACCGCGGTCTCCATACTCTTTTCCACAATGATGCTCTGCTCCGAGGCGCAGACGGTGCCGTTGTCAAAAGTCTTGGACCGGACAATGTCCGCCACTGCCCGGGGTACATCCGCCGAGGAGTGGATATAGGCAGGGCCGTTCCCGGCCCCCACCCCAATGGCGGGCTTGCCGGAGGAGTAAGCCGCCTTCACCATCCCGGGGCCCCCGGTAGCCAGCAGCAGCTTGATATCCGGAGCGGCCATCAGCTCCTGGGTCCCTGCCATCTGATTCTGAGTCAGGCAGCCGATACAGCCTTCCGGGGCTCCCGCTGCCACTGCCGCCCGATACAGGATCTCCGCCGCCTGCCGGGTGCACTTTGCCGCCTTGGGGTGGGGCGAAAACACAATGGCGCAGCCGGCCTTCAGGGCAATGAGGGCCTTGTAGCACACGGTAGAGGTGGGGTTGGTGCTGGGCACAATGGCCCCAATGGCCCCCATAGGCACCCCGATCTCCCACAGCCGTTTTTCCGGCACCTCCCGCAGAAGGCCCACAGTCTTCATGGGCAGAATGGCCTCTGAGACAGTTTTACAGGCAAAGAGATTCTTTTCGGTCTTGTCCTGGGTATTGCCGAAGCCGGTCTCTTCTACAGCCAGTTTGGCAAGAGCCGCACACTCCGGCTCAAAGGCCGCCGCCATGGCGGAGACAATGTTATCCAGCTTCTCCTGAGGAAAGGTCTCCAGAATCTTCTGGGCCTCTCCCGCTTTTTTCGCCAAATCCCTGGCCTCCTGCCGGGCCTGGAGGTCTGTATCCAGTTCCATAGAATCCACTCCTTAATACAGCAGGCTGGACCCGTCGCCTGCCTTTTTCGTCAAATGTCCGTTCTCTACAAAGCCCATTTGCTCCAGCCACCGCTGGAATTCCGGGATGGCAGTCTTGCCGGTGATCTCCCGCAGGGCGGCAGTCTCCCGGAAGCCGGTGGTCTGGTAATTCAGCATGATGTCATCCCCATGGGGGATGCCCATAAAGTAGTTGCAGCCCGCCAGGGTCAGAAGACTGGCCAGATTTTCAATATCATTCTGGTCTGCCTTCAGGTGGTTGGTGTAGCAGCAGTCACAGCCCATACTAATGCCGGTGAGCTTGCCCATGAAGTGATCCTCCAGCCCCGCCCGGGTGACCTGGCGGGCATCGTAGAGATACTCCGGGCCGATGAAGCCCACCACAGTATTCACCAGGAAGGGGGCGAAGTGCCGGGCAAAGCCGTAGCACCTTGCCTCCATGGTCACCTGGTCCGTGTCAAAGTGGGCAGAGCTGGAGAGCTCTGACCCCTGGCCCGTCTCAAAGTAGAGTACATTGGGCCCTTCCGCCGTTCCTTTTTGGAGCATCAGGGCCCGGGCATCCTCCAGCGTTTTTGCCGTAAAGCCAAAGGCCTCGTTGCCCTTCTGGCTCCCGGCAATGGACTGGAAGATCAGATCGCAGGGAGCGTCCATTTCCACCGCTTTCATCTGAGCCGTCACATGGGCCAGAACGCAGATCTGCGTAGGGATGTGCCAGTGCTCTTTGATTTCCTGAAAGCGCCTTAATACCTTTGCCGCCTGTTCCGGAGAGTCTGTCACCGGGTTCAGGCCCAGGACGGCATCCCCGGCTCCAAAACTCAAGCCCTCCAGCAAAGAGGCAGTAATGCCCTCCGGGTCGTCGGTGGTGTGGTTGGGCTGGAGGCGGCAGCTCAGGGTCCCGGGCAGACCGATGGTGGTGTTGCAGTGGGCCGTGACCCGGATCTTATTGGCGGCGTAAATGAGGTCCAGATTCCCCATGAGCTTGCACACCGCCGCCACCATCTCGGAGGTCAGGCCCCGGCTGAGGCGGCGGATATCCGCCCCGGTGGTGTCCTCATCCAGGATCCACTCCCGCAGGTCTGCGACAGTCCAGCCCTTGATTTTTTGGTACTGCGGCTCGTTCAGGTCGTCCTGGATGATCCGTGTCACTTCGTCTTCTTCGTAGGGCACCGCCGGGTTTTCCCGCAGCTCCTCCAGGGTCACCCCCGCCAGAACCACCTTGGCCGCAACCCGCTCCTGGGCGGTTTCAGCGGCGAGAAGCGCCAGCTTGTCTCCCGTCTTTTCCTCGTTGGCTTTGGCCAGCACCTGCTTCAGGTCCCGGAATACGTAGGTTTTCCCCAGGAGGGTGGTTTGTAATTTCATAGGCTTCCTCTTCCTTTTTGTTTCAGCATCAGGATATAGACAGCGCTGCTGAGCCGGTTCAGACCCCTGAGAATGTCCTCCCGGCCTGTGGGAAAAGCAGCGGCTGCCAGCAGCTCCGCCTCCCGGACCTGGGCCCGGAGAACATTCAACCGTGCAATGGCCGCCCCGTCCTCCGGTCCCGGCATAAAGTGGGGTATCCCCAGGTATTTCTGGGGCAGCTGACTGATTTTACGCAGCTGCTCCTCCGGCATTCCGAGAAGTGTCCCAAAGGGGAAGGGCTCCCCCAGGACTTCACTTTTCAGCATTCTTCGTAGGAAGTCCAGCAGCTCTTCCAGGGATCCTTTCAGTTCAGGCTCCTCCAGGATCAGCAGGATCACCTGGGCCTGAAGGCTGTCCAGCTTCCCCCGGAAGGCGATCCGGGGGTGGGTCTTCGGCACCAGGATATTTCCCTCCAGCTGGGTCATATGCTCCGGTTTTTCGTCATACCAGCCCCCGTCCAGGCCCGCATACCGGGTGATCTTCGCCTGGGAGGCCGGGAGAATGGGGATCCGCTCCGCTGCCAGATAGTCCTTGGCGGCGCTGGTCAGGGTATCCCCTTCCCCCAGGAAGAACACCCGTTTCCCATCTCGGGTGCGGACATTGGCCCTCGCCTGCTCCAGGGTATAGAGCATGGATCACTTGCCCTGAGCGGTGCCGGCACTACGGGGCTTGGGCAGGATGTTATCCACTTCCACATGGGGCCGGGCAATGACATGGACGGAGATGAGCTCTCCCACCTTCTCGGCGGCTGCCGCCCCGGCATCCGTAGCCGCTTTCACGGCGCCCACGTCTCCCCGGACCATGACGGTGACCAGGCCGCCGCCCACCTGCTCCTTGCCCACCAGCTGCACATTGGCGGACTTCACCATGGCGTCCGCCGCCTCAATAGCCCCCACCAGGCCTTTGGTTTCGATCATTCCAAGAGAATTGGTATCCATAGTGTAATTTCCTTTCCTTGTTAAAAAATCCTACCTTCCCCTGGGGGAAGGTGCCGCCCGCAGGCGGCGGAAGAGGGGCAGTACGGACACGGTTCCGCGTGCCGCCCCTCGCCCGTCAGGGCTTCGCCCTGCCACCCTCTCCCAGGAGAGGGTTTTGGCTCACAGCCCTCACCGCCTCCCGGAAGGCCTCGCAGGCGGCCGAACATGCGGACCGGGTGCCGGTAAGCAGGGCCCCGCCGAAATTGGTCTCCGTAGGCGGGCCGTAGAATTTCTTTAGCTCCACATCCGCCGCCTTCATGGCGGCATCCAGCCCCGCGATGCTCTCTAAGGGCGGGGCAATCAGGTAGGCCAGGGCGCTGCCTGCACGGACGCCTGCTTCCTTTGCCAGGAAGCTGCCTGTAGAGCTGACCGTATAGGCCAGGCAGCTGACGCCGCCCAGGTCCTCAAATCCGATGTGCTCCAATGCGCCCAGAGCCGCGTCCAGGGCGCTTTTTACATCCCCAGGCGTATCTGCCCCCAGAATGCCGATGACCTCCCCGGTGTTGGGCTGGGTGGCGTTGTCCGCCCCGGCATAGAAGCTGCGGGCGTAGACCACCTCGGCTCGCGCCGCTTTTGTGGCCTCGTCCAGGGCAATATAGGTGGCATCGTCGCAGTCCGTCGTCAGCAGGGCCAGACAGGGGTATTCCGTCTCCAGGGCCGCCAGCAGGGCCTTGGGGGCATTCGGCAGCACCCGGGCCGCCAGGACCTTCACAGGGATCATGCCCCCGCCCCCCCGTAGAGGGCCACACCGGAAACCTTCTTTTGCAGGATGGTCTCCAAGAGCCCCGCGATATGGGCCCCGGCCTCCACCGCCGGGGTACCTTGGGCGTGGATGTTGCTGACCACCGTCCGGGCGGACTCCAGCACCCCGGTTCGGGCGCCGTAGGTGATATAGCAGGACATGCTCTTATCCGTCACCAAACCCGGCCGCTCCCCCACCAGCATACACACGCATTGGGCCCCAGTCACATCTCCTACCGCGTCCCCGGCCCCGACCCGGGCATAGCGGACGAAAACAGGCTGGCCGTAGTCGATGCCCCGGAGTTTTAACCCATCCTCAATGGCCGCCAGACAGTCCAGCGCATTCGCTAAAATCGCCGCAGAGGACAGGCCGTCCCCCACCACCAGCTGGATGGGCTTTCCCTTGGGGAGCCGATCCAGAATGGCCTTGTTCTCTTCGTCAAAGCACCGGCCCAGGTCCGGTCTCGTCAGGTATTCGTCCTTGTCCTTGCACCGGGTCTGAACTGCCGTCATGCCGTGGCTGGCGGCAAAATCCTCCGGCACCTGGCTGAATACCGTGTCCTGGGCCGCGGCGTGGTCCGCCCGGAAGCGGAGCATGGTCAGGGTCTTGTACCGGGCTCCCGCCTTGCCGCAGCCCAGCCGCGCCGGGGTTTTCAGCTTCATGTCCGCAAATCGTTCCTTGTTTTCCGGGTTCTCCGTCAGGTAAAGCCGGCGCAGGTCCAGTTTGGTCACATCCGGCACGAATTCCCCGGGAGCCGCCGTTTCCTTCTGTCGGGGGCCCGGGACGGTATCGTGATAGTCGCTGGCCTTCACCGCAGGCTCCGCACGGATGTCCCCCAGTATCTCCGCCACCAGGGCGGTGAGTTCCTGTTTGTTCATGATTCTTCTACTCCTTTACGCTCCAAAGACCAGGGTCTTCACCACCACTGGGAAGGCCGGGCCCTGGGGCAGACCAATGTCCAGATACTGCCCTTCCGTCAGCTTCACCCGGTCAATGCAGAGGATCTCCGCAGCCTGCCCCACCCGCAGGGCCAGAGCCTGGCCCAGGGCTTTGGCCATATCCGCCTCCAGACAGATCAGCATAGCGTTCTCCCGGGCAAAGGGGAACAGCCGGTCCGCCAAGGCCGCCACGGTTTTATAGTCCGGTGCCGGATATCCCGGCAGAGCCAGGACCCAGGGGCCCTCCAGGCTGGAGATCCTCCCGGGCAGGGTTTCCCCAATTTGTTCCTGCTGCTCTGCTGTCAGCCGGACCACCGTCAGATTCTGTTTTGGGAGCTTCCCGTTCTGGCAGAACACCGTGCTGCCGGAGAGCATGGCGCTGTGGCATCCGGCCCCGATGACCGTGGCCCGGATGGTGTGCTCCCCCAGATAGTATTCCCCCTGGCAGAGCCTGCTTTCCCGGATGGCCTTGCCCAGCTCCGGGCCAATGTCCCCAAAAGCCCGGGGCGGGTGATCCCCGCGGATGCAGTCCGCCACACCGCCGGAAAAGGAGGGAATGACTTTCTCTCCGGGTGCGTTCAGCGGAAGCGGGGCGGTGCCGGAGGTGGTGAGCCTTTCCAGCCAGGGGGATTCCCCCAGCCCGGCCGCCGCCTCTAAGACACACGCCAAGCGCCTCGTCAATTCCTCTGTGGAGCCCCCCTGCCACAGCCCCGCAAGCACCGGGGAGACATAGGTCACTTCCCCAGTGGGGGAAAACTTTACCAATCGGCCGCCTACGTTCAGGCAGCCGGTGGCCTCAATTTTCCCCTTACGGATGAGGGCCAGGTTGGCGGTGCCCCCGCCGATGTCCATGTGGAGGAGGGTCTTTCCGGTCCCCTCGCTGTAGCTTACTGCCCCGGAACCCCGGGCCGCAAGAACGCTCTCCAGGTCCGGTCCCGCGGTGGTGACCACGAAGTCCCCCGAGCGCCTCGACAGAACCTCCGTCACCGCCTGGGCATTTTCCTTCCGGCTGGTCTCTCCGGTAACGATGACGGCTCCGGTATCCACCATGTCCCGGGTGATCCCCGCCCGGCGGTATTCCTCCAGGATCAGCGTTTCCAGGGCCTTGCCGTCTACATGGCTTTCGTCCAGCAGGGGGGTAAAGTGGACGGGGCTTTGATAGAGAATTTCCCGGTCCGTGATCTCCATTTCCGGTACGGCAAAGCCGGAGGCCTTGTTCCGGACACGGAGCCGCGACACCACCATCTGGGTGGAGGTGGTGCCCACATCCAGGCCCACACTCAGCATCTCACAGATGGCCCGTCACCTCCTCCAGGATCCGCCGGACCTGGAAGTCCTCCACAGGGATGGGATTGGTCTTGCAGCAGGGGTCCGCCAGGACACTCTCCACGATTTCCCCCATGCCGCTCCAGATCTTCCCGGGAGCCACTCCCGCCTGGGCTAGACTCTGGGGAAGTCCCAGTTCCCGGCGGAGGCGGACCAGGCCGTTTTTCAGATTCCGCAGGGCCACCGTGTCGGCGCTGCCCCCCATTCCCGCCGCCCGGGCCAGCTGGGCATATTTTTTTCCGCAGACGGGAGCATTGTTTTCGATCACCGCCGGGAGAAGGATGGCGTTCAGCCGCCCGTGGGGCACATGGAACCGGCCTCCCAGGCTGTGGGCCATGGCGTGACACAGGCCCAGCCCCGCTTGGGAGAAAGCGATCCCTGCCATACAGGAGGCCATGTGGAGCTTCAGCCGCACCTCCTGCCGTCCGGCAAAGGAAGCTGGGAGACTCCCGTAGGCAATCCGGAAGGCCTCCTGGGCGAATAGGTCCGTAAAGGCCCCGGCCTTTGCAGCCGTGAAGCCCTCCACGGCGTGGGTCAGCACGTCAAAGCCCGTATCCGCAATGAGCCCCGGGGGCAGCTCCTTCAAAAAGCCGCTGTCGAGGATGGCCAGGTCCGGCCGCAGCCGCTTGTCCACCAGGGGATACTTAGTACTCCCATGGGTCAGCACAGCAAAATCTGTCACCTCGGACCCGGAACCGGAGGTGGTGGGTACCGCTGCCAGTGGGAAGTTCCCCTGGCTGAAATAAGCCATGGCCTTGGCGCAGTCCATGGCGCTGCCGCCTCCCAGGGCCACCAGCAGGTCCGGAGAAAAATCCTTCAGCTTTGCCGTTCCCCGGGCCGCCAGTTCCACCGTTGGGTCCGGCTGAATATCCGAAAAATAAGCCGTCTCCCCGGCCTCGGCAGCCTCCGCCACCTTCTGGGCCAGGCCGTTTTTGAGGAAAAAGGGATCCGTCACAATATAGACCCGCTTTGCCCCGAACTCTTTGAGCACACGTATCGCCCCGTCCCCGGCAACCACCCGGGTCCCCAGCGAGAATTCTTCCATTCACCCACCGCCTTTTCTATGGCAAGTATGTCCGGAATGGAAAAAAGTATTCGAAAACCTGTTTGCATTTTCTTTTAGATATGATATGATATCTGAAGTGAGGTGAAACCCATGGAAGAAAAGGATGAAGAAAAGCAGGAGGGCTATGTTCCCCGGCCCGCTTCCGAAGTGTGGCTGGCCCGGCTGGGGCTGGTGCTCTTTATCGGCTTTGTGATCTATCAAATCGTGGCCATTGCCAGAGGGGGGCTGTAATGCGCATTCTCGGCATTGACCCGGGCTACGGCATTACGGGCTTCGGCCTCATCGAGGCCCAGCGGGGCCAGACTCGGCTTCTTCGCTGCGGCGCCATTACCACGCCCCCAAATACAGACTTTTTCTGGCGTTTGGGCGAAATCTACAACAATATGACGGAGCTTATGGAACTGGCAAAGCCCGAGGCGGTGGCCATCGAAGAGCTGTTCTTTGGCAACAACGTGACCACTGGCATCAAGGTTGCCCAGGCCCGTGGCGTGATCCTGCTGGCGGTCCAGCAGCATGGCGTACCCATTTTTGAATACAAACCCATGCAGGTCAAGCAGGCCGTAGTAGGCTACGGCAACGCCTCCAAGCATCAGGTGATGGATATGACCAAGCGCATCCTCCACCTCAGTGCTGTCCCCAAGCCCGACGACGCCGCCGATGCCGTGGCCATCGCATTGTGTCACGCCCGGTCCAGCACTTCCTTGCTGGCTATGGCTCAGAAATAAAGGAGAAGAACATGCAACTGTATTACCTAAACGGCCCCGTGACTGTCTTAGAGCCCGGTCTTGCTGTCATCGACTGCAACGGAGTGGGCTACGGCTGCAAAGTCACGGCCTATACCGCCGCCCAGCTGAAGCTGAATACCACCGCCAAACTTTACATCACCGAGTCCATCCAGGAAACGGCCTATGACCTCTACGGTTTTTCTACCCGTGAGGAGCAGAAGTGCTTCGCCCTGCTCACCGCCGTCAACGGCGTGGGGCCCAAGGCCGCCATGTCGATTTTGTCCTCCGGCGGCCCTCAGAACTTCACCCTGGCCGTCATGACCGGGGACGAGAAAATGCTTACCGCCGCCCAGGGCGTGGGCAAGAAGATCGCCCAGCGGATCATCCTGGAGCTGAAGGACAAGATCGGAGGCTCCAACATGGAGCTGGATTTCTCCACAGGGCCTGTGAGTGCCGCACCCCAGTCCGGCAGCAATCTGACTCTTGCCACGGCAGCCCTGCAGGAGCTGGGCTACTCCCCCGCGGAAATCTCCCTAGCCCTGAAGGGCGTGGACCCCAAGGCCAGCACCGAGGATATGGTCCGCCACGCTCTGCGGGCCATGGTCATGAAAGGATAACATGCTATGAGTCTGGAATTTTCTCAGGAGCCGGAGGATACTCTGGTCCTGCCTACCTATACCCCCCAGGACGCGGCAGAAATCGGCCTGCGGCCCAAGCTACTCAGCGACTACACCGGCCAGGAGAAGGCCAAGGGAAACCTCTCCGTCTACATTGAAGCAGCCCGGCGGCGCAATGAGCCATTGGACCATGTGCTGCTCTACGGCCCTCCGGGTCTGGGCAAAACCACCCTGGCCGGGGTCATCGCCAACGAAATGGGGGCAGGCATCCGCATCACTTCCGGCCCGGCCATCGAAAAGCCCGGCGATCTGGCGGCACTGCTGACCAACCTGAACGCCGGGGATATTCTCTTCATCGACGAGATTCACCGCCTGAACCGGGTAGTAGAGGAAATTCTCTACCCCGCCATGGAGGACTTCGCCATCGATATCATCGTGGGCAAGGGCCCCAGCGCCAACTCTATCCGCCTGGACCTGCCGAAGTTCACCCTGGTAGGGGCCACCACCCGGGCGGGCCAGCTCTCCGCCCCTCTGCGGGACCGGTTCGGCGTGTCCCTGCGCTTAGAGCTCTACACCCCGGAAGAGCTGGCGGCCATCGTCACCCGGTCCGCCGCCATCCTGGGCATGTCCATTGACCCGGCAGGCGCTATGGAAATCGCCTCCCGGAGCCGAGGCACCCCCCGAATCGCCAACCGGTTCCTCCGGCGGGTCCGGGACTTCGCCCAGGTCATGGGTGACGGCACCATCACCAAGGAGGCCGCCGATCTGGCATTGCAGCGGCTGGAGGTGGACAAGCTGGGCCTGGACACCATCGACCGGCGGATGCTCACCGCCATCATCCGCAACTACGGCGGAGGCCCCGTAGGCCTGGAAACCCTGGCCGCCACCATCGGCGAAGAGGCGGTGACATTGGAAGACGTATACGAACCCTACCTGATGCAGCTGGGCTTTTTGACCCGGACCCCCCGGGGCCGCTGCGTCACCCCCCTGGCCTACGACCATCTGCACATCCCTTACGAGGGCCAGGCCTCCTTCAATTTATAATTTCCTGGTCCTTTTTACCAAATTACATGGTCCGCTTATAGAAACATTGCATAAATCTTTTATTTGCGGAGAAAAATTATTATAAAGAGTTGACAAAGTCCCTTCCCTTGTGTATAATTCAACATGCGGTGTTTCAGCGCCGCGTATTTTATCCACCCTGCGTTACAACCATTTCCTGGTAGATTTTCACGGGGCAAATAACCGAAGAGAGGTATTTTCAATGTACGAAGATAAGACTTTAGTTTGCAAAGATTGCGGCAAGGAGTTCGTGTTCACCGCCGGTGAGCAGGAGTTCTACGCAGAGCGCGGCTTCCAGAATGAGCCCCAGCGCTGCAAGGCCTGCCGTGATGCTCGCAAGAACAACGCCCGTGGTCCCCGTGAGTTCTTCACTGCTACCTGCGCACGCTGCGGCGGCGAGGCCAAGGTGCCCTTCCAGCCCAAGTCCGACCGTCCCGTGTTCTGCAGCGAGTGCTTCGCTCAGATGCGTGCCAACGGCTAATTTATCTTCAAAAAACACCGGAAGCGAAAGCTCCCGGTGTTTTTTTGTCCTTATTTCTCCTGGATTTCCTTCCCGGTGAGATGCTCGATCTCGATTTCAAAAATCTGAACGGCCTTTCCAGCCATGGCGATCTCCTGGTCCGCCAGAGCTTCCTCAGGATAATATTTCATGGCTACCTTTTTCAGAATAGCCATATTCTCCGGGCTGTTTTCCAACAGATGGCATCTGCCGAATACCACCGTGCTCTGGACGTATGGTGCCCAGGGCTCTTTTTTGATGGTCTCATTTCCATAGACCGTAAAGCACACCTTGTCGCAGGCCCGCAGGGCATCTGCCTTATGTCCTGCCCGGGCGCCGTGAAAATAGATTTTCTCTTCCTCCCGGTCATAGAGGAAGTTGATGGGGATGGCATAGGGGTAGCCGTTGTCCCCATTCACCGCCAGGACGCCCCGGCGGGCCTCCTCCAGGAGCTTTCTGGCCGATTCCGTGTCGATTTCCCTCTTTGCTCTGCGGATAGGCCGGAAGGATGATGTTGTTTCCATATGGGGGTTCCTCCTTTGTGTTTTCCTTATATTACCACGTTTCAGCAAAAATAAAAAGCGTTCTTTTTGATTGTTTCTGTTAAATTTGTGTTGACTTTCGTTTTATTGTGTGTTATTTTGTTATTAGAAAACAAGAAACTACATTTCGAGGGAGTTCAACATGAATATTATCGAGAAACAAGTCCCCCTGACCCTCTGCGAAGATCCCATTCCCTATGCCTACGACGAAGTACCCAAGCTCACCGCCGAAGACTATCGGGCACGACTGACCCGGCTGTGGAATATGCCCCAGACACTGGCCTTTGACTATATCGTCATCTACGGCGACCGGGAGCACTTCTCCAACATCCACTACTTCACCGGCTACGACCCCCGGTGGGAGGAGTCCCTTCTGATTTTGCGGCGGGACGCATTCCCTGTTCTGCTGGTGGGCAACGAGGGCCTTGGCTATACCGCCAGTCTCACTGCCCAGGTGGAGGTGCAGATGTTCCAGACCTTCAGTCTCATGGGGCAGCCCAATGACCAGCGCAGCAAAAAGCTGACAGAGATTTTCCGGGGCTGCGGCATGGGGCCCAGCTCCCGTGTAGGCCTGATCGGCTGGAAAACCTATGACCCCGCCAACTTCCGGGGGCTGGGCCTTGTATCGGACGTCCCCAGCTACATTGTGAACATGCTGGAGCTGATCGTTCCGGAGGACCGGATCGTCAATGCCACAGACCTGCTGAGTGACTGCGAGTACGGCCTGAAGCACCACATGGACGCAAAGGAAATCATCCAATGCGAGGTAAACGGCACCTATATTTCCCGAGGGGTCTATCACCTGCTGAAGCATGTGAAGCCCGGCATGAGCGAAACAGAGGCCAGCCGCCTTTTGATGCTGGACGGCCAGCCATTGAATATGCATCCCAATATCAACTTTGGCCGCAACGCGACCCTCAGCCTCATGAGCCCCATGCCGGATTCCCGGCTGGACTACGGTATGCCCATGGGGGTGGGCTACGGCATGCGGGGCAGTCTTGTCCACAAAAAGGGGCTGTACCTCCGCAGCCGGGCGGACCTGCCGGAAGGGCTGGAGGGCTATGTGGACGATTTCTTGAAGCCCTACTTCGCCTGTGTAGTCCGCTGGTATGAAATGATGAAAATCGGGACCTGCTGCGGCGACATCTACGACATGGTGGACGAAATGCTGGGCATGGAGAAATTCCACATCACCCTGAACCCGGGCCATCTGGAGCACACAGACGAGTGGACCAACTCTCCCTTCCAGAAAGGCAGTACCGTAAAGCTCCACTCCGGCATGATGTTCCAGTGCGACTACTCCGTAAAGTTCTTAAATCCCAGAATGGCCGCCCATGTGGAGGACGGTCTCGTACTGGCCGACGAAACCCTTCGCGCCCAGATCCGCACCCTCTCCCCCACCTGCTGGGCCCGCATCGAGGCCCGCAGAAAATTCGTCAAGGAACAGCTGAATATTTCCCTGCCGGAGGAAGTCCTGCCCATGTCCGACCTGACTTTGGTCTGCAACCCCTACATGGCAGACATCTCCGTAATGCTGGCAAAAGGCGAATGATCGCTTTTGCATAAAGGTCTTTTTCTTTTCTCCAAAGCACAAGGGAGCCGCTGCGCTTTTGCAGTGGCTCCCCTGTGTTTTATACCAGGATCAGGTCCGTTTTTTTCTGGATCGCCTGCGCCTCTTGTTTGTCCAACCGATCATCTGTAATCAGGTGGTTGATTTCTTCCAGTCCGGCCACACGGTAATGAAACCGCTTGCCGAATTTGGAGCTGTCCGCCAGACAGATCACGTTATCCGCCTGCTGCATCAGGCAGCGTTTGGTCAGGCCGTCCGTCTCGTCCGGCACATAAATTCCGTCTGTGATGCCCTCCACTCCAAGCAGCAGCACGTCAAAGCGGAAGGACTGCAGAAATGCATTGGCTATCGGGCCGAGAAAGGCCATAGACAGCCCCCGGTATTCCCCGGGGCACATGAGTAGCTTGTTGTCGCTTCCGGCCAGTGCGTTGGCCGCCAGCAGAGAATTGGTCATGATATTCAGGTTCTTTTTCCCCTTCAGCAGCCGCGCCGCCTCACAAGCCGAGGTTCCGGCATCCACAAAGACGGAGTCGCCGTCCCGGATCAGGGCGAGAGCGGCCTCGGCGATCCGCCGCTTTTCCTCCCGGAACTCCTCCTGCTTCTGGTGCATGTCCATTTCCAGCCAGGAGCGCTGCTTCAGGATCGCCCCGCCGTACTCCACCGTCACCAGGCCCTCCTGCTCCAGCCGGGCCAGGTCCCGCCGGATGGTCATGGTAGAAACCCCATAGGCCTGGGCCAGCTCCGCAACGCTCACCCGGCCCTGCTGCTGCACCCTCTGTGCGATTTCCACCTTGCGGTCTATCATCCCCATTGCCGATGTCCCCCATACAGATATTTGCTTTTATTATAGTCGGAATGGCAGGGAGAAGTCAAGGCCCTGACCGCCTTCGGGGACCCGTCACTGTCTGACGGACGCAATATGGGCCTGGATCTGGTCCTCCGGCAGGTAATCCACCAGGTAGCGGGTCACAAAGCCGCCCCAGATGGCACCGGAGGAGACCCAGCGGATCTCCGTGATTCTGCCCTGGTCGTCGAAGCGATAGGTGTACTTCTGGCAGGGGTCGTCTCCGGCGGTGCTGCTGTAGCTGAAATAGAAGGTGATCTCGTCATCGGAGATGACGCTGTTCCCCTCCGGGAAGTAGACACTGGAATAGGGGTCCCCCTCTACGAAGGAGGTGGAATACCGGTACCAGCCATCCATAATGGCCTCATCCTCTAGCTGCTCCACAACACTGTGGCTGTAGCTTCCCGCATTGTTATAGAAGTCCACCGCAAGTTCCTTGCCGTACTGCCAGTACTCTTCCGCCACCCAGGATTCGTCTGAAAACCCGGGGTTGGCTTCCATTTTCACCGCATGGTAGCTCCCCGCCTTCAGTTTTTCGATGGCGGCGTCCACCCGGGCCATAGCCTCCTTGCCGCCGGTGCCGAAGATACCGCCGGATGGCCGGATGGAGAACTCAGAATACTGGATGATGCTTTCGTCCCCATGGAAGAACCGGGCGCCCATACGGTAGACCCCGGCAGGCAGGGAGCCGTAGGTGCCGGACCAGTCGATATACTGCATCTGGGTCTGGCTGGTAAGTTTTCGGAATTCCGGGTCAAAGGGAGCCGTCACGTTCTCCCCCAGGAGCCGCTCCCAGCCGCTGCCCTTCTTTTTCTCGATCCAGAAGCAGTTGTCGATGTAGTAGTCACTGACGCCAACGCCTTCCCAGGCCGTCCAGACGTCGCCGCCGTTGGGGCCCAACCGATCGTCGTCCACCCGGAGCCAGATATTCCAGGGGGATTCGCCGAGGCCGCCGGTATTGTTGTTGTAGTCGTAACTTTCCGCATCCTGGATATAGGTCCAGGTGGCATCCTTGATGGATTCCAGCTGCTTATGGGATACCACGGTTCCCTCCATGGTAGTCACCAGGCGGTCCGCCAGGCACAGGTTCCCCTGCGCGTCGAACTGGTAGCTGTCCGTGCCCTGGTAGGCGATGCCTTGGGTATCCGCCCAGACGGAGGAGAAGGAAATCTCGTTCTGCTCGATCTTGGAAGTGTCCTCCGGGAAGAGGAACTTCCGGTTCTGGTTCAGGGAAAAGTCATGATCCCAGTTCTTGGCCATGGGAGAAAACTGGGTCCCCGTATAGCTGGAGGCCAGGAATTCCCCGGCGTAATAGTCTACCCGGTAGCTGCCGCCATCGCTGGTAAAGCGCATCCTGGGAGACAAACTGTCGTTGTAGTCGTTTTTCTCCCGGATCAGCACGGAGTAGCTGCCCGATTTCAGGGCCTGGAGGGCCTTTTCGCAGCGGCTCAGAGCCGCCTCCTCCTGGCTGGGCAGAGCTTCCCGGTAGATGTGGAAGGGAGTGTAGAAGGTGCCGGACTGATTGTCCCCGGCAATGGTCATTTTGATTCGGTAATCCCCGTTGGGGAGAGAACCGTAGTTCAGGGTCCAGTCCATGTCCTCCCGCAGATAGGACTTGCTCTGGGACCGGTGCTTGGCAAAGCCCATTCGGCGCTCCAGCACCTCCCGCTGATCGGAGAGGCTGGGCACCTCTTCCCAGGCAGTACCGTTCCAGGTTTCCAAGGAGGAATCACGGATCTCCATGGTCTCGGACTGCTGGCAGAACCGCTCCTCCACGGCAATGACCATTCGCCCGCCGGTGGGAGTAAGGGTATCCACACGGGGCGTCACACCCCAGTCGGGATTTTCCGGCAGCTCCGGTGTCACCGCTGGGGTGAAGGTCTCCGGTTCTTCCCGGCTGCTTTCAATCAGGGGCGCTTCCGGGTCCTCCGGAGGGGCTGCCCGGTTGGTTCCCAGGCATAGGGCCACAAACACCACGGCGATAACACCCAGCAGGCTCACCCAGAAGCTGGGCTTGCGGTAGTTGAGAATGGAGAGAATGCGGTACTTCACGCTGACCTCACCGAAAGCCACGGGGCAGGCAGCGTAGTGGACATTCTTCGTGCTGCACTCCAGCAGAGCGGAGGAGTAGGCCTTCCGCTCGGCGGGCTCCATGAAGCGGACCACCCGCTCGTCGCAAGCCATCTCCATATCCCGGCAGAGCATGGCGTAAGCCAGCCACACCAGGGGATTGTACCAGTGCAGGGCCAGAGCCAGGAAACCAATGAGCTTGATCCAGTGATCCCCCTTGTCCAGGTGGGTCCGCTCGTGGGCCAGGATCTGGCGGCGCTGGTCCTCGGTCATCCCGGCGGGGATGTAGATTTTCGGCTTCAAGAAGCCCAGGACAAAGGCCGTCTCGATTTTGTCTGACTCCCAGCCGCCCCGGATCTTCACGGCGTCGGCCACCTGGGCTTTGAGCTTCAGATAAGAAATCAGACTGTAGCTCAGAATGCCCAGGGCCAGAAGGCCATAGATGATGGCAGCGATCGGCAGGAACTTCCCGAAGCTGGGAATGTCCAGGCTCAAGGGCTGCAAGCTCAGGCTGCTGACCAGGGGGATGGGCAGCAGCAGCCGCAGGCCCGCCAGCATCCACAGAAAACAAATGTACTTTTTGGGCGTTTTCCGCAGAACCGCCCGGAGAAGCAGCACCGCCAAAATCACAATGCTGCCGTGGAGATCGGCGGTCAAGAGATTCTGGAGCAGCTTTTCCATCATTCGTCCTCCGGGTAACTGTCGATCAGCTGGCGCAGCTGGTCGATTTCCTGTTTCTGGAGTCTCTTCGTCTTGGAGAAGGCGGCGATAAATGCAGGGACGCTGCCCTGAAAGGTCTCCTCCACCATCTCGTCGATGCGGGAGCGCTGGACCTCCTCCTTGGTGACCAAAGTGGAGACCATGGTGTTTTCATTCTGCACAATGCCCCGCTCCGTCAGCCGGCGGATCACCGTGTAGGTGGTGGCCTTGGACCAGCCCAGGCGCTCCTTGCAGAGCTTCACCAGGGCTGTAGAATTGTACCTCCCACAGCAGGAGGCAGAATCGGTATTCGCTTCCAAAAATTTTCGGGGTTTCCATAATTGTAATAATCCTCCTTTTTGCCTTCCCCTACGGGGAAGGTGGCTCGGCGCAGCCGAGACGGATGAGGGGCAGTACCAGGTCGATCCTGCTTCCCGCCCCACACCTGTCAGGGCTTCGCCCTGCCACCCTCTCCCAGGAGAGGGTTTTTTATTGGAACGGCACGGCTTCCACCCCGTCCCGGGTGATGTTTTTGCCGCCGTAGATGCGGAAAATAGGGGCGTCGTAGTTGTATTCTTCCTCTCCCAAACGCTCAAAAGTGGTGCTGTCCACCCGGACATTCTGGCACTCGGTAAACTCCACGCCGGAGACGCTGCAATCGTGGATGTAGCAGCCATACACCTGGAGGTCCAGGGAATTGTCCCCGCAAACGCCCATGGTGCCGCAGCCGTAGAGGTCACAGTTTTCCACCAGAATGCTCTGGGAATTGATGTAGTGCAGCACACCGCCTATGCAGTAGCCCGGCTCCTGGGTGTGGCCGGCGGTGAGGTTCGTCACATAGATGTTGGCGCAGTTTTCAAAGGTCAGCACATCGGCGTATCTGGGCACGGCGCTGATGGCTGTATCTGTCCGCTCCTGTCCGGAGCCCCGGATGGTGAAATTGCTGAGGTTCTGCAAAATCAACTCCGGTCCGTCGTAGGGGTCGTCCCAGCGGTAGTATTCCCCGCCGGATTTGCCGTAGCCGGACGCCTGGCCCAGATCCAGCAGCGAAACATCCACCACGATCTCTGTGTCCGGGGCGATGGCATTCAGGAACTCGTCCACCGTGGACACATACACCGTGGTCTGGGGAGAAGTGATCACCGGGTCCGCCTGGACCACCACCGCATCCACCGTCTCGGTAGAGGGGGCCTCGGTCTCAGCCTCCGTTTCCGGGGGCAGCGTGGTCTCCGGCTGGGTAGTTTCCGGGACAGTGGTTTCGGGCGGTGTGGTCTCCGGCGCGGCCTTTGCGCAGGCGGTCAGCAGGAGCAGGCACAGGATCATTGCAAGAATACGTTTCATGGGGATTCCTTCTTTCTGTAACGAAAGTAGGTCTAACGCGCTAGACCTCATGTCTGAAGTTTAGCACGTTAGACCTATTCTGTCAAGACCCTTCATGAATTTTTAAGAATTGGAACGCCCCCTGCCCTCTCCTGCTTGGAGAGGGTGGACCGGGCGCAGCCCGGGACGGGTGTGGAGGGGACCCCTGAAAGCAAAGAACGGGCCCAGTTGAACGGCAAACCACTGGGGTTCTTCTGCTCAACAAAGCCCATCCTTATATTTTAGGTTCCCCTCCACACCCGCCGCTGCGGCGGCACCCTCTCCAAGCAGGAGAAGGCAGGGGCTTTTCTATATCGGTTCCACCGTCAAACTGTTCACTGTCAGCGACGACTGGCGGAAGACCTGGAGGTCATAGTCCCGCTCCGCACCCACCAGCAAGGTACCGTAGTAGCTCTCGGCGGGGCTGTCCACGGTGCCCAGGGATTCGCCGTTCAGGGTCACCGTATAGGTGCTGCCCTGTTTTTCGATGACCAGTTCATTGCGGGCACCCTCGTAGCAGATGGTGCTGAGGATGGCGCCGCCGCCCAGCTGGACGGTGAAGCTCTGCTGGGTTTTCCGAACCAAGAGCCCCCGGTAGGCCCCCTCCTCTTCGTTGAAGCAGGAGAGATAGGTGCCGTCCTCGGACCCGATCACCAGGTCCGCCGTCAAGCGCCAGGAGGCCTCCGGATCGGCGTAGAGCTGCACACCGGTATCGATGCTCTTCTCCCCGTCGCCGGTGAACCGCTCCGGCAGGGTATAGCGGGAAATGCCGCTGTATGCCGCTTTCAGGGTCTCCAGCTGCTCCTCCCGGCTGGGATCGATCCGATTTTCCCGGGTCCAGCGCAGAGACTCTTCTCCGGCCTTGGAGGAGTCGTAAATCTCAAACAGGTCGATGCTGACGGCGCTGAGGCGGCCCAGGGTATTGTTGGCCATGCGCTCGCAGCCCAGGAAGAGATTGCCCTCGTAATTCTCACAGGGGCTGGTGACATGGGCGGCCTCCTCCCCCTCCAGGTAAATGAAATACTGGTCTCCCATTTTTGCAATGGCCAGGGTCGCCCAGTCTTTCTGGGGCAGGTCCAGCTTGGTGTAGTAGTTGCTGCCAACCACTACATCCAGCTTGTTGTCCGCCGCCAGCCGGACCAGCAGGCCCCGGAAGGGCTCCGCCTCACTGAAGCAGGAGAAGAGGACCTTCTCCTCGCTGCCGCAATGGGTGGAGAACCGGGTGAAGATGGTGTAGTCCTGTTCCCCACTGTAGAGGGCCTGCTTGGTATCCACAAAGTCCGTCTCGCCGTTGCCCACAAAGGGAGTCCCCAGGACGTAGGAAGCACCGCTGGGCAGGGCGTAGGCAAAGAGCGGGTCCCCGGTTCGGTCCGGCAGATCGTAGTTGTCCTTCAGATACCGGCCCAGGACCCTGGTCAGCTTGGCGCAGCCGGTGCTGTTCAGGTGTCCGGCGGTGTCGCCGAAGTCCGTAGCGAAGTCGAAGCCATAGGCCTCGTAATTGGTCAGGCAGTCGATGACGGGGATATTCTCCTCCGCCAGCAGATCATTCACCGTGTTCTGCCGGGCCCGTTCCTCATCCGGAGCGGTGTAGGGGGCCGTGAGAACCACCAGCGGGATATTGTTTTTCCGGCACAGGTAGACGATTTTTTTGAAATACTTCATCTGCTTGTCCCCGATGGGAAGCCGCTCCTGGGTGGTGGAGGGCTCCTCCATGGGGCAGATCACGTTCCAGTTCCGGGTGTTGTGCTCGCTGTGGGGGTTCTCCCAGAAGTAATAGGAGAAATCCTGGTCCGTCAGCTCGGCATAGCGGCTGTGGTACTGTGCCATGGGGAAGAAGGCGTGCTCCCAGTCGCTTCGCTCGTAGGAAGCCCGGATGGCCTCTATTTTGTTGCTGGACCAGCGCAGGCCCAGGGTGTTTTTCACGGCGTTGACGTAGCCGTAGTATTCCACATCGTGGCCCAGGCACAGGGCCTCCAGCACCACCACCTTGGGGTGCTGGGTTTTCAGGGCCTCCACCAGGTTGTAGTAGGAATTCCACACCGGCTGGACGGAACCCCAGAGCTTATAGCCCGCAATGCCGAATTCGTTGCTGAGAATGGTGGTATCGATGTTCACCCCCAAGTGGGAGCTGCCCAGCAGGACCACATCGATGCTGTCCTCCGGGAAGGTGTAGAAGTCCTCCGTGGGGGTCACACCGTCGTCATACTTAAATTGCAGGGTCTTGTCCACAACATAGAACACACTGACAAACAGCACCAGAAACAGCAGCAGCCGCAGGAAAATCTTGGAAGTTTTTTTCATGGTTCCTGCCTCCTCAGAACTGCATGTAGATGAAGTTGGCCGCATTGTAGGCGGGCCCGTAGATGCCGAAAATCAGCACCACAAAGATGCCCGCCAGGGCCACCACATCCTGGATGACAAAGCCTTGACTGCACAGCACATCCCGGACGGTAATGCCCCGATAGGTACACAGGCTGACACCAAACTGAACCAGCAGGGCCGCCGCCAGAATGTGCATCTCCACTGTGGAAAGGCCCAGCTGGAACAGGGCCCCACCGAAGAGATTGTTGAGGGACAGGGTGGAACACATCCGGGCAATAAAGCCGAAGGCAGTCCGCACATCGGCGGCGTTGAAAAAGATCCAGGTCAGGTCCACCAGGCAGAAGGTCAGGAGCATCTGAAAAACGGTGTAACCCAGGGAGTCCTCCCGGATGTGCAGGGTCTCCTTCACCTTTTTCCGCTGGGGGGCAAACTGGGCCCCCAATACCTGGAACAGGCCGTTGAGGCCGCCCCAGATGAGGAAAGTCCATCCGGCCCCATGCCAAAGGCCACTGACCAGGAAGACGATCATGATGTTGCGGTAGCGCTTGGCCCGGGAGCACCGGCTGCCGCCCAGAGGGAAATAGAGATAATCCCGGAACCAGCTGGACAGGGAAATGTGCCACCGCCGCCAGAATTCCGCAATGGACCGGGAAAAATAGGGGGTATTGAAGTTGTTCATCACGTCGAATCCCATGACCTCCGCCGTGCCGATGGCCAGGTTGGAGTATCCGGCAAAGTCCCCGTAGATCTGGAAGGCAAACAGCACCGCTGCCGCCGCCAGCTGGAACCCGGCATAGGCCCGGTAGTTGCCAAAGACCTGATTCACCAGAATGGCGCACCGGTCAGAGATGACCATCTTCTGGAAATAGCCCCAGAGCATGAGGTAAAGTCCCCGTTTCATCCGGTGCAGGTCCATTCTTTTGGGCTGCCGGAGCTGGGGAAGCATGTGCCCGCCCCGCTCGATGGGGCCGGCACAAAGCAGGGGAAAGAAGGAGACAAAGGCGGCATAATAGAGGATATTCCGCTCGGCCTGGATTTTCCCCTTGTACACATCAAAGACATAACCCAAAGACTGGAAGGTATAGAAGGAGATACCCACAGGCAGCGCCAGCGACAGGGCAGGGCTCGTTATCTTCCACTCCGGGAACACCGCCTGAATGCCGGAGAGCATGTCGTCCACAAAGAAGTGGTAATACTTGAAGACAAAGAGGACCCCCAGGCATAGCAGCACTCCCATGAGCATCCAGCCGAAACCCGCCGGGTGCTTTTGGGGCCGCAGATGCTTCCCCTCCTCAACGGTTCGGCGGTGCTCCTCGATGCCCCGCCCCGCGGCGTAGGT
The DNA here is from genome assembly GCA_050873165.1 of Faecousia sp. Classification (GTDB taxonomy): domain Bacteria; phylum Bacillota; class Clostridia; order Oscillospirales; family Oscillospiraceae; genus Faecousia. The sequence goes on from JBNMIH010000002.1 coordinate 98,687, forward strand.
CACCAGGGTCACGGCCAGAAGCAGCAGGCCGTAAATGGGCGCAAAGCACATATAGAAGAAGTAGTTCAGCGCCAGCAGGGCCAGGTGCCGCCGCTTGCGGGGCGTCAGATAGTACAAAAGCACTGCCGCCGGGAAGAACAGCAGAAATTTCAGGGAATTGTAAAGCATGGTTTTCTCCCTCTCGTCTTACAGTTTCGCATACAGCACCAGGGCCACGCACTGGTCAAAGGAGCTGACCTCCTTCATGGAGGAAGCAAAGGCACCGTCCAGGTCATTTCCTTTCTGGAAGCAGCGGTACTGCTCCATCCGGCTCACCGCCTGGGTCAGCAGGGTTTCATCTTCCATTTCCCGGGCAATGAGGCCCACCAGGCCATAGACGGCGGCGGACTGGTAATTGTAGCCGGACACCACATTGCCCTTCGTGTCATACCGGGCCCAGATGCCGTCTCCTGCCATAGCCGTTCTCAGCCAGGCCAAAGAAGTCTTTTTCAGCTGCCCGGCCTCGGCCTGGTGGAGGAGGGTCAGCATGGCTTCCGCCATGTTGAGGGAGCCCTCGTCATAGCGGCCCGTTTCGTAGTCGTAAAAATTGGCATAGAAGGGGAAATCGTCCCCCAGATAGGCCCCTTCGACCAGGTCCCGGGCCTTTTCCACAGCCTGGGCGCACTGGGGTGCCTGCCGGGCCAGGACATCCAGAGCCCGGAAATCCGCATAACACATGGAAAACCGGTGTGCCCGACCGCCGTCAGCAAAGGAATAGAAATCCACCAGATTTCCGTCCTTATCCAGATTGCCCCGGGCCAGGGCCTGGGCCCGGTAGAAAACCTCCGTCTCGTAGCCCGCCACGCTGTCCAGGGCCCGGAGGACCCGCAAATCATCCAGCAGGGCATTGACCTGCCCCGGCTCCCCGTCGGAAGAACCGTACCACCGGAGGAGACCTTCTTGGCTCAGGTTTGTCTGGACATAGCTGTAGGCCTTTTTGAAAAGGTCGGTGTTTCCGGTCAGGGCGGCGTATTCCATCATCAGTCCCTGGCTCTCGGAGAGCACGTCCTGTCCCCGGGGATGGGCCCCGGACTGAGGTTCCACATGGAGCCGGACACCACCATCGGCATTCATGAGGGTTTTCGTCACAAATGCTTCCGTCTGGGCAGCGGGGCCAAGCTTGGCGTAATCCAGAATGGAAGCCAGCTCCTCCTCGCTTTTGATCCGGCCTGCTTTGCAGAAGAGGACTTTGCCGTTCTCATCCAAAAGGAAGCTGGTGGGGATGATGTGGAGCCCCAGCTCCTGATAGACGGAGAGATCACTGTCTACGATCCAGTCGAAGGGAATCTTCTCCTCCTGAATTTTCGACTTCGCCGCCTCCAGGCTCTCTTTTTCCGGGTCCAGCTTGTCGATGAGCAGGACTTTCACGTTTTGCGTTTCCAGGGTATCCGCTAGGGCGCACAGCAGTTCTGTCTGTTCCTCGCAGTAGCTGCACCAGCTTCCCCAGTAGACCGCCAGGGTCAGGTCCTCCCCCAGATGGTTTTCCAGCGTGGTTTTCTTCCCGTCTGGGAGGGTAAAGGAGAGATTTGTCGGCTTCTGTCCAAGGACAAGATGATCCGGGTAGTTCCACTTCACCTCTGTCAGCTTCCCGGCAGTAGTGGGGACAGGCTCCGCCTGGGACCCCTCGCCGCCGGTGACCAGGGCGAAAACCGCCACCGCCAGGATCACAGCCAGCAAGACCATGGCAAGAATGATGTATTTTTGCAGCCGTTCTAAGTTAGACATGGGTATTTTGTTCCTCTTCTTCCACTGCCTTGGATACGGACACCCGGACATGGCCCTGCTTCAGGGCCGTGTCCATATCGAACTGGCCCTCCATTTTTTGCTGCTGCAGGGACGCGGCGTAGCTCTGGGCATCCTCAATGCGCTGCAATGCCGCCGCTTCCTCCCGCTGCCGCTCCAGCTTCCGGGTACGGCCCCGGCGGCCCCGGACCAAATAGTCGTCGCATTCCTCATAGAGAAAATGCAGGGCCACGGCTGTCAGGATCACAAAGCAGTAAATGGCGTGGAAATGATACCGGTTCTGGTTCTCTACCAGCAGGTGCATAGCCACGGTACCCAGAAACACGGTGACAGGCACATAGGCCCAGGTCCCCCGGCGGTGGATCAGCAGAAATACCGCCAGGGCGGAGAAGGCCACCGCCGTCAGATAGACGTAGTTGTTGAAGTTTCGCATGGCATACAGGAAATCCTGCCGCTGCTGGGTCAGGGTCCCCTGCTGGCCCATGAACAGGAGGTTCCAGGTGGAGCCGTAGTCATCATTGGACCAGAGGACACTGTATTTGTGGAAAAACAGGTTCAGGATACTGGGCACCGGCGCTTTCAGCCGCTGCATGGCCAGGTCCCGGCAGGCAGACTGGGCCATCTGGGCGCTGCCCGTCTCCGCCAGCGCATTGTAGAGATATTCCGCATCCTCCTGGTTCCAGCCGCCGTAGGAGTCCTGATTCAGGCCTACCAAAAGGTTATAGCCAAAGGAGGCACTGCCTCCGGCGATCTCCCGGTCCACAGCGAAGGCGGTAGATTTGGCGGTAATGGCGGATGTAAAGAGAAAAGCAAAGAGGATCAGCAACCCTCTGGTCCAGCCCTTGCTCATAGCCCGGGCAGACACCGGCAGGTCGTTGCCTGGCCGGATGGGCAGCTCCGCCTTGCTGGGAAGGAGATACAGGAGAATGGAAATGAGCAGCAGGATCGCCATAGGCCGGATGGAGGAGGTCACTGCCAGCAGCACCCCCAGCAGGATGTGGCCCGCCAGGAGTCCCCCCTGGGGAGCTCCATCGGAGATATCCGCCTGGATGAGCCGCAGGAAGAGCCACAGGCACAGATAAAAGAGAGCCGAAAACAGATATTCTGCCGCCAGGAAGTTGTTGTAGAGGATCTGGCTGGGCCAGAAGGCGATCACCGCCAGCGCAATGAGCCCCGAGGCCCGCCCGGCAAGCCTGACGGCGCAGCGCCAGACAAAGAAGCAGCAGACCACGGCGCAGACGATGTTGAACACCTGCCCAACCCACACGGAGGTGCCAAAAATCCGGAATACCAGGGCCAGGGCGCTGCTGTAACCATAGACATGGGGGAACATGGACACATAGTCGCAGTAGCCAACGCCGTCCTCCAATAGGGTGCCGCTGTTGATCAGCTGGGCGATCTCATAATAGGTCTTGTAGTCCGACTCCGGCTCCATAGGGAAATTGCGGACATACACCAGGCGGATGGCGAAGGAGGCCAGCAAGATCCCCATGGCCAGCCCCCACTCCAGGGCAGTGGCACCCATGGGGTGCCGGGTCCCCCAGTCCACCAAACGGAACCGGGCCGCCAGGGCGCAGACCACCACCGCGGCAAAAAGGGCCCCGCACATCAGCAGGATCACCAGGGCCGGGTAGAGGTAGGGATATTCCCGCCCCTCCCCCAGGGTGGACAGTCCGCTGAGCAGGGTATACACACTGCCGCAGAGATATAAGAAGATGCAGAGACCTGCAAACCAAGTTTTTCGTGCCCGCATGAATTTAAGTACCTTTCTTTCGCTGGAATAGGGCTTTTGCTGCCCAGGCGGCGATCGTCAGAAGCAGAACATCCACAACCTCCCGGAAGAGATAGAGCTGCTTGATGGGGTCCGAGCGGCCGTTGCCCACCATGGGCAGAGGATACTGCATGGCCCCAATGGCCAGCAGCACCAGCAGGAGCCCGGCATAGAGCTTCCGCTTTTTGTCCACGGCCCTGTGGAATATGGTTCTCAGGGCCAGGATCGCCAGGATGCCGAAAAGCAGGATATAGCCGATAAAATGCCGGGGCAAAATGTTTGGCCGGATCTGTGCCCAAAGATTGCATTTGTTAACCGTCCGGTGAGCCCCCACGTTGGTCTCCCCTACATAGAGGTTAAAGTCTGGCATAGGGTCAGCGGCGTAGCCCGCCGTATCGTCCAGCAGGCGCCAGAAAGCCTTGGGGTGCTTCAGATACCACATTAAGTATTTCGTAGAACTGACCTTACTGTAGAGGAGCTCCTCTGCCTTTTCCGTTCTTGGAGGACAGTAGTAATCCTCCTTGGGTAAGTAGGGGTGCTTGCCCTTGTCGGCAATGAGCCCCGGGTCCAGCCCCAGGTCCTCCAGGGCCCCCTCCGGGTCGTCAGCATAGAGCAGAATGCCGTTCATCAGGCCGCTGTAGAGGGTATCCTGGGAGGAGATGGATTCGTTATTGCTGTAGACACCAATGGCACAGGAGCCCAGAAACAGGGCCATCAACACCGTGGCACCGGCGGAAATCCATTTCTTTTTTCCCTCCGCCGTGCACACCGCCAGAGCCCCCCACCACAGCAGCAGTACCGGGGCCAGCACCGCATACTGGGCCTTGGCACAGGCCAGATACACGCTGGAAAAGGCCAGCAGCACCAGGCCCCACCGCCGTCCGGCACCGGTCTCCGCCTGGATGGTCCTCACACTGGCGGCCAGCACCAGAAGCAGCCCCACAAAGGCGATGCCTTCGCCGAAGAGAGAATTGAGCCAGCCCAGAGTATAGCTCCCGCAGAAGAGGACCACATAGCCCAGTCCTCCCACCATGGCTGCTCCCCTGCCCCACTGCCGGTACAGCGCCGTCAGCAGCTCGTAAACGCATAGAGTCAGGGCCAGCAGATGAATAGCCGCCAGGACAGCCGTGGAGAAGGGCACCCCCGCCAGAGCATAGAGGGAACGCATCAGGGCGGAAAGCCAGCTCTGGGTCAGTTCCATCTTCCCGGGCCGGATCCGGGTCCAGTCGTAGGGCTCCAGATAGTCATAGCGCTCAATGACCTTCTGGTACTGCACCGCCGGGTCAAAATAGTTCTCCGGGGTGTGGACCAGGCCCATGGCGTCCATCATCCGTCCGAAATCACCGTTGTTGTAGGCGCCGATCCGAGGCACGAAAAGCACCAGGACCATAACTACCAGGCACAGGAAGGACAAGGCCCTTGCCAGGCGCTTCGGCTCTGCCGTCAGGCTCCAAAGGTCTCTTTTGACTGCCCCCATCCAGTCAGGAACGGGGATCGGGGCGTAGGCCTCTGCCGGAAACATTGGTTCCGGCCATTTTCGGGCGCTTAAGGAAGAATAGGCAATTTCCCGGACTGCCAGCTGCACCCCTACCGCCAGGAAAGTCAAAGCCAGGACTGCCTGACCGTCGGCAAAGATTTGAAAAAATATCCGGTTCCGCTCCGCCTCTGCCAGTCCGCAGGCCAGCAAAGCGAGCAGCAGCATGCCAAAGCCTCCCAGAGGCAGCAGAAGGCAGAACAGGACCAGTCCCTTTTTCCGGGAGAGGATCCCGCAAATCAGACAGAGGGCGGACAACGCAAGGAAAGCCCCGGCCCCCCGGAAGCAGAAGCTCCGGGCCAGGTCCCAGTAGTCTCCCCTCGGGGTGGGGCTTCCGGTACCGGAGGCGGAAACGCAGAGCGAAATGTCCACATGCCCTGCCCCGCCAAGAACCTGGGCAGCCAGTTTTCCCATAAGGGCCGGATGCCGCAGATAGTACCCGGCGATTTTCGGATAGCTGATGTGGTCAAAAATCTCCGCCGCCCGGTCCCCATTGGGAGATACATAGTAGTCCTCCTCCGGCAGGTAAGCGGATTTGCCCACGTCCGCCAAAAAGCCCTCCTCCAGGCCAAAATCAGCAAGCGTCTGCTTCGGGTCCGGGGCCACCGTCAGCAGGCCGTTAAAAAAGCTATGGTACAGGTTGGTTCTGTTGAACACCTGGTTGTTTTCAAACGTAAATCGCAGGCAGCAGAAGCTCAGCAGCCCCGCTGCCAAAAGCGGCAGCCCCCGCTTTTCTCCGACACTAAGCCAGAGAACAACGCCCAATACGGGCAGCAGCAGGACCACCGACAGCTCCGAAGCCGTCAGCAGCAGCAGCCCCGTCAGAGCCGCCGGGAGCCAGAGGGAACGGCCCTGGCATCCCTGTTTTTTCAGGGCCGCCCCCCGGAAAGCCGCCGCCAGAAAGGCCGTCAGGCTCACTAGGAACATGGCCCAGGGATAGAGGGAATTGAAGAGCAGCACATAATTGCCGCAGACTGTCAGCGACCCCCATAGGGATGCCGCCAGCACCCCGAAGCCGCCGAAGAGGCTGCAAAGGGCCTTCGTCAGGTAAAAAATAGAAATGGAAAAGGCAAGCAGCAGCAACAGGGCCAGGATCTCCGTAGAAAAGGGCTGCCCAAAAATCCCGCAGAGAACGCTGGCCACCGCCGCCGGATAAATCAGGCTGGGGCCGGAAACGAACTGTACCAGGCTGCCCCAGGGAAGGCCATCCTGCTGAAAGGTCTCCGTCACCACCTGGGTCCCGGCAGTGCTCTCCCCGATCCGGGAGAGACTCAGCTGCGGGAGGATACGATCATACAGTCCCGTATCCACCAGCCCGGGCCGCGGGGACGAAACGAGGATCAGAAGGCCGCAGAGAAGCACCAAACCGGCAATTCCCAGCGCCGCCATATTCTGCTGTAACAATTGCCGTTTGGGTTTCATGTTTGTCTCCTTGCTATCCCTCTAGTGCGTCCGCGATCTGTTTGCTGGCCGTACCGTCGCCGTAGGGGTTGCTGGCCCGGCTCATGCGGTCGTATTCCTCCCGGTTTTCCAGCAGTTCCCGGAAGGAACGGTATACGTCCTCCTCCCGGGTACCCACCAGCTTCAGGGTCCCTGCCGCCACGCCCTCGGGGCGCTCGGTGGTATCCCGCAATACCAGCACCGGTTTTCCCAATGCCGGGGCCTCTTCCTGGATGCCGCCGCTGTCCGTGAGGATCAGGTCGGCCGCAGCCATAAAGTTGTGAAAATCCAGCACATCCAAAGGCTCAATAAGCTTTAGCCGGCTTTCGCCGCCGAAGACCTCCCGGGCGGTCTGCCGCACCAAGGGATTTTTGTGGATGGGATAGAGCACCCGCACCTCCGGGTGCTCCTCCAAAACCCGGCGGATGCCCCGGAAGATGTGGACCATGGGCTCTCCCAGGTTCTCCCGCCGGTGGGCAGTAAGGAGCACAAAGCGGGAGCCGTTTTCTTTGGCCCAGCGAAGCTCCGGGTGGGTGTAGTCCGGGCGGACCGTCTGCTTCAGAGCGTCAATAGAGGTGTTGCCGGTGACAAATATCTTGTCTTCCGCCTTTCCCTCCCGCAAAAGGGCCTCCTTGGCCGCCTGGGTGGGGGCAAAAAACCAATGGGACAGGCTGTCTACCGCCTGGCGGTTGAATTCCTCCGGGAAGGGGGAGGCAATGTTGTAGGTCCGCAGCCCCGCCTCCACATGGCCCACAGGGATCTGCAGGTAAAAGGCCGCCAGCCCTGCAGCAAAGGCCGTGGAGGTGTCCCCATGGACCAGAACCACATCGGGCTTTTCCTTTTCCAGAATTCCCCGCAGTCCCTCCAGAATCCTGGTCGTAATGTCGAAGAGGGTCTGCCCCGGCTGCATGATGGCCAGGTCAAAATCAGGCTTGACCTGGAAGCATTCCAGCACCTGGTCCAGCATCTCCCGATGCTGGCCGGTGACGCAGACCAGCGTCTCAAAATGGGGGCGTTTTTTCAGCTCCAGCACCAGGGGGCACATTTTGATGGCCTCCGGCCGGGTACCGAATACCAGTAATATCTTTCTCTTTGTGTTCATTGTTTTATTTTTCCTTCCGACGGGCAAGATACATCCGGATCAGGATCAGCACAACGGCCAGCAGGAACAGGGCCATGGCGCACACGGCCACGATACCGAAGAGCACCGTATCCTTGTTGTTCTCCACAAACTGCTTCAGGTCCGGCTTTTCCGCCGCCGCTTCCTTCAGGAAGCGGTAGGTGTGAATTTCCCCGTCAGGGTCAAAGACCACGGCGTCGTCGCTGAGCTTCCAGGTGTTGGAATCCTTCCGTAGGTACTGACCCATGGTGTCCATGGCATCATCAGAGGCGGTGCAAACCGCCAGGACAGCCCGGTCCTCCCCATAGGGGGAGCGGAGAAGCTGCATGACGCCGATCCGGGAGGCATAGTCCTCCGACAGGATCAGGCTGCTGTTGCTGGCAAAGCGGGTACCATCCTCCGTGTAGCGGAAGGACAGCTGGTCGTTGAGGGTCCGCAGCAGGGCGTTGTCCTGATAGGTGCCCAGCACGATCAGGTTCCGGTCCGTGGTGCTGCCGTCGAAAGCACTGGCCCGGACTGCCTGGATGCTGCCATAAGAACTGATATTGACCCCATAGAGGGCAGTGACCTGGCCCAGGGTGTCCAGCTCCGCTTCCGTGATCTCGTCAGGGATCACCACCGTCAGGGCGTTGAACCGATTGCTCAGCTCAAAGGGTGCAGGCTGGTTGTCAAAGGACAGCTGTCCGGTCTTGCCCACAGGCAGGTAGAAGGTAGAGGTCCCCGCCACGTAGGCCCAGGGCATTTCGTCCATTCGGGGGGTGCAGAACAGGTCCGGCAGCTCCAGATCAAAGACCACCTGGATGCTTCCGGCAGTGGCACCCAATACATCCGCCGGCAGGGAGAAGCTCAAAGTATCTCCCCCGGCGTCCTCCTTACTGAGCTTTTTGCTGGCCACCGGGGTATCCCCCCAGTAGACGGTCACAAGAGACCGGTTGAAATCCAGATTTTCACTGTAGCGGAACGCCAGATCGATCTTGCCGGTGCCGGAGAGCACATAGCCGCCGGAGAAGGGCAGGTAGATGGTCTTCTTCTGGTGGAATGGGCCCACGAAGCTCAGGCCGCCTCCGGCCAGGCTGCTGAGGGTATAGATGGTGTTGCTGTCACTGTAGGCAATGGCGTCCAGCATCAGCTGGGAAGCGCCTTTGACCACATAAGTCCGATCCGCGCTCTCCTGGAGCACCCGGCTCTCGTCCGCCAGGAGCATGGCTGCCTCCATCAGGCAGTCCCCGTCAGCAGAGACGATGCACATGGTCCTGTTTTCCCCGCTTCCCGTGCAGAAGATGATCGCCCGGTCCGTCAGGGTCCCGGCATCCGCCGGAAGGTCTTCCTTGTACTGCTGGGGCAGGTTGGCCAGCAGCGAAACGATCACCTTCTTGGAATAGCCTTCCGCTCCGGAGACTGTAGTCATGGTAATATCGTCCTGGCTGTCCGTCTCCGCAGACAGATCCGCCCGGAGAAGCAGGGCGGCGGCCAGCTCTTCCTCTGCCACAGCATCGGATACCGCCACGGCAGTATTGCTGCCGGACTCGTCGGTGGTGGAGAGGAAGGGATAGGGATACCAGCGGATCTGGTTTTGGGTGTCCACCACCTCATAGCCCACAGTCACAAAGGAGCTATCCTCGATCCGGACCCAGTTGGCCCCGCTGAGGTCATCGATGCAGCCTTCCTCATCGTAGATGCGCACATAGCCGGAAATGCCGAAGCTATTGAAGCCAACCCGCAGCATATCTACAGGGATCGGTACATAGATGATCTGCTCCCGGCCGTCAGAATAGGCCACCTTGCAGGAGTAGATGGGCTTATCGTTGACGGAGAAGGTCAGCGATGCCGGGCCCTCGCCAATGAGCTGGCTCAGGGTATATTGGACCCGGGCATAGGCATACTTGGTCTGCCAGTAGTTCCTGACCCGAAAATAAAACTCGTTGGTTTCAAAAATGCCGCTGAGCAGCACATCCTCGGTGTAGCCGAATTCCTTGCTGTAGCTGGCATCCTCGTGCTCCGGTTCCTGGGTAATGGGATCCATGGCGTCCGCCGGGTCCAGTTCCAGGACGGCATCCGTCAGCTCCTCGCTGGTCGTCTTCTGGATCTCCTCCTCGGCCTCCGGTACGGCCGTTGTCTCTTCTTCCACCTGGTCTGCCAAGGTCAGCACCGGCAGGCAGGCACCGGAAAGGGCCGCCAGGCACAGGGCCGCCGCCAGCATTCTTCGAAACTTGTTCGGCATCTTCTTCTCCCCCTTATCGTTTATGATGTCCGGTGCGGATCATCTCTTGCAGTTCTTCGTCGCTGGCCTCGTCAGAGGCCTTCTCCTCATACCGGACCGTTTTGTCCCATACCACCTGTTTGCCTCCAACGGCATCGGAAACAGACATCCACAGGGCCTTGATAACCACAAATACCCACAGCTTGGAATAGGTAAAGAGCATCAGCAGGGCCAGCGCCGCGGACTCCAGGGTAAACTCATTTTTTTCCGTGACCAGGGTCAGCATGATGTTCACCACGAAGACCAGAATGGCCATGATCCACAAAAGTGTGGAAAATCCGCCCAGGGTCACGTGGGTGAAGCCCAGAATGCCTGTGAAGAAAATGGCGTCGGAAATGATCAGAGCCGACAGCATCAGCAGGTATACGATGAGATAATAGATCACGTCCAGCCGCATCTTTCCGGCTTTGGGATCAAAGGCATATTTGAAATTTTTCACCAACACGTAGAGGTTGCCCTTCGCCCATCGGGTCCGCTGGCGGAACCACACGGGCAGAAGGTGGGGCTCCTGCTCCCAGGTCACCGCCAAGGGCATATGCTGAATGTAGTAGCCCATCCGGTAGAGGCGGAAGCTGATCTCCGTGTCCTCGGACAGAGCTTTCGGATCCCAGCCGCCGATCTCCTCGATGATGCTGCGGCGGATGACATAGTTGGTGCCGGGGATGGTGCAGAGCTTGAAGAAAAAGTACCGCCCCGCCTGGTTCATGCACTGGTAGGCCAGGGTCTCGATGTTCACAAACCGGGTCAGAATGGTGGCGTTCCGGTTTCTGGTCCGGAATTTACCGATGACCGCTCCCCGCTTAGGGTCCGCCATCAGGTTCTCCACCAGGATCCGCAGGGCCTGGGGCTCCGGGGTGTTGTCGGCATCGTAGATGGCGATAACGCTGCCCTTGCTGAGAGAAAAACCAATATTCAGTGCGTTTGATTTCCCTGTGCCGCCCACCACATTGTCTGTGGACACAACGATCAGCTTCCGGTCCGGGAACTCCCGCTGGACCTGCTGGAGCTTCCCTTCCGTATCATCCGTGGAATTGTCGTTGATGACGATGATCTCGTATTTGTCCTTTGGGTAGTCGAATTGCAGCAGGGCCCGGACGGTCCGGGTGATGACGATGCTCTCGTTGTGGGCCGGAACCAGAATGCTCACCATGGGATACTCCTCCAATGGCACCCGGCCGCCGGTTTTTTCCACCCGCATATAGTGGAGGAAGCCGCCAATGGAGAGGATCACGTTGAGGATCATCAGCGACCAGATGGCGCAGATGGCGTATAAAGAAAGTCCGTCAATCAGGCTCATGGCGCTTCTCCTCCTTCTTCCGTTTCCCGCGGATGTGGGCTCCCCCTTTTTCTCTCTGCTCCGCAACCAGGAAATGGTTTCTCTGCTGGCATCTGGCGTAGAGGATCATCCCCAGGAACAGTACCGTCACCACCGTTACCAGAGTGATGAGGAAGCGGCTCTCATTCTGAATACTCACCGTAAAGCGCTTGAGGATGTTCCGCTGGTAGTCGTAATGTTCGGGGTATTCCTCCGGGACATACTCCAGGGAGCAGAGCTGCCCATTCAGGGTCACCGCCCCATTCTGGTAGCTCAGGTGCAGATTATCCGCCCACACAGACTGCTCGCTGTCCCAAAGGCTGTAGTATGGATTCCGGTTTTTCTGCAATGCCGCCAATATCTCCTGCAGCGTCTCCGCCGAAATGGAGGCGGAGACCCGCTGGGCGGCCCGGAACTGCAGGACGCTGTTCTCCCCTTTTTCGTCCAGGGCCAAAGCCGGAAAAACAAGGGTATTATAATTATAGTAGGCAATGTTTTGGGTGGTGTCTCTTGTAAAGTCCGGCTGGGCGCTGTCCTCGTGGAGGAAGATGGTTCGGGAGCGCTTCATCCAGTTCAGGGCATCCTGGTCCCACAGCCAGCTGTAGGGCACATCGAAGCCCAGAGGATAGACCCCCTGGTCCGTCAGGGCTGTGACAGCATCGGTCATCACCGCGCCGAACTGCGCCCAGTCGGAAACCCGGGTGCGCAGAACGGGCGTTTTCAGGATGACCGCCCCGCCGTTGGCCTGGGCATAGCGCAGGACCTGGCAGAACTGCTGCATGGCGGGATAGTCCCCATTCTGGAATGTCGGGTTAACGGAGATCACAAAGGGGATCTTGGCATCGACCAGCAGCTGGATCCGATCCAGCAGCGTCTGGGCCGGGATATAGGCGTACACATCCTCCAGCACCCAGTACTGCCCCCGCTGGGGAGGCAGCCCATCGTATTCCCACAGCCAGCCGGAAAGCTCCCACAATAGCGCTGCCCGAGCCAGCTTGTCAGAAAACCGAGTCATGGGCATGTAGCGCAGGCTGTCGGTTCCGGTGCAGAAGGGCATCGTCCGCCCCTCCGCCTCCAGAGTACCGCTGATGTACGCTCCCGACCACTCGTATACCGTTTCCGGCAGAGAGACGATGGCCTCGTAGTTTGTCTCCCCGGAAAAGTCGAATCGCAAAACACCGCTTTTCTCCCTTTGGGTCCTTGCGGGCGTCTCCGTCTCCAGGCAGCCGGGCAGGATGTCCCCTCCCAGTACCAGGACCTTGGCTCCGCTTCGCAGCAAAAAGCGGCTGAAGGCATCATCCCGCTCCAAATCATAGCAGAGGATCAGCTGATAGCCGCTCAGACGCCGCCGGACCTGATCCTTGGTGCCCAGCTCTAAACTTCTTCCGATGGCCGTGGCCCCGTCCGCCAGGATGCGCAGCTGCTGCAGCTCCTCGTCACTGATGTTCTCCTCGTGGAGGAGCAGAATATCCGCGCTGCCCGAAAGTCCTTCCGTCCCCTGGGCTGCCGACACCGGGACCACCAGCAGGCACAGGACCAGCAGCAGCGGCAAAAGCCTAGACATCATACTGCAATTCACTGTCCACTTTGTGTTTGAACTCGATGGCATTGGGGATCCCCTCTTCGTATTGTACGCAGGCGATCCGCAGATCTACCCGGATGGCCTTATCCATAATGCCGGTAAAGGCATCCTTCCGCTGGCATATCGTCTCGATCCGGCGGCGGACAAAGCCCGCCCCGGTCTGGTCGCAGGTCAGGAGGATCGCAAATTCCCCCGTCTGGGTATCCACAGCGTAGCACCGGTCCTCGATCCGAACACCATTGGAAAGGATCTCTCCCAGTCTCTGGATCAGCATCTCAAAATGCCGCCGGTTCAGCACCGAGTGGAGCTCCTCCGGATAGCGGAGCTTCACCACCATCAGACTGATGGGTGTCTTGTTCCGGGAGGCGTAGGCCATCTGCCGCTGCAGATCGATGTAGAGTGCCCGGAGGTTGTAGAGCCCCGTCAGAGCATCCAGCAGCACCACAGACTCCATCTGCTGGCCCAGCAGATCATTGGAGCGCTCAATGCGGTAGATCTGGGCGGTGAACAGCTGGCACCCTGCGGTGCTGACCAAGGGCAGAACCAGCCAGGCATAGTCCAGTAGGACAATATTCACACCGTTGACAGCGGACTGGAACAGCGTATAGGCCGCGAAGGCCAGCACCTGCAGCCCGGTAAGCCCCGCCGCCACATACCGGAACCGATAGGCCGCCAGGAGGGCCTCGGCACTCATCAGGGCGAAGAGGATCATATACTCCCCCCGCCTGCTGCCGCCGAAGGCAATGGTCATTGCCGCGGCCAGGATGGAAAACAGAAAGATGAGCAGCCCCAGATCCTGCAGGAGACTGCTTTTCCGGCGCTGGGACAGATTCTCCCCCATCTGCCGGATGGGCGCCATATTGCGATCGCTCATGATTTGTTCACCTGCGCTTCCTCCAGAATGTTCAGCCGGTGCAGCAGCTCGGACGCGGTAAAAAGCAAGAGACAGTCCAGGCTGTATCCGGCAATCAGATTGTATTGGGTCAGCTGGGCATCCCCGCTGAGGCAGATCACTTCCGCCAGGTGGGCCGCCGCCACAAAGGCCGCCGTCATAGTGGCACAGAAATAGACATAGTAGAACCGGTCCGGGTCCTTTTTCCGCCACCAGCCGCTGCGGGACATCACGCCGCAGACAATGGCCAGCAGCAGCGGGAATGCCAGGGTGTGGGGCAAGGACCGGGCCTTGAAGACGCTATAAGCCCCGAAGAAAATGCTTCTGGCCCCTGCGGGCATATTCGCCGAAGGCTCATAGTTTCCGCAGTATTCCCGGCGTGTGTTCATGGCGGACCGGACTCCCAGGTCCAGCATGGATACCAGTGCGCCGGGATGACGCAGGTAGTGCAGGGCAATGTCCGCCCCGGTATACTCGCTCAAAAAGCCGTTTTGCAGGTAGTACTCGCTCTCCTCTGTCGCCGGGTACTGGTCGTACAGGGACACATCCGTCAGCATGGCATAGGAGCCGTCAATGCCGAACTCCCCCAGGGTCTTTTCCGGGTTCCCGGACTGGAGCAGCACCCCTCTGGTCATGGCATGGACCCGGCTGGTGTCGTCAAAGTCGTTTTCCGCAAATGCCAGGCTCCACAGCCCCGCCATCAGCACCAGGCCGGCACACAGAGCAATGCCGATGCGCTCCATCGTGCTTTCGCTGAGCCGCAGCTGAGAGACGCAGAAAAGCGCCGCTGCCAGGCTCACAATGGCACAGTGCCGCCGGGTGGCGCACAAAAGCACCGAGCCAAAGCCCACCGCCAGCCAATAGAGCACATCCAGCCGGGATCTTTTCTGCAGATTCATACAGCCGCCGAAAAAATAACTCAGGCCGATGAGCAGCAGGGCCTCGGGATACAGGGAATTGAAATAGGTTATGTAGGAGACGTCCCCAAAGATGAGCACGCAGCCTACCGCCAGCACGCATTTTTCCACAAAGGCGCTGGCACGGCCCACAATGGCATGGATCAGCAGCGCCCAGCCAGGCAGCGCCAAAAGGAGATAAATGGCGGAGAGAAAGCGGATATCAAAGAGCTGGTCCCCGGTCAGAAAAACATCCACCGATTGGGCCAGCTTGATCAGCGTCAGCTGGGCCGATCGGTCCTCCGGGGCAGAAAACCCCGTCTGATACACCCGGGTGAAATAAACATTGGCATTCTCCCGATCGGCTTCCAGATAGCTCAGGCCCGCATTGGCCATCGTCCTCGTCACCGTTCCGTCGTTGCCCATGCCGAGATAGGCAGGCAGCCACAGCATCACCACCGCCACAAGGGTAATAACGCCCAGAGAGGCCGCCGTAAAGAAGGCATCGCTGCGCCTGCCAGCAAATCGGGCATTGCCCAGCCTGTGGAGCTGCCGCAGCTTCCCCCACAGCTCTGCCGCCTTCTGCCACAGCTTCTTCCGCCGGGCCTGCCGCCGCAGCCGCTTCTCCCCGGTATTCCCGTCCAAGGCGCTCCCTCCTTCCGGCCGCCAGCCTGAAAGAAATCATTTGCTATATTATACTCTCCGCCGTCCAAAATTACAAGAGTCAATTCACCTTTTGAAGCGATAACTCTCCGCTTATTCGTTCTAAAATCCTCGGTTATTTCCTTTAAGTTGACATTTTTCCAGTCATTTCTCAATTTTTTGTGTTTTTTCTCAAATGGGGCGCTGTTGGGGTATATGCATACAAGAATTCTCTGCATTTGGCGGTGCAAAATATCAAAGCCCGGCGCCCTATGGGCGCCGGGTCCGGTCTATTTTTCTCTTTGCTCTTTTTCCCAAGTGAATAGACCCTTCTGGCATCCGTATGCGTTTTTCTCTCAAAAAGTTACCTATTGCTAACATCTTGCGTCCTTTTCTCTATAATGCTATAATGTTTTTGTATCAAGCATTCGCTTTTGATTTCAATGAGGTGAGAAAAAGATGACCATGGATGAACTTCGGCCGGGGCAGTCGGCCTGGATCACATCGGTAGGCGGAGACGGTGCCCTGCGGCATCATCTGCTGGATATGGGCCTGACGCCCAAAACGGAGGTCGTTCTGCAGAAGGTGGCCCCCATGGGGGACCCGATCCAGATCGCCCTGCGGGGATACGAACTGACACTGCGGCTGGACGAGGCCAAAAATATTGAGATTGAGGATGTCCACATCGACGGAGAGCAGGCCCACCCTGCTGAGGGGCGGATCGCGCCCATTCCCCATCCCGGCGTAGGCGAGAGCCGGGGCAAAGAGACGATCGTCCGGGAAGGTCCTCTGACCTTTGCTTTGGCCGGAAACCAGAACTGCGGCAAGACCACCCTCTTTAACCAGCTCACCGGTGCCAACCAGCACGTAGGCAATTTCCCCGGCGTCACCGTGGACCGGAAGGACGGCACCATCCGCAACCATCCCGAGGCCACCGTTACGGACCTGCCGGGCATTTATTCCCTGTCCCCCTACTCCAACGAGGAGATCGTCACCCGGGACTTTTTGATGCAAAACCATCCCAGCGGCATCATCAACATCGTGGATGCCACCAATATTGAGCGGAACCTGTATCTGACCATGCAGCTCATGGAGCTGGAGATCCCCATGGTGCTGGCTCTGAACATGATGGATGAGGTCCGATCCAACGGCGGCTCCGTTCGTATCAACGAGCTGGAGGAGATTCTGGGGATCCCGGTTGTGCCCATCTCCGCCGCCAAGAACGAGGGCATCGACGAGCTCATTGACCACGCCCTGTTTGTGGCCCAGCGGGACATCAAGCCCCAGCGGGTGGACTTCTGCGTAGAAAGCGACGACCCAAAAGACCCGGTGGGTGCGGTGCACCGCTGCATCCACGCCGCCGCCATGCTTCTGGAGGCGGATATCCGCAGGGCTCAGCTGCCTGTCCGCTTCGCCACCACCAAACTGGTGGAAAAGGACAGCCTGATCGCCGAAAAGCTGAACCTGGCCCCGGAAAAGCAGGCGGCCTTCAATCAGTTGGTAGACATCATGGAGAAGGAAACCGGCCTGGACCGGGAAGCGGCCATGGCCAATATGCGCTTCGGCTTCCTGGAGACCCTGTGCCGGAAAACCGTGGTCCGGCCCCACGAAAGCAAGGAACACAAGCGGAGCATGGACATTGACCGGATCCTCACCGGCAAATACACCGCCATTCCCTGCTTCCTGGGCATCATGGCCCTGGTCTTCGTCATGACTTTCAGCCTCATCGGCGGCACCTTGTCCGACCTGATGGAACTGGGGGTCCAGTGGGTGACGAACCTCATCGATCTGGGGCTCACCGCCTGGGACATCAACCCTGTGGTCCACGACTTGGTGGTAAACGGCGTCTGCGCCGGCGTGGGAAGCGTGCTGAGCTTCCTGCCCACCATTGTGACCCTGTTCTTCTTCCTGTCCATTCTGGAGGACACCGGCTACATGGCCCGGGTAGCCTTCGTCATGGACCGGCCTCTTCGGAAGCTGGGCCTCTCCGGCCGGAGCTTTGTGCCTATGCTCATTGGCTTCGGCTGTTCCGTCCCGGCCATCATGGCCACCCGGACCCTGTCCAGTGAGCGGGATCGGAAAATGACCATTCTGCTGACCCCCTTCATGAGCTGCTCGGCCAAGCTGCCCATCTACACCATGCTGGTTTCCGCATTCTTCCCCAGGAACCTGCAGCCTCTGGCTATGATCGGCCTGTACGTACTGGGCATTCTCTGCGGCATCCTGTACGCCCTGATCCTGAAGCACACCGCCTTCTCCGGCGAGCCGGTGCCCTTCGTCATGGAGCTGCCCAATTACCGGCTGCCCAGCGCCAAGAGCGTAGGCCAGCTGATCTGGGAAAAGGCCAAAGGCTTTGTCCAGAAGGCCTTCACCATCATTTTTGCCGCCTCTGTCATTATCTGGGTCCTGCAGACCTTCGACATCCGGCTGAATGTGGCCGCCACCCCGGAGGTCAGCCTGCTGGCCCTGCTGGGCAGCCTGATCTCCCCCATCTTCAGGCCCCTGGGCTTCGGGGACTGGCGGGCTTCTACCGCCCTCATCACCGGCTTTACCGCCAAAGAGAGCATGGTCTCCACGCTGACGCTGCTCTTAGGCGGCGACGCTTCCAGGATCACCACCCTGTTCAGCCCCTTCACCGCTGTGGTTTTCCTGGTGTTTACCCTGCTGTATACCCCCTGTGTTGCGGCGATCTCCACCGTAAAGCACGAGATGGGCTCCGCCAAGGCGGCAGCTGTCACTGTAGTCCTCCAGTGCGCCATTGCCTGGGTCGTTGCCTTCCTGGTCCGGCTGCTTGGCACGCTGGTCGGCCTGAGCTGAGGTAAGCATATGAATGCACAGAGTATCTTCGTTCTGATTGTGCTGGGCATCGCCTTCGTAGCTGCCCTGCGCAAGGGTAAGAAAAAATGCAAATGCGGCTGCTGCGGTGACTGTAAGACCTGCCCCCATCAATGTAAATAAAAATCAAACCGGGCTGTGCCGGATGGATCCTCTGCAGGTTCCATTCAACACAGCCCGGTTTTTATCTGAAGTGGTCCCCTCCACCCCCGCCGCTGCGGCGGCACCCTCTCCAAGCAGGAGAGGTCAGAAGGGTTATTTTCTGGTCAGTTCTTCCAGGGTCTTTTCCCGTCTCTGGCGCATCTGTTCCTGGACCTCGAAGCCCTCGGTGGATTCCTTGCTGAAAAGGATCCGTCCCGTCATGAAGATCAGCTTGATGTCCAAAAGCAGAGAGTAATTTTCGATGTAAATCAGGTCCAGCCGCAGCTTGTCCTCGGCAGTGGTGTTGTACTTGCCGAAAATCTGGGCGTAGCCCGTAAGCCCCGCCTTCACCCGCTCCCGGTAGTGCCATTCGGGGAGCTCCTTGCTGTAGGCCTCCACATTCTCCACCCGCTCGGGCCGGGGGCCCACAATGGACATATCTCCCTTGAGAATGTTCAGGATCTGAGGCAGTTCGTCCACCCGGCAGCCGCGGATCACATGGCCGACTTTGGTAATTCTGGGGTCCCGGCCATTTGCCCGCATGCTCAGGTCGTAGCCGTTTTTCTCGGCATCCACCACCATGCTGCGGAATTTCAGAATGTCAAACACTTTCCCGCCCCGGGTCACCCGTGCCTGGCGGTAGAAGACAGGCCCCCCGTCCTCCAGCTTGATGGCAATGGCCACAAGGAGCATGATCGGCGCTGCCACAACCATGGCGACGAGGCACAGCACCACATCCATGCAGCGCTTGCATACCCGCTGAATAACCGTCAGTCCCCGGCCCCGGACCAGCTTCAGGGGCGTATCCAGCAGCGTTACATCCTGGGCGGAAGCCAGGATGATGTCCGTCACCTGGGGCACCACATAGGTGCGGATGCTCCGGGAATAACAATATTTGAGAATGCGGTTCCGGGATTCTCCCGCCACATCGTTGATGACCACTGCGTCGTGCCGCTCTATGGCCTGGCAGACCCTGTCAAAATCCGCCCGGATGGAAATGACCTCGGTAATGGCATATTTGTCCGGCCGGGCGTCCATTTTGAACTTCAGGTCCAATGCGCTTTCATCGTCATAGATGAGCAGCATATTCCGTGGCACGTAGAGAGAATGGTAAATTCTCGTAAAAACAGAGCAGCAAGCGAAGCTCAGCACCGCATCCAGCACCAGCGCCGTGGCCATAGGCCAGATCCGCACCCGGTCTCTGGCGATGAGGCACAGCAGGAAAAAGGTAAGCACATCCACCAAAAACACGGAGATCCATTGGGAGATGGTCAAATCGATGAGCTTGGCGTGGCCATAGCCAAAGCAGTCGCACAGAGAGAACACCGCCGTCATTGCCAGGGCATACACCGCCAGCAGGAGATACAGCGTGCCCCCGCCAAAATTCTCCGGGAACACAATGCCCCAGTAGCCTACGGTCCAAACGCCGTAAAACACCGCCGTCAATATTCCGATCTCCAGGACGCCTTCTGCTGCCCGGATCAAAAATTTCATATCATCCAGTATGTTTCTTCTTCTCACACGCTTGCTCCTATTCCGCCTGGCGGCAAACAGAGTCTCCTCTGAAAAATCCATTTTGGAAGCGGGAATCTCATACCACGCCCATGATACTGCTTATTATACTATCGATCCTGCGGAAATGCAATGTATTTTCCTGGATTCTACGCTTCTCCTTGCCTTTCTCCGTGCCCCATGGTATAATAGGGGCAAAGTAACGGCTGTTTCACGCCGGAATTGAGGACAAAACATGAAAATTGCGATGATCGGCCCAAAGCGGATCCCCTCTCGGGAGGGCGGGATCGATGTGGTGGTGGGCAGGCTTTCCTCTGAGCTTGCCCACCGGGGGCAGGATGTGACCGTATACGTGCGAAAAAAGAAGGGGCTGACCGTTCCCGCGCATTGGAACGGTGTCAGGCTGAAAGAGGTCTTCACCATCAACAAGAAGTCCACAGACGCCCTGGTCTCCTCCTTTCTGGCTACCCTGAAAGCCCTGGCGGGAAACTATGATGTCATCCACTTCCACGCCCTAGGGAACACCTGTTTTCTGTTTCTCACCGCCTTTTCCAAAAAGAAAATCGTGGTCACCATCCACGGCATTGACTGGAAGCGGAGCAAATTTTCCGGCATCGGCAACAAGATCCTGAAATTCTCCGAAAAAATGGTGGTCCGGTATGCGGATGCCATCATTACCCTCTGCGATAACGACCACGACTATTTCAAGGAGACCTATGGTCTGGAGACGGCCCTGATCCCAAACGGCTTTGAGCGCTTCCCCCTCCGTCCCGCCAAGATCATCACAGAGAAGTACGGGCTCCATCCGGAGGGCTACATTCTGTTTCTGGCCCGGATCGTGCCGGAAAAGGGACTCCACTACCTGATAAAGGCCTACAAAAAGGCCGGAATTTCTCAAAAGCTGGTCATTGCCGGAGGCAGCGGCCACAGCGAAAACTACTATGGGGAAATGAAGGCCCTGGCAGGGGCTGACCCCAATATTCTCTTCACCGGCTTTGTCCAGGGAGAGGAGCTGGCGGAGCTCTACAGCAATGCCTACCTCTATGTGCTGCCCTCGGACATCGAGGGCATGCCCATGAGTCTGCTGGAAGCCCTGGGATATGGCCGGGTGTGCCTGGTGTCCGACATCCGGGAAAACCGGGTAGACCCGGGCAACAGCTATTTCTTCCAAAAAGCGAATGTAGAGGACCTTCGCGAAAAATTACAGGAGATCTCCCAGGCACGAAAGTCCTACGCCCCCTCCCAGGCTCTTTTGAGCTGGGACGCGGTGGCCCAGAAAACCCTGGAGCTATACGAAACCACAAAAAAGAGGAGATAATCATGGCGAAAAAACTCAACGGCACAGTGATCGTGACCTATCGCTGCAACGCCCGGTGCTCTATGTGCAACCGATACAAAGCCCCCTCCAAGCCGGAGGAGGAGCTGACCGTGGAAACCATCCGCAAGCTGCCCCAGATGAACTTTGTCAACGTTACCGGAGGCGAACCCTTCATCCGGCAGGACCTGGAAGACATCATCCGGGAGCTGTACACCAAAACGGACCGGGTGGTCATTTCCACCAACGGCTTCTTTACAGACCGGATCCTTGCCATGTGTGAGAAGTTCCCCAAGCTGGGCATCCGCATCTCCATTGAAGGGCTGGAGGAGACCAATAATGCCATCCGGGGCCTTCCCGACGGCTTCAACCGGGGCTACACCACATTGAAAAAGCTGGTGGAGATGCACCACCCGGATGTGGGCTTCGGCATGACCGTCCAGGACCGGAACGCCCAGGACCTGGTGCCTCTGTATCAAATTTCCAACGAGATGGGCATGGAGTTTGCCACTGCCTCCCTCCACAACAGCTTCTACTTCGTGGAGTCCAAAAACATCATCCATGACCGCCCGGAGGTTGCCAAAAATTTTGAGGCCCTGGTCAATGAGCTGCTCCGGTCCTGGAGCCCCAAGAAGTGGTTCCGGGCCTACTTCAACCACGGCCTCATCAACTACATCTACGGCCAGAAGCGGCTGCTGCCCTGTGACATGAGCGTGGATACTTTCTTCATTGACCCCTACGGCGACGTCATGCCCTGCAACGGCACCAAGTGCAAGGAGGTCATGGGCAATCTGAAGGACACCGACTGGGACACCCTGTGGAACAGCGACCAGGCCAATGCCGTCCGCCAGCGGGTCAAGCACTGCGGCCGGGAATGCTGGATGATCGGCTCCGTATCCCCGGCTATGAAAAAATACATCTGGGTCCCTGCCTGGTGGGTCCTGGTCCACAAATGCAAAGCCCTGTTCACTAAGCATCCCTACAGCATGTATGAACTGAAGGTGGTCCGGGACTACCGGGACGGCAAGGTCACCAAGGAAGAGCTGGACAAGTGCTCCACCTGCGACCTGACAGGACAGCAGGACAACGGCCTGAGCCAAAAAAGCAACGAAGCACTGAAGGACCGCTCGGGAGAGGATATCGTAGCCCGGGACCTGGAGGAGCAGATGAAGAGGGATCAGAAATGAAGATCATTCTGGCCCACTACAAGTTCTATCTTCAGGGCGGCCCGGAACGGTATATGTTCAAATTCATGGAGCTGGCAAAGGAAAAAGGGGTAGAGGTCATTCCCTTTTCCGTCAAGTTCCCCACCAATGTTCTCTCTCCCTACAGCCATTACTTTACCGGAAGCGACCAGGCCGGCGCCAATTTTGACATCAGCAACCACAATTTGGGCTACCTGTTGGAGGGAGCCTACCACGACTTCCACAATCGGCAGGCCTACCGGAATATCAAGGCGCTGATCCGGGAGACAAAGCCGGACCTTCTGTACTGCCTGATCCCCGGTCAGCTGACGGCGGACATTTTCAAGGCCGCCAAGGAAGAGGGCGTGCCTGTGATCCATCGGATCTCCGATTTCCGGCTGCTCTGCGGCAAGTACAATATGCTTCGGGGCGAAAACGTGTGCCAGGAGTGCATGATGGGCGACTACCGCCCCATGATAAAGCACCGCTGCCTGAAAGGCTCCAAAGCACTCTCCATCCTCCGTGCCATTTCCTGTGATTATACCCGCCGGTTCCACCTGTACGGCCGGGTAGATGCCGTCATCACCCCTCCGGAGCACACCAAGAAGCTCTTGGTAGAATCCGGCTTTTTCCCGGAAAACAAGGTTTTTGTGAATCCCACCTTCATCGATTGCTCCAAGATCACGCCTGATTTCACTCCCGGGGACTATGTGCTGTGCCTGGGCCGGTTCAGCGAGGAAAAGGGGTTCCGTTATGCCGTAGAGGCCATGGGGTACCTGAAGGACCTTCCTGTCCGGCTTGCGATCACTGGTACAGAAGAAAGCTGCGACGAAACCCTCAAAGCCCAGATCGACGCGCTTGGCATCCGGGATAAAATCCGGTTCACTGGCTTTGTAAAAGGCCAGGCCCTGGAGGAGCTGACCAGGAAAGCCCTGTGTGTAGCCTGTCCTGCGGTGTGGTACGAAAACATGCCCAACGTGGCGCTGGAGAGCTATGCCTACGGAAAACCCGTCATTGCCTCCAATTTGGGCTCCCTGGCAGAAATCGTGGAGGACGGAAAAACCGGACTACTGTTTGAGCCGAAAAACGCCGAAAAAATTGCCCAGTGCATCCGCTTTCTTTGGGAAAATCCGAAAGAAGCCGAAGAGATGGGCAGAAACGCCCGAAAACTCTGTGAAGAAAAATACAACCCGGAGGCCCATTGGCAGCGGTTTCTCACCGTTGCCGGGAAAGTCGGTGTTCACGTATAAGGAGCCGCACCATGAAACGCTTTTTTATCACCATCGATACGGAAGGGGATAATCTGTGGGACTGGCAGGAGGGTATGGATATCCATACGGAAAATGCCCGTTTTCTGCCCAGATTTCAAACGCTCTGTGAAGACTATGGCATGAAACCCACTTATCTGAGCAATTATGAGATGATTGAAGACTCCTTTTTCCGGGACTTTGCAGGAAACAAGCAGGCCCAGGGTCTCTGCGAGGTGGGCATGCATCTTCACGCCTGGAACTCTCCTCCTGTGGGCGATCCGCTGCCCGCCGGGAAAAATCCCGGGGCCGCCTATCTCATTGAATATCCGGAAACCCAGATGGAAGACAAAATCGCCTTCCTGACAGAGCGGATCGGGCTCTATTTTGGCCAGAAGCCCATCTCCCACCGGGCGGGCCGCTGGGCCACAGACAGCACCTATTTCCGCCTGCTGGACAAGTACGGCTACCGGGCGGACTGTTCCGTCACCCCGGGCATGGACTGGTCCGGCCACCCCGGCCGCACCGAGGGGAGCCGGGGCTCCGACTACCGCAGCGCCCCTCACAGCCCTTACCAAATCCCGGGCACCTCTATTCGGGAATATCCCGTCAGTGTCTACTTCGATCACCGGTTCTATCTGCCGGACCCCGCCACCCCCAAAAACGCGGCCCGGGCCCTGGTCCACGCCAAGCGGGGCAATACCCTGTGGCTCCGTCCCAACGGCCGCAACCTTCAGGAATGCCTGGGGGTCCTGGCGCACAATCAGGCCCCGGGAGAGCCGGACTACGTCATGTTCATGCTCCACTCCTCCGAGCTCATGCCCGGCGGCAGCCCGACCTTCCGCACAGAGTCCCAAATCGAGCACCTCTACCAGGAGCTCGCTGCCATCTTCGCCAAAGCCCAGGCCCTCGGTTACACCGGCACCACCTTCCGGGAGCCGGAAGCCTGATCTTCTCCCTGTCCCCCGTCATTTTTTACAAATCCACTTGACATTTCCCGATTTCATGCTATAATACAAGGGCCTTAAGTGAGCGGAACACCTGCCGGTATAGCTCAGTTGGTAGAGCAGCTGATTTGTAATCAGCAGGTCGGGGGTTCGAGTCCGTCTACCGGCTCCACACAAAAGGCAACGAATATGGGGGAATTCCCGAGTGGCCAAAGGGGACAGACTGTAAATCTGCTGCTTATAGCTTCGGTGGTTCGAATCCACCTTCCCCCACCAAGAGGGCACCACCGTTAGGTGGTGCCTTTCTTTTTATGGAATCAAGTGGATTCGGACCCACTCCGTCCCCCACCGATCCGTATTTTATGCCATGGAAAGAAAAAATTTTCTCTTACCTATAGCGCTATGCGCAAAAATATGTTATTCTAAGCAGGAAACGAGGACATTTCTCCGTGCGGCTCCGGTGTGGGAGATGGCCCGGAAATAAAAATCATAGGGATGGGTGTCATATGGTAAAAGAGGTCTCTTTTATCGGAGAAGAACGATTGATCCTGAACAGCTACATTCCAGTCGTGGAGGCCTTGGCAGATTATCTTGGCCCCAGCTACGAGATCACGCTGCACAGTCTGGAAAATCTGGATCACTCCGTGATCAAAATCATGAATGGCTTCCATACGGGCCGCTCTGAGGGCTCCCCCATTACGGATCTGGCTTTGAGCATGCTGGAAAAGCTGGAGGACAACGCGGGCGAATCGAACCACCAGATCTATTTCTGCAAAAATCGCAACGATGAACCCATGAAGTCCACCACCATTGCCATCCGTGGGCAGCACGACCGGATCATCGGCCTGCTCTGCATCAACCTTTACCTCGCCACACCCATTATGGATTTCGTCGTGGGCATTCTTCCCCAGACCAGTTCCGTATTCACCTCTGAGCACTTCGCTGAGAATTCCACCGCCGCCGTCTCCCAGAAGCTGGATGAGGCCAAAGCCGCTGTCCTGTCCAACGCGGCGATCCTCCCCTCCATGCGGAACAAGGAGATCATCCGCCTGCTGAACAGCTGGCACGTTTTCGAACTCAAAAGCGCCATCGACCAGGTAGCCGAAGCCCTGAACATCTCCAGCCATACCGTCTACTTCCACCTGCGCAACCTGGCCAAAAAGCAGGGCACAGAGGAATAACACCGGCGCGAAAGTGCGGAAAGAAAATGACCATTTCTCTGCAATTGGAGAAATGGTCATTTGTGTGTTAAATTTCGTTCCCGTTGAGGATGTCCAACATTTCCTTGGGCGTCACTACATAGGGCTTGACCGGGAAATGCTTGATATTGCCGGTTACAAGATAGGCGTCGGTAGTTTCTCTTGCCTCCATAACCACCTCATAGAAAATTGCGTCGTCTGGGTCAGGAACATAGTCCTCAATCGTGGCGGCATCCAAAAAGATACCCCGCTTAATTAAGCCTGTCAATGCAATTTCAATGTCCCGACGGTCAAACTTAAATTTGGGGCGATGCAGAACATTGTTGTATTCATCCAGAATATCCTCGTGCAGCAGAGGAATCACACGCCCTGCAAGGGCTTCTTGCAAAATAATACCGGGAACGGAGGCAAGGTTAAACAGAGCAGAAACCACTACATTTGTATCAAGTACAACATAGTATTTCATGGTTACGCTCCGTTCCGAGCGTTTCTTGACACACGGTCAGCCCGGGACGCTGCAATCTCAGCATTGATCTCATCCAACGACATATCTGCCGTGCCGTTCTGCTGTGCGGCTTCACTCAGACTTTGCATAGCGCGGATTGCCCGGTCAGCTCTGTACTCCTGCTTGGGCAGCGTCATGGAAAAGGGGACACCATTTACCACGACAGAGCGTTTTAAGAACATTCGGATAGCGGTAGGAAGGTCAATGCCGAGTTCCTCGTAGACGGCGGCAGCCTTGGCACGGAGATCATCGTCAACACGCACCTGCATAACACTTGTAGCCATAAAAGCGCTCCTTTCAAATATGATTGTGTTTGTTTGCAATACAATTATATTCTATTATACGTAAAAAGTCAAGAGCAATTCACAATGCGTACCATTTTTTGACCTCATCAAAATGGTTCCCACAGACCGCATAATACCATACCTCTTGTTTTTAAAAATTTCCATCAAGAATCAAGCGCACAGGTTTTCTCGAAAAAGCAAAGAAAAACCGTTGAAATCGCAAAGATTCCAACGGTTTTTGGTGGAGATAAGCGGGATCGAACCGCTGACCTCTTGAATGCCATTCAAGCGCTCTCCCAGCTGAGCTATACCCCCATATTCACTTCTCAGTGCTTCTGCATGATACCATAGATTTCCCGTTCTGTCAAGAATCTTTTTCGCAGGCTCTTCCCTTTTTGCCCCGAATACTGTATAATTGGACCATACGAAAACACACAAACAAATTAGGAGGAGTTTTTATGTCTTCACCCAGTCTTGTTCTTTCCAAGGATCACCAGAAGGTCCTGGACGCGGGGTTTCAAGCGGAATTCGGGCGGAAGCCGGAGCGGTATTTTTCCGCACCGGGACGGACGGAAATCGGAGGCAACCACACGGATCATCAGCGTGGCCGGGTGCTGGCCGCGGCGGTGAATCTGGATACCCAGGCGGCGGTGGCCGTGAACGGCACCCGGGAAGTCCGCATTCTTTCCAAGGGCTACCCCCTGTGTGTGGTATCCCTGGATACCCTGGTGCCCCAGGAGGCGGAAATCAATACCACGCCTGCTCTGGTCCGGGGCGTCTGCGCCCGGTTCGCCCAGCTGGGCTGCCCGGTAGAGGGCTTCGACGCCTACTGCGAGAGCACGGTGCTGCCCGGGTCCGGTCTGAGCTCCTCCGCCGCTTTTGAGGTGCTCATCGGCGCCATTGTCAACGGGCTCTTCTTTGAGGGCAAGGTCAGCCAGCCGGAGATCGCCCAGATTGGCCAGTATGCGGAGAACGTGTTCTTCGGCAAACCCTGCGGCCTCATGGACCAGACGGCTTCCGCCGTGGGCAACCTGGTGACCATCGACTTTGGGGACAAGGACCATCCCATCATTGAGCCTGTGGACTTTGACTTCGGCTCCTGCGGCCATGCCCTGTGCATCATTGACAGCCAGGCCAGCCACGCGGACCTGACGGACGAATATGCGGCCATTCCCGGGGAACTGAAGCAGGTCTGCGCCTACTTTGGCAAGGAGGTCCTGACCCAGGTGCCGGAGGCGGAGTTCTATGCCGCCATTCCTGCGCTTCGGAAGTGTTGCCCGGACCGGGCCATTCTCCGGGCCATCCACGTCTACCAGGATGACGCCCGGGTTCCCCAGCAGGTCCAGGCCCTGCGGGAGGGAAACTTTGACAAATTCCTGTCTCTGGTAAAGCAGAGCGGCTATTCCTCCTATATGTACCTGCAGAATGTCATTCCCGCCGGCTACGTCGAGCACCAGGATGTGGCCGTTGCCCTGGCATTGTGCGAGCACTATCTCCAGGGCCGTGGAGCTTACCGGGTCCATGGCGGCGGCTTTGCCGGCACTGTCCAGGCCTTTGTGCCCTTCGATCTGCTGGAAAGCTTCCGTCAGGGGCTGGACGCGGCTCTGGGCGAAGGAGCCTGCCATGTACTCTCCATCCGTCCCCAGGGCGGCGTAGAAATGGTGGTTGAAAAAGAATGAAAATTGAAACCTGCATCGATTCCCTGGTGGCCTACGCCATGAATACAGGCCTTGCCGAACCAGTAGACCATCAGGTGCTGACCAACCGTCTGCTGGACCTCCTGCACCGGGAGGACTACACTCCCTCCGACGAGCTTCTCAGCGAGGACCTGGAGGAAATTCTGGCCGGGATCCTGGACTATGCCTGCGCCCACGGCCTGTGCGATGACAACATCACCGCCCGGGACATCTTTGACACCCGGATCATGGGCGCTCTGACCCCCATGCCCCGGGAGGTCATCCGTACCTTCCGGGAGAAGTACGCCCAAAGCCCCCGGGAGGCCACAGACTGGTATTACAAATTCAGCTGCGACACAGACT
This sequence comes from Faecousia sp., assembly GCA_050873165.1. Classification (GTDB taxonomy): domain Bacteria; phylum Bacillota; class Clostridia; order Oscillospirales; family Oscillospiraceae; genus Faecousia. Next base: position 127,129 of record JBNMIH010000002.1, read on the forward strand.
ATATCCGCCGCTACCGCATTGCCAAGGACCTGCGCTGGACCTACGAAAGTGAATACGGCGACTTGGACATCACCATCAACCTCTCCAAGCCCGAAAAGGACCCCAAGGCCATTGCCGCCGCCAAAAACGCCCCTCAGTCCGGCTATCCCAAGTGCCAGCTGTGCAAGGAGAACGAGGGCTACGCCGGCCGGCTGAACCACCCCGCCCGGGCCAACCACCGGATCATTCCCATTACCATCGCCGGGAGCGAATGGTACCTGCAATATTCCCCCTATGTGTACTACAACGAGCACTGCATCGTCTTTAACGGCCAGCATGTGCCCATGAAGATCGACCGGGCGGCTTTTGACAAGCTCCTGGACTTCGTCACCGCCTTTCCCCACTACTTTGTGGGCTCCAATGCGGACCTGCCCATCGTTGGCGGCTCCATTCTGAGCCACGAGCACTTCCAGGGCGGCCACTACACCTTTGCCATGGAGAAGGCCCCGGTAGAGACCCCCGTCCATTTTGCGGGTTTTGAAGACGTCCAGGCTGGGCTTGTCAAGTGGCCCATGAGCGTTATTCGCCTGGACGGGGCGGACCCCAAGCGGCTGTCCCTTTTGGCGGAGAAAATTCTGAACGCCTGGCGGGGCTATTCCGACGAAAAGTGCGGCATTCTTGCCTTCTCCGATGGGGAGCCCCACAACACCATCACCCCCATTGCCCGCCGCAGAGGCAGTCTCTACGAGCTGGACCTGGTGCTGCGGTGCAACATCACCACCGAGGAGCACCCCCTGGGTGTCTTCCACCCCCACGCCGACAAGCACCACATCAAGAAGGAAAACATCGGCCTCATCGAAGTCATGGGTCTGGCCGTCCTCCCCAGCCGCCTGAAGGGCGAGCTGACGGACCTGGCGGAGAAGATCGTCTCCGGTGCCGACCTTCGCAGCGACCCCGTCCAGAGCAAACACGCCGACTGGGTGGAGGAGCTGAAAAAACGCTATATCTTCACCGAGGAAAACGCCATGGCGACCCTGATGCAGGAGACCGGCCGGGTCTTCACCCAGGTCCTGGAGGACGCCGGCGTTTACAAGCGCACCCCGGAGGGGAAGGATGCTTTCCTGCGGTTTGTGGAGGAAGTAAATCGTTAAGGAGACGTCTATGGAACGACGAGACATTGCCATCATCGGCACCGGGCCCGGCGGGGTCTCGGCAGCCATTACGGCAAAAATCCGGGGCAAGTCCCTTTGGCTCTTCGGCACCCGGCACTTAAGCGAGAAGCTGGAGAAGGCGAAGACCATCCTCAACTATCCCGGCCTGCCCGCCGTCAGCGGCATGGCCCTGGCAGACGGTATGCGCGCCCAGTTGGAGAGCCTGGACATCCCCATTCTGGAGACCCAGGTGACGGCTGTCTACGCCATGGGGGACTACTTCGCCATCCAGACGCCCGCGGAAATGTATGAGGCCTCCGCCGTGATCCTGGCCGCCGGGGTGGTCATGGGCAAGCCCTTCCCCAGGGAAAAGGAACTGCTGGGCCGGGGCGTCAGCTACTGCGCCACCTGCGACGCTCCCTTCTACCGGGATAAAACCGTGGCCGTGGTGGGATACTCTGACCATAGCCTGGAGGAGGCCGCCTTCCTGGCGGAGACCGCGAAAGAGGTCCTCTACTTCCCCGCCGCGCCCCACGAGGCAAAAGCCGGGCCCAAGGTCCGCATTGTGGAAGACAAGCCCGCCGCCATCCTTGGAGACACCCAGGTCACTGCCCTGGAGGGAAAATCCGGCACCGCCTACCCGGTAGACGGAGTCTTTATCCTCCGGGACGCCGTGGCCCCGGACCAGCTGGTCCCCGGCATCGCCCTGGAAGGCCGCCACGTGGCCGTGAACAGCCGGATGGAGACCAATCTCCCCGGGCTCTTCGCCTGCGGGGACATCACAGGCCTGCCCTATCAATATATCAAAGCCGCCGGTCAGGGCAATGTGGCCGCTCTCAGCGCCGTCAGCTACCTGACCAAGCAAAGAAAGGAGTAAAACTATGATTACCAAAGTTACCGATAACGACCTCACCGAGGCCCTGAGCAAGAACGTCGCCGTGCTGGACTTCTCCGCCAAGTGGTGCGGCCCCTGCAAGATGCTTGCCCCCGTCATGGAGGCCGTGGCCGACACCATGCAGGACCACGCCAGCTTCTACGCCATCGACGTAGACGAGAACCCGGCTCTTGCTATGGAGTACCGGGTATCCAGCATTCCCTGTGTCGTCATTTTGAAGGACGGAAAGGAAGTTGCCCGGGACATCGGCTTCCAGCCCCAGCCGGGCCTGCAGAGCTTTGTGGAGCAGAATCTGTAAGGGCTACAGAAATGCCGCCCCGTACCGGTCAGTAAATGATACGTCCCCCCAATACTGGACACTCAGTATTGGGGGGACATATCAGAACTGCCGCCGGGGCTGCTTTTTCCTTATGCCAGCGGCTTTCCGCTGAATACGGGGAATCCATTGAATTCACCATAATCCACAATGCGCTCCATATTTTTAAGCGTCCCCATATCTTCTTCGGAGATGGTGAAATCCACGTCCGCATTATTTGCCATGTGGGCGGGGTTTGCCGTCTTGGGCAGGGCAACGGCTCCAAGCTGAAGCACATAGCGGATGCACAGCTGGGCGGCGGACACACCGTATTTCTTTGCCATCTCCGCAACAGCCGGATTCTTCAGCGCCTCCCCGTGGGCGATGGGAGAATAGGCTTCCACCTGAATGCCCTGTGCTTTGCAGAACTCCACCAGTTCCAGATCGGTATTGCTGATGTGCAGCAGGATCTGATTGACCATAGGCTTTACGCGGCAGGAACCGAGCAGGTTTTCCAGATCATCTTTCAAGAAGTTGGACACGCCGATGACCTTGACCTTACCCGCTGCCTGTGCATCCTCCAAGGCCCTCCAGACTTCTTTGTTTTCTTCAAAATAGCGCTTCTCCACGCGGAACTCATTCCACGGCTGGGGGGAATGAATGATCATCTGATCAAGATAGTCAAGTCCCATCTTTTCCAGCGTTTCATCAATAGATTTTGCCGCAGATGCGTAAGTTTTCAGTTCTGCCGCTACCTTGCTGGCGACAAACAGCTTCTCCCGGGGGACGCCGCAGGTGCGCACACCCTCGCCAACGCCCCGCTCATTGCCGTAAGCCTGTGCGGTGTCGATCAGGCGATAGCCCAGTTTGACTGCCGCACGAACTGCTTCTGCCGCCTTATCATCATCGATAAACCAAGTGCCAAGTCCTAGCTTGGGGATTTGAACGCCGTTTTCCAGCGTGTATGTTTCTTTGAAAATCATCGTAATTCCTCCAAATTATTTTACAGTATAGCGCAGCCAGACGGAACCACCGTCCATGACCTTTGCCTCTTTCAGCGTAAAGCCAAGCGCCTTGTTCTCAGAGAGTCCCTTCTGCGCCCGGAAAACCGGCGGCGTATCCGGGCTTCCGTCTGCCGCTGCCGCCAGCACAATGCTGATCTCGTCGCACATCCCTGCTTGCAGGAACGACCAGTTCAGCACGCCGCCACCGCCCAGCATCAGGATTTCGATATGGAATTTCTCTTTCAGCTTGGAAAGCGCCAGACTATAATCCAGCTCCGTTTTGCCTGCAATGATATAGGAGATCCCCAGCTTTCTCAAAAAGGCTTTATAGGCATTGCTGACCTGCTCCGTCAGCACCTCAATGACATGAGCTGTGGTATCCACATAGTGCAGCGTGCTGCTTTTCCAACCCAGCTTGCCGTGGGGGTCTACCGAGACGTAGAACATCCCGAAGTCCGGCTGTGCAAGGAAATCTCCCTCTGGCACAGTAGGCGCGTTCTCGTCCAAATCGGGCTTTTTGTAAAAGGTGAAATTGTCATCCGTGGTCACTCTGCCGGACAGCCAGCCTTGATGATGATAAAAAGGCTTTTTTCCGAAGGCAATGTTGTAAAACACATCGCCTGCCGCGCCGCCCTGGGGCGTTTCCATGTAGCTGCCCATAATTTTACCATCCAAAGCGGTCATCATGTGGCAGAAAATATACGGTCTGTTCATTTCTGATTTCCTCCTTGCGATTGACAGATTCTTTGTCTGGAAGTATACTATCCTTAAACTTCGTGTATATCCTACAACTTAAAGTTAACTTTAAGTCAAGAGGGTTTTTGAAAAAATGAAAATGGTAGACTACAAATGCTGGTATTACGAAACTGCAAAGGACTGTGGAAGAAAAATAACAAGACTGCTTTAATCGCACCGGATTTCGGAGCCTGAAACGGCGAAGGGATGCGGTGCGTTCTTTTATTCCGAAAAAGATACTTGACTTTTCTACTGAAAATTCTATAATGGTACTTACAAATATTATTATAGGAGTGAAAGCGATGAAACTTGACGGTGACAAGATGTGGGAAGCCTGGGGACGAACAAACGCACTATACACGTCGTGGTGTACCGCTGCGGGACAGAATCAATACCGCCTTTTCGTTTTGTATGCCATAGATGCCCATGCGCCGATCACACAGAAGGACATAGCAGATTACACCGGGCTGTCGAAACAAACGGTCAGCACCGTCATGCGGGCGCTGAAAGGGGAAGGGCTTGTTTCCCTTCAAGCCGGTGAGTCGGATCGGCGTGAGAAAAAAGTGTGCCTTACACAAAAAGGCACACTCTATGCAGTGAAAGTCCTTTCTCCGCTGCATGATCTGGAACAACGGGTGTTTGACATCATGGGCGCAGAGCGCATGAAGCAAATGACGGACGCTATTACATTATTTAATCTTGTTTTTGAAAAAGAAATGGAGACACAGGCAAATGAACACCGCATTCAATAAGAAATTCTTTTCTTATGTCATTCCGTCTATCCTCGCATTCGCATTGTCGGGGGTTTACACCATTGTTGACGGCTTCTTTATTGGGAGGAGTCTAGGTGACGCAGGATTGGCCGCTATCACATTGGG
>JBNMIH010000003.1:0-130761 GCA_050873165.1 Faecousia sp.
ATGATGTAAACTCTATCCGGAGCAACACCGTGTGTGGGACAATAGGCTTGCCCGGCCGTCCCCAAGAGGTGGCTTGATCCCGTGAGCGATCGCGGGGCTAGATAGATGGCTGTCAAGACAGAACCCGGCTTATAGGCCCAGTCGATCAAAAAGCACCGAAGGTTTTTGCCTCGGTGCTTTTTGCTTGCTTTTTTCCTCAAAACCCGCTATACTGGACTCAACTACAGAGAAAAGGACGCAAAGATCATGAATATGGATTTCAAACGCAAGCTGACCATCCCCTATGACCTGAAAAAGGAGTACCCCGTTACCGTGGAGATGGCGGAGGTATTTGACCGGCGGGACCGGGAGCTGAAGGCCATTCTCTCCGGCCAGGACAGCCGTCTGGCCCTGATCATCGGGCCCTGCTCGGCGGATCGGGAGGACAGCGTGCTGGACTACATCTCCCGGCTGGTGCCCATTCAGGAGCAGGTGAAGGACCAGCTGCTCATCATCCCCCGGGTCTATACCAACAAGCCCCGGACCACCGGTGCGGGCTACAAGGGGATGCTCCATCAGCCGGACCCCAACGCCGCCCCGGACATGCTGAAGGGTCTGATCGCCATTCGGGAGCTCCATATGCGGGTCCTGCGGGAAACGGGCTTCTCCTGCGCCGACGAAATGCTCTATCCCGAGAACTACAAATATCTGGACGACGTGCTGGCCTATGTTGCCGTGGGAGCTCGGTCTGTGGAGGACCAGCAGCACCGGCTCACCAGCTCCGGCATTTCCGTACCTGTGGGCATGAAGAACCCCACCGGCGGGGACCTGTCCGTCATGATGAACTCCATCAACGCTGCCCAGCACAGCCACACCTTCATCTACCGCGGCTGGGAAGCCACCTCCACCGGCAACCCCTATGCCCACGCCATTCTGCGGGGCTACACCAACAAGCACGGCGACCCCCGGCCCAACTACCACTATGAGGATCTGATGTTCCTTCACAGGCTCTACGAGGAGCAGGGCCTCCAAAACCCCGCCGTGGTCATCGACGCCAACCACGCCAACTCCGGCAAGGATCCTTTCCAGCAGGGCCGGATCATCCGGGAGGTCCTCCAGAGCCGCAGCTTCAATTCTGGTATCCACGACCTTGTGAAGGGCTTCATGGTGGAAAGCTACATCGAAGACGGAAACCAGAAGATCGGCGGCGGCGTCTACGGCAAATCCATCACCGATGCCTGCCTGGGCTGGGAGAAGACGGAGAAATTGATTTTTGAGATCGCGGAGATGGTGTGAGGCTCTTGACAATATATCAAATAAGGAATATAATGTTAGCAGATAGAAGGTATAGCGGTGTTCGATGTTGAATTTTACGAATTGCCCAATGGTGACAGACCCGTAAAGAAATTTATCGATGGACTTGATCGGAAAATGCAGGGAAAGGCCTTGCAAAGTCTGATTATCTTAAGTGAATATGGCAACAGACTGAGAGAACCTCACTCAAAGGCTTTGGGTGATGGCTTGTTTGAACTGAGAATCAAGTTTGCCAGCGACATAACCAGAATATTCTATTTCTTCGTTGTGAACAATAAGATTATCGTTACCAATGGATTTGTAAAGAAAACGATGCGTACACCGAAATCAGAACTTGACCTTGCAAAGAAGTATAAGGCAGACTATGAAAGGAGGCACTCTAATGGATGATTTACACAGATATCTGAATGAAAAATTACAGGACCCGGAATTTGCGGCAGAGTTTGAAGCACTCCAACCGGAATACGAGGCCATTCGGGCAGTCATTGGGGCCAGGATCGAGAGCCACATGACCCAGAAGCAGCTTGCTGAAAAAACGGGTATTCGACAATCCAATATCAGTCGTATTGAAAACGGAACCAGCAGTCCCACAGTAGAGACGCTTGCCAGAATTGCAGCTGGTATGGGAAAGAAATTAAAGATCGAATTTGTTTGAAACTCCCTTTTGGATAGGCCATGGGTGCGTAATGCGCAATGAGAAGGCCGCCTGCTCGAGTCAGGTTACAAGCTCCGTACAAATCCTCCGGAACTGGTTTTGTTTTCGGATTCGGTATTGACTATTTTCCTTCGATATGCTATCATAAATCCACCATGAAGAGTGATGCGAGGGACAGACCCGTTGACCATCCGGCAACCTGCTTGGAAAGTAAGGTGCCAAAGTCTGAAGCGATGGCGGATATTGGTTATTGTGCCCATCGCTTGCGATGGGCGTTTTTCGTTGTGCTCTGTGGAAAAATAACAGGAGGAACGAAAAATGTACAGCATTGTGTTCACAGTGAGAGACGACAGCCGAGTCCTTGCGGAGTTTGCAACCAAAGAAGAGGCCCGGGCTTTTGGGGACCGGGTGTATAGGGACTATGTGGGGCAGGGACTGCTCACCATGGAGGAGACGCTCCGCAAGGATGAAAACAGGCATGCTTTCCGTCTCCTTGACGGCTGGAACCGGTATGGGAGAAGGTAGGAAGACGAGAAGGATCAGGCATACAGCTGAGAAGGGAAACGACATGCGCACCGCCAATGATTACTACAAGGAAAAATTCGGCTGCAAGGTCTACAAGCTGTCTTTGGACGGGGGATTTACCTGCCCCAACCGGGATGGGACCCTGGGCGTTGGCGGCTGCGCCTTCTGCACCCCGGAGGGCAGCGGGGAGTTCGCCGAAAAGGCCAGTCTGGGCCTGGCCAGACAATTGGAGCTTGCCAAAGCTCGGATCGGCGGCAAATGCAGATCCGGAAGGTATATTGCCTATTTTCAGTCCTTCACCGGCACCTATGGGCTGGTGGACAAGCTGGAAGCCCTTTACCGGGCTGCACTGGAGCCGGAGGAGATCCTGGGCTTGGCCATTGGCACCCGGCCGGACTGTCTGCCGGAGCAGACCATTGCCATGCTGGGGGAACTGAACCGAATCAAGCCTGTCAGCATAGAGCTGGGGCTGCAAACCGCCAATGACACTGTGGCCCGGGACATGAACCGGTGTTACGATACCTGGCAGTATGTCGACGCTGTCCGGCGGCTGAAGGAAGCCGGACTGGAGGTGGTGACCCACATCATTCTTGGGCTGCCGGGAGAGACGGAAGCCGATATGCTTTTCACCACGAAAACCGCTGTGGAGGCAGGGACTGACGGCGTGAAGTTTCACCTTCTCCATGTACTCCGGGGCTCCCGGCTGGAGCAGCGGTACGCCCGGGGCGAATTCCAGTGCCTGACCCTGGAGGAATACGGGGCCATCCTGAAAAAGTGTGTGGCCCTTCTCCCGCCAGAAGTGGTGGTCCACCGGATCACGGGAGACGGGGCCCGGCGGGAGCTCATTGCACCGCTGTGGTCTCTGGATAAAAAAAGAGTCCTGAATTATCTGAATGCCCTTCTTGGCACTGGACAAAACCAACAAAAAGGAATATAATATAGATAAGAAATATAGGAAGGTTTCACCACCGATCAGACAACGAATACATAGAAAAGGAAGCGAAAATCATGTTTGCTCTGATTGTCATTCTTCTGTGCGCCATGGTGCTTCACGTGTTCGCCGTTCGCGGCCGGAGAAAGCACCCAGATCTGCCGAAGCTGCGGGAGTGGTCCTATGCCCACCGGGGACTCCATGACGCGGTGCTTCCGGAAAACAGCCTGGCGGCCTTCCGGGCCGCTGTGGAGCGGGGCTACGGCATTGAGCTGGATGTCCATCTGCTGAAGGACGGCGCCTTAGCGATCCTCCACGACTCCGACCTGAAGCGGATGACGGGAAAGGACGGACGCATTGAGGACCTGACCCTGGCGGACCTGCCGGACTGCTGCCTGAAGGGTACCCAGGAGACCATCCCCACCCTGGCGCAGGTGCTGGAGCTGGTGAACGGGAAGGTGCCCCTGATCTTGGAGATCAAGACGGCGGGCAAGAATACCGAGGCGCTGACGGAGGCTGTGGTCAAACAGCTCTCCGGCTACAAGGGACTCTATTGTCTGGAGTCCTTCGATCCCAGAGCCATCCGGTATCTGCGCCGACACCATCCCGACATTGTCCGGGGCCAGCTGGCGGAGGACTCCGTTGCCAGGGATAAGACCTATGGCTGGTTTACCCGCTTCGTCTGCTCTTACTACCTGGAGAACTTCCTGACCCTGCCGGACTTCATCGCCTACCGCTTCGAGGACCGGGAGAATACCAGCATTACCCTCTGCCGCAGGCTCTGGGGCATCCAGGGTGTCAGCTGGACCATCCGCAGCCCCGGGGACTTCTCTACTGCCAAGGAAGAGGGCTGGATCCCCATTTTCGAAAATTTCGACCCCAAGAATCTGGGGCTGGAATGAGGCATGCAACATTTTATTCATAATTTTGTTGAATTCTGTTTTCAATTCTGCTATTCGCTGTTCAAAATCAAAAAGTATCTTAATGACAGAAAGGTTGCGGAAGCCGTGAGCCGCTCCCTTTCCTCTCCGTAGATCCTCTTTTCTACCTCTCTTCTTTCTATTCCTTTTGCAGGAAGCCCCCGCTGCCGAAACGCAGCGGGGGCTTTCGTCAATTGTAACATTTTTTCAAACTCCAAAACCTGACGGTTGCAAGCCCTGGGAATTGTGATATAATACGTAAACAATGTTTTACACAGTGAGGGATTTTCCATGAAAAAAATGCTTTTGGTCGTGAATCCATTTTCCGGGCAGAAGAAGGCCGCCAAGATGCTGGCGGAGATCATTGGGCAATTCAATCGAGCGGACTACGCCGTTCAGGTCTATATCACCGGCGGCCCCGGGGATGCCACCAAGGAGGTGGCGCGGCTGTGCAATGAGGTGGACCTGGTGGTGTGCTGCGGCGGCGACGGGACCTTTAACGAGACCCTGTCCGGACTGCTGCAGGTGGAGTCCAAGACGCCCATAGGATATATCCCCACCGGTTCTACCAACGATTTTGCTTCCAGCCTGAAGCTGCCCCTGGATGTGCTGGAGGCCACGAAAAACATCATCGAGGGCCAGCCTGTGCCCTATGATGCCGGACGGTTCGGCGGCCGGGTCTTCTCCTATGTGGCCTCCTTCGGGGCCTTTACCCGGACCAGCTACACCACCCCCCAGAGCATCAAAAACGCCCTGGGCCACACCGCCTATGTGCTGGAGGGCATCCAGGAGCTGACCCAGATCCGCAACGAGCATATTAAAATGATCGTGGACGGGGAAGTGGTAGAGGACGATTTCCTCTTTGGCGCCATCTGCAATTCTACATCTGTGGGCGGCATCCTGACCCTGGACCCGGATGTGGTGGACCTGCAGGATAATAAGCTGGAAATTCTGCTGGTCCGGGCTCCCCAGAATCTGGCGGAGCTTCACGAGTGCATTCTGGCCCTCCAGAGTCAGACCTACAACTGCGCCATGCTGACCTTCCGGTCCGCTACCCATATCCGCATTTTCGCGGACCCGGAAATGCCCTGGACCCTGGACGGCGAACGGGAAGAGGGCCACAGCGAGGTAGAAGTGGTGCCGGAGCATCTGGCCTACCGGCTGATGAAGCGGGTGTGAGCCATGATCAACACCACTCTTTGCTATGTCACCCGAGGCAATCAGGTGCTGATGCTCCACCGGGTCAAGAAGAAAAACGACATCAACAAGGACAAATGGATCGGCATCGGCGGCAAGTTCGAGGCTGACGAAAGCCCTGATGAGTGCCTTCTGCGGGAATGCTGGGAGGAGACAGGGCTGACCCTGACCTCCTGGCGCTGCCGGGGCGTGGTGACCTTCCTGCAGGAGGGCACGGAGGGGGAATATATGTACCTCTTCACCGCCGACGGCTTCGAGGGGGAGCCCCACGAGTGTAACGAAGGGGATCTGCAATGGGTCAGCCGGGAATTTCTCTCCAGTCTGCCCATGTGGGAGGGGGACGAGATTTTCCTGAACCTATTGTGGCAGGATGCCCCCTTCTTCCTGCTGACGCTGCGCTATCGGGGGGATGTGCTTACCCAGGCGGTGCTCAACGGAGAAGTGATCCGAGAGGAAACATAGTATGTGGAACCAGTCCGAAAACGCGCGCCTTCAGCAGGAACTCCAGAACGATGGACTTACCGGGGAAGCGCTGCTGCGAAAATTTCATACCGGCCCCCGGGAGAGCCTCCGCCTTGCGGCGGCTCTGCGGGGGATTTTTACTATGGGCTGTGCCGGAGAAGGGGAGAAGCAGGAATACTGGGCGTATCTCTCCCGCCGCCCCATTCCGGCGGCCACAGCCCTGATCGAAGACAACCGGGTGGAGGAGCTGGCGGCCCTGTTTGACAAGCTGCCCCTGACGGCCGGAACGCTCGAGACCCTGCTTCAGACTGCCAGAACCCTCCGCCGCCCGGAGGCGGTGGTGTGGCTGCTGGAGCAAAAAGGAAAATTGGGCCTGTTCCGGGATCGGGACTTTTCCCTGTAAGGAGAAAACCATGGACGACTTGACATATCGGGTCCTCAATGCCTGCCGGGGGGAGCTCATCGGCCTGTACCCCGGCCTGGGGGAGGCCTTCGGCTGGCTGGAAGCGGTGGAAGGGGAAACCCTGGGCACCGACGGCGCCCATCTGTTTGTGCCCCCGGCGCTCAAAAAGATGTACGGTGAGAGCCCTGCCCGGGTTCGGCGGGCCCTGCTGCACTGTCTGCTCCACTGCCTGTATCTCCACATCCGCCTGCCGGAAAAGGCAGACCCAGAGGACTGGGGTCTGGCCTGTGACATCTGGGCGGAGACCTTTATAGAGAATCTCCAGAACCCCAGATTGGAGGCAGGGAGGCCTGAGCCTGGTATGACCGGTACACCCTGGCAGATCCTGGAAGCGCTGGACAGCCTGCCCCAGTCCCGGGAAGCGCTGGAAGCGATTTATCATGTGGATGACCATGGCTTCTGGCCCCGGAAGCTGGAGCCGGAGACGGAAAAGCGCTGGCAGGGCCTGGGGGCCGGAGGCGGGGCCCTGGGCCGGGAGAGCCGGGGAAGCCTGGCCTTTGACGGGGCAGAGGAAGCGGAGAAGGGGAAAGCTCTCTTTGACTTCCGCCGGTTCCTCAGCCGGTATACCCGCCCCGGGGAGGAGCTGGAGACCGACGAGGACAGCTTTGACTACATCTTTTACCATTTGGGGGTGGAGCGCTACGGGAACCTCCCCCTGCTGGAGCCTCTGGAATATAAGGAGGTCTGGCGGCTGGACACTCTGGCCATCGCCATTGATACCTCCGGCTCCTGCGACAGGGAAACCGTCAGCACCTTTTTGAAGGAGATTTACGGCATTTTCTCCCGGAAGGAGAACTTTTTCCACCAAATGCAGGTGGTGTTCTTCCAGTGCGACTGCTGCCTTCAGGATGTGACCTGGATCCACAGTCCGGCGGACTGGATGCGCTACAGCGAAAATGTGAAGATTTTAGGCCGGGGTGGTACGGACTACACCCCGGTATTCCGGGAAATCGAAAGATTGCGCTCGGAAAAGCGGCTGCCCAAGCCCCGGGCCCTGCTGTACTTTACCGACGGGGACGGGGCCTATCCCCACCGGCCGGACTATGAGACGGTGTGCATTCAGGCGGGCCCCAAAAAGCAGAAAGAATTGGTGCCCAAGTGGGCCTATGTACTGGAATTGGAGTGAAGAACTATGCACATTCGTGACGCCAAGCTGGAGCTGAAGAACACCCTCCGGGCCTACCTCCGCCGGGATGAGACGGGAGCCTATCGGTACCCCACGGTGCGCCAGAGGCCGCTGCTGCTGATGGGCCCTCCCGGCATCGGCAAAACTGCCATTGTCTCCCAGGCCGCCCGGGAGGCGGGGCTGCCTCTGGTTGCCTATACCATGACCCACCACACCCGGCAGAGCGCCGTGGGCCTGCCCCAGATCAAGGAGAAGACCTACGGGGGAAAGGAATACGCCGTGACGGAATACACCATGAGCGAGATCATCGGGGCGGTATACGACGCTATGGCGGCCACGGGGAAGGATCAGGGGGTCCTATTCCTGGACGAAATCAACTGTGTCTCGGAGACCCTGGCCCCCACCATGCTCCAATTTTTGCAGAACAAGACCTTCGGCACCCATGTTCTCCCGGAAGGCTGGGTCATTGTGGCAGCGGGGAATCCGCCGGAATACAACAAATCCGTCCGGGATTTTGATATTGTGACCCTGGACCGGCTGCGGGTTTTGAATATCCAGCCGGAGGTGGAGGTATTCCGGGCCTATGCCGCCCAGCGCTGCCTCCACGGGGCGGTGCTGAGCTACCTGGGATTGAAGCCCGAGCGGTTTTATCATGTATCCCGGGACGGAGCGGAAATGCGCTATGTCACTGCCCGGGGCTGGGAGGATCTGTCTACCCTGCTGCAGAGCTGCGAGGAACTGGACATAAGCGTCAGTGAGGAACTGGTGGCGGAATTCCTGAATTTTGAAGAGACTGCCAAGGATTTTTTCGGCTATTACCGGCTCTACCGGAAATACGGCCGGGATTACGGGATAAAAGAGCTTCTGTCCGGGGAGGTGGGGGACTCTTTCCGCCAGGACCGGATGGCTATGGCAAGGTCTGGGGACTTTGGGGAGCGCTTCACCCTGGTGGGGCTCCTATTGGAGCAGCTGCGCCGCATGGCCTGGGGCTATGCTCGGCTGGACCGGGAGGCGGTGGCCCTCCATGGCTGCCTGAAGGCCTATCTCAGCCAAGGGGACAGCCTGGAGGCCTTTCTCCGCCAGCGAAAAACGGCTCTGGATACCAAGCGCGCCTTCCGCCTGTGCGGCCCCGAGGAAGGAAAGCAGGAGGAGCAGGTCCAAAGAAAGCTGGAGGGCTTCCTGGAAGAGGCCAGAGAAAACCGCCTCCGGGACCGGGAAACCCTGGACCCCTTCCTGAAGGAGGCCTTTCAGAAATCCCTGGAGCCCCGTAAAATCCAGGCAGAGGCTGTGGGCAGAGCCATCGACCAGGCGATCTCCTTCTGCATGGAGGCCTTCGGCGATGGCCAGGAGCTGCTGCTCCTGCTCACCGGCATGACGGACAGTGAACAGCTGATGGACTATATCGCCCGCTTCGGAAGCGAAAGCTACCTGGCCCTGTGCCACAAGCTGGAGTACCAGCGGGGAGAGGCGGAGCTGCAAAAGCTCTGCCGGCAATAAAAAAATCCGGCACCGGCCCTTGACAAATCCAGGGGCCGGTGCTATTATTTTGTCCATATCTGAACTATCTATTTTTGAAAGGAGAGAAACGACCAATGCTCCCAGCGGTGGAATTGACCAAAAAATTCATGGCCGCGTACAAAGCCGCTCAAAAAAAGGTCTGCAAGGCCTGGAATGTACCGGAAGTGTCCCTGGACATTCTGCTGTTTCTGGCCAACAACCCGGAGTACACCACAGCCCGGGACATTGTGGAGGTGCGGAACATCAAGGCCAATCTGGTGTCCCAGCATGTGGACCGATTGGTTCGGGAGGGGTACCTCAGCCGAAGCGAAGTCCAGGGGGACCGGCGCAAGCGGGGCCTGAGCCTGACGGAAAAAGCTGCCCCCATTGTGGAGGCAGGCCGGAAAATGCAGACGGACTTCTTTGAGACCATGTTTTATGGGGTCAGCGAGGGCGAAAAGCGGGCCTTTTTCGCGACTATGGAAATTATGAGCCAGAATATGGACAAAATTTTGAAAGGAAACCATTGATATGAATCTTTTACTTACTATTGTAGTTACTTTCTTCGCCGGCATGGGCGCGGGCCTGGGCACCGGTTTCGCCGGACTCAGCGCGGCGGCAGTCATCAGCCCCATGCTGATCACCTTTCTGCACATGGACCCCTATATGGCTGTGGGCATTGCCCTGTCCTCTGATGTGCTGGCCAGCGCCGTGTCCGCCTACACCTATGGGAAAAACAAAAACCTGGACGTGAAAAACGGCATCATCATGATGCTCTCCGTTCTGGTCTTTACGGTGGTGGGCAGCTTTGTGGCGAGTCTGCTGCCCTCCCAGACCATGGGCAGTTTTTCCGTGTTCATGACCTTCCTGCTGGGCATTAAGTTTATTGTCCGGCCTGTCATGACCACCAAGGAGGCCATGCAGGGGGTCTCCGCCAAGAAGCGGGCCATTCAGTCCCTCATCTGCGGCTGCCTCATCGGCTTTATCTGCGGCTTCATCGGCGCCGGCGGCGGCATGATGATGCTCCTGATCCTCACCAGCGTCCTGGGCTACGAGCTGAAGACCGCCGTGGGCACCAGCGTGTTCATTATGGCCTTCACCGCCTTCACCGGCGCCGTCTCCCACTTCGCCATCGGCGGAGCGCCGGACTGGACCGTCTTTGCTCTGTGCGTGGTGTTTACTCTGCTGTGGGCCCGGATCGCCGCGGTGTTTGCAAACAAGGCCACCCCCAAGACCCTGAACCGGGCCACCGGTGTGGTACTGGTGATTCTGGGCATTGTGGTGATGGGCTTCAAACTGATTGGATAAAAAGATATCGAATCGACACATTCCACATGGTTTTTTTGGAAAACTTTGCAAATTCGGTGCATCTGCTTCCTTGACGAAAAAGGGAGGACCGTGGTATAATGGCTCTTGTCAATACGAACCCTTATGACTGACGGATCAGTGGAGCACCACATGGAGTAAGGGAAAATTTTTTGCCGACCGTCTGGGCTTGCTTGCGTTCCTTTTCAGGAGGGTGAGTGAGCCCTTTACGCATTTTAGGAGGTAAAATGATGAAAAAAGTTGGAATTATCATGGGAAGCGACAGCGATCTTCCAATTTTGCGGAAGAGTATGGATACCCTGACGGAGCTGGGCATTCCCTATGAGTGCCACATCTTCTCCGCCCACCGGACCCCGGAGGAGGCAAGAGCCTTCGCCCTGTCTGCCCGGGAGAAGGGCTTTGGGGCTCTGATTGCGGCAGCCGGCATGGCGGCCCATCTGGCGGGAGCCATCGCCGCCAACACCACCCTCCCGGTCATCGGCATCCCCTGCAAGGGCCCTGTGCTGGACGGGATGGATGCCCTCCTTTCTACGGTGCAGATGCCCTCCGGCATTCCTGTGGCTACGGTAGCCATCAACGGCGGCGTCAACGCGGCTCTGCTGGCGGCCCAGATCCTGGCGGTTTCCGACGTTGATCTCGCCCGGAAGCTGGACGAAAAACGGGCGGCGGATAAAGAAAAGGTCCTCCAGAAGGATGCGGCGCTGCAAAAAGAAATTTTGGGTTAAACGGGAGGAAACAGTATGGGCGGATTTTTTGGAGCGGTTTCTCACAGAGACTGCATTCTGGATGTATTTTTCGGCACCGATTACCACTCCCACCTGGGCACCCGCCGGGGCGGCATGGCAGCCTACGACAAGGAAGCCGGTCTCCAGCGGGAGATCCACAATATTGAGAATTCCCCCTTCCGGACCAAGTTCGAGGGGATCCTGGGAGAGATGAAGGGCTGCGCCGCTATCGGCTGCATCTCCGACACCGATCCCCAGCCACTGCTCATCCGGTCTGAGCTGGGTACTTACGCCATCTGCACCATTGGCATCATCAATAACGCCGAGGCCCTGCTTCGGCAGTATCTGTCCTTCAGCGGCGGCCATTTCGAGGCCATGAGCGGGGGAAAGGTCAACTCCAACGAGCTGATCTCCGCTCTCATCGACCAGAAAAGCAGCTTTGCGGAGGGCATTCGTTTTGCCCAGGACATGATCGAGGGCACTGCCTCCATCCTGATCCTGAAGGACGACGGAAAGCTCATTGCCGCCCGGGACAAGCTGGGCCGGCTCCCCATCATTCTGGAAAAGAATTCTGACGGTTACTGCGTCACCTTTGAGGACTACGCCGGGGAAAAGCTGGGTTATGAGTATTATCGGGAGCTTGGCCCCGGGGAAGTGGTGGAGCTCACCGCCGACGGAGACACGGTGCTGGCGCCTCCCAGGGACAAGAAGAAGATCTGCGCCTTCCTCTGGTCCTACTACGGCTACCCCACCTCCTGCTATGAGGGGAAGAATGTGGAGGTCATGCGCTACCGCAACGGCCGGATCATGGCCAAGGCCGACAAGGAAAACGGCGTGGCCCAGGACCTGGACTATGTAGGCGGCGTTCCGGATTCCGGCACCCCTCACGCCATCGGCTACGCCAACGAAAGCGGCGTGCCCTTCGCCCGGCCCTTCATTAAATATACCCCCACCTGGCCCCGGAGCTTCATGCCCTCCAACCAGAGCGAGCGGAACATGGTGGCGAAGATGAAGCAAATTCCCGTAGACGAGCTGATCCGGGACAAAAAGCTTCTGTTTGTGGACGACTCCATCGTCCGGGGCACCCAGCTCCGGGAGACTGTGGATTTCCTTTATGAGCACGGGGCCAAGGATGTGCACATTCGTTCCGCCTGTCCCCCCATCCTTTACGCCTGCAAATACCTGAACTTCTCTCGGTCCAACTCCGAAAACGAGCTCATCGCCCGGTCCACCATCCTGGAGCTGGAAGGGGAGGAGGGCTTTGACCACCTGGACGAATACATGGACGGCACCACCGAACGGGGCAGGAAGCTCCGGGAAACCATCTGCGAAAAGCTCCATTTCACATCCCTGGAATATCAGACCCTGGACGGCATTCTGGAGGCCATCGACCTGCCGGAGTGCGACGTTTGCACCTACTGCTGGAACGGCAAAGAATAAGGAGGAAAACAACATGGATCACAAGAACTCTCAGTCTGCCAGCTACGCCGCTGCCGGCGTAGACATTACTGCCGGCTACAAGGCCGTGGAGCTGATGAAGAAGCACATTGCCCGGACCAAGAATGAAGGGTGCCTGGACGATGTAGGCGGCTTCGGCGGCTGCTTCGGCCTGCCCATTGCCGGAATGGAGGAGCCCGTGCTGGTCTCCGGCACCGACGGCGTGGGCACCAAGCTGCGCATTGCCCAGCTCCTGGACAAGCACGATACCATCGGCATTGACTGCGTTGCCATGTGCGTCAACGACGTGATCTGCTGCGGCGCAAGACCCCTGTTCTTCCTGGATTACATCGCCTGCGGCAAGAATGTGCCCGAGCGCATTGCCGAGATCGTGGGCGGTGTGGCCGAGGGCTGCGTTCAGGCGGGCTCTGCCCTCATTGGCGGCGAGACTGCCGAGCATCCCGGCATGATGCCTGTGGACGACTACGATCTGGCGGGCTTCAGCGTGGGCATTGTGGATAAGAAGAAAATCATTGACAACTCCAGAATGCGCCCGGGAGATGTGGTCATTGCCCTGGCCTCCACCGGCGTCCACTCCAACGGCTTCAGCCTGGTGCGGAAGGTCTTCGATGTGGAGCACAATGAGAGCCTGAAAGAGCCCAATGAAGCCCTGGGCGGCAAGTCCATCCTGGAGACCCTGCTGACGCCTACCAAGATCTATGTCAAGTCCATTCTGGCCCTGCTGGAAAAGGTGGACGTGAAGGGCATCAGCCACATCACCGGCGGCGGCTTCTATGAGAATATCCCCCGCAGCATCCCCGACGGCCTCTGCGCCAAGATCAGAAAGGCGGATGTGCGGATCCTGCCCATCTTCCACCTGATCGCCAAAACCGGCAAGATCCCTGAGCGGGATATGTTCAACACCTTCAACATGGGTGTGGGCATGAGCGTGGTGGTCCCGGCCAGCCAGGTGGGCACCGCCCTGGAGATCCTGAGCGGCTGCGGCGAGACCGCCTACGTCATCGGCGAGATCGTCGAGAACGAGGAAAAGGTGATCCTGGAATGAAGACCAAGATCGCGGTCCTGGTTTCCGGCGGCGGCACCAATCTGCAGGCTCTGATCGATTCCCAGGGGAGGGGCGAGCTGTGCAGCGGGGAAATTGCTCTGGTGGTGTCCAACAACCGGAACGCCTTCGCCCTGGAGCGGGCGAAAAAGGCGGGCATTCCCACCAAAATTCTGCTGAAAAAAGAGCTGGGGGGTCAGGCGGGCTTCGAAAAGGCTTTGCTTGCCACCCTGGAGGAATATCACATCCAGGTCATTATCCTGGCGGGCTTTATGAGCATCCTGTCCGCTTCCTTTACGGACAAATATCCTAAGCGCATCCTCAATGTGCACCCCTCCCTGATTCCCTCCTTCTGCGGGGAAGGATTCTACGGCCTGCGGGTCCATGAGGCGGCCCTTCAAAAGGGTGTAAAGGTCACGGGGGCTACCGTCCACTTTGTCAACCAGATCCCCGACGGCGGGGAGATCATCGCGCAGAAGGCGGTGGATATCCTGCCTGGGGACACGCCGGAGGGGCTGCAGCGCCGGGTCATGGAGCAGGCGGAATGGGTCCTGCTTCCCCGGGCGGCGGAACAGGTCTGTGCGGCCATCCAAAACGAAAAAGGGGAATAAGGATATGAACGTTTACGAAATCGGCACTATGGCCGAAAAGCTCTCCACCAACCGTTACCCCGGCCGGGGCATCGTCCTGGGGCTGACCCCTGACGGAAAGCAGGCCGTGGCGGCCTACTTCATCATGGGCCGCAGCGTCAACAGCCGGAACCGGATCTTTGCCCTGGAGCCCGACGGCATCCGCACGGAGGCCTACGACCCCAGCAAAATGGAGGACCCCAGCCTCATCATCTATCACCCCGTCCGCCAGCTGGGCCGGGCCCTCATTGTCACCAACGGGGACCAGACCGACACCATCCGGGACTTCCTGGAAAAAGGGAAGACCATGGAGGAGGCTTTGCGGACAAGAAAGTTTGAGCATGACGGCCCCAACTGGACTCCCCGCATCTCCGGCCTTCTGAGCCCCGACGGCAGCTACAAAATGTCTATTTTGAAGGCCTCGGACCCGGAAGGGAAGGGCTGCAACCGCTACACCTATGACTATGATCCCATCCCCGGCCTGGGCCATTTCCTGCATACCTATGTCTGCGACGGAAACCCCGTGATCCCCACCTTCCAGGGTGAGCCGGAGCGGGTAGCCATCCCGCAGGACATGGATGCCTTTGTGGATACCCTGTGGAAGAACCTCAACGAAGACAACAAGATTTCGCTGTTCGTCCGCTATACCGACCTCACAACCGGCGAATACCGGCAGAAGGTCATGAACCGCTACGAATAAGGGGAGGAAACCATGAAAGAATTTGCTTTGAAATACGGCTGCAACCCCAACCAGAAGCCGGCCTCCATCTACATGGCCGACGGCTCCGATCTGCCGGTTACCATTCTGAACGGCCGCCCCGGCTACATCAATTTCCTGGATGCCCTGAACTCCTATCAGTTGGTGAAAGAACTGAAGGAAGCCACCGGCAAGTGCGCCGTCACCTCCTTCAAGCATGTGTCTCCCACCTCCGCCGCCATTGGCAAGGTTCTCCCGGAGAGCCTGAAAAAGGCATGCTTTGTGGATGACATCGAGGGGCTGGACGACTCTCCTCTGGCCTGCGCCTATGCCCGGGCCCGGGGCACGGACCGGATGTGCTCCTTCGGCGACTGGGTGGCCCTGTCTGACGAATGCGACGCTCTCACCGCCAAGCTGATCGCGAGAGAGGTGTCCGACGGTGTGATTGCCCCGGGCTACAGCAACGAAGCCCTGGAGATACTGAAAGCCAAACGTAAGGGCAATTACAATGTAGTCGCCATTGATCCCAACTATGTCCCCGCTCCTCAGGAGACCAAGATGGTCTACGGCGTTACCTTCCAGCAGGGGAGGACTAACTTCAAGATCAATGCAGACCTTCTGAACAACATCGTCACCGAGAATAAAGACCTGCCCGAAAGCGCCAAAGAGGACCTGATCGTGGCTCTCATTACGCTGAAATACACCCAGTCCAATTCCGTCTGCTTCGCCTATGACGGCCAGGCCATCGGCGTGGGGGCGGGCCAGCAGTCCCGGATCCACTGCACCCGTCTGGCAGGCTCCAAGGCGGACACCTGGTTCCTGCGGCAGCACCCCAAGACGTTGACCCTGCCCTTCCGAGCCGACCTGGGCCGCCCGGGCCGGGACAATGTCATTGACGGCTACATCAACGGCAACGAGGAGGACGTCTGCGCCGAGGGCATCTGGCAGAACTACTTCACGGAGCAGCCTGACCGGCTGACGGCGGAGGACAAGCGGGCCTACCTGGACGCCATCCACGGCGTTTCCCTGGGCTCCGATGCCTTCTTCCCCTTTGCCGACAACATCAAGCGAGCCTATGCCTCCGGCGTCAGCTACATCGCCCAGCCCGGCGGTTCCATCCGGGACGACCTGGTCATTGAGGAATGCAATAAAGACGGCATCGTCATGGCCTTCACCGGTATGCGGCTGTTCCACCACTAAAAATTGCCCGAAAGGTTGATAGAATATGAAAATTCTGGTAGTCGGCGGCGGCGGGCGGGAGCACGCCATCATCAAGAAGCTGAAAGAGAATCAGACTGTCGAGAAAATCTACGCCCTCCCCGGCAACGGCGGCATGGCGGAGGACGCGACTTGCGTTCCTATCGGGGCTACGGATATTGCAGGAATCGTGGCCTTTGCGGTGGAAAATAAAATTGACTACGCTGTGGTGGCCCCGGACGATCCTCTGGTTCTGGGAGCGGTGGATGCCCTGAATGAGAAGGGGATCCCCTGCTTCGGTCCCAAGGCCAACGCCGCCATCATCGAGGGCAGCAAGGTCTTCTCTAAGAACCTCATGAAGAAGTACGGCATTCCCACGGCAGAATACGAAGTGTTTAACGACATGGAGTCTGCCCTCAGGTACCTGGAGACTGCCCCCATCCCCACGGTCATCAAGGCCGACGGTCTGGCCCTGGGCAAGGGCGTCATCATCGCCCAGACCCGGCAGGAGGCCCAGGAGGCCGTCAAGTCCATGATGGCGGACAAGGTCTTCGGCAAGAGCGGCGAGCACATCGTCATCGAGGAGTTCCTCACCGGCCCCGAGGTCAGTGTACTGTCCTTCACCGACGGAAAGACGGTGAAGCCCATGATTTCCTCCATGGACCACAAGCGGGCGGGGGACAACGACACCGGGCTCAACACCGGCGGCATGGGCACCGTGGCTCCCAACCCCTACTATACCCCGGAAATTGCCAAAGCGTGCATGGAAAAGATCTTCCTGCCCACTATCCAGGCCATGAACGCGGAAGGACGGACCTTTACCGGCTGTCTGTACTTCGGTCTGATGCTGACACCCAAGGGCCCCAAGGTCATCGAGTACAACTGCCGCTTCGGCGACCCTGAGACCCAGGTGGTGCTGCCGCTTCTCGAAAGCGACCTGCTGACCATTATGCAGGCCACCACCAACGGCACCCTGGCGGAAACCGAGGTCAGATTCTCTGACAAAAATGCCTGCTGCGTCATCCTGGCGTCGAAGGGCTATCCCGTCTCCTACAAAAAGGGCTACCCCATCACCATGACCGAGGAGGCCAAGAAGCACACCTATGTGGCCGGCGCCAAGCTGGACGAGACCGGCACTCTGGTCACCTCCGGCGGCCGGGTCACCGGCACCACTGCCGTGGCGGACACCCTGGAGGAAGCCATCCGGGAGGCCTACCGCCTTTCCGACGGAGTGCAGTTTGAGAATGCCTACCGCAGAAGCGACATCGGCCAGCGGGCCTTGCAGGCACTGAAATAATAGGGAGGACTCCACATGGTTTATCGTGTATATGTAGAAAAAAAGGAAGGTCAGACCCACGAGGCCAACAGCCTGCTGAAGGAAATTCAGGACTTTCTGGGGATCCACAGCCTGACGGGGCTGCGGGTGCTGAACCGCTATGACGCGGAGAACATCGAAAAATCCCTCTTCGATTCCGCCGTCAACACCGTTTTCTCCGAGCCCCAGGTGGACACTGTGTCCTATGAGGTTCCCCAGGGGGATGTGGTCTTCGCCGTTGAGCCTCTGCCCGGCCAGTATGACCAGCGGGCGGACTCCGCCGCCCAGTGCATCCAGATCATTTCCCAGGGCAACCGCCCCACGGTCCGTACCGCCAAGGTCTATGTGCTCTCCGGCAAGGTGACGGAGGAAGAGCTGGCGGCCATCAAGAAGTACGTCATCAACGCTGTGGAGAGCCGGGAGGCTTCTCTGGAAAAGCCCCAGACCCTGGCCATTGACTACGCCATCCCCGAGACCGTCCCCACGGTGGAGGGCTTTATCGCTATGGACGAGGCCGCCCTGTCTGCACTCCTTGACAAGCTGGGTCTTGCCATGGACCTGGACGACCTGAAATTCCTCCAGACCTATTTCCGGGACCAGGAGCACCGGGACCCCACCATTACGGAGATCCGTGTGGTGGATACCTATTGGTCTGACCACTGCCGCCACACCACCTTCTCCACCCACTTGGACAAGGTCGTGATCCATGACGAGGCGGTCCAGAAGGCCTACGACGAGTACCTGGCTGCCCGGGTGGCGGTTTACGGGGAAGAGAAGGCCGCGCAGCGTCCCCAGACCCTGATGGACATTGCCACCATCGGCACCAAGCTGCTGAAAAAGCAGGGCAGGCTCCCGGAGCTGGACGAGAGCGAAGAGATCAACGCCTGCTCCATCCACGTCACTGCCACAGTCAATGGGGAAGACCAGGACTGGCTGCTGATGTTCAAAAACGAGACCCACAACCACCCCACGGAGATCGAGCCCTTCGGCGGTGCGGCCACCTGCATCGGCGGCTGCATCCGGGACCCCCTGTCCGGCCGGGCCTATGTGCACCAGGCCATGCGGGTCACCGGTGCCGGTGATCCCCGGACTCCCTTGAAGGATACCCTCCCCGGCAAGCTGCCCCAGCGGAAGCTGTGCCAGACTGCCGCCGCGGGCTACTCCTCCTACGGCAACCAGATCGGCCTGGCCACCGGCCATGTGGCGGAACTGTATCATGATGGGTACGTTGCCAAGCGCCTGGAGTGCGGCGCTGTGGTGGCTGCTGCCCCCGCGAAAAATGTGAGAAGAGAGTGCCCCGCCCCCGGGGATATCGTGATCCTGCTGGGAGGCCGCACCGGCCGGGACGGCATCGGCGGTGCTACCGGCTCCTCCAAGAGCCACAATATGAAGTCCCTGACCACCATGGCCTCCGAGGTCCAGAAGGGCAACGCCCCTGAGGAGCGGAAGATCCAGAGATTGTTCCGGGACAGCAAGGTCACAAGACTCATTAAGCGCTGCAACGACTTCGGTGCCGGCGGCGTGTCCGTGGCCATTGGCGAGCTGGCCGACGGCCTGCGCATCGACCTGGACGCCGTGCGGAAGAAGTACGACGGCCTGGACGGCACGGAGCTGGCCATCTCCGAATCCCAGGAGCGGATGGCCGTGGTGGTGGCTCCCGAGGATGCGGACGCCTTTATCGCCGCTGCTGAAAAAGAAAATCTGGAGGCCTACCGGGTGGCTGTAGTCACGGAAGAGGCCCGGATGGTCATGTCCTGGAAGGGCCATGAGATCGCCAACCTGAGCCGGGACTTCCTGAATACCAACGGCGCCGTGAAGCATGCCCAGGTAGAGGTTTCCGAACCCGCCCCTCTGGACATCCCTGATGCCAGCCTACGGGAGATGGCCTCCCAGCTGCGTTTCGCCTCTCAGAGAGGCCTGGTGGAGCGGTTCGACGCCACCATTGGCGCGGGCTCCCTTCTGATGCCCTTCGGCGGCAAAAACCAGGCCACACCCGCCCAGGCCATGGCGGCCAAGCTGCCGGTGCTGCCCGGAGAGGAAACCGATGCTGCCAGTGTCATGGCCTGGGGCTGTGATCCGGAGCTCCTCACTGCCGATCCCTTTGTGGGGGCTCAGATGAGCGTTATTTCCTCTATGGCCAAAATCGTAGCTGCCGGTGCGGACTACAAGAAGGCCTACCTGACCCTCCAGGAGTTCTTCGAGAAGCTGAGAAACGAGCCCCAGCGCTGGGGCAAGCCCTTTGAGGCCCTGCTGGGTGCGCTGACGGCTCAGCTGAACCTGGATGCCGCGGCCATTGGCGGCAAGGACTCCATGTCCGGCACCTTCCTGGATAAGGATGTGCCCCCCACGGTGATCTCCTTTGCCATTGCCCCTCTGAAAGCCCAGGAGGTCCTTTCCAACGAATTTAAGGAAGCGGGCCACAGCGTCTACTGCTTCGGCTCTGACGGCACCTACGAGGGCCTGAAGGACACCTGGGAGAAGTTCCACACCCTCTGCCAGACCGGCAAAGTAAAGGCCGCCTGGGCTGTGGATGCCGGCGGCGTCTCTGAGGCGGTCATGAAGATGTCCTTCGGCAATTCCATCGGCTTCCAGGGCGAGGACACTGACTGCGGCTACGGCGACATCATTGCCGAGGTCGCGGAGGACTGCGATTTCGGCCGGAAGATCGGCGTCACCACTGCCGAGCCCCAGATCACCCTGGACGATGAGACCGTCTCTATCCGGGAGCTGTATGATCTGAATACCGCTACCTTGGAGAAGGTCTATCCCACCAAGACTGCGGAGACCCAGAAAGCCATTCCTGCCTTTGATTACAAGGCGGCTTCCTATCCTGCCCCTGCTGTGAAGGTTGCCAAGCCCAAGGTCCTGATCCCTGTCTTCCCCGGCACCAACTGCGAGTACGATTCCGCCCGGGCTGTGATGGCCGCGGGAGCGGAGGCAGATATCGCCGTCATCCGGAACCTGACTGCCGACGATGTGGCCCGGTCTGTGGAGGACGTGGCAAAGCGGATCGCGGACAGCCAGATGATCTTCATCCCCGGCGGCTTCTCCGGCGGCGACGAGCCCGACGGCTCTGCCAAGTTCATCACTGCCTTCTTCCGCAACCCCGCCATCCGTGAGCAGGTCATGAAGCTGCTGAATGACCGGGACGGCCTGATGTGCGGCATCTGCAACGGCTTCCAGGCCCTCATTAAGCTGGGGCTGGTACCCTACGGCAAGATCATCGACACCGACGACACCTGTCCCACCCTGACCTTCAATACCATCGGCCGCCACCAGAGCCGCATTGTCCGCACCCGGGTGGCCTCCAACAAGTCCCCCTGGCTGAGCCTGACCCAGGTAGGCGACATCTACAATGTCCCCATTTCCCATGGCGAGGGCAAGTTCTTGGCCAGTGAGGAGCTGGTAAAGCAGCTGGCCGCCAACGGCCAGATCGCCACCCAGTATGTGGACCTGGAGGGCAGCCCCACCATGGACGCCGCCTTCAACCCCAACGGCTCCATCTGCGCCATCGAGGGCATCACCTCTCCCGACGGCCGTGTCTTCGGCAAAATGGGCCACAGCGAGCGTATCGGCAAAAACCTCTACACCAACGTCCCCGGTCAGTACGATATCCGTATGTTTGAGGCCGCTGTGAAATATTTCAAATAATACAAATAATGCACAAGTCTCCCTGCCTCGGTTTTCAAGGCAGGGAGACTTGCTTTGGTCCTATAATATTTGTTAGGCAGCGTTCTGGGCTTGGGCCAGGTAGTTATCCTCCCGTTCCTGCTTCTGCTGGGCCAGATACTCCTTGGACTTATTCAGCCCTTCAGAGACAATGGCGTCGGTGCGGTCATAGGAGCGCTGGGCATTGTTGTAGTCGTTGTCGGACATATTGAAGTCCACCTGCCATTGGTCACGTTTGTCGTTGTGCAGGGGCACAATGTTGTACTGCCGGGAACCGGAGTTGCTGTTCATGTATACCCAGGTGGGAGTCAGGTTTACGTCTTCCAGGTAGACGGTGCCATCGGAATACTTGGAGAAGGTGACGGAGAACAGTACCCCGTCCTCTGTGTGGGCAGTGGAAATGGAGCTGATGTTGCCGGCCCGCTGGTTAGAGACGGCGTTGCCCATGGAGTAGAGGATCACGGTTTTGTGGTCCGGGTCTACGGTGCTTTCCAGCAGGTCCATGGGCTGGACCACGTGAGGGTGCCCGCCGATGATCACATCAATGCCCAGGTCGCACAGCTGCTGGGCCATGGCGGTCTGGGTCTGGTTGGGCTTCAGCTGGTATTCGTCGCCCCAGTGGATGTAGAGCACCGTGGCCTCGGCTCCGGCTTCCTTCATGTCGTTCAGGTATCCCTCCACCTCAGAATAGAAGGCGGGGAGGTTATTATAGGAGAAGAAGTTGCAGATGCCCGCTTCCTTGATGGCGGCGTTGCCGTTGAGCTGGGGGGCACCGTTGGAGCCCACGCCGGTGGCGTAGGTGTAGCAGAGCATACCTACTTTGATATCGTTGATATCCTCAATGATCCACTTCTGCTCGTCGGCGTCTAAGTAGGTTCCCAGAGTCTCCAGACCCGCCCCGCGGACGACTTCCAATGTGCGCTTGTAGCCCACCAGGGTGGTGTCATAGCTGTGGTTATTGGCGGTGAGGAGCATATCAAAGCCTGCGTTCTTCACCGCATCCACAATGGCGTCCGGGGAGTTGAAGTTGGGGAAGCCCGCATACTGGTAGCCGTTGTCCGTGCCTGCCAGGGTGGTTTCCAGGTTGGCCACGGCGTAGTCGGCGGCACTGATGTCATCGGTGACATAGCGGAAAATAGAACTGAAGTTGTAGCCCGATCCGGAAGCGCCGGAGGAGATCACCGGCATGTGCATCAGAATATCGCCAGTGGAAAGAATGGTGGCGGTGGAGACCACATGCTCCGGCTCCGGCATGGTGGTGGGGGGCTCTGTGGTTTCCGTGGCAATGGTGGGAAGCTCCGTTGCCTCCGTCACTGCCATAGTGGGGGCTTCCGTGGGGGCGGCGACACCTGACGGGGTCTTGAAGCACAGGGCAATGACGGTGGTGTCGGCCACCAGCAGCAGAATGATCAGGGTGACCAGGACGCTGACAATGGCAGAGCCCTTTTGATTACGTTTGGAATGGGAAAAGGACATGGAAATGGTTCTCCTTATGCGGCTTCCTCAGAAGAAGCAGTGATAGGTTTGGTTTCAGTTGGCTCCTCGGCGGGGGCAAGGCCCGCCTGGACCTTCTGGAGGGAGGCGGAAATGATCTGATTCGTCCGGTTTAAGGACGCCTTGGCGGAGAGCAATTGGCTGTCTGTCAGGTTGTAGCTTACCTGCCAGGAATCCATATTGGCGGAGTCCAGGGGCACAATGGGGTATTCGGCAGAGCCGGAATTGCTGTTGAGATTCACCCAGGTGGGGATCAAGTCTACGGCATCGATTTTTACGGTGCCGTCCTGGTACTTGCCAAAGGTCAGCCGGTAGAGAATGCCGTCCTCCGTTTCGCCGGTGGAGCGGGATTTGATCTCTTCCTTGCGCTGGTTGGATACGGCGTTGCCCAGGGAGTAGAGGACCACGGTCTTGTGGTTCGGGTCCTGGCTGGACGTCAGCAGGTCCATGGGCTCCACCACGTGGGGATGGCCGCCGATGATGGCATCAATGCCAAGATCGCACAGGGCCTGGGCCATAGCGGTCTGATTGGCATCGGGTGCCAACTGATACTCGGTGCCCCAGTGGATAAAGAGGATCGTGGCATCCGCCCCGGCGGCCTTCATTTCTTTGAAATAGCCGCCCAATTCCTCGTAGAATTCCGGCAGATGGTCATAGGTGAAGTAGTTGAGGATACCGCTTTCCGGCATTTCGTTGTAGTTCAGCACCGGCCTGCCGCTTTGATTGAAGCCGTCGGAGTAGGTGTAGCAGACCATGCCGAGGTTGATGCCGTTTACATTTATCAGGGTCCATTTCTTCTCATCGGCAGAGAGGTAGGTCCCCAGACTTTCCAGCCCCCTTTCCCGAATCACCTCCAATGTCCGCTTATAGCCTACAATGCCGGTGTCCAGGCTGTGGTTGTTGGCGGTGAGGAGCATCTGAAAGCCCGCATTCTTGGCGGCATCCACGATGGCATCCGGGCAGTTGAACTTTGGGTTTCCGGAGTAGGCGTAGCCCTTGTCCGTGCCGCAGAGGGTTGTCTCCAGATTGGCAACGGCATAGTCCGCCTGCCGCACGATGGGGGAAATGTAACGGAAAATGGAGGAGAAATCGTAGCTTCCGTCCTCCTGCTTGCCGGAATCGATGACCTTTTTATGCATCAGCAGGTCACCGGTGGCAAGGACCGTGGCGGTGGAGACCGGGGCCTCCGGGTCCGTGGGCTCCGGTTCGGTGGGTTCCTCCAGAATTTCCGTGGGCTCCGTTGCCGGGGCGTCGCCTCTCTTTCCGGGAACTCGGAAGCAGGCGGAGATGACCAGAATGTCCGCTACGGCCAGCAGGGCAATCAGTATGGATAAAATATGTACTGTGTTTTTAGGGGATCGGGACATGGGTACCTCCTAAATCAGGTATCCAGCAGATACCGGACTTCGTTGACGATCTTCCCACCGCTGACATAGATCCTCGGGACCCGGCGGGAGATGCCGCAGACAAACTCATAGTTGAAGCTGTCCGCCGCCGCGGCGATTTGCTCCATGGTGATTTCTTCGTTTCCGCTGCGGCCCACCAGGACCACGGTATCCTCCAGCTTGGTTTCGGGGATGTCTGTCACATCCACCATCAATTGGTCCATGCAGACCCGGCCCAGAATGGGGGCACGCCTGCCGTGGATCAGGACATAGAATTTGTTGGAAAGGCTTCGCCGGTAGCCGTCGGCATAGCCTACGGGGATGGTGGCTACCCGGGTGGGCCGGGTGGTGGTATAGGTGCCGCCGTAGCTGATCTCCCGCCCGGCTTCCAGCAGCTTCAGGTGGGTGATGCGGCACCGCCAGCTGAGGGCGGGGGTCAGGGAGAGCAGGCTGGGGTCAACCTCGTCGCTGGGGTAGAGACCGTAGGTGATGATGCCGGAGCGGACCATTTCGCAAGGGTAGTTGAAGTTCATGATGCCGGCGGAGTTGTCCAGGTGGCGGATGGGGATGTTTACTCCCCGCTCTTTGAGCATCCCGTCAAACCGGTAGAAAAGCTCCGCCTGTTTTCTGGAGCGGGTCAAATCTCTGCTGTCCGCCGTGGCGAAGTGGGTGAAGAGCCCTTCGGCCTTTATCCCCGGGAGCCTCGCGATGCGGGCGCACTGGTCCGCTGCTGCCGCCGTGGCCTGGAAGCCGATACGGCTCATGCCCGTGTCCAGGGCAAAGTGGAAGGGAGCCTGGGTGACACCCAGGTCTACCGCCGCCTGAGAAAGGGCCAAAGCGTCTTCATAGTGGAAGATGGAGGGGCGGATGCCGTAGCGGATGGCGTTTGGAAATGCGGTCACCGGGGTGTAGCCCAGGATCAGAATGGGGGTCTCCAGCCCAGCCCGCCGGAGTTCCATGGCCTCCAGCATGGAGCTGACACCGAAAAAGGCACATGTATCCTGCAAAAGCCGGGCCACCTGGATGGCCCCGTGACCGTAGGCATCGGCCTTGATGATGCCCATGACAGGCAGACCGGTTTTTTCCTTGACCGCGGCTATATTTTTTTCAATGGCATCCAGGTCGATGACAACCTGGGTATTGTCGTAATTCAAACGTATCAACTCATTTCCGTAAACTCTTTCCCATTCTAGCACTTTTGGGGCGAAAAGTAAACCGTGTGAAGGAATATTTAAGAAAAGTACAAATTTTGACGCCTTGCGGATAGGAGACGGGTGTGATATACTGAGAAAAACGAGGGAGGTCCAACCATGGAAAAAAGAAA
Source organism: Faecousia sp. (assembly GCA_050873165.1). Classification (GTDB taxonomy): domain Bacteria; phylum Bacillota; class Clostridia; order Oscillospirales; family Oscillospiraceae; genus Faecousia. The sequence goes on from JBNMIH010000003.1 coordinate 25,331, forward strand.
CAACTACGTCATTGCCTCTGTCAATGCCCGGAAGCTGTTCCTGAGCTACGACCAGGATGCGCTGATCCGGAAATTAAACCTACAGTCCGACGACAATTGGCTCTACACCCGCTTTTTTGACGGCGACTTCCGCGTTTCCCGTTTCACCGGCGACATGGAGCGGCGGGAAGGGAATGCCTGGATAAGTGCCAACGGTTTCAACGAGGTGCTGACCCTGATGGACCTGCTCTGCGACAGCCGGGAGGATCGGCACCTGTCTGGAAGAATCAAGAATATGCTGGACTTTGGCCACCAGTTCCACCAGAATCTGTTGGAGGAGAGCAAGGACCCCTTTCCTCAGAAGATCCAGGAGAACCCCGCCGCCTTCGCTGCCGCATGTGCGTCCATGGGTGGAAGAGAGCGGAAAGGGGCAGATGTGGGCTTCTACATTCCGGTGTTCCAGGAACTGTCCGTCACCCTGCTCTTCTGGGAGGGAGACGAAGAGTTTGCCCCCAGGCTGCGGTTTTTGTGGGACGAGAATGCCCTGCAATATCTGAAGTACGAGACCATGTACTATGCGGTAGGGTACCTGAAGGAACGGTTGACAGAGAAAATGGGGTAGATTTCGTTAGTTCCGCCAAAATCATCCATAAAAATTTGTACAACCCTCCCATTGCCGCATTGGGAGGGTCGTGGTATAGTTAAGACACAAAGGGAGATACCGATGCAAGGCGTTTCCTGGAGGGTCCCTCAAAACTGGGCTGAGGCGTTTCCTGATATCCGTTTCACATAGAGTCCATTGCCGGCTGAGAAATAAGAACTGTATCACGGAGACAGTCAGTGGAGACGCTTCCCAAGACTAAGAAAGCGAGGTTAACCAAGGATGTTAGATACTAAGAGTGAACAGATTTGACCCCTGACGGAAGGCTGCGGAATCCGTCAGGGGTCAAATCTTTTTTTGGGGGGGGGAACGCAGGGATTACAGAGTTTCATTATCCCCACTCCTGGGCAAGGGCAACACAGTGGGTGACGCCTGCCTGCTGTGCCAAAGCCAGCAGGTCCTCCCGCGTGCGCCACAGGGTGAAGCGGGCCTCGTTTTCTGCTGAAAGGTCAATGCGGTAATGGCACAACAGGTCCTTTTCCGCAAAGCCGAGAGTGTGCGGAATGTACCCCGCTCTCTCCTGACAGCCTCCATTTGTAAGAATCAGTTCTGTGGGGCAGGGGGACAGGTCCAGCCAGATTTCCCGGCCTTTCCAGAGCTCCAACTGATTTTCCGGGGGAATATGCGGCTTTAGCGGAGGAAGGAACACGGGCCCTGCCCCAGCGTATTCCGGCGGGGCGGCTACGGGGCAGGGGAGGGCTTTGCGTAAGGACGCCACAAGGGAGCAGACTTCCGGAGCGGCGGGGCGCTGAAAGTCCAGTACTAGCCCGGGAGAGCCTGTAAACAGGGATCCCTTCCCTTGAAGGATATCCTCCGGGCATTGTCCGCCGTAGGGGCTGCTGTCTGTGAAAATCAGGATGCCGCCGCTGGGGGGCTCTGGCAATTGAAAGTTCGGGATGAAGGGACACACCAGCCAGGCGGTATTGGCTGCCGCCGGCAACTCCGATTGCAGCTGGGCTAGGTAAATATCCATGGACAAACCCTCCTTTCCGTGGTATAATCGAATCCTACAAAGAGACTATTCAGACAGGAGGAAGGCTATGCCTCTTTCTTTTTTGCCCCGGGTCGTCACCGGGGAGTTGACGGACCTGACGGAAGAATACCTGCTTTCCAAGGGCATTAAGCTATTGATGATGGATTTTGACAACACCATCATCCCCTACATCACCGATGTGCCCACGGAAAAGATGCTTGCCTGGCTGGAAAAGATGAAGGCCTCCAAGGTGAAGATCGCCATTGTCTCCAACAGCAAAAACACCCGCCTGATCCGCTTCTGTGAAACCTACGGCCTGGACTATATCCGCAAGGCCTACAAGCCCCGGCCCAAGGGACTCAAGGAGTGCATGGCCAGGTTTGGCTTTACGCCTCGGGAGTCCGCCCTGGTGGGAGATCAGATTTTTACGGATATCGTGGCTGCCAACCTGGCGGGGGTTACCCCCATTCTGGTGGATGCCATCAATAATCATACGTTTTGGCTGAAAGCCCGGGGTGCTCTGGAGCTGCCCTTCCGCTTCCTGGCCAGAAAAAGGAGACTGAAACTATGAAAAACCTGGAAAAATTCCTGTCCATTCTGGACGGTGAGGTAGACGGCCTGCTGCTGACCTCCCGCTACAGCCGCCATTACGGCGCGGAGTTCGATATTGCCGAGGGTATGGCCGTGGTCAGCAAAAAGGGCTGCCGATACTTTACGGACAGCCGCTATATTGAGTCCGCTCAGAAAAACCTGAAGGGTTTTGAGGTACGGGACGTTCTGGGCGCCCGGAATTATCCCAAGTGCATCAACGAGGCCATTGACGATTTCGGCATTACCTGCCTGGGCTATGAGGAAGACTACCTGACCGTGGCGGAATTCATGGATCTGGAGAAGAACCTGAAAGCAAAGCTTCTGCCCTACAACGCCAAGATCAACGGCTTCCGGGGCGTGAAGGAGGAGTGGGAGATCGAGCTCATGCGCCAGGCCCAAAAAATCGCCGACAAGGCTTTTATGGAGACCCTGCCCGTCATCAAGGCCGGTATGACCGAGCTGGAGCTGCAGGCGGAGCTCATCTATCGGATGTACAAAAACGGCGCCCAGGGCCTGTCCTTTGACCCCATTGTGGTGTCCGGCCCCAACACCAGTATGCCCCACGGCGTGGCCGGGGAGCGGGTCATCCAGGAAGGCGACTTTATCACCATGGACTTTGGCGTGCTCTATCAGGGCTATTGCTCCGATACCACCCGTACCGTGGCAGTGGGTTATGCCACTGAAGAAATGAAGAAGGTCTATCACGTGGTCCTGCAGGCTCAGCTGGCAGGCATTGCTGCCACCAAGGCAGGCGTCACCGGGGAGGCCATTGACGGCGCGGCCCGAAAGGTCATTACGGATGCCGGTTACGGCGACTACTTCGGCCACAGCTACGGCCACAGCTTAGGTCTGGAAATTCACGAGGCGCCCAATCTGAGCTTCCGCAACCCCGACCCCATCCCCGCCGGAGCCGTTTGTTCCGCCGAACCCGGCATCTATCTGCCCGGAAAATTCGGCGTCCGCATTGAAGATGTGACGATTGTAACGGCTGATGGCTGCGAGGATATCACCAATATGCCCAAAGAACTGCTGATTGTGTAAATTTTTTCGAATTCCCTCTTGAAAAAAAGCACAATATAGGGTAAACTAGCATGGTTAAGGATATAGAATGCTTGTATCCCCCCATACGGGAACATAACTAGGAGGATAAACCAATGATTTCTGCAAGTGATTTTAGAAACGGCGTGACCTTCGAGATGGATGGCAAGGTCATGCAGGTCATCGAGTTCCAGCACGTGAAGCCCGGCAAGGGCGCTGCTTTCGTCCGTGTGAAGATGAAGAACGTCATCACCGGCGGCGTGACCGAGACCAGCTTCAACCCCTCTGCCAAGTACCCCACCGCTTACATCGAGCGCAAGAAGATGGAGTACTCCTACAACGACGGCAACCTGTACTACTTCATGGACGGCGAGACCTACGAGCTGACCCCCATCGACGGCAGCGTTCTGGACGACTCCTTCAAGTTTGTCAAGGAGAACGACGTCTGCACCATCATGAGCTACAAGGGCAATGTCTTCGGTGTGGAAGCTCCCAACTTTGCTGACCTGGTGGTCACCAAGACCGAGCCTGGCTTTGCCGGCAACACCGCCACCAACGTGACCAAGCCCGCCACCGTGGAGACCGGCGCTGAGATCAAGGTGCCCCTGTTCATCAACGAGGGCGACAAGATCCAGATCGACACCCGTACCGGCGAGTACCTGGGCCGCTCCAAGGTGTAAGTTCGAAGAAACCCTGACTTTCGGCTGATTCTGGCCAATAAAGGAGAACGAATATGACGATTTCTGAAAAATCCGCCTACCTGAAGGGCCTGATGGACGGCCTCAAGCTGGACACCGAGACCAATGAAGGAAAAATGATCGCCGCCATTGTAGACCTGCTCGGCGATATGTCCAAGCGTATGGTGGACATTGAGGATACCACCATTGCCATCTCCGACGAGCTGGACGAGATCGAAGAGGATCTGGACGCCATCGAGGACTTCATCATGGATGAAGACGACGAGGACGAGGATTACGAGGACTACGAAGACGATGACTACTATGACCCCGCCGAGGACGACGAGGGCGAAGAGGATGAGGACGGTTCCGACGACGAGGAGGAGCCCGAGGAAGGCTTCGACTTCGGCGACGAGGACTCCACCATCTACGAGGTAGAGTGCGCCTGCGGCAACATCATCGACTTTGACGAAGAGGTCCTGGAGTCCGGCAGTATCGTCTGCCCCAACTGCGGCGAGACCCTGGAGTTCACTTTCGACGACGACGAGGTCGACGAATAATCGATATGGATACAGCGCCGGGAGGTCCGTCCTTCCGGCGCTGTTTTTGTAAAAAACCCTCTCCCGGGAGAGGGTAAAATAAAAACGCTGCCAAAAACTGGCAGCGTATTTATCAGCCAAGGGAATCAGATGGCCCGCTCAACCTTATTGGAACGGAGGCATCTGGTACAAGCGTACACATGGCAGGGAGTTCCATTGACAACGGCCTTGACCCGCTTCACATTGGGCTTCCAGGCACGGTTGGAACGTCTGTGGGAGTGGGAAACCTTAATACCAAAGGTTACGCCCTTGCCACAAAAATCACACTTCGCCATTCATTGCACCTCCCATCCGGATAATTACTTCACTTGATGCGCTAATCCAAGCGCCTGAATATAATACCAGATAATCGCGGAAAATGCAAGTGTTTTTTTGACTTTTTTCTCGAGCGGATCAAAATATTTTTCCGGGGATGTTTTGAGCGGAAAAACGCCCTTGCTATTCTTTCTTTGTTTGGTATAATAACAACATATGTAAGTTTACAGGAAGGAGAGAGGGATCGTGAGTGAGTACAATGTGACCCTTCCCGCAATTGAAAAGGAATTCCATATGGAGGTCATCTACGCCTCCACCGACTATAAATCCATCCGCATTACAGTGGAGGACGTGGCCCGGCCGGGCTTGAGCCTGGCGGGGTATTTTGACCATTTTGAGCCCCGGCGGCTCCAGGTCCTGGGGAATATGGAGTGGAGCTATCTGAATAAGAAGGCCCCTCAGGAGCGGCTGGTGATCTTCGATCGGCTGCTGGCGTATAAGATCCCGGCACTGCTGATCTGCCGGAGCCTGCCGGTGGACAAGGAGTGCCTGGAGATGGCCAGGAAGCACAACATCTCTATCCTCCGTACGGACGAAGCGACCTCCACCTTCTGCTCTAACCTGATTTCCTATCTCCGGGCGGAGCTGGCCCCGGTGATCACTCGTCACGGCGTCCTGATGGAGGTCTATGGTGAAGGCTTGCTTCTCACCGGAGAAAGCGGCATCGGCAAGAGCGAGGCGGCGCTGGAGCTTCTCAAGCGCGGGCACCGGCTGATTGCCGACGATGCCGTGGATATCCGAAAGGTCAATTCCAACTCCTTGGTGGGCTCCGCCCCGGAGCTGATCCGCAATTATATTGAGCTTCGTGGCATTGGTATTGTCAATGTGGCCAAACTCTTCGGCATGGGTTCCGTACGGTCCCGGAAGTCCATCGATCTGGTGGTGAATATTGTGCCCTGGAATAACCAGGATGCCTACGACCGGTTGGGCCTGGAGGAGCAGTATATGGAAATTTTGGGAGTCAAAATCCCTATGAACACCATCCCAATCACCCCGGGCCGGAACCTGGCTGTGATTTTGGAGGTGGCGGCTATCAATGTCCGCCAGCGCAAGCTGGGCTATAACGCTGCCCAGGAGTTCACAGACCAGATCAACCGTCACTTCGCCGAGCTGGAAGGGAACACGCCATGAAAGAACTGACCATTGGGAGCAATGATGCCGGTCAACGGCTGGACCGGTTTCTGGCCAAGGCCGTGCCGCTGCTGCCAGCATCCCTGGCCCAGAAATATATCCGCCTGAAGCGCATCAAGCGCAACGGAGCCCGGGCCCAGCGGGACACCCGGCTGGAAGCGGGAGATGTGCTGCAGCTGTACATCAATGATGAATTTTTCGACACCCCCCGGGAGGACAACGCCTACCTGACTGTGGCGGCGCCCAAGCTGAACATCGTCTACGAGGATGAGAACATTCTGCTGGTGGATAAGCGTCCGGGACTTGCGGTGCACCCCCACGATGGGGCGGAATATGGCCGGACCCTAATCGACCAGATCCAGGCCTATCTCTACCAGAAGCACGAGTGGCGGCCCCGGGAGGAGAATGCCTTCACCCCCGCCCTGTGCAACCGCATCGACCGGAACACCGGCGGGATTGTCATTGCTGCCAAGACGGCAGAGGCCCTGCGGGTCATGAACCAGAAGATCAAGGACCGGGAGCTGGACAAGCGCTACCTGGCCATTGTGGAGGGCACCCCCAAGCCCAAGGAAGGGAGCTTGAAGGGCTACCTCTTTAAAGACGCGGTGAAGAACCGGGTCTACGTTACCGACACCCCCAAGCCCGGCGCTAAGACCTGCCAGACCAACTACAAGGTTCTGGACAGCCGCAACGGCCTTTCTTTGGTGGAGTGTGAGCTGATTACCGGCAGGACCCACCAAATTCGGGCCCAGTTCGCCCATGCAGGTCACCCCCTGTTGGGGGACGGCAAATACGGCAAGCTGGACAAGCGGTTTGACAGGACCTATCAGGCCCTCTACTCCTACAAACTGACATTCCTGTTTACCACCGATGCCGGGAGCCTCGATAACCTGAACGGCAGAAGCTTCCAGGTGGAAAAGGTGGATTTCGTGGAGGAGTATTTCCCGCAAAAAAAATAAAAGGGAGGGGTATTCTTGCAGTTTCATTCCTATGGCTTCCTGTTTTTCTTCCCCTTGGTGCTGCTGCTGGTCTGGGTCCTGCCCAGGCGGACGAAAAACGGGGTGCTGCTCATTGCCAGCTACCTGTTTTATGCCAGCTGGGGGGTCAGATACTGTCTGGTGCTGCTGGGCTGCACGCTGGTCTCCTATCTGACAGGTCTGCTGATGGATAGAAGACGCTGGATACTCCCTGGAGCTTTGACGCTGATTTTCGGCCTTTTGGGGGTATTCAAATATACCCCCTTTGTGCTGTCCAACCTGGCCCGGCTGGGGCTGCCGGTAAACGGGGACTTCCGGATCGCGGCACCCTTGGGCATCTCCTTTTTCACCTTTCAGACGGCGGGATACCTGTGGGATGTAAGCCGGGGAAAGTACCCGGCGGAGCGGAATTTCCTGCGTTTTGCTCTGTTTGTCTCCTTCTTTCCGCAGCTGCTGACGGGTCCCATTGGTCGGGGAAATCAGCTGCTGCCTCAATACGAGCAGTGTCGGAAGCCGGACTACGAGGATCTTCGGGCGGGTTTTCTGACCATGACCTGGGGCTATTTTCAGAAGCTGGTCATCGCGGACCGGGCGGCTATGCTGGTGGACGCGGTGTATGAAAATTATACGGCTTTTTCCGGCTCCTGCCTGGCGCTGGCTACGGTGGTATATGCCTTGCAGATCTATTGTGATTTCGCGGGCTGCTCCTGCATCGCCATCGGCGGGGCGCGGATGCTGGGCATTCGGTTGGGTCAGAATTTTGATGCCCCCTATTTTTCAAGATCCATTCCGGAATTCTGGCGGCGGTGGCACATCTCTCTGAGTACCTGGTTCCGGGATTATGTCTATTTCCCCTTGGGGGGCAGCCGCTGTGCTCTGTGGAAAACCTGTCTCAATGTCATGATCGTCTTTCTCATCAGCGGTGCCTGGCACGGAGCCAGCTGGGGCTTTTTGGCCTGGGGCGCTCTCCACGGCGCCTATCAGGTCTTTGGCAGGCTGACGAAGGACAGCCGTATCCGGTGCCGGGTATGGCTGGGCATCGATGCCGAATCCTCCGGATATCGGACCCTTTGCACCCTGGTCACCTTCCTGCTGGTCTGCGCCGCTTGGGTGCTGTTCCGGGCGGACCGGCTCCACAGCGCTCTGGCCATTTGGAAGCGGATCCTTCTGGATTTCCAGCCTACCCGTCTGCTGGATGCCCTGCAGGCCCACAGCCTGGGACTGGATGGGCCGGATTCTATGGTGCTGCTGTTGGGCGCAGGTCTGCTGTACGTTGTGGACCGGGCACGGTATCGGGGCACGGAACTGGTCCGTCGGTTTGAGATGAGAAGCTGGCCGGTACGGGAGCTGATGCTGGCAGGATTGATCCTGCTGACATTCTTTTTGGGGATTTGGGGGAATGGATTTCATGGGTCCAGCTTTATCTATGCGCAGTTTTAAGCGGCTTGTCAGCATCCTGGTGCTGCTGGCCCTGGTGACCGGCGGTATTGGGTATCTGGCCCGGGCCGTAGAACTTCCCACCGGGCGCAGCAAGAATGGTGCGTTTCTGGAAGGAGACCGGGAGTACGATGTATTGCTCTTCGGCACCAGCCACGTGGTCAACGGATTTCTCCCTATGCAGCTGTGGAAAGATTTTGGGATCCGCTCCTATAATTTGGGTATTCACGGCGGATCCCTGGCGGCAAGCTACTGGGCATTGCGGCTGGCGCTGGAATATCAGAAGCCCAAGGTGGCGGTACTGGATGTGCTGAACGCCGAGGAAGAGGAAAACGTCATGTCCGTAGGCCTGTGCCACCCGGCCCTGGATGCGTATCCGCTGTCCAAAACGAAGATCCAGGCGGTGCTGGACTTGTATCAGGACACCCGGGACCGGACGGAGCTGCTGTTTCCCCTGGATATCTACCACAACCGCTGGAAAGAGATCACCGGGGAGCGGCTCCGGGAGCCGGTGCAGTACTCCATGGAAAAGGGGGCGGAGGCCATGCTGGGCTCCACCCCGGTGACAACTCCCGAATGGTCCCACGAAAGCGCCGGCCAGAAGACTTGGGCTATGGGCTACTTGGAAGCCTTTATCCACTGCTGCCAGGACAATGGAATCATCCCGCTCATCACATTCATTCCCTATTGCTACGAGGGGTCTCAGGAGCGGCAGAGCTATGGCAGCGAGGCTCTGGAGCTGGCGAAAAGCCTGGGAGCGGAAACCCTGGACCTGAGAAATGTGGAGGGCATGGACCCGGCAGGCAGCTGGTCTGATGCCGGCGGCCACCTGAACGCCACGGGAGCCCGGAAAGCAACCAATATCCTGGGCCAGTGGCTCCGGGAGAATACAGACCTGCCGGATGGCTTTCAGGATGCCCTCTGGGACGAGGACTATGCTTATTACCGGGATAAATGGCGCTACCGCATAGAGAACTACACAGAACCGGAACAGATCCTGAATATTGCTTCCCTGCTGGGAGCCCAGGTAACGGCGGAAATTCCGGAAGGGGAGGCCCCCTTTCCGGAAAGCCGCCTGAAAGCCCTGGGTGCCCAGGTGGAGACGGGGCTGGAGGAAGGACTGGCCCTGCGATTCACAGTGAGAGACGACCAAGGGCAGGTGCTGGCAACGAGGAGCTACCGGCAGACGGAGGGGCTGAGCCTTGTTGAATAAACAAACCGGCGGCGGAGCCCCATGGATCGGGACACTGCCGCCGAGTTTTATCATTTCAAAAATTTTTCCTGCTGCTGCAACATTCCTGGCGGCCCATCTGTATACAGGATAGAACGGCAAAGATGCCGGGAAAAGAAAGGAATGTATTCATTATGAAAAAATTTTTTGTATGTATGTTGAGCTTTGTTTTGGCATTGTCTATGGCTGCTTGCGGCGGGAAGACGGATACGGGTGCAACCGTCACCGTGGGCACAGAACCCCATGATGACAGTATGATCCGGGAAGATGTCCAGATCCCCAACCCCTGGCAGGAGTGCTCCAGCCTGGAAGAGGCCGGAAGGCTGGCCGGATTCTCTTTCATCGCCCCGGAAGAGGTGGAGGGCTTCACCGAGAGATACATTGCGGCCATTGAAAACGAGACTGCTCAAGTGATTTTCAGTAATGGAGATGATAGCGACGCTGCCCTGTATTTCCGTAAGGGTGTGGGTGCCGAGGATATCAGCGGCGACTACAACACTTATGAAACCGTGGGGGAGCAGACCATCGGCGGGAAAACCGTGACCTGCAAAGGAAATGATGGCCTCACCTACACTCCCATCTGGAACGACGGTACTTATTCCTATGCCGTGATGTCCGATGCCGGCATGAACGCGGAACAGCTGGAGACCTGGGTGCAGAGCTTGGCCTGACGGACTTGCAAAAGGAGCAGAAACGGGTATAATGGGATTGGACTTTTGAAGAAAGGGATCAATTGGAATGGATGGAATTGCGCTTCCCTTGCCGCTGGGGTGGCGGCTCTGGCAGATGCTTTGTGCCTTTGCGGTCAGTCTGCTTCCCAAAAAGGAAGTACAGACGGATGCAGACCGGGCGGGCCAAATGGCGGCGGAGGCGTTGGATACCTACGGCAACGCCATTCTGCGCTGCGCCTACAGCTATCTGCACAATATGGCCGATGCTGAGGAGATTTTGCAGGACACCCTTTTGAAGCTCCTGACTGCCGCTCCCAGCTTTGACAGCGAGGAACATAAAAAGGCTTGGCTCCTTCGGGTTGCGGCAAACCTGAGCAAAAACCGCATCGAATACAATGCCCTGCGGATATCCGATGAACTCAGCGAGGACCTGGCGGAAGAGAGGCGGGAGGATCTGTCCTTTGTGTGGGATGCAGTGAAAGCTCTGCCGGTGCAATTCCGGGAGGTGATCCACCTGCACTATTATGAAGGGTACTCCACAGAGGAAATTGCAAAAATCCTGGGGCGGAACCCCTCCACCGTCCGCTCGGACCTGCGCCGGGGCCGGGAGAAACTGAAAAGTATCCTAAAGGAGGCCTACGACTTTGAAGTATGAGGAAATCATGGACAGGATCGAAGTGACTCCCGAAATGCGCCGGCGGGTCCTGAGTAACGTAGAAGCCGCCCGGGCCAGGAAAAAGCGCCAGACAATGCGTCAGCTCTTCACCCTGGCCGCATGTATTGCTGTTGTGGTGTGCTGCTGGTTTGCCTGGAAGCCCAGGCAGGCCCAGGAACCGGAACAGGGAATGATGGGGATTGCCCAGATTGAGGAAGTGAAGAGCATTCTAGCCCTCAGCGAGAAAACAGGGGTCCCATTGGAAGACCTGACGGGCATCCCATTTGCGGTGGAGCAAACCGAATATGTGTCCTATTGGAGCGAACTGGCTGAAATTCAGTATTTCGGAGAGACCAACAGCCTATGCTACCGGAAATCTCAGGGGACGGAAGACAATTCCGGGGATTACAACGAGTATGCCCAGGCAGAAACGGTAGACATTGCCGGAAACACAGTAACACTGAAGGGAGACAAGGACCTCTATAGCCTGGCCCAGTGGACGGATGGGAGCTACGCCTATTCCATCTCCGTAACCGAGCCGATTTCACAGGAGGTTTTCACGGCGCTGATTAAAGAGAACTTTTCATAGGAAAGAGGGATACCATGATCGACCAGCTCCGACGCAACTTTGCCCCGTTCCATAAGGAGGACATCAAAATAACCGCCATGGTCGCAGCCTTAGTGATCCTTTCCATGGGCTGGGCGGGGAGTCTGGAGCTGTGGCTGGGCCTTTCGGCGGTCCTGGCGCTGCTTCCAGCCACCGTCTGTCAGATCGGCCAGGAAAACGGGACGGCTTCGATCCTGACCCCGGGAGAGCGGACTTCCGGAAACTTTGTGTTCATCCACATGGGGATCCTATTTGCGCTTGCAACTTCCGGGAGCAGCCTTTGGCTCTACACCGGGCCCCAGGGGAAGCTCAATAGGGAGAGCCTGCTTTTTCTGGAAGGGATCCTGCTGTGTATGTGCCTGCTTGGCAGTGGAATATGCTATCCGCTTCGGCTTCTGGTTGACGAACGAAAGATATTGGGACCCCTTCTTTCGGCGGTGTGGCTGGTGCCGTATCTGGTGCTGCGCCGGCAAAAGGTACTGGTGCCAAAACGGCGGCATACGCCCAAAGGAGGCACCACACGGTTGGTCCAGGAGACCTTGGAAAAGGTCGCCGTCGATCAATGGGAATTATTATTGCTGGTATGTATCCTGTCCGCGGTGGTGTTCTTCCTGTGCTGGGCCGTTTCGGTTTGGCTCACAGCCAGGCAGGATGAACGGGCGCGGTGGAATGGATAGGGGACAAAGGCACCGCCTCACGGGATAGTGGGGCGGTGCCTTTACTGGGTGCTCCTATTCTTCCCCGTCTGCCTCTTTTGCGAATTGTTCCGCAAAAGAGGCAGCGTCTGTTTCTGTGGTCACCCAGCCGTATTTCTTCAAATCCACCCGCCAGCACTGGCCGGTCCAGAGGCTGGGAACGCCCTCATCGGCTAAAAGCGTTTGCTGCAAATCAGAGGTCAGGAAATGTCTAGCTCCGCTGAGTTCGCCTTTGCCGTTGACGACCCGAAAGGCGGGGATATTGGGCCCCGCCAGCCCTTCCCGGAGGCCGTAGCCTACCTGCCGGGAATTTTTGGGTTTGCCGCAGAGCATAGCGATTTGCCCGTAGGTGGCAACCTTCCCGGCGGGGATGGAGAAACATACAATGCGCATTTTTTCGTAGAAGGTCATAGGGGCTCTCCCAGAAGTTTTTTCTCATTATACACGATGACAGGAAAATACGAAAGAGGGAAAACACAATTATGATTGACAAACAACCGCTTAGAGGCCATAATATAAGAAAAAGATACCAAAAGAACAGGAGCGTAGAAACCATGCTGTTTGTCTGTTATCCCAAGTGTACCACCTGCCAGAAGGCAAGAAAATGGCTGGATGAAAACGGAATCCCTTATAAGCTCCGGGATATCAAACTGGAGAATCCCACGGCAGAGGAGCTGGCCCAGTGGTACAAACGCAGCGGCTTGCCCCTTAAAAAGTTTTTCAACACCAGCGGCCTGCTCTACAAGTCTATGGAACTCAAGGACAAGCTGCCCGGAATGAGCGAGGAGGAGATGCTGAACCTGTTGGCAACGGACGGCATGCTGGTCAAGCGGCCCCTGCTGGTTGGGAATGATTTTGTCCTTGTGGGCTTCAAAGAGGCCGCATGGGCGGAGCGGGTGAAAAGTGGGCACAGTACAGTGAAAACGGATTTTACCGCGGATGACAATGGTATAAAATAGGAAAAATTCTTGCCCTTATACGTTACCGGCTGCCTCTTTTGCGAATTGTTTCGCAAAAGAGGCAGCACCGTTTATCGGACTTATGTCTTGACAGAAAGCCTCTTTTTCGTTACAATATTAACTAACTAATATTAGTTAATAAAAGAAAGGAAAAACAATATGAAAAAACAAAGCAAGAAACAACTGTACATGGCCCTGGCTTTTTTGGCCATATTCCTTCTTTGGACGTTTCTGCTCCGGATGGTAGACGTGGAGCCAATCGGGCCGGAGGGGACCAAAGTGGGCTTTGCCGCTCTGAACGGCGCGGTCCATGATTTGACAGGCGTTCACTGGATGCTGTACATCGTTACGGATTGGATGGGGCTCATACCGGTGGGGATCTGCTTCGGCTTTGCGATCCTGGGATTGAGGCAGCTGATTGTCCGAAAAAGTCTTTTCCGGGTGGACCGTGATATCCTTGCGCTGGGAGGATTCTACATTCTGGTATTCGCAGCCTATTTGCTTTTTGAAGAGGTTGCGTTGAATTACCGGCCGGTGCTGGTGGAGGGCAGGCTGGAGGCCTCTTATCCCTCGTCCACTACCATACTGGCCCTGTGCGTCCTCCCTACGGCGCAGTGGCAGCTGCGCCGCCGCATCCGGAGTGTGTCCCTGAGAAAGGCTGTTGAGGTGCTTCTGATTGGTCTGACAGCGTTCCTGGTCGTCGGCAGACTTCTTTCCGGGGTACACTGGTTCACGGATATTGTGGGGGCTGTTCTGCTGAGTGCCGGACTGGATGCGCTGTATATGTGGGCAGCGACGGATAGGAGTTTTTGAAGCCACTCAAAGAACCTGCGATCGTCAATAGTTGAGGCAACGTTAAGAACGCACCGCCCCGGGAAAAATGGGGCGGTGCGTTTGGTGTCACCGGCTCCTCAAGCTCTCCGCGGCGGCCTGGACCTTTCCGCCGGACAGGGCATTTACGGCAAGGCTCAGTGCCAGCATTCCTACCGCAACGCAGACCCAGCCGAAGCCCAGCCGGTACAGCGGCAGCTTGTGCAAAAGCTTCCCCAGGGCGCCCAGGGGAAGGCCTGCATCCCCAAGAGCAAAGGCAATGCTCACCGCGGCAGTGCCTGCTACCGTCATGGGGTAGGCGAATCGGTTTTCCTTCCACAGGTCGTGGCTCAGGCCCAGCAGGATCAGTACGATGGACACGGGGTAGATGGCATTGAGAATGGGGATGGAGATGCTCAAAATCATGCTCAGGCCCAGGTTGCACACCAGGAAGGAGAAAAAGGTGATGATATAAACCCAGGCGCGGTAGGAAACCTTCCGGAAGAGGGTAGAGAAGTACTGAGAAATGGAGTTGATGAGGCCGACGCAGGTGGTCAGGCAGGCAAGGGTGAAGATGGCTGCCAGCAGCACCGCCCCGGTGCTGCCGAAGACCTGATAGACGATGCACCGCAGGGTCCAGGCACCGTTTTCCTGAATTGCGTAAACACCGGAGCTGCACATACCCATATAGGACAGCATGGCATACACCAGAGCCAGAATGGTGCCGGCCAGCACACCGGCCAGGACCGTATAGCGCATCTTGTCCCGTTTCTCCTTCAGGCCGAAGGTACCCAAGGTGGTGGAAATCACCAGTCCGAAGTTCAGAGCGGCAATGGTATCCATGGTGTTGTAACCCTCCGTGAAGCCTTTGAGCAGGGCAGCCTCCTGATAGCCGCCCTGGGCGGGAGCCACTTTGTTTTCGCCTTGGAAGAGGAAGCAGACGAATAGCAGCGCCAGCAGGGCCAGAAGTGCCGGGGTGAGCCCGCGACCGATCCTGTCTACCAATTTTCCGGGGTTCAGGCACAGCCACAGGGCAATCAAAAAGAACACCAGGGAATATACCGCCATCCACAGGACCGGATTGCTCCCCTGGGGCAGGTAAGGGGCGACAGCCATCTCAAAGGGGACGGAGGCCGCCCTGGGGATGCCCAGTCCGGGACCGATAGAGAGGTAGATGAGCACAGCAAATACCAGGGCAAAATGGGGACCTACTTGTCGGCCCAGTTTCTCCAGGCCGTCGAACCGGGCGACAACCACCACACCAAGCACCGGTAAAATCACCGCCGTTGCCAGAAAGCCCAACATGGCCGGGAGGGTTTGGGCACCGGCGTTCTGTCCCAAAAACGGAGGGAAAATCAGGTTGCCCGCTCCAAAAAACAGGGCAAACAACATGACGCTGACCACCAACAGACTCTTTTTACTCAGTTTCATTCCAGGTTCCTCTTTTCGTAAAAAATAAAAGACCCGTCTCAAATTTCCTTGAGACGAGTCTTTATATACCCGCGGTACCACTCAAATTGTGCGCTTTTTGCGCACCCCTTTCAGGCTCCAACAAGCCCTAGACACTTACGCAGTCCACGCGGGAGACCCTACTGACAAAGGCTTTGGGGCACTCCAGCTCGGAAGGGATGGGAACTATGAAGGCCGTCCACCGGGCTTCCACCATCCCCGGCTCTCTATCGTCTGAACCATCAAATCCGTCTTCGTCATCGCTTTTCTATTCACTTGCCCTTATTCTACACGTACAAAATGGATATGTCAATAGGGGATGGAAAAAATAATAGAAATGTTCGCATGCTGTGGACAAATGCCTTTGAGGGAGTGGATTGCGACAGGAAAAGGAGAATATTGCCCAGACTGCTGCGTTCAGAACAGGGTAAAAGGGGCTGTCGAACTAAGAGCCAGCCCCCTTTTTCAACATTCAGACGTCTATGGATTATAGAGGCCAGTGCAGGACTACATAAGGGAGGTGTATTGCATTGGGGTAGAAAAGGTGATACAATGAGACTGATCTGAGAGATTTAAAGCATTGGACTAAAATTGGGGAGATACCAAGTCTATCAAAAGGAGAGATTTTATGAAAAAGTGTGCAGTGTTTCTAATGTGTCTAATCATCATCTTGACAATGGTCTCCTGTGGCAAGAAGCCCGAAATGGAATCCGAAACCGAGCCCACACCTACGGAACGGTATCGGATATATCCGATTGACTGGATATTGCCTAAGATTTCTACAAAATATGAAACGCTGGAGGAAGCTGAAAATGCGGTTGGTCTGCGTATGGGCATTCCAGAAATGGACGCTTCCCTGACACCGTTGTACTATACTTCAGGCGATATGCTTCGAGTTCATTTTGCCCATTTTTTGGATGGACTTCCCCACGTAGAGGGCTTGGAACAAATGCAGGAGGTGGACCAGGATGTCCTGCTTATGAAAATTCCGAAGCCAGAAGAGGATACGTCAAATTGGGATATGTATGCGCGTTCTAACATCTTTTCCGAAGAGAAGGTGGTTTATGTCTATGATTATCCAATGACGATTCAGTATCTGGATGGCGAGATTAAAGATGCATTCTGGAGTACGGGGGATGTTGGCTATCTGATTGACTTTGATCATACGTTGGCCACATTCGGCAATTTCAGCGTTGAGGATCTAATCAAAATGGCAGAAACTATGTGTGCAGAGGATTATGCGGTTCGCACAAGTGCATCGGCTCACAAGTCATTCTCCGATCAAACGGTGGAGAACTTGCAGAATAAATGCTATCCGACGCTTGTACAGGCCGAAGAAGCGATTGGGTTTCAAATCGATTTGCCTGAAATGCCCGATACATATAATCCAGAATACCATACGAACGCAAGATATCGCAGCTATGACGATTTTAAGGGGGAACTTTGTCCAGAATTGCCTGAATATTGGATAGGTGTCAGATACGCGCAGTATGAGCAAGATAAAGAGGAGTTTCTTCTGCGAAAAGCGAAAAAAACAGTCACCTTTTTTAAGTCAACCTGGCGTGTACATTGGGAAACCAAAACCGATAGCTCAGACGGATGGGCTGATTTTCTGTATTACGCACCTGAAGAAAATACCATTCTTGTACAGAATATTCCAGTCATAATTGGATTTGAGGACGGAAAAATTGTGCAGGCAAGATGGAATACCAGGGACTTTGGATATGCTGTCCTCATAAAGGGCGGCGAATTCCAGGAGGATGATATTCGCAGTATTGTAACGACTATGAGCGGCGGCGACAGGAAGCCTG
The DNA here is from genome assembly GCA_050873165.1 of Faecousia sp. Taxonomy (GTDB): domain Bacteria; phylum Bacillota; class Clostridia; order Oscillospirales; family Oscillospiraceae; genus Faecousia. The sequence continues at coordinate 42,597 of JBNMIH010000003.1, forward strand.
TATATTCAGATATGTATGATGAAACGGAAACAGAACCAAGGTACATGACATGGGTCCGTTATGACACGCTTGAGGACGGAATTTCTGCGACGGGTGTTGACTTTACAATCCCCGAAATGCCGCAGGGGTTTCAAATGGATTGTGACGCAAATGTTGGCAGACATGGCATCCGTGCATGGGGGTGCCGTATTAAAGAGGATGGTGCCAGCTGTATTGTTGAGGACATTCTAATTCGAAAGATGTTTGGTACCGAAACATTAGGTACTGACGATTGCACCTACGATACGGAGAAGGTTGTTACCATTGATGGGAATGAAGTTACTATTCGTATGCAGGGTGAAAATGTGGTTCAGGCGTACTGGTACGATGGAGCGTACAGTTTTTGCCTTGAATTCCGTGAGTTCAAGGCATGGTTTGAAACCGCCGTTGAGATGATTCAACAGATTCACTGACAATGGAAAAATGATAAAACTGGCTGCTCTTTTTGGGCAGCCAGTTTTCCTGTCTCAAATGAAAAAGTTTTATTTTTGAAGGGTAGGCCCAGGGTTTACGGCGTGAAAAATTGACACAAAAGCAGACACATATGACACAAAATCAGGGGTAAGATATGACAAATGTGAAAATGGAAAGATGAATAAAGTTACAAAAAACACCTAAAACCAAGGAAAAACCTTGAATTTTAGGCGTTTTATGGCAGGGGCACAAGGACTTGAACCCTGAGCCTACGGTTTTGGAGACCGCCGCTCTACCAATTGAGCTATACCCCTATACTATGTAAGAAGGAATGGAACCTTTACTTTGTGGTGGGCCTTCAGGGACTCGAACCCGGGACTATCCGGTTATGAGCCGGAGGCTCTGACCAACTGAGCTAAAGGCCCGTTCAATCAAGTGACGCTCGTCACTACGGGTGGTATTATAGCACGGGAGGGTGCGGTTGTCAAGAAGAACTTTTGTACCTTTGCTGTTTTTCTGACGGGGAATAATACGTGCAGGGACTGCTTGCCTTTTTTGCCTGGGGCTGATATAATGGGCGGGTCTGTTTTTGGAAAGGAGGGCGCCATGGAACGTTCGTCCAAGCTCCGCAAGGGCTTTTTGTTTGGCTTTTACTGCGCCTGTATGCTGTGGCTGCTCTTCGGCCGGCGGCCCAATCCCCGGGCCATTCCTTTTGGGGAGTACCTGAGTACCCACTTAAATGTGATGCCCTTTCGCACCATCCGCCTGTTTGGGCGGCTGCTGGTGCCGCCGGTGCGGCCTTATCTGGTGCGCATCGCTCTGAGAAATCTGCTGGGGAATATTTTCCTCTTTGTACCTCTGGGGTATTTTCTTCCGGATATCTATCCCCAGCTGCGGAAATTCTGGGTCACCTTTTTGTCGGTCGCGTTTATCATTGCCACAGTGGAATTGACCCAGCTGGCACTGATGGTGGGCACCTGTGACATAGACGATCTGCTTCTGAATGTGCTGGGGGCGTCTATGGGCTACGGACTGTACCAGCTGACCCACAGAAAAAATTGATCCTGTATTCTTTCCCGGAAATTTGGAAATACTACCCTCCGGGAGGGATCATTATGACGCAAAAGCAATATGCCAAGCTGGTGAAAGAGATCAGCCCCCCATCGCCGGTGGGGAAGGACTGCCTGCTGGCGTTTCTGGTGGGGGGCCTGATCTGCACCCTGGGTCAGGGGCTGACGGCACTGTATTCGTCTATGCTGGACAAGCAGAGCGCCGCTACGGCGGCCTCCATGACCCTGGTGGCTCTTTCGGCCCTGCTGACGGGGCTGAGCCTTTACGATGATATTGCGAAAGCCGCCGGGGCAGGGACATTGGTACCCATTACAGGCTTCGCCAACGCCATTTCCGCCCCGGCGGTGGAGTTTAAGACCGAAGGCTTTATCCTGGGGGTGGGGGCCAAGATGTTCACCATTGCCGGACCGGTCATCGTTTATGGTCTCAGCGCTTCGGTTGTGTATGGGATCATTTATTATTTGGCAACTATGGGTGCGTAACGTGGGCGGCGGTCAGCCGCCCATTTTCGTCCTATTTACTGAACTTATTCAAAATAGCCACAGCTACCACCAATACACCGATGACGGCGAAGACACCCAGCATGCCCTTGGCCAGCATGGGCAGGGTCACGGAAAGAGATTCCAACATCGCTCCCACCTCCTTACCGGCCCATAAGGGCCAGGATCAGGCCCCCGGCCACCACCGATGCAATCTGACCGGAGACATTGACGCTGATGGAATACATCAGCAGGAAATTCTGATTGTCCTCCTTCAGGCCCATTTGGTTGACTACCCGCCCGCTCATGGGGAAAGCGGAGATCCCGGCGGCGCCGATCATGGGGTTCACCTTTTTCCCCTCAGGGAGGAACAGGTTCAGGAGCTTGGCGAAGAGCACGCCCCCTATGGTGTCGCCTACAAAGGCAACCAGTCCCAGAGCCAGGATCAGCAGGGTGTCCGGCCGGACGAATTGGTCCGCCGTCATCTGGCAGGCTACGGTAAGGCCCAGAATGATGGTGATGAGATTCACCAGGGCCGTCTGGGCGGTCTGACTCAGGGAGTCCAGCACACCGCACTCCCGCAGGAGGTTGCCGAACATGAGAAAGCCTACCAGTGCCACGCTGGCCGGGGCGGCAAGACCGGCCACGATGGTGACAAGAATGGGAAAGAGAATGCGAGTGAGCTTACTCACATTGCCCTTTTTATAGGGCATGCGGATAAGCCGCTCTTTTTTTGTGGTCACCAGCCGGATCACCGGGGGCTGGACGATGGGCACCAGGGCCATGTAGCTGTAGGCGGCCACCATAATGGCCCCCAGGTATCTGGAGCCCAGGGTATTGGCCACGAAGATGGCGGTGGGGCCGTCAGCCGCACCGATGACGGCAATAGAGGCGGCGTCATTGAGGTCGAAGAAGAGCCCAGCCAGGCACAGGGTCAGAAAAATGCCGAACTGGGCCGCCGCCCCGAAGAGCAGCAGCCAGGGCTTCTCCAGCAAAGGCCCAAAGTCGATCATGGCTCCGATGCCGATGAAGAGCAGCAGCGGGAAAAGCTCGTTGGAAAATCCCGCGGAGAAGAGCACGTTCAGGGGCCCCTCCACCAGTCCCTGGGTCACGGCACCGGAGAAGGGGAGATTGACGAGAATGGCCCCGAAGCCCATGGGCAGCAGCAGCCCGGGCTCCATTTTTTTGCCGATGGCCAGGTAGATGAGCAGTCCCCCGATGGCCCACATGAGGACCATCTGCCAGGTGAGAGCTTGCAGGTTTGTGAATAGGTTCATGTTTACCTCCAATTCCGCTGCATGGAGGTAAAAAAAGAGACCTCCATCACAGCATAAAAATACTGTGATAAAAGTCTCAAGCTCTCCGCCTGCCCCCGGGCCATAGGCCGTGATGACGAGGACAGGCAGTATGCCCAGGCATACCCTTTACTCCCTTTTATCCTTGGGAATAGTATATGCAAGGGAGGGGGAAATGTCAAGGGGTGAAAATCATGGCTTTTTCCAGATTTTTGGCACCAGCCAAAGAGTGAAGAGAGAGTAGGCCGTCAGCAGCACGAAGAGCATAGCGCCCTTGGCGATGTCCGGTACTACGATCCCAGCTGTTTCCAATCTGGGGATCATCAGGGCAGTGAGGATGCGGATGACAAAGGCGTGGTTGCAGTAGATGGCCAAGGACAGCTTCCCAGCCTTCCGGAAGCAGGGCCGATTCAGGGCCCGGCACAGCAGACTTTCCGGGGCCAGGCAGCTGAGGAGCCACACGGGGGTGGTCATCAAAAAGATGTTCCGGTAGTCAGCATAGGCAAAGAGGCTCACCAGGCACAGGATCCCTGCCATATCAAAGGCTTTCCGGTGGCTTCGAAGCCGGTTATACACAGCCGTTGTGGAAAAGCAGTAAGTCAGTACGCCGATGCACAAAGGAGAGAAGGCCCGCAGCAGCGGGACATAGAAGGGCCCCCAGTTTTCCCACAGGTCCACCCCGGACCAGAGGAGGCTCTGGATCATCAAAATGGCCGCCGGAAAGAGAATAGTCCGGGCCAGGGATTCCTTCTGCCGCAGCAGGGCGAAAACAAAGTACCCGGCAATCAGCAGGGCAGACAGCTGCCACAGGGGATAGTTGACGCTGTCGTGGAAGAACATGCTGCTTTGCAGCAGCAGCACGTCCGGGATTTGATTGTAAATGCTCCGGATCAGTTCTCCCAGCCCGGACAGGGAAGGGGAGAGGGCCAGAGAAACCGTATCCCGGGCGAAGACATACAGGAAAAACATCGCACAGGAGAAGAAATAGTAGGGGTAGATCTTTTTGGCGTGGTCCAGGGTGTAGTCCCAGGCGCTGTAGCTTTGGGACTGCTTTTCGTAGAAGGTCTTCCCCAGGAAAAAGCCGGAGAGAATGAAAAACACCTGCACCGTCACCGTAGGCCCCGGGGACACAGACAGACCGCAGTGGAAAAAGGCGATCACGTAGCTGAGCAGGAGCTTGATGAGATCCAGAGCATAGCTTCTTTGCTGCTTCATGGCTCAGAACTCCCGGAGAATTTCGATGATCTGGGCCTCGTAGTTCCCTTCAAAGTCCTCGCTGCGGCCGGCGGTGCGGACATTGCTCTCCGCCCCCCGCTCCGGGGCAGGGTACTCCCAGATGTGGTAGCTGAGCCCCCGATGGTTGAAAGTGATGCTGCCGCAGTCGTTCTCTTCTACGTAAGTAAAGGGCATATTTTTTTGGCGCATATAGTCCTGAATGGCAGTCAGACGCATGGAAACGGTCCTCCCTGAGTTCTTTTCCCCCATTATACCCCGCCAGGGCCCAAAAGGCAACGGCTATTTTGCCCTGGCGAGCCTACGAAGCCACCGGATATCCTCTCCTTTCAGGACCCCTGTCAGGTACAGGCTACTGAAAAACACCGGCACAAAGGCGGCACAGGAGAGAATTGGCTCCGAGACCTTGCTGCAGAGCCAGGCAGAGGCGATGGCACAGGTGAGCGTCCATATGGGAACATAGGCGGAGAGACCTTCCCCTGTGATGCGCAGCAGGTGGCGGAGGCTCAGGTAGAAGTTCAGGGCATGGGTGAGAAAAAAACTGACAAAATAGCCGCGGAGCCCCCAGACAGGCAGAAGAAAGTAGAGCCCGATCACATCCAGGATGTTCGTCAGGATGTTGAACCGAACGGCCATATGCTGCTGGCCCAGGCCCTTGGTCATGGCGTCGGTGATGGCGTCGCAGTAGAGCATGGGGGCCAGGGGGGCGAAGAGCCGCAGGAGGGCCCCCGCCTCCGGATTGTCGTAGAGCCTTAGGCACAGGGCGTTGGCCCCGAGAAACAGGAGCCCACCGAAGCAGACACCGTAGAGAAGGGACAGCTTTAGACTCCGGTGGAGCAGATAGGAGATCCGTTTCTCTCCGCCGCCGCACCGGCACCGGGCCAACTCTGGGATCAGCAGTTCCGACAGGCCGAAGAGGATACAGGCGGGGAACATGAGCACCGGGAAGACCATGCCTGTGACCCGGCCAAAGGCCCCCAGAGGGTCCGACACCGCCAAGGCCAGGCGCTTGGGCACCATCAGGTTCTCGAGGGTGCTGAGACCGCCTTTGCAGGTGTCTGCTACGGCCAAAGGCAGGGCAGACCGGAGGATGCGCCGTCCCATGGGGACCGGCTCCCCGGCTTCGTTTCCCTCAAGCCTGTATAGGAGCCCCAGCAGACTCAGCGTCAGCAGGCTCCCCATGGCGCTGCCGAAGATCACGCTGCGGCAGGCCCGTCCCGGGTCGGACCCTGCCCAGAGGGCGAGACAGGCGACGGTCACCCCCATGGAAAAAATCTGCTCTCCAATTTCCACTGCCGCCAGAACGCCGATGCGGTTTTCCCCCGTAAAATACCCTGTCAGCACGGCACAGAGGCAGGTGACGGGCAGAAAGCAGGAAAACAGCCGCAGAGCGCCGACGATGGCGGCATTTCCGATCCAGTCTCGGGCGATGGCCGGGGCGAAGAACCATAAGAGCCCTCCGATGCTGACAGAGCATACCAGGCTGTAGCGCAGGCAGCCGGAGAGGACGAACCGGAGTCCCCGGCGGCGCCCCCGCCCCAGCTCCTCCGCCGTCAGGTACATGGCGGCGGTGCGTATGCCGCCGATGCCGGCAATCATGGCAAGGCTTCCCACGGACATGGTCAGCTGCAGCAGCCCCAGGCCCTGCTCCCCGATCCGCCGGGACAGATAGACCCCAAACACCGTGCCCGCGAACCGCAGCAGCAGATTCACCCCCGTCAGCAGGATAGCCCGGTGGGCAAGTGGAACGCTTCGCTTCAAAAAATCACCCCTTGTCCACAGGGTATGCGGACAAGGGGGAAGATAGAAACAGGTTTATTCTTTTTGTCCGGTCATCTCCGGACAGAACAGGGCTAAGGGGCATTGACCACATTTGGGATTCCTTGCGGTGCAGATTTCCCGGCCGAAGAGGACGATCCGGTGGCAGAAGTCGCTGCTTTTCTCCGGTGGCAGGATAGCTCGGAGCTGCTTTTCCACTTTCTCCGGCTCCTTGCCCTGGCTGAGGCCCAGCCGGCCGCAGATGCGGATACAATGGGTGTCGCAGACCACGCTGCCGGGCACGCCGTAGATGTCCCCCAGCAGCAGATTGGCAGTCTTCCGCCCCACGCCGGGGAGCTTTAAGAGATCTTCCATGGTGCCGGGGACCTTCCCACCGTAGTCCCGCAGAAGCATCTGGCAGGCCAGCACAATGTCCCGGGCCTTGTGCTTGTAAAAGCCGCAGGAGCGGACGTAGTTTTCCACATCCTCGATTGGGGCCGCCGCCATGGCTTCCAGGGTGGGGTAGGCGGCGAAGAGAGCGGGGGTCACCTGGTTCACTCGTGCGTCGGTGCACTGGGCAGACAGCCGGACGGCAATCATCAGCTCATAGTCCTTCCGGTAGTGCAGGGCGCAGAGAGACTGGGGGTATTTTTCCTCCAGGATGCGGAGAATGTCGTCTAAATGTGCGTTCATAGGAGTAATTCCTTTCTCGTAAACCTCCCCCTGGGGGAAGGTGGCTCGGCGTAGCCGAGACGGAAGAGGGGCGGTACAGGCTTGGTGCTGCCCTCGCCCCACACCCGTCAGGGCTTCGCCCTGCTACCCTTTCCCGGGAGAGGGTATTATTCTTCCTCCATCCCCATGGCGGATACCTCATAAGCTGTGCATTCCCTGGCCCCTGCCTCGGTCAATTTGGTATAGACCCTGCTTTGCAGGCGGCCGAAGATGGTCAGGGGGTCCCGGGTATGGTGCTGGGCGGCCCGGCGGGCGGTGGAGCCCCAGAGGATGCAGGGGATGTAGTCCCCCCGCCGCCCCATCCGGGGCACGGCCAGCATGATGTCGCAGATTTCCCGGCCCAGAGGCGTCTTGCGGTAGACAGGCTCCCGGCAGAGGTTCCCACGCAGGGTGATGTCGTTCAGGTCCGGCCCGTCCTCCGCGGTGATCTGGTCGGCGTAGAGGAAGATCAGCAGCCGCCGCCTGTCCTCCTGCCGCAGATTATGGGAGCGGACGGAGCCGGATACCGTGACTTTTCCGCCGCCGCTGGGGTCCAGGGTGCTAAGAACTTGTTCCGGTGCGATCACCGGCAGCCGGTCCACTGCCCCAGAAAGCCGGGCAGCCTCCAGGTACAGGCGAAAGAAGCGCTTGCCCCCCGTCTCGTGGGAAAACTCCGGAAGACCCGCCAGTGTCCCCCGGACAAGGGCCTGGTTTGTTTGCGAAAGCATAGTACCACCTCATTGTTTCGGATGTATGGAACATCCTATGCGGTGGCGCAGGGAAAAGAATCAGGAAAAATGGTCCCAGAATTCCTGGAATTCCGGCACGGTGATGTCTCCTCCGTAGACGTAGATCACATAGTCCTCGTCCTGCCAGCGGTAGGCAATGTCGGTTTTGTGGAAGCCCGCCGTCAGGTAGTAGTGGACCCGGGCCTTCCGCTGGTCCAGGTTCGGCGCTCCCGGCTCTACGGTCTCCAGGTCTGCCAGGATCCGGTGGCCGGGATATCGGGAGTAAAGAATTTTCATGGCCTCAGAGCCGTAGTGATGGTCCCGGAACCGGTCGCAGATGGCGATGTAGAGAATGTGGGTGATGGTTTTGTAGGTCAGCAGGCTGGCAAAGCCGCAAAACTCTTCTTTGTGGTAAAAAGCCAGCAGGTCATGGCCGTCGTGATGGACCGGCAGCAGCTCCGTCAGCGGGTCCCGCTCCTTGGCAGGAAAGGCGCTGATATAGAGCTTGCGCAGAGCGGACATATCCGGAAAGGTTCCGGTGACTTTCTTTGCGAGCAGCATGGGATTCCTCTCATCAATTTTTGGATGAGGACATTTTACGACAAGAATCTCCGTTCGTCAAGATGGCAAAAAACCTTCCCCTGGGGGAAGGTGGCTCGGCGAAGCCGAGACGGAAGAGGGGCGGCAGGTACTCGGATGCGGAAGGACCCTCTCAGTCACGGCTTCGCCGCGCCAGCTCCCCCAGAGGGGGAGCCAAGGGGGCGCTCACTCTTCCCGGATGTTTTCGATGACGCTGCGGCCGACCAATCGGCGCAGGGCTTTTCTCAGCAGGAAATCATTGACAACAATGATAGCAGCTGTGACGCAGAGCACAGGAAGAAGTGTCCAGAAAAGGGGCGCATCGAAGTTTAGCCATTGCAATTCAATCGGAAAAAAGCTTGGGGAGAGGTCAATCAGATAGAGGACCAAGGCCAGCAGGCTTCCTATGCAGGCGGAAATAGTAATTTGGCGGCGGTAAGATTCTCTTAACGTCTTTTCGTCACAGCCTACGGAACGCAGAATGCCGATGGTCCGTGTTTCGGCGTGGAGCTGGCGGCGGATATCTCCTTGAATCTGCATCGTAGTCAGCAGGAAGAGCATGACGCACAGACCGCCCCGGAAGAAGGCGTGGCGTGTTTCGGTGCCTGTGAAGGCCTCGTTCAGGCCGGTGTTGTCTTCTGCCCGGAGATGATCTTCCCGACAGGCCAGACGCTGTAAGAAATCCCAGACAGCTTCTTTTTGTGCGGATGAAACATCAGGAATTAGATCAATGGTGATTTTCTGGGTATTATCGCAGCGAAGGCCAAGATTTTGAAGTCCCTGAGGGGTGGTGAAGACGGCTCCGTTGCGGAAGCTGTATTTTCCACAGGAGAGGACGCCGCAGACGGTGGGATCGGCACTGCGTTTTTCCGCCTGGGAGAAGGGAAAGTATCCCACAGCTCCATTCCAGAAGAGCGGGTCATAGGTGTTTTCTTGCAGGCACAGTTGGACAAGAGGAAGGGTGTCTCCGGTGCGGACCTGGTCGTTTCGGATGGTTTGGACAGTGTCCGGGCTGGAAACCGTTGATAAGCCGGAGATGCCATTTGTGCTCTGCTCTCGATAATAGGTAGGCAGATCGACCAGGACTGCGTTCCCTTGATCTATAGCATCCAGGTCAATAGTTCCGGAGACCAGGTAGGATTCCAGCTGTGTTACATCGCCCAGGACCACCAACTGAAGGTCAAAGGGAATCAGGTCGGTTTGAAGCTGCTGTTGAAGGACCTGATAGACCCTGGAGGAGCGCTGATAGGTGGGATTGGTTTCCAGGTTTTCCTTTTGTTCTTCTGTAAGAAGCTCCGGACGGTAGGAGAACAGGTGTCGGTTTCCCAGATTCAGCAGGGGATAGTAGGACCCCACATAATCCGTCAAGGCAATCACATCCGTCATCCAGTATCCGGAAGCCTTTTCCACGCCGGGCATGGCCTCCAGCTGGGACAGCACATCGGGGGATAGATGGTCGATCCGTTTCGGCGTGAAATAGCCGGTTTCCAGGGAATAATAGTCAGTGCGCAGTTCCATATCTGCGTATCCCATGGTATGTAAATCCGGCATGCTATAGATGGAGGCGGAAAAATAGGGGGAGAAGGCAATGGCAGATAAGCAGAAAAGACTCACTAGTATGACGGTACAGAGGCTGCGGAAGGGATGAAACCGGACTTTCCGTTGGTTCCACAGTGCGGGAAGCCGGAAATTCTGATGGGTCCGCACAGGAAGCAGAGGGCGAAGAGGCTTCGACGTGGGCCGGTACACCAGTCCCGGCAGCCTTGCCGCAACCCACACCAGGCCGCAGGATAACGCCACCCCCGCCAGTACCCACCGGAACCTTGGCGCGCAGGGCAGACTCTCCGGGAAAATACGCCGCAGCACTTCCACAAACCCCAGCGCGCAGAGGCTCCCCGCAGGGGCTGTCAGCAGGGTCAGAAGAACAGCTTCCCGGCTGCTGATGGCCCGAATCTGCCGGCGAGTGGCCCCGATGGTCCGCAGCATCCGGTATTGCTCCTCTTTGCGGTAAAACTGGCCGGATACGGCACTGAGAATGCCGAGCAGTGAACCCAGCAGCAGGGCGGAGCCCGCCAGGATCAGGGAAGAGCCCATGTTGATCTGCTCTTTTAGGGCAGACCAGGGACCGAAGAAGGGGTGGTCCTCATAGATTGCTCCGGCGCTGTCGATGCCCAGAAAGGTGCCCTCTGGGTAAGCGGCCCGACAGTTTTCCAGGCTCCCGCCCAGGGGAAAGGTAAAGACAATGTGGCGGCAAACGGGGGCGAAGTCCTCCTGGGAGCCCAGCAGCACCTCCGGCAGTCCCATGGCTTCCTGAGGAAGGTAGTCTTCCAGTTCGGAATCCCCTTGGAACTGGGGCTGCAATACCCCTACCAGCCGGTATTCCTTCTGCCGGGTCTGGCCGCTGCCGTCGGTGATGGGCAGCACCAGGGTGTCCCCGATTCTGGCATCCCGGAACAGCCGCTCCAGGACCTTTCGGTCCATGGCGGCCTCTCCGGCCTCCAGAGGCAGTCGGCCCTCCAGGCACCGCCGGGACAGAAGAGACCGGGCAGCGTCGTCGTAGCAGCCCACCGGGAAATTCCGAAGGGTCCCTACCAGGGTGATGGCCCCGGCCTCTTTCGCAAGGCCTTCGTTTTGCAGGCCCTCCGGTGTGGCTTCGGCGGAGAAGTAGAGAGCGTCCTCCCGGCCGTATTCCGCGGCGGTCTCGGTCTCGGAGCGCTGGAAGAGAATGTCCAGGCCTAAGAGCGTCCCTACGGTGAAAAACACCGCCAGGAAGACCCCGACGCAGAGTAGCACATAGTCCTTCCAGTTGGTCCGGAGGCCGGAGAAGGCAAGGTGATTCAGGGTTAGTTTTTTCATGGTGTTTCTCCAATCGCTAAGCATTGTTGAAGAGCATGGGTTAATCCCACCAGACAAAGCGCGGCTCCGAGTATGCTGGAAATACCGCTGAAAATCAGGAAATCCTTCAGGCCCCAGAAGCTGGTGCGGCCCATGAGCAGCAGTTCCGCCGCAATGGATGCCGGAAAGCCAACCAGGAAGATATAGAGGATTTCCCGCCGCCAGATGGCGGCCTGGTCCTTGCCTTCACAGCCCAGGGACCAGAGAATGCGGACCGTGTCGGCATTGGCCTGCATATCCCGGGCACGGCTGCCCCGGAGCAGCGTTACGGTGCTGGCCAGGAAGGCGACTGTCAGGCTGCCCAGGAACAGGGTGTACAGGGCAAAACTTTTGCGGGCGCTTCGCAGAGACTCCGGCATGTTGGTCAGCTGGTATTCCTCGTCCTGACCCAGAATGGCCTTGATTTGCATCTCCAGGACCTGGTCGGATACGCTGCCGTCCATCTGAAAGGTCAGATGCTGGACAGACCCCGGGTCGAAGCCGAGGGATTCGGCTCCTTTGGCGGTGGTGACAATGGAGGTGGCGTCCCAACTGCCCCAGACGCCGTCGGAAAGCTCCGTCAGAATGCCGCCGATCTGGGTCTCACAGGTGACAGCCTGGGCATCCTTCAGTTTGGTATTTAAAGTGAACCAGGGGTCCGGGCGAATCTGGGCAAGGGTCAACTCCGCGCCCAATAAGAATTGGTCGTTTCTCACCAGGCGGTCGTAGTTTTGGATGGGGTCCGTAGAGCGGGCGTAGGAGTAGCTGTGTTCGCCCCGCTCGCTCTTTACATAGTAGTCCGGAGCCAGGACCAGGACGGACCGGCCGGAATCCAGGGCCTCTTGGTCGATGGTTCCTTTCTGGAGGAAGGGAGCCAGGGACTGGGCATCCTCCACGGTAAAGAGGTATAAAGAGATGGAAATTTTGTCCGTGCCCAGAAATTTCTCGATTTGCCTGTGGGTGCCCACATCGCCCTGGATGTAGGTATCCGGCACGTCATAGACCCAGTCGCCGGTCAGATCCGGGCGATAGGTCCGCAGGTGATAATTGTTCATCCCCAGGGAGGGCAGATAATCCCCTACGGTATCCGTCAGGGCGTAAATGGGGGCGCAGCGGCTGACGGTTATCTTGGAAATGCCAGGCAGCGTATTGAGTGAACGCAGCTTCTCTTCGGTCAGGCTGCTTTCCCGGCCGGGGAGGATGTGCTCCGCCGAAAAGGAGGGGGCGGCTTCATAGCGCCGCAGAGTGTCCACTTTCTCCCGGCCGCTGATGAAAAACAGGGTGGCGGTCACATTCAGAAGCACCACCAGGATCACGGAGCCGAGGAAACGGAAGGGGTGCTGCCGGAGATTCCTCAGTGCCAGGAGCCGGGCAGGGACGAATTGCTTTTGGGAGCGCCGCGGGGCCTTCCTTTTCATGGCCGGAGTGCCTCTCCGGAGCGCCCAAAGGGCGGGCAGAGAGGCGGCAACCCAGACCAGGAGAAAGGCGGCCAAGATGCTGCCCAAAACCAGTCTGGGTGGCAGGAAACAGGACGTGTCTTCCGGCAAAAGCCGACAGCACAGCCTCACAAACCCCAGAGCGCAGAGGGCAGCCCCGGGAGAAAGCACCAGGGCCAAAAGTATGGCCTCCCGGCGGCTGACGGCCCGAATCTGGGCCCGGGTGGCCCCCACAGCCTGTAGGAGCCGATACTGCCGTTCCTTCCGGACAAATTGGCCGGAGGCGGCATCGAAAATGCCAATCATGGCTGCCAGCAGCAGGGCCCCTCCGGCCAGAAGCACCGGGGACATGTATTCCAGGCTCAGGAGCTTTTTCAGGGTGACGCCGCCGTTCCCGTCTCCCGGTCGGAAGGGGGTGCCTAAAAAGTCGATGCCCACCAGGTTGGAATAGGGCAGCCGGGTGAAAAGGGCTTCGATGGAGCTGTGAGGGACCAGGGTGAAGACATATTCTCGCTCCTGACGACAGTCCTGAAATTCCGGAGCGTCCCGGCAGACGAGAATGTCGGGAATGCAGCCCAGGGAATCCGACAACAGGGAAAGGGTATCCCAGTCGGAGACTGTGGAGTATGCGCCAGAACGAAAAACACCGGAAAGGACAAACTCCCGGCTGGGGCTGCTGTCGGCCAGCTGGAGGGTCACAGTGTCCCCTGGGGCAGCCTCGGGGCAGAGGGCACCCCAGGCCTTTTCGTTCAGAGCTACTTCATTTGACCTCTGGGGCATGCCGCCGGAGAGAAACGAACGCTGTAAAATAGACTCCGCTTCCTCGTCAAAGAAACCAAAACGGAAGTCGTCGGAGGTGCCCAGAATGGAAACGGTGCCGACCCGGGAGACCATCCCGGTGCCCAGCAGAGTGTCCGGCTCCAGGACCTGAACACGGTAGAAAAGGCCGTCGGCCTGGCCGAAGCGAATCCGCCGAACTTCCGTCCGTTTTTCCCAGATCGTCCACAGTCCCAGGGCCGTCCCTACCGCCAGAAACACCGCCAGGAAGATCCCCAATGCCATCTGCCGGTATTCCTTCCCATTGGCCCGGAGGCCGGAGAGGGCCAGGCGGTTTAGCGTCAGCTTTTTCATGATTCGGATATCCTCCTTTCCCCTAGGTGATGGTCCAGCCCCACCAGGCACAGTCCGGCACAGAGGAGGCTGGAAAGCACACAGAAAATCAGGCAGTTCCTCAGGGTCCACCAGAAGGTGAAGGAATCCATCAGCAGCATTGCCGTGACGACCGATATCGGGAAGGCGGCCAGAAAGATGACGACTATCTCCCGCCGCCAGATGGCGGCTTGGTCCTTGCCCTCGCAGCCCAGGGACCAGAGGATGCGGATGGTGTCGGCCTGGGCCTGCATATCCCGAATGCAGCTGCCCCGGAGCATAATGACGGTGCAGGAAAGAAGGGCCAGCGCCAGACTGCCCAGGAGCAGCAGCGCGGCGGCGCTGTTTTTACGGACATTCCGCAGATGGGCGGCGTTGTTGTCCAGGCTGTAGTGATCCTCGCCCAGAATGTAGTTGATCTGGGGCTCCAGGACGCTGTCCGGAACGGTGCCGTCCAGTTCTATTTCCAGATGTTCGACAGAACCGGCGTCCAGCCCCAGGTTTGCGGCCCCTTGAGCGGTGGTGATGATAGATGGCGCGGACCAGATGGAATTGTAGTATGTCTGAAAGGCTCCAATGATGCCGCAGATCTTGGCGCTGGCTTCGGAAATGACGGTTTCTTGGTTCTTTTTGGCAAAGGGGATGTAGCCGTCCGGGTCCGGGTCTACTTGGGCCATGGCCTGGACAGAGCCCAGAAGGAACTGGTCGTTGTGGGCAATTGTGGTGTAGCCGCTCGGTTCCTGCCAGGACGGGTCTGTGAAAACACTGCGGCCATAGGGGCCGTACTGGATGTAGTAGTCCGGGGCGTAAATCAGGACCGCCTCGCCATTGTTGATTTTCTCTTCGTCGATGGTCCCCTCCAGCAGGTAGGGGGCAAAGAAGGAGAGGTCCTCCACCGTCAGAAGGTAAGTTTCGATGACGGCCTGGTCCGTGTTTAGAATGGATTGGATTTTGGATTGATGCTCCAGAGCTATTTTTGCGGACAGTACGTCGTTGTCGGCATCAACGTAGGGGCCATAGTCGAGTTCCGGGTGATAGGTCTGGAGGTGGGGATTGGTGATCTGGAGCAGAGGATAATAGGTCCCTACCGTATCTGCCAAGGCGTAGGTTTTGGCGCAGCGGCGGACATGGACCGAGGCGATGCCGGGGAGGGCCCGGAGAGCCTCCAGCGCCTCGTCCCCAATGCCGTCATAGGAGCCGGGGGAGTGCTGCTGGGCAACAAAGTCCTGGGCATCCCGGAGGGAATTTACGATCCTTACGTTTTGCAGGGAGGTGTCCCCCAGAAACGCTGTGGTCACATTCAGCAGCACCACCAGGGCGATGCAGCCGAAGACGCGGAAGGGATGGCTCCTGAGATTCCGCCGGGCCAGCAGCCGGGCGGGGACAAAGCCCTTCTTGGAGGCAGGCCGCACCCTCTTTTGGGTGGGAGCCTTTTCTTTCAGCACACCGCCCCGGAAGGACCAGAAGACCGGCATGGAGGAAGCGGCCCATACCAGCAGCAAGGAAAGAACCAGGCTGCCGAAGAGCAGGGGTGCGGGAAGCGCGAAGGCGGCCTCTCCCGGGAGCAGCCTACAGCACAGCTTTACAAACCCGATGGCGCACAGCGCCGCCCAGGGGGTCAGCAGGAGAGCCAGCAGCATGGTCTCCCGGCGGCTGACAGCTCCAATTTGGCGGCGGGTAGCCCCAAGGGCCCGCAGGAGCCGGTATTGCTTTTGTTTCCGGGCAAACTGGCCGGAGGCGGCGTCGAAAATGCCGATCATGGCTGCCAGCAGCAGGGCTCCACCAGCCAGAAGCAACGGGGGCGTGTACTCCAGCCCCAGCAGAGCCGACAGGGGAGAAGCCGCTGTGGTTTCCTTTGGGCTGTAGAGATCGCCCAGGGCATCAATGCCGACCATGGTTGTGAAGGAAAAACGGGCGTAGAGATTCTGCATGGTGCCTTTGGAGGACGAGGTAAATACATAGGATCGCTCTTTGCTCCATTCCGGAAAATCCGGGTCGTTCCGGTAAACGAGGATGTCCGGCAGCCACTGCTCGGCATCGGTCAGAGTGCTCCTGATATGGGACCGGAAAATGCCGGACAGAACAAAGCTGCGTTCCTGACGGCTGGCAGTTCTGGGGACCAGCTCCAGGGTGATGGTGTCCCCAACCACCGCATTGGGACATAGGGTATCCCGGGCGGTTTCGTCCAAAGCGATTTCGTTTGGGGCCTGGGGCATACCGCCGGAGAGAAATTGACGCTGTAAAATTGCTTCCGCTTCCTCGTCGTAGTACCCGAACCGGACCCCGCCGGCGGTGCCCAGCACGGAAATAGTGCCAAGGTTTGAGATATAGCCGGACCGTGTCAGCAGCTCCGGGTCCAGGATCTGAGAGCGGAACAAAAATCCGTCGGCGGAACCAAAGCGGGTGCGCCGAATTTCCGCCTTCTTTTCCCACATGGCCCAGATCCCCAGCACCGTCCCCACCGCCAGAAATACCGCCAGGAAGATCCCCAATGCCATCTGCCGGTACTCCTTCCGGTTGGCCCGAAGGCCCGCCAGGGCCAACCGGTTTATGGTGAGGCCTTTCATTTTGCTGCCTCACCGGAGTCCCTTACGATTTTTCCGTCGGTCAGGTGGAGGATACGCTCCGCCTGCTCGGCAACGCCCAGGTCATGAGTCACCAGGACCAGGGTCACGCCAAGCTCCCGGTTCAGCTCCCGCAGCAGGTCCACCACCAGCCGCCCGGCCTGGCCGTCCAGGTTGCCGGTGGGCTCGTCGGCAAAGAGGATTTCCGGCTTGTTGGCCAGAGCTCTGGCAATGGCGAAGCGCTGCTGCTGGCCTCCGGACATGGCCCCCGGGAGATGGTTCAACCGTTCCCGGATGCCTAAGATGTCGATGAGCCGGTTCAGGTAGGCTTCATCCGGCTTCCGTTTGTCCAGCATCAGGGGCAGGACCATATTTTCGTAGCCCGTCAGTTCTTGCACCAGGTTGTAGCTCTGGAAGACGAAGCCAAACTGCCGCCGTCGGAGAATGGACAGGGCGTCGTCCCGGTTGGCGTAGAGGTCCTCGCCCCGGAAGAGTACCTTGCCTTCGGTAGGCCGGTCCAGCCCGCCCAGAAGGTGCAGCAAGGTGGACTTACCGGAGCCGCTGGGGCCGGTAATGGCCGTAAAGCTCCCCTGGGGGATAGAGATGGACACGCCGTCCACAGCCTTCACGGTTTCCTCGCCCCGGCCGTAGTAGCGGTGGAGGTCTTGGGTTTCACAGATCGTCATATTTTGTCACGCTCCTTATCTTGGTATGTCCCGATTGTATCAAATCTCTCTTACGTTTGCCTGACGCTAGTCTTACGATTTCGAAAGAATGGAATCCAGTTTGGGGAAATACATGGAAAATTCCAGCCCCTCCCGGGTGTTCCGGGCGGTGATCTGGCCGTGGTGCCGCCAGATGATCTCTTTGACGATGGACAGGCCGATGCCGATGCCGGTGGTGCCCCGGCCCTTGGCCTGGTAGAACCGCTCAAAGATCAGGGGCAGGTCCCCGTCCTCCACGCCGCCGCCGTTGTCGGAGACGGCGCAGCGGACCTCCTGGGCCGTCTCCTGGAGGGTGACCCGAATTTGTCCATGGGCCTGTGTATGCTCGCAGGCATTTTTCAAAAGGTTGGTGACGGCTTCGGCCATCCAGGTCTTGTCGCAGTAGAGCTTTGCGGTGCCCGTGATTCGGAAGTCCTTCTCCGGGTACATGGGCTCTAAGGATGCCCAGCAGGCTTCCACAAGGGCCCTCAAATTCTGTGGAGCGAATTGGAAAGCGTAGCCGTCGGCGCAGAGCCGCTCCAGCCGGAGGAGGGACGAGACCAGAGTCTGCAGCTTGTCCAGGAGCTTCACTTCCTCCTCCAAGTGGTCTCCACTGTCCATCTCCACAAAGAGCCGCAGGGAGCTCAGGGGCGTTTTCAGCTGGTGGGAAATGTCCGTCAGCAGCCGGGTGCTCCGCTGGGCCTCCAGCCGGGTCTGTTCCTGGGAGAGCAGCAGCCGGTTCTGGAGCCGGGAGAGGCTGTTCTGCAGGGCGGCCAGGTCGTCTTCCTTCAAAGAGACGGCTAAAGCCTCGCCGCTCTCCAGGAACCGGTCTGTCTGCTGGGTCAGTTGGCGGATGATTTTTCTCTGGCGCAGCAGCTGATACAGCACAATGGCACAGACGGCGAATAAGAAAAGGATCAGTCCTTCCATTGATACCCCACCCCCCGAACGGTCACAATATGTTCTTTCCCAATTTTCTCCCGCAGGCGGCTCATGTGGACGGACAGGGTGTTGTCATCCACATAATTTCCGCCGCAGTCCCATAGAGCGCCCAAAAGGACATCCCGGGTCACCACACCCTTCTGGTCCAGCAGGGACAGCAGCAGCCGGTACTCCGTGGGGGTCAGGGACAGGGCGGCACCGTCCCGGGTGACGCTCATCCGGTTCCGGTCGATTTCCAGGGACCCTACCCGGAAGGGCAGCTCCCCCTCCCGCCGCAGCAGTACCCGGATGCGGCTTAATAGCTCCTGGATCCGGAAGGGCTTGGTCACATAGTCGTTCCCTCCGGCGTCCAGTCCCCGGACAATGTCAAATTCCTCGTCCCGGGCGGTGAGAAACAGAATGGGCGTCCGGTTTCCGGAAGCGCGCAGCTCCTGGCAGAATGCTACCCCGTTGCCGTCCGGCAGGGTCACGTCTAAGATCAAAAGATCAAAGGGCTTGTCCTTCAGCGCTTCTTGGGCCGATGCTATGCAGTCCGCCGCCTGGGCGGCATAGCCGTTCTTCCCCATGAGTTCTAATAGGCCTTGGGAGAGGTAGCGGTCGTCTTCGATAATCAAAATCCGGCTGTTCATGGGAATACCTCACTTTCATAAATACACTATATCATAAATCCGCAAAAATAGCCTTTCTTTTTCGTAAGAAAAACCTCCCGCATTTCTACAGGAGGAAAAGAGAATTATAGAATCAGCGTCCGTTCCTGTTTGGCCAGTTCCGGCATTCCGGGTCCATCTATCCGGAAGAGTTCGTATAGACTTGCCCACTGCTGTTCCTTTGTGCAGTAATCGGACCCATCTTCCCATCCCAGGTTGCGGTAGAGTCCCGTTCCCTTGGCCCCCTTCAGAACCTCCCGGCCTTTGGTATTAAAGGCCAAGATCCGGGCATAAGGAGCAGACTGCGCCAGCTCCTCCTTGGTGATCCCCAGAAAGGCGCACAGCACCATCCGGTTCAGCCGGGTCCGGGTGTAGCGCTTGGTCTTTACGGCGGTGAGAATGCTCTCCAGGCACCCCTCCTCCCGGCAGGCGTGCATGAGCCGCCGCCACAGCCCTTCGGAACCGTAGGGGAGGGCTTCAAAGTCGGCATCCGTCATGGTCCGCAGCCGGTAGAGCACCGCCCGCTCTCCGGCAGCCAGACTGTGGATGGGGGCGTCTTTCAGGCACTCTGCCGCGTTTTGGGGCAGGAAGCCCTCCCAAGGAAGCCCGGCGAGGATCGCCGCGCGCAGGGCGGTGGCGGAAGGGTTCTCCGGGTCCGGTGTCTCGGCATGGTAGTCCCCGGGACGGTGAATGGGGAAGGGGGTCAGAGCGCTCCCCAGCTCCAGGATGGCCTTGCAGTATTCCACCCCCAGAATGTCGTTTGGCCTGGCAAGAAGGCCGGCGGGCACGCCCATCTGCTCCAGGGCTGCCTGTCTCGCCGCGGGGAAGCTGACGCCGGTGGAGAGGGCGGCGCGGAGTGCATCGGAAAATTCCGGCTTCAGCAGGGCCTCCGCCGTGGCGGTGAGCTGCCCGGCGGTGCCGGACTCGGTTCCGAAGCAAAGATAGTCACAAATGGGGGAAAGAAACCGGATCCCTGTCCGGGCAAACCCCTCGGCGGAAGAGAGGCTCCCCAGGACAGGCAGCTCCAGCACCAGGTCGGCGCCGCTTTCCATAGCGGCCCGGGCTCGGTCCAGCCTGGGGAAAACAGCGGGCTCCCCCCGCTGGACAAAGGAACCACTCATCAGGCAGACAATGGCCGCGTCTTGGCCAAACTGCCGGCGAACGAGATCAATTTGCCGGGCGTGGCCCAGGTGGAAGGGGTTGTACTCACAGATAATGCCGACGGATGCCAAAGTTTTTCCTCCAATCTGAAAAAAATTTCCTGTTAGGGGTTGAGAAAACGGGAAAGATGGAATATAATATCCTCGTTATCATACCACAGCGCAATGAAAAAGAAAACATTATTTTTAAAACGGAGGAGATTCCAATGAACGTTTTGATTATTAATGCCGGTAGTTCTTCCCTGAAGTACCAGCTCATGAACCCCGAGACCGGCGATGTCTCTGCCAAGGGCCTGTGCGAGCGTATCTACATCGACGGCCGCCTGACCCACAAGGTCGGTGACAAGAAGGTGGTCAAGGACATCCCCATGCCCACCCACTCCGAGGCCATTGCCGCGGTGCTGGACATCCTGGTTGATCCTGTGGACGGCGTCATCAAGTCCGTTGACGAGATCGATGCTGTGGGCCACCGCGTACTCCATGGCGGCATGGAGTTCTCCGATTCCTGCATCATCGACGACGAGGTCATCAAGGCCATCGAGAAGTGCATCCCCCTGGGACCCCTCCACAACCCTGCCAACCTGATGGGCATCCGTGCCTGCCAGGCGGTCATGCCCAACACCCCCCAGGTCGCTGTCTTCGACACCGCTTTCCACATGACCATGCCCCCCAAGGCCTACCGCTACGCCATTCCCAAGGAATACTACGAGAATGACGACATCCGCCGCTATGGCTTCCACGGCACCTCCCACAAGTATGTGGCCAAGCGCACTGCAGAGCTGATCGGCAAGAAGAACTTCAAGATGGTCAACTGCCACCTGGGCAACGGCTCCTCCCTGTCCGCCATCAAGGACGGCAAGTGCATGGATACCTCCATGGGCCTTTCTCCTCTGGCCGGTGTCCCCATGGGCACCCGCTCCGGTGACATTGACGCCTGTGTGGTGCAGTTCATCTGCAACAAGTACAAAATGAGCGTGGACGACTGCCTGACCATGCTGAACAAGAAGTCCGGTATGCTGGCTCTGTCCGGCGTGTCCTCCGACTTCCGTGACCTGGGCGACGGCGCCGACAAGGGCAACGAGGACTGCAAGCTGGCTCTGGAGAAGTTCTCCTACGAGGTCGCTAAGTACGTCGGCGCTTACGCTGCTGCCCTGAACGGCATCGATGTGCTGACCTTCACTGCCGGTGTTGGCGAAAACGACGGCCTGGTTCGGGCTATGGTCTGCGACTACCTGGGATTCATGGGCGTCAAGCTGGATCCCGAGCTGAACAAGAGCCGCGGCAAGGAGATGGTCATCTCCACTCCCGACTCCAAGGTCCAGGTCTGGGTGGTCCCCACCAACGAAGAGCTGATGATCGCTCAGGACACCGCCGAGCTGGTCAACGCCGCCAAGGCAAAGTAAGTTAAAAACCTTTTGGGCCGCCGCATACTGCGGCGGCCTTCTCTGTTAGAAAGGAAAAACAATGGAATCTGTTGTCCAGCGCTTTCTGCGCTATGTAAGCTATGAAACCACCTCCGACGAATTCACCGGCACCACTCCCTCCACCCCGGGGCAGAAGGTGCTGGGGGCTGCCCTGGTGGAGGAAATGAAGGCCATGGGCATTGCGGATGCCCACATGGATGAGATGGGCTATGTCTACGGCACTGTCTCCGGGGACGAAAGCCTGCCTACCATCGGACTCATCGCCCATATGGATACGGCCCCGGACGCCTCCGGCAAGGATATTCAGGCGAAAATCATCAAGTACGACGGGGGAGACATCCTCCTGAACGAGGAAAAGGGCATCTACCTGAGATCTGACGAATACGAGTCCCTGGCCCGGAACGTGGGCAAGCACCTGATCGTCACAGATGGCACCACCTTGCTGGGGGCCGACGATAAGGCCGGCGTGGCGGAGATCCTCACGGCGGCGGAGCGGCTGCTGACAGAGGGCGGCAGGCACGCTACGGTGAAGATCGGCTTTACCCCCGACGAGGAGATCGGCTGCGGAGCGGACCACTTTGATGTGAAAGGGTTTGGGGCGGACTATGCCTACACCGCCGACGGCGGCACCCTGGGTGAGCTGGAATACGAGAACTTCAACGCCGCCTCTGCTGTGGTGACGGTCCACGGCCTGAACATCCACCCGGGCTCCGCCAAGAACAAAATGGTCAATTCCCAGCGCATCGCCATGGAGTTTGACGGCCTTCTGCCCGTGCAGCAGAAGCCGGAGTACACGGAAGGCTACGAGGGCTTTCTCCACCTGACGGATATGCAGGGTGAGGTGGAAAAGACCGTCCTGCGCTATATCGTCCGGGACCACGACAAGGAAAAATTCCAGGAGAAAAAAGAGGTTATGGCGGCTGCCGCGGAGTACCTCAACAGGAAGTATGGCGCCGGTACTGTGGAGCTGACCCTGAAGGACAGCTACTACAATATGCGGGAAAAGATCGAGCCCTGCATGTATATTGTGGACCGGGCCAGAAAGGCCATGGAGCTGGTGGGCATGGAGCCCAAGGCTGTCCCCGTCCGGGGCGGCACCGATGGTGCCAGACTGTCCTACGAGGGCCTGCCCTGTCCGAATCTGTGCACCGGCGGGGAAAACTACCATGGCCGTTTTGAGTACATCCCTACAGAGGATATGGAAAAGTGCGTGGAGATGCTCCTGGCCCTGGTTCGTACATTCTAAGGGAATTGACCAAGAAAATTCGTGGAGATTTTACAATTCTTTCCGAATCCCCACTTGCTTTTTTCACTGGGATTGGCTATACTATAACCAGTTTCAAAACGTCTGACCTCGGGGCCTCGCGCCCGAGCTGTCCAAGCCTACAATGGGAGGAAATCAAAATGAAAACGTTTAATTCTGTTATGAAGGTCCTGGCTGTCCTGGCCGCTGTTGCCGGCACCATCTACGTGATCGCCGCTTTCGGCGACAAGATCGTTGCCTGGGCAAAGCGGGTCATCGGCTGCTGCCCCTGGGATGAGGGTATGGAAGAGGAGACCACCGAAGAGGCTCCTGCCGCTGAGGAGGAGAAGACCGAGGCTCCCGCGGAGGAGGCCCCCGCTGCTGAGGAAGCTCCCGCCGAGGAAGAGAAGGCCGCTGAGGACAACGCCCCCACTGCCAACGAAGAGGACTTCGAGGGCTGATATCACAAGTCGTTCAGGAACCTCCCCGCTTTGGGGAGGTTTTTTTGAACCTGATGAAAATTGACGCAGGTCAATTGTAATTTCCCATATCCCGGGCTATAATACCGTCAGAATACAGATGGGGGTATGGTATGAAGCTGCAAAAATGGATCCAAAAAATAAGCATTCCTGCCATGTGGGCTGCCGGCGCTCTGATGGTGCTGGGGATGATTTGTGCCAGACTCCCGGGAGGCACCGGTTTTTCGGCGGCGGCGTATCTTCTGGCTACGGTTCTGGCGGGAGGACCGATTCTGTTCCGGGCGGTCCAATCCCTCCGGTTTCGGGTGGTGGGGATCGAGGTGCTGGTAAGCATCGCGGTGATCGGCGCCTGCTGGATCAAAGAATTCAGCGAGGCGGCCATTGTCACCTTCCTCTTCCAGTTTGGCACTTACCTGGAGCAGAAGACCATGGTTAGGACCCGCAGCGCCATCAAGGCATTGACGGACCTGGCCCCAACCACCGCCTGGCGGTACGAAGGGGATGCTTTGGAAGAAATCGATGCCGAGGATGTGGAAGAAGGGGATGCCCTTCTGGTTAAAACCGGCAGCCGCATCGCCGCCGACGGCGTGGTCGTAAAGGGCGAGGGCTATGTGACGGAGGCCAGCATCACAGGAGAGCCGGAGCCCAAGCACAAACAGCCGGGGGACACCCTTTTCGCCGGAACGGTGCTGGAAAGCGGTGCCCTGGATATGCAGGCACAGAAGGTAGGGGAGGACACCACCTTTTCCAAAATCATTCAGCTGGTGGAGGAGGCCCAGGATGCCAAATCCCCGGCAGAGCGGTTTATTGACAAATTTGCCAGGTACTACACCCCGGCGGTGGTGCTCATTGCCCTTCTGGTGCTCATGTTTACCAAGAATCTGGATACCGCAATTACTGTTTTGGTGCTGGCCTGTCCGGGAGCACTGGTCATCGGTGCGCCCATTGCCAATGTGGCGGGGGTGGGCCGAGGGGCCAGGGAAGGGGTGCTGCTCAAAGGCGGAGACAGCATCGATGCCTTTGCCCGGACGGACACCTTCGTCTTCGACAAAACCGGGACCCTGACCCTGGGCAGACCCCAGGTGACGGAGGTGCTGTCCTTTGGGGACGAGGGCTGCTTGGGCCTGGCTGCTGCTGCGGAGCGGGGCTGCGCGCATCCCCTGGGCCGGGCGGTGCTGGAATATGCCGCTGCCCGGAATGCGGAGGTCCCCGCAGTGGACAAGGTGGAGGACCAAAAGGGCCGGGGCGTCCGGGCCTGGGTCCAGGATCATGTCGTTCTGGTGGGCAGCCGTCGCTTCCTGGAGGAGGAGCAGGTGGAACTATCCCAAGATGCGGAAGAGAAGCTGGAGGCCCTACAGAATACCGGGGCCAGTCTGGTGCTCTGCGCGGTAGACGGAAAACTCCGGCTGATGTTCGGCATTTCGGACCCCGTGAAGGAGGACGCCGTCGCCTGTGTCCGCAGCCTGCGAAAGAGGGCCCGGGTGGTGATGCTCACCGGGGACCATCCCGCCGCCGCCAAAATTACTGCCGGGAACCTTGGCATTACAGAATACCAAGGCGGGCTTCTGCCCCAGGATAAGGCGGCCTATATTGAGAAGCTGCGTGAGGAAGGCCATACCGTCACCTTTGTGGGAGACGGCATCAACGACAGTCCGGCCCTGACCACCGCCGACACCGGCATCGCCATGGGTTCCGGTACGGATGTGGCGGTGGACTGCTCTCAGGTGGTACTGATGGGGGACCGGCTTTCCGGGCTGCCGACAGCTTTTCAGCTGGCAAAATGCACCGTCCGGGTCCTGCGTCAGAATATTGCCATTGCCATCGGCACTGTGGTGCTGCTGCTTCTGGGCCTCTTTGCGGGCTACATTCACATGGGCCTGGGGATGCTGATCCACGAGGGCAGCATTCTGGTGGTCATTTTCAACGCAATGCGTATTGGAAGGAGAAAACTATGAAGAAAACCATTCAAATGGAAGAACTGGTGTGCCCCATGTGCGCCCAGAAAATCGAAACTGCCTTAAAAAAGGCCCCCGGCGTCCAGAGCGCCTCTGTGCTCTACAACGCCAGCAAGGCAAAGGTAGAGTTTGACGAGGCTGTGACGGACCTGGGGAAGCTGGAGGCCGTTATTGAGGGCCTGGGCTATGTGGTGATCCGCAAGTAAAGGAGAGAAAGCTATGAATACCGAAATCATCAAGGAACTGGACAAAATTCTGCCCGTGGTAGAGCGGGTCCACGGCGACAACCACCCCGAGCTCCACGAAGTGGCGAAGCTCTACGGGGAACTGAAGCAGGGGGCCCATGTGGCAGACAAGCTGCGGGAAGTGACGGGAAACTTCACCGTTCCCGCCGATGCCTGCCCCACCTTTGCCAAGACCTATGCTGACCTGGAAGAGCTGACCCGGGGGCTGTGATGGAAAGCTGCTGCCACTGCCGGGAGGATGTGCCCTGCGCAGCCAAAATCGGGATCTTTCAGCAGCTGGACCTGGAGAGCCAGAGGCGTGTCAGTGCCTTGGCTGTCCACAAACAGCTGGAAAAGGGGGCGCTGCTCTTTTCCCCGGAGGAGAATCCGGGCCTGTATCTGCTGTCCCAGGGGCGGGTGAAGGTTTACTCCCTTTCGGACTCCGGAAAAGAGACTCTGATCCGGGTCCTGCGGGAGGGGGATTTCGTGGGGGAAGAGGCTTTGTTTGGAGCCGGGAAGACCTGCACTTACGGGGAAGCCCTGACGGCTGCCCGGGTGTGCCTGATTCCCCGGGAGGCGTTTCTGAACCTTTTGAATCAGTACCCCTCCATCAGTCTGAAGCTGCTGGAGGAAATGAACCGGCGGCTCCAGGTACTGACCCGGCAGACGGCGGCAGAGTCCGGCAGCCAGGTGAAAAGCCGCCTGATCCGATATCTGATGGAACTGTCCGATGCCCAGCAGACCCAGACGGTGACCCTGCCCTTAAGCGGGAAAGAGCTGGCCCATTTCCTGGGAACGACCCCGGAGACCTTGTCCCGCCGCTGGTCTGCCCTGGAAAAAGAAAGGCTTGTTATCAAAAAAGGAAAGCTGGTTTCCCTTTTGGATAAGGGAAGGCTGGAAGAAAGCGCGCAGTAAAAAATGGACGGCCGAAGCCGTCCATTTTTTATACATATCCGTACAGCCCCCGGACACTGACCTCTCCCGAGGACACCGGAGCCACCGTGCCGTCCTCGAATCGGACGATCAGGTCCCCGTTGGGGCCGATGTCCAGGGCGGTGCCGTGGCGGACCTCCTCCCCCCGGACCAGGGAAATTTTCTGCCCCAGGGTGATGCAGTCCTTTCGGTACTGCTCCAGCATGGTGACCTTGCCGGTGAAGAGGTTTTGCCGAAGAACGGCGAAAGCCTCCATCATGGCGGCGGCCACCTTCGGCCGGGAGATCTCCTGCCCCGTGACCATGGACAGGGACCCGGCAGTGGCTTGGATGGCCTCCGGAAAATCTTCCTGCCTTTGGCAGCAGTTGATGCCCACGCCGATGACCACATAGTCCACAGTTTCCTGGGATGTCATGCCCAATTCCGCCAGAATGCCGGAGATTTTTCTTTTTTTGCAGACCAGGTCGTTGGTCCACTTGATCCCCGGCCGGGTGCCTGTGGCTTTTTCCACGGCGTCGCACATGGCGACACCTACGCCGCAGGTCAGGTGCATGATGTCCTCCGGAGGGCAGTTTGGCCGCAGCAGCACGCTCATATAGATGCCCACCCCGCTGGGGGATTGGAAGCTCCGGCCCAGGCGGCCTTTGCCGCCGGTCTGGCAGTCCGCTACCGCCAGGGTCCCTTCCGGGGCCCCCTGGGCGGCCAGTTTTTTCAGGTAGTTATTGGTGGAATCAATGGTATCCAGATAAATAAATCGGTCCCGCCAAGGATAATCCTGGGAAAGACAGGAGAGAATTTCGTCTTTCATCCTTAGTCCACATCCTTTATGACTTCTTCCGGGGCCACGTCCAGCAGCTCCGGATGGTAGAAGACCCGCTTAAAATACTTGATGAAGGTGGCATAGTAGAACCCGTCTACCGTCCGCTCGTCCAGAGTGAACCGGAAATCGATGTATTTCCGCTGGACCGGCTCCCCCTCCTCGTTCAGCTCCATGGCCTTGCGCTTGCAGCCGAAGGCGCCGAACACCGGCAGATTGCCGAAGTCATATAGGTGGTGATATACGGGGGGAATACCCAGAGAGCCCAGGGAGGTGAAGTAGACACTGCCGTGGAAGGGGCTGACCTCCAGCAGAGCCTTGGGCAGGAGCCCAAAGTAATCCATGGTTTTCAGCAGCCACACCAAAAATTTCAGCATCACTCCGGGGACCAGGGTCAGGGCAAAGGCCACGTTGTCCACGCCGGCATCCAAGGGTGTATTTTTGACCTTGGTGATTTCCTCGTTCATTTTCCGGTATACGTCGTAGGACGTGTCTCTGGGGGTCAGGTGGAGCTTGATCTCCGTCTCCGCCCCGTCGGTGGACATATCCTTTTTGATGGTCATGCAGAACTGGATGTCCTCCCCCCGGGAGTATATCCGCTGCCCGGCAACAAATCGGTTGACCCCCGGGTATTTGGCCACCGCCCGGCAGTAGCAGGCCAGAAACATGTGGAGCATGCCGAAGTTGTTCAGCCCCTCCCGGCGCTTATTTCGGATATAGCGTTCCGCACCGGTGATTTCAAAATGCTCCTCGTAGAGGTTGGAGGAGCCGTTCCGGTTGACCATGATGTAGGGGGCGATCATGCTGGCGGGGGGGAGGCTTCGCAGCCGCCGCCCGTCTACCCGGTCTCCCCAGGTGGGGTGATACTCCCCGGCAGGGGAGATGCGGATGGCAAAGACCAGCAGCGTGCAGCCCACAAACAGCAGAGTATTGGGCAGCAGAAGCAGTACGCCGTTCCAATCCTTCTGGAAAATGGCCTGACGGTTGAAGTAATAAATGCCCGCCAGAGGCAGCAGCATAATGGGGAACAGCAGCCACACCCGATGGACCCGCTGGCCGGAAATCACATCCATATAGAGGAAGGCGAAGAAGAACAGGCTGATCCACAGCAGCCAGACCATGGCCCGGGAGCCCAAGGTCTCCTTGACCCATAGGGCGGCAAACAGGGCCAGCATCCACACGGGGATGGCGGTTTTATAAAACTGTTCTCTGCCCTGGCAGAGGGTAATTACGATATACAGCACCGTGGCGGCTACCGGCAGCACCACCCGCCACCACACGCTGCCGGGGATAGCGTTCATGGAAAAGAGCACGATCCTTCCAATGGCGGAGGCGGAAAGCAGCAGCGTCATGAGCCACACAAAGCCGTTTTTCGGCTCTACATAAAAGTGAACGTTGTTTTTCATGGCTGTATCCTCAAATGCCAAGAGCAGCTCTGGCGGCGGCAATGTGTCGGGGCTCCGTGCCGCAGCAGCCCCCCAGAAGGGAGGCTCCATTTTCCCGGCAGGCCCGGAGGACGGCGGCAAAGGGCTCCGGCTCCATATCGTACTGGGCTACACCCTTCTGATCGATGACGGGCATGCCGGCATTGGGTTTGCACAGAATGGGCAGCTTGGTAAACCGGCGCAGACGGCTGACCAGATGGGGGGTCATCTCGTCGGCGGCCACGCAGTTGAAGCCAACGGCGGCAGCGCCCCACCCTTCCAGGTCCTGGAAGAGGGGACCAGCGTCGGTTCCGTTGAAAAGATAGCCCCCGGACTGCATGGTGAAGCTGATCATGGTGGCTCCGGCCCCTTCCAGCTCGGCGGCGGTGAGGATGGCCTCCGCCTCCTGGGCGTACATCAGGGTCTCTCCGACGAGCAGGTCCGCACCGCCGTCGATGAGGCCGCGGATCTGGCGGCGGTAGTTTTCCACCATCAGGTCAAAGTTTTCCGGGTCCCAGCTGTCGCAGAAGGCGGCCAGGGTGGCGATGTCACCGGCCACCAGGCACCCCGGGGCGGCGGAACGGGATAAGGCAATCAGCTGGCCATTGATGGCCTCGCAGTGCTTGTCTAAGCCGATTTTTTCCAAGGCGATGGGCTGGGCCTGGAAGGTGGGGGCGTAGACGATCTTGCTTCCCGCCTCGGCGTAGCCCCGCTGGAGAGAAACCAACACCTCCGGATTGCGCAGCACCCACTCCTCAGTGGCAACTCCATTGGGCATGCCCATTTTTCGCAGATAGGAGCCGGTGGCTCCGTCCAGCAGCCAGGGGCCGGCGCCCAGGGCTGCGTGAAATTCTTCTTTCGTCAGCATAACGAATCCCTCGTTTCGTGAATTTGGGTTTATTATAAAGGAAAGTGGACAGGATTGCAATAGCAAACCCTCTCTTGGAAGAGGGGACGGCAGGGTTTACAAGTCCCCCCAAATCTGTTATAATACGGAAACAAATTCTTACAAAAAGGAGTTTACCATGAAAAAAACGGTTTTGCGGGAATATGCCCGCCTGATTGTGAAAAAGGGTGTCAATGTTCAGAAGGGCCAGGAAGTGATCGTCTATGCCGACCTGGACCAGCCGGAGTTTGTGGCTATGGTGGTGGAGGAGGCCTACAAGGCCAAGGCAAAGAAGGTCAGCGTAGAGTGGAGCTACCAGCCCCTCCAGAAACTCCATGTGCGCTATCGCAGCGTCACCACCATGGGCACCGTGGAGGAATGGGAGAAGGCCCGGCAGCAGCACTATGTAGACGTGGTGCCCGCCCGCATCCACATCATCTCTGAGGACCCGGATGGCCTCAAGGGCATCAACATGGAAAAGGTCACCAAGGCCCGCCGGATGAGCTATCCCATCCTGAAGCCCTACAAGGACCAGCTGGAGAACAAGCAGCAGTGGTGCATCGCTGCCGTTCCCGGGGCTGCCTGGGCAAAGAAGGTCTTCCCCGGCATGCGGACCAGCACCGCTGTGGAAAAGCTGTGGGAAGCCATTCTGGATGCCTCCCGGGTGACGGAGGACCCCCAGAAAGCCTGGGAGGACCACGACAAGGATTTGCAGGACCGCTGCGACTACCTGAACAGCCTCCATATCCGTTCTCTCCACTATACGGCTGACAATGGCACGGATTTCACCGTAGGCCTGATCCCTCAGGGGCAGTTCTGCGGCGGCGGGGAGACCAGCCGCACCGGCATTTTCTTCAACCCCAATATTCCCACCGAGGAGTGCTTCGTCTCCCCCATGAAGGGCCAGGCGGAAGGCATCGTCTACGCCACCAAGCCCCTGAGCTACCGGGGCCAGCTCATCGAGGGCTTCTCCATCCGTTTTGAGGGCGGCAAGGCTGTGGAGGTCCATGCCGAGAAAGGGGAGGACCTGCTGAAGGCCATGATCTCCATGGACGAAGGCGCGGCCTACCTGGGCGAGTGCGCCCTGGTTCCTCAGAAGAGCCCCATTGCCCAGAGCGGCCTGCTGTTCTACAACACCCTCTTCGACGAGAACGCCGCCTGCCATCTGGCCCTGGGCATGGGCTTCCCGGATACCATCCAGGACTTCCAGAATAAGACATTGGAGGAGTGCCGGGAACTGGGGGTCAACGACTCTATGATCCATGAGGATTTCATGATCGGCTGCGACTCTATGAATATCGATGCAGTCTGCGAGGACGGCTCTACCAAGCCCATTTTCCGGAGCGGCAACTGGGCTTTCTAAGGAAACGAATCTTTTTGAAAAAAAGAGAAAAAAGGACTTGCTTTTTTGAATCGGCTGTGCTATTATATTCAGGCGATTTGAGATTGCTGGGGGCAAGTTTGCCCTTTAACTGATATGAAAGAGGTGAAAGAAATGAAGGAAGGTATCCATCCTAAGTACGAACAGACCACGATCCGCTGCGCGTGTGGTAACGTCATCACGACCGGTTCTACCAAGAAGGACATTCGTGTTGAGATCTGCTCCAAGTGCCACCCTTTCTATACCGGCAAGCAGAAGCTGGTTGACACCGGTGGACGCGTCGATCGCTTCAACAAGCGCTTCGGCCTGAAGTAAGATTCGTCTTCATTACCCGCATTACGGCAACGTAGTGCGGGTATTTTCTTTACCCCTTGTCAGAAATGTGGTTTCTGTGCTATACTATCTACAAACCATCAGGAGGTTTCTATGGAAGAAAAAATTCAGGAGCGGGCCGTCCTGGTAGGCCTCAACGCCGATTGCTTCACCCAGGAGCAGACGGCCACGGAGGAGTCCCTGGAGGAACTGGAGGCACTGCTGGAGACGGCGGGGGGCTTCTGCACCGGGAAGATGCTGCAAAACCGCCATGTGCCGGATGCCCACTGCTTCATCGGTGAAGGGAAGGCTTTGGAAGTGAAGATGCTGGTGGAGGCCACTGCCTCTACCATGGTGATTTTTGATAACGAGCTTTCCCCGGGAAATATCCGGGCATTGGAAGAAATCATTGGGGTCACGGTGCTGGACCGCAGCGCCCTCATTATGGATATCTTTGCCCAGCGGGCCAAGACCAAGGAGGGCCGCCTCCAGGTGGAGCTGGCCCAGTATAAGTATCTTCTGCCGCGGCTTTCCGGTGCGGGAAAAAGTCTTTCCCGTCAGGGCGGCGGAATCGGTACCCGAGGCCCGGGTGAAACCAAGCTGGAAAGCGACCGGCGGCACATCCGGGAGCGGATTTCCCGGTTGGAATCGGAGTTGGAGCAGGTGCGCCAGGTCCGGGGTGTCCAACGGGAGCGCCGTATGAAGAATTCCGTGCCGGTGGTGGCCATTGTGGGCTATACCAACGCGGGTAAATCCACCCTTCTCAATCAGCTCACCGGGGCGGGTATTCCTGCCAACAACCGGCTCTTTGACACCCTGGACACCACCTCCCGGCAGCTGAAGGTTTCCGACAATCTGGATGTGATCCTCTCGGACACCGTAGGCTTCATCTCCAAGCTCCCACACCATCTGGTGGATGCCTTCCGGGCTACCCTGGAGGAGCTCCAGTATGCGGACCTGCTGCTCCATGTCATCGATGCGGCAGACCCCAACCGGGAGGACCACATTGCCGTGGTGGATAAGCTGATTTCCTCTCTGGCAAGGCCCGGGACTCCGGTGATCTACTGCTACAACAAAGCGGACCTAGTGCCGAAAGAGGAGATCCCCGTTGGGGAGAACGTGATCGCCATCTCCGCCGCCAAGGGTATCCATATGGAGGCCCTGCTGAAAAAAATCGAGGACACCCTGGGCCATGCCCGGCATCGGGTGACCCTCCGGCTGCCCTATTCCATGGGCGGCACTGTGGACACCCTCCATTCGGGGGCCAAGGTGTTCTCCGTGGACTACACCGGCGAGGGCATTGAGATCGACACCGTGCTGGACGATATCCTCTACGGACGTCTGCGGGACTACATTATAAAGGAGTAAGAGGTCTTGGAAGAATATCTGGTGCCTACCGCCTTTGGGGAGGACGAATTTATAGAGAAGAAGTCCCGCTTCATCGGCCGCCTCTGGCCGGTAGAGACGGAGGAGCAGGCACTGGAGAAGATCCAGGAGATGAAAAAGAAGCACTACGATGCCACCCACAACTGCTGGGCTTATATTATCCGGGATGGAGCCGTCCGTTTCTCCGACGACGGGGAGCCGGGAGGCACCGCCGGTATGCCCATGCTCCAGGTGCTCCAGCGGGAGGGCCTATTCAATGTGGTGTGCGTGGTGACCCGGTATTTTGGCGGCATCCTCCTGGGGGCCGGAGGCCTGGTCCGGGCCTACACCAAGGGGGCAAAGATCGCTGTAGATGCTGCGGGAAAGTCCTGCAAGCGGGTGTGGACCGTCCTGTATTTGCCCTGCCCTTACCCCTTTTACGAGCGGGTGAAGCTGGCGGTGGCGGAATATGAGGGGATCATAAGAAAGACGGACTACGGCGCGGAAATCGAGCTGGAGGTTTTGTTCCCGGAGGCGAAAACGGAAGAATTCCTTGCCCACCTGACGGACATGACCAGCGGTACCGTAGAAGCCATGGAAATCGGGAAGGAATACAGGGCCTTTCCAATCAAATAGAAGGAGTGATCACCTATGACCGTTCGGGAAGAACTGGAGCGTCTGGAGCACCGCCGCCTGAATCCCTTGGCGACCTTTGCTGATGAATCCACCGGCCGCCCCCACCGGGAGCCGGAGCGGGTGGAGGATGTGCGGACCTGCTTCCAGCGGGATACGGACCGGGTGGTGCACAGCAAGGCCTTCCGGCGGCTGATGCACAAGACCCAGGTGTTTCTGCGGCCGGAAGGGGATCACTACCGGACCCGGATGACCCACACCCTGGAGGTCACTCGGATCGCCAAGACCATCACCAGGGCTTTGGGCCTGAACGAGGACCTGGCGGAGGCCATTGCCATGGGCCACGACCTGGGCCATACCCCCTTTGGTCATGCCGGAGAAGGGGCCCTGACGGCCTGTTTGGGGAAACCCTTCCGG
Source organism: Faecousia sp. (assembly GCA_050873165.1). GTDB lineage: Bacteria > Bacillota > Clostridia > Oscillospirales > Oscillospiraceae > Faecousia. Next base: position 75,873 of record JBNMIH010000003.1, read on the forward strand.
CATAACGAGCAGAGCCTGCGGGTGGTGGACTGCCTGGAAAAGGACGGCCAGGGATTGAATCTGACCAATGAGGTCCGGATGGGGATCCTCTGCCATACCGGGGACAAACAGCCGGACACCTTAGAGGGCCAGATCATCCGCCGATCGGACCGTATTGCTTACGTGAATCACGACATAGACGACGCCATCCGGGCAGGTATCCTCCGGGAGGAGGATATTCCCAGAAGCATGACCCTGACCCTGGGGGAAAATCCCCGGGACCGGATCAATACCCTGGTCTGCGATGTCATCGCCACCTCCCGGGAGGCGGGGGCCATTGCCATGACCCCCAGCGTGGAGCTGGCCTTTACGGAGCTGCGGGAATTCATGTTCGAGCGGGTCTACCGAAACCCCATTGCCAAAGGGGAGGAGAGCAAGGCCCAGGGGATGCTCCAGCGGCTCTTCGAATACTACATGGCGAACCCGGAGGCCCTGCCGGAAGATTTCCAGCCCCAGCTGAGCTTCGATGGCATGGAGCGGACCGTCTGCGACTACATTGCCGGTATGACGGATAACTATGCAGTGGGAAAATTTACAGAGATTTTTGTACCTTCCGGCTGGAATGTCCGGGGGTAGTATGGTATAATTGGCTGTAAGGAAGGAGAGATCAGAATGCCGTTTCCACCGCAGTTTCTGGATGAGCTGGCGGCCCGGAACCCCATTGAAGAGGTGGTGGGCCAGTATGTGAATCTGAAGCGGTCCGGGAGCAATCTCTTCGGCCTGTGTCCCTTCCACGGGGAGAAGACCCCCTCCTTTTCCGTTGCCCCGGATAAGGGCATCTTCTACTGTTTCGGCTGCCACAAGGGCGGCAGTGTCATCAACTTCGAGATGGAGATCGAGGGGCTCAGCTACCCTGACGCCGTCCGGGCCCTGGCCCAGCGGGCGGGGATGGAAGTGCCGGATGATGAGCAGTACCAAAGCCGTTATCGCCAGCAGGAGCGGCTTTGGGCCCTCAGTAAGGAGGCAGCCCGGTTCTTTGTGGCCCAGCTTTATGCCCCGGCAGGGGCGGAGGGCCTGGCCTACGCCCAGAAGCGGGGCATGAGCAAGGGGACCCTGACTCGGTTTGGTATCGGTTTCGCCCCCAACACCTGGACCAGCCTGACGGATGCCATGCTGGCCAAGGGCTATACCGAAGAGGAACTGAAAGATGCCGGTTTGGTGTCTGTATCCCAGAAGAATGGGCGGATCTATGACCGGTTCCGGAACCGGCTTATGTTTCCCATCATCGACGTCCGGGGCAACGTTATCGGCTTCGGCGGCCGGGTCATGGATGACTCCACGCCAAAGTACCTGAATTCTCCGGAAACCATTATTTTCAACAAGCGCAAAAATCTGTTTGCCCTGAATATTTCCAAGAAAACCAAACTGGGCTATATGATCCTGGTGGAAGGGTATATGGATGCCATTGCCCTGCACCAGTATGGCTTCGACTGCGCTGTGGCCTCCCTGGGCACCTCTCTGACGGAGGAGCACGCAACGCTTCTCAGCCGCTATACAGACCAGGTCATGCTCATCTACGACGGTGACGAGGCGGGGCAGAATGCCACCAAGCGGGCCATTCCCATGCTGGAAAAGGCGGGACTCCAGGTGAAGGTCTTGCAGATGCGAGGGGCCAAGGACCCGGACGAATTTTTGAAAAAATACGGGGCAGACAAGTTTAAGCTTCTGCTGGAGGAGAGCTCCAACCGGGTAGAGTATCAGTTGCGGGCCATCCAGAAAAAATATGATCTGACCTCCGACGAGGACCGGGTGAAGTTCATCGGCGAGGCGGCGGATTTTATCAGCAGCTTACAGAATGCCGTCCAGCGGGAAATTTACGGCAACCGGGCGGCGGAGACCGCGAAAATCAGCGGCGAGGCCATGAAAATTGAGGTTTCCAAGGCCTTCAAGCGCCGCGTTGGCCGGGAGAAGAAAAAGCAGGAGCACATCGACCTGGCTCCCGCCATTGCCCGGCAGCCTAAGAGCCGCAGCTTCCACTATGACAACGTCAAGTCCGCTATGGCGGAGGAGAACGTCATTGCCCAGTGCATGAAGGATGCCGGGCTTATGGAAAAGGCTATGGTATTGACGCCGGATACCTTCTCCTCGCCCCTGCTGGGAAAAGTATTCTCCCAGATGGAGGCCCAGTACAAAAGCGGCCAGGAGCCGACTCTGACGGCCCTGACGGACCTGAGCGGGGAGGAAATGGCCCATATCGCCGGAATATTGCAGAGAAATACGGACCCGGTGTCGGAGCAGGGGCTTCTGGACAGCATCCGGGTCATCCGGCGGGAGCATCAGTTCAATTCGGTCCAGTCCGACGAGGACCTGAGATCGCTACAGAGAAAACTACGGGAAAGTAAAGGTGCCAGACCATGACAGAGCAATTTGATCAGGAACCAGACCAGGAAACCCCCATCCCCGTCCCCACCGACGAGGATGACATCCGCCAGTACCTTCGCGAAATTCGCAGCTACCCCCGGCTGACGCCGGAGGAAGAGCGGGAGCTGGCCCAGCGCTGCGCCCAGGGAGACGAGGAGGCCATCCGGAAGATGGTCAACAGCAATCTGCGGCTGGTGGTGTCCGTGGCCAAGGAATACGCGGGCCGTGGGGTGCCGCTGCTGGACCTCATCCAGGAGGGGAGCATCGGCCTGCTGGCGGCGGCCAGGAAGTTTGACTATACCCGGGATTTCCGGTTTTCTACATACGCTACCAAGTGGATCCGCCAGGGCGTGACCCGGTGCCTTCTCAATCACGGGGGCACCATCCGGGTGCCGGTGCATACGGCGGAACGGATGCGCAAGATTCAGGCCGCCCGGGCCTATCTGCGCCAGCAAAACGGCGTGGAGCCCACGGCCCAGGAAATCGCCCAGCGGGTGGATCTGCCGGCGGAGAAGGTAGAAGAGCTTCTGCAGCTTTCTCCGGATATCTGCTCTTTGGATGTGCCCACCGGCGACGGAGAGAAGGGCACCCTGGGAAATCTGCTGGAGGACCTGGAGGCCCCCCAGCCCCAGGAGGAGCTGGTCCGTAAAGAACTGGAAGGAATGCTGGAGAAACTCCTCAGCAGCCTGACGCCCCGGCAGCAGACGATCCTCCGGCTCCACTTCGGCATGGAGGACGGAACCTGCTACTCGTTGGAAGCTATCGGCGAGAAGCTGGGCATCTCCAAGGAGCGGGTCCGGCAGGTGGAGAAGCAGGCCATGGACAAGCTCCAGGCCATGGGCACCAGTATGGGATTGGAGGATTTTCTGGAATGATGGATATGGATATTTCCTTTGGGGACTCCCCCTGGGAAATCTGGATGGACCGAAAGCAGTCCGGCGACAGCCTGAGTGCGGCCCAGCTGCTCACCTTTTTGGAGGAGGAAACCGAAGAAGGGGTGGAGGATGCCTTCGCCGCCCTGGAGGACCGGGGGCTGAAGCTGGATATCACCACATTGCCCTCCCGGCAGTTCGTGGGCCAGGCGGCTCTGCGGCTGCGGCAGGAGGAGCAGATGGTGAAAGAGGACATGGTTCTGAAAGATCTGGGGCCCAATGATCCGCTGCGGCTGTACTTAGAGGAAATCGAGTCCCTGCCGCAGATCCAGGAGACGGAGGAGCTGCTGTCCAAAGCGGCCAGCGGGGACGAAAAAGCCCAGGAGGCCCTGACAAACGCTGGGCTCCGGCGGGTGGCGGAAATCGCTAAGGAGTTTACGGGCTACGGCGTGCTGCTGATGGACCTCATTCAGGAGGGCAGCATGGGCCTTTGGAAGGTGGTTTCCGGTTTCTCCGGCGGCGATTATCCTAGCACTCGGGACGATGCCATCCGCCAGGCCATGGCCCGGGCGGTGACATTACAGGCGAGAGAAAGCGGCGTGGGCCGGAAAATGCGCCAGGCGTTGGAAGACTACCGGGCGGTGGATGAGCGGCTCCTGTCGGAGCTGGGCAGAAACCCCACCCTGGAGGAGATCGCCCAGGAGCTCCACATGACCCCAGACGACGCTGCCACCGTCAAGCGGAATCTGGATGATGCCCGGATCCTGGCTCAGGCCACCGCTCCCAAAGAGGAAGCGGAGCCGGAGGAAGCCAATCAGGCTGTGGAGGACACCGCCTATTTCCAGATGCGCCAGCGGATCACGGAGCTCCTCAGCGTACTGCCTGAGGAGGATGCCAAGCTCCTGAGCCTGCGGTTCGGTCTCGACAAGGAGCTCCCTCTGAGCCCCGAGGATACGGGCAAGCGGCTGGGGCTGACGCCCCAGGAGGTCGTGGCCCGGGAGGCCGCGGCCCTGGCCAAGCTGCGCACCAAAAAAGAATAAGGAGAAGATACTATGGAACACAAAATTTCCATTGCCATCGACGGCCCTGCCGGGGCAGGGAAGAGCACCATTGCCCGGCGGCTGGCCCAGGAGATGGGCTACCGGTATGTGGATACCGGTGCCATTTACCGCACCGTTGCCTACTTCATGGACCTGTGGGGAGTGAGCCCTAAGGACACCGACGGGGTGACCCGCTACATTGACGAGCTGACGGTGAACATCGAATATGACGACCAGGGCGTTCAGCACATGATCATGAATGGCATGGATGTGACCGCGGATATCCGCACCCCGGAAATTTCCCAGAAAGCCAGCCTCATCGCTGCCCAGCCAGTGGTTCGGGAAGCCCTTCTCGATATGCAGCGGGAGGCAGCCCGGCAGTATGATGTGGTCATGGACGGCCGGGACATCGGCTCCGTGGTGCTGCCAAAAGCCACTGTGAAGATTTTCCTGACGGCTTCCGCCGAGGTCCGGGCTGACCGGCGCTGCAAGGAGCTCCAGGAAAAGGGCCAGAAGGTGGACTACAATAAGATCCTGAAGGACATCCAGCAGCGGGACTACCAGGACACCCACCGGGAGATCGCCCCTTTGAAAATGACCCGGGACTCCGTGAAGCTGGATACTTCCAACATGACCATTGACGAGGTCGTCGCTGCCATGAAGAAGATCATCGGGGAGAAGCTGGGTGCATGAGTGTACGGGTTGCAAAAAGTGCGGGCTTCTGCTTCGGTGTCAGCCGTGCCGTAGAGCTGGTGCAGAAGGCCGCGGCGGAGGGAAAGCGGACCCTGACCCTGGGGCCCATCATCCACAACCGCCATGTGGTGGAGCAGTTCACTGCTGCCGGGGTCCGGGTCATCGACACCCCTGAGGAGGCGGGACCCGGGGATACGGTGGTGATCCGCTCCCACGGCGTCAGCCGGGATGTGTATAAGCGGCTGGAAAACACCGGGGCGGAGATCATCGATGCTACCTGCCCCTTCGTCAAGCGCATCCACGGTCTTGTGAGTCAGGCGGAGGAAGAGGGGCGGCTGCCCATTATCATCGGCACCCCGACCCACCCAGAGGTGGAGGGAATTGCCGGCTGGTGCAGCGACTGTCGGATCTTTGATAGTGCAGATGCACTAAAAAAATGGGTCCAGGACGAAAGAATTGGTGCGGATACGCCAATTTGCATGGTTTCGCAGACAACATCCACCGAAAGTTTGTGGAAATTATGCAGAAATTTTGCAAAAAAACAGTTTACTAACTTGAAATTATTTGATACAATATGTAAAGCGACTGAGGATAGGCAGACCGAGGCGGCTTCGTTAAGCCGCAAATGTCAGGCTATGGTCGTAGTGGGGGACGCGAAGAGTTCCAACACCGGCCGGCTTGCCATGATCTGCCGCGAATACTGCGACCGTGTAGCTCTTGTTGACGATGCCAGCGAACTGGAGCCCGCGTTTTTCGCCGGTATCACTGATGTTGGAATCACGGCTGGTGCGTCCACACCGGCGTGGATTATAAAGGAGGTCAACAAGACTATGAGCGAAATTACCAATGCTGAGGCTGTGCAGGAGGAGAACTTTGCCGAACTTCTCGAGCAGTCCATCAAGACTTTAAATACAGGAGATAAGGTTATCGGCACCGTTACCGGGATCGGCAATACCGAGATTCAGGTAGACCTGGGCACCAAGCATGCCGGTTACATTCCCTATGATGAAGTCAGCAACGATCCTTCCGTCAAGCCCGAGGATATCCTGAAGGTTGGCGACGAGATCGAGGTCTTCGTGGTTCGTGTGAACGACCAGGAGGGCACTGTGCAGCTGTCCAAGAAGAAGCTGGACGGCCTGAAGGTTTGGGACGAGATGGCTGACTACGTGGAGAACAAGACCACCATCGATGCCGTCATTACCGAAGAGAACAAGGGCGGCCTGGTTGCCAATGTGAAGGGTGTCCGGGTGTTCATCCCCGCTTCCCAGTCCGGCATTGCCAAGGGCGGCGATATGGCCGGTATGGTCGGCAAGCCCGTGCAGCTGAAGATCACCGAGGTCAATCGTGCCCGCCGCCGCGCCATCGGCTCCATTCGTGCCGTGAACGCGGAAGCCCGCAAGGCTGCCCAGGAGAAGATCTGGAGCGAGATCGAGGTCGGCAAGAAGTACCACGGTGTGGTCAAGTCCCTGACCTCCTACGGTGCCTTCGTGGACATCGGCGGCGTGGACGGCATGGTCCATGTGTCCGAGCTGAGCTGGAACCGGATCAAGACTCCTGCTGACGTTGTGAAGGTCGGCGACGAGATCGACGTTTACGTCATCTCCTTCGACCCCGAGAAGCACAAGATTTCTCTGGGCTACAAGACCGACGCCATGAACCCCTGGAATCAGTTCATGACCAACTACAATGTTGGTGATGTTGTGGATGCTAAGGTTGTCAAGCTGATGACCTTCGGCGCCTTCGCCGAGATCCTGCCCGGCGTGGACGGCCTGATCCACATCTCCCAGATCGCTGACCGCCGCATCGGCAAGCCCGAGGATGTCCTGTCCGAGGGTCAGGATGTGAAGGTCAAGATCACCGACATCGACGCCGAGAACAAGCGTATCTCCCTGTCCATCCGCGCTCTGCTGGAGGACGGCGAGGACGCCGAGTAATTAAGGCTCAATAAAAAATACCGGGGTAGTCTGTCTGCCCCGGTATTTTGAATATAAAGGAGAATACAAATGGTCAAACACATCATTTTCTTCACCCTGAAGGAAGACGCGGACAAGGACGCCGTCATTGCCGCTGCGGAAAAGGCCCTGACGCCCTTGGTTGGTCAAATCCCGGGCCTTACCAAGATGGAAGTGCAAAAGTGCTTCTCCGGCCCTGACTTTGTACTCTATTCCGAGCTGGAAAGCAGGGAGGCCCTGGCCGGCTATGCCGATCATCCCGCCCATATCGAGGCCAAGAGCCATTTCTTCCCCTGGGTCCAGGCAAGAGTGGCTGCTGATTACGAAGTATAAGGAGAGAGAAATATGAAAGCAATCGTTACCGTTGTGGGCCAGGACCGGGTGGGCATCATTGCCGCCGTGTGCGCCAAGCTGGCGGAATTCAACGTCAATGTTCTGGATATCAGCCAGACTGTTATGCAGGGCTATTTCACCATGATGATGGCCACGGAGGTCTCCGGCTGCAATGTGCCCCTGGCAGAGCTGGCCCAGAGAATGGACGAACTGGGGGTTTCCATGGGCCTGTCCATCCGGGTCCAGCGGGAGGACATTTTCCAGTCCATGCACCGGATTTGAGGAGAAGAACATGCTGGATCAAAAGGATATTCTGTCCACACTGGACATGATCGACAATCAGCACCTGGACATCCGGACCATCACCATGGGCATCAGCCTCTTAGACTGCGCGGACCCGGATTTAAGCAAGTGCTGTGAAAAAATCTACAACAAAATTACCCGCTGTGCCAAGGACCTGGTAAAAGTCGGCAAGGACATTGAGGCGGAGTTCGGCATCCCCATTGTCAATAAACGGATTTCCGTTACCCCCATCTCCCTGGTGGCTGCCGCCTGCCAGACAGACAGCTACGTAGAAATTGCCAAGACCCTGGACAGGGCTGCTAAGACCTGCGGTGTCAACTTCATCGGCGGCTTCTCGGCGCTGGTCCAGAAGGGCTGCACGGAAAGCGACTGGAAACTGATCCGGTCCATCCCCGAAGCCATGGCCTACACTGATATGGTCTGCTCCAGCGTCAACGTGGGTTCCACCAAGGCTGGCATCAACATGGACGCTGTAGCCGAAATGGGCCGCATCGTCAAGAAAACCGCCGAGCTGACGAAAGAGAACGACTGCCTGGGCTGCGCCAAGCTGGTGGTGTTTGCCAACGCTGTAGAGGACAATCCCTTTATGGCCGGCGCTTTCCATGGGGTAGGGGAGCCGGAGTGCGTCATCAATGTGGGCGTGTCCGGCCCCGGCGTGGTGTATCACGCGCTCCAGAGCGTCAAGGGCCAGCCCTTTGATGTGGTGGCCGAGACCGTGAAGAAGACCGCCTTCCGGATCACCCGTATGGGCCAGCTGGTGGGCGTAGAAGCCTCGAAAAGGCTGGGGGTGCCATTCGGTATTGTGGACCTGAGCCTGGCGCCTACGCCCGCCATCGGCGACAGCGTGGCCCGGATCCTGGAGGAGATGGGCTTGGAGGTCTGCGGCACCCACGGCACCACTGCCGCCCTGGCTCTCCTCAATGACGCCGTGAAGAAGGGCGGCGTCATGGCCTCCAACCATGTGGGCGGCCTAAGTGGCGCTTTCATCCCCGTGTCTGAGGATGAGGGCATGATCGCAGCCGCCGAGCAGGGCACCCTTCAGCTGGACAAGCTGGAGGCCATGACCTGCGTGTGTTCTGTAGGTCTGGACATGATCGCGGTTCCCGGCGATACCAGCGCCGCTACCATCTCCGCCATTATCGCAGACGAAGCGGCCATCGGCATGGTCAATACCAAGACCACCGCCGTCCGTATCATCCCCGCCCTGGGCAAGTCCTTCGGCGACCGGGTGGAAATGGGCGGCCTGCTGGGCTCTGCTCCCATTATGCCCGTCCACAAAGAGGGCAGCGAAGCCTTTATCGCCCGGGGCGGAAGGATCCCGGCACCGCTGCAGAGCCTGAGGAATTAAATCCCCAAGAAAATGTCCCCGAAGGCAGCGCCTTCGGGGATCGTTTCTTATAGGGCATGCCCCAGCAGATACCAGATGATGAGAAATCCGGGAAGCAGCGGCAGATAGGCGGGGAGGGCTGACGGACTGATGTGGATGATCAGAAAATTGAAGTGGTCCATGGCGTAGAATACGCCGCAGAGGATGGCGGTGGACAGCACGGACTTGGTCAGCTGCTTGCCAATGTGGCTGGAGAAGAAGAAGGTGTAGAGAGCCCCCAATATGGGGTTCATCACCGTCAGGAAGATGCCCAGTACCAGCTTGAAGACACCCAGCAGCATACAGCCCAGCAGTACCACCAGCAGCACGGCGGGGGCGTGGTACACGAGCAAAGTGGGCAGATACTTATTGATGGCCCAGTTGGCAACCAGGTGGAGCCCCATGGCCAGCACGACGCTCAAAAACCGGGACAGGAACCAGGTGACGGGGCTTTCGCCCTCTGGCAGGATGGAGTCCATCAGGTTTACGACAAAAGCAAGAATGAGCAAAGAAAGGATCTGTCCGCAGAGTGTCTCAAAGGATGTCCCATGGAAGGGGAGTACGAACAGGTATTCTTTGACGAAGGTGACAAAGGGCAGGGGGGTGAGGAGCTTCTCCAGCCCTGCAGGCTGGAAGGCGTAGACAATGACCGTGATGACATATACCGTCAGAATACCGGCAGAGGAGGACATGGCGTGGTTAAGGTCCGACCGGTTGCCAAAGAGCACCTTGGTAAGCAGTCCAACGCCCAAAAGGGCAGCGGCAAAGATGAGAATAAATTTGAAGGAGGACCCAATGTCAAAATCCTTTGGAATGGCCGAGGCGGCGGCTGTAAGGAGTTTACTGATGTCCTCCGGGATCATACCCGAAGCGGCACCCCAAAGGGCGCTGAGCTCCTGTGTGAGGCTTGTAATGTCCATAGAGTAACCTTTCTAGATAAGGAGTACGAATAGTATAGACGAAAAAATGGGAACAAATACCAAAAAACCTCCGCCGAAAACGGCGGAGGTAAATAGCCATTTCGAGATAACTTACTTGATCTCGGCCTCGGCGCCGGCTTCCTTCAGCTCGGCAACCAGCTTCTCGGCATCTTCCTTGGAGATGGCTTCCTTCAGGGTCTTGGGGCAGTTGTCCACCAGATCCTTGGCGTCCTTCAGGCCCAGGCCGGTAGCGGCACGAACGACCTTGATGACACCCAGCTTGGAAGCGCCGGCGTTCTTCAGGATAACGTCGAACTCGGTCTTCTCCTCAACCTCAGCAACAGCGCCGGCAGCGGGAGCAGCAACAGCAGCAGCAGCGGCGGAAACACCGAACACATCCTCCAGGGTGTGGACCAGCTCGGACAGCTCCAGAACGGTCAGACCCTTAACTTCCTCAACGAGAGCAGTGACTTTTTCACTAGCCATGGTAATAATCCTCCTAAAAAGTAGATTGTAGTTTGATTTTTAATGGACGAACTTAGGCTTCTGCGGTAGCAGGAGCGCCGCCTTCCTTCTGCTCCCGGATCTGATCCAGGACGAAAGCCAGGCTGGAGATAGGTGCCAGGAAGGTACCCAGAACGGAAGCCACCAGAGCATTCTTGCTGGGCAGCTCACCGAATCCATTGAGCTGGTCGGCAGACAGGACGGAGCCTTCTACCACGCCGCCCTTGATGGACAGGGTGTTCTTGTTCTTCTTGGCAAACTCGCAGACGATACGAGCAGGGGCGATGGGGTCGCCGGTGGTGGAAGCCATAGCGGTAGTACCGTTCAGAATCTCGGCAAAGTCGTAGCCAGCATCCTTGGCAGCGAAATTGGTCAGGGTATTCTTGACAACGGAGTACTCAACACCAGCTTCACGGAACTGCTTACGCAGCTCGGTATCCTGAGCAACCGTGATACCCTTGTAGTCGACGAAAACCACGGAAGAAGCTTCCTTGATCTTACCGGACAGAGTGGCAACAACGGCCTTCTTGCTCTCAAGAACCTTAGCGTTGGGCATAATTTTCACCTCCGAAAAAATAAAAATATCTTCCTGCCAAAGAGCAGAAAGATACGAAGAAATTCTATTCAACGCACCTCGGCAGGATTTAGGTTTGTACCTGCTGTCTTTGGCAACTCCCACAGTATAGCATGTGGAAAGGGATTTGTCAAGAAGTTTTTTGAAAGGAAATAAGAATTTAGCGTTCTAAAATAACGCTGGCTCGCAACGACACGGCGTTATTTCAGGCCGCTAAATTCTTAGTTACCTCCACAACACATAGAAAATCAACCAATTCAGAATCCCGATCACCGCAATATGCGCGGGATAGAACCAATAGAAAAACATCTTCATATTCTTCTCCCCCCGCTTGCCGTTATACAGCAGGATCAAGGCAATAGAGAGGAGGAAGGACACCGGGTAATAAAATGGGTCAAACAGGAATTTTGCGGCCAGCATGGCAATTATCTGGACAAGGCGGTTTTTCCGGGTCAGATAGGTGACGAGAATGAGAAACACTCCATAGCCCTCGTAATCGCCTTTCACGACAAATTCAGCCAGACAGCAGCTTAGCAGCGCTGCGGCGCACTGGGCCATAATGGCAAGGGGTTTCCGGCTGATCTTACCGGCCAGTTCCATGAGCCACAGCCCGCCCAGGGCGACGGTGAAGGTGAAGAATACATTCTGGTGGCCCCAGAAGAAAACAGAACCCTGTGCATAGCCCGAAAAGAAAGTCAGGTCGAAGGGAAGCTCGGAAATCAGAGCAAAGAGGAGAAGCCGCCCCAGGAATTTTCCCTTATTGCGGGTATGGGCGAAGCCCTCGGTAAAGGCAAAAGCAAAGATGGGAAAGGCAATGGCTCCGATACCGCACAGCAGTGGGTCATAGATCCAGCGGAAGCGAAGAAATTTTTCGTAATTGAGCTGGCCGGAGGCGGCCATGGGATTGATGATCCGGAAGGCCAGGGACTGGTAGAAAACCTTGGTAATATGGTCAATGAGCATACAGATGGCGGCGATCAGCTTCAGCTGGTTGTCATTAAGGCACTGTATGCGGGCAAGCGGCCGTTCTGCCTTGGTAAGAAGCGGTTTCGTGGGCTGCGCCTCCTTTGCTGGATACATTCTGAATTGCAGGGATTATTGGGAGCTGCCGATTGGGTAGACGATGCTGTAATCCTCGCTGGTGTACAGATAGGCATCGGAAAAGGCAATCTCCCGATACCCATCGTGAGGATTCATGGGAGCGGGGGAGAAGATCATATGCATTTGCAGGGGCTGGAACAGAAATTCTGCTGCAACCGGTTTTCCACCGTCTATTGTATAGCCAATGCCCAGCAGCAGAACCGCAGCAAGAATCAGGCCAATTATAAATAGAATTCTTCGTGGCTTCATAAAAGTACCTCCTTTTAAGAGCTGTACCCCTAAATCCTTAGATTACCTACTGTTGTTGCCAGGAGGTCTTTGATAATTATTCCGATGCAGAAATTATATCCCAGGGGGTAATGATACCTAGAAGTTTTTCCTTCGGCTTGCCGTTTTGTGTCAGGAATGTGAGCCCAACCCGCTTACCCCTCTTGAAATACCCTTCAATTTCACTTTCTAATTCCTCGACATAACTATCGATTTTAAAGAAAAGGAATTCTTCCATTTCTCTGTCTTCCAATGATATGTAATTCCCGATGTTTCTAAATGATAGTTCGCTGTCAATTTCAATAATTTCCTCACTCGCTAGGTAATTGAATATTGAGTTTTCATCAAACACACCTATTACGGTTCCATTTTCCAAGATAGGTATATGCGTATACAAATTTCTACGCATGGCACTCATTGTTTCCTTAACATTACCATCAATCGTTTGCCAATATATGTTATTCATTTTTACTTGAATATCAGAACATTTTGTTCGTCTTTTAATTCGTCCGATCAGGCTCTCAATAAACTCAATCATCTGATTATTGGGTTCAACGGCAAAGCTGCTGTTGATTTTTTTCTTGTGGCTCAACAAATTCCTAACATCTTGGCAATATTTAATCTCTTCTTTGAACCTTTGATATTTAACCTGTTCGCTCAAATAGAAAGAAATCGAGTCATTATCCTTTAAATGATATGTGGAACGAACGACTTCTTCAAGTTGCTTGTACTTATCTATAAAGATTTCCGCATTACTCATAATGAATCCTTTCTTTACTGAATAGGAAGTTAACTTTACAATGCCCAAACGACCGGTCATTCCGAGCCAGCCCGCAGACCGGGGAATCTTCTGGATATTCCGGTTGCCCGCGCGAGCAGCGCTGCCCGCCGCCCGCGTGGAGGGTGTTGCCCGCAGGCGACGGGGCGGAGGGGACGACTATAGGCCCAGAGGAAGACTAAACAGGGGATAGTTCTTGTTACGTTGGAAACGTTATCGATTTTGATTTTTCTTACGTAAGACTTCTGCTGTGTACTGTAATAGGGCAACGTCTTCCTTGTCTAGACCAGATAAATCTAGTGATGAAATTGATTTACTATCGATACCAAGTAGGTAATCGGTTGAAACATGGAAAATATTTGCTAATTTTATAAGAATTTCCGGAGAAGGTGTGCGTTCTGACAATTCATAGTACGAGATAACGCTTTTTGTTACACCGACTTTTGTTGCCAATTCTTTTTGTGTCAGTCCAGATTTTAGACGAAGTTCTTTTAGAATATTGCCAAAGTTAACCATTATAAATACTCCCAAACTGTATATAAGCCTTCATTCCATGACAGTCTATCAAAAGAAAAGACGAAAAAGGTTGAAGAAAGTACTAAAATAGTTGACTGACAACGACGAATGTGATATTCTATGGAGGAGGTGAAGATTATGCGTAAAACTATTTCCTGGATGGTCATTCTGTTCTTATTAGTTGTTCCATTGGGAGGATGCTCATCGAACAGTGATTTACCATCACAAGATGTTAACTTAACAAATCAAACACAAAATACTAACGAAACGGTAGCGAAAGTAGGTTCAACATCTACAACAACACAACCTACATATCAGAAGGGAACAAACACAGAACTGAAATTCGAATTTCTCGATTGTGCATCTTTCTCAAGGTATTGGACCAATGGTATATACCGCTGTGGGCTGGATTTTCCGGCGGGGGACTATTATATTATGTCCATATTTGGTGCAAATGCGTTGTATTGCGCTAGCGATTCTCCTAATAGTTTTGAAGATTCGACGCAAAGGATGCTTAGAAAAGTAAGTGTCGAGAATAAACAATATGTTCAAATTCAGTATGGCGGAATCATGGTTCCGGCTAACGAGGTGGATACATCCAACTGGAAAAAATATGGCGTTTTTCTTGTTGGTGAGGACTTGCAAGAGGGAGACTATAGAATCACATCGGTGGCAAGCAGCTGCACTATTGATGGCATATGTAATATACAAAACATATCTGGTGCCTATCAAATATGCGATGACTCTCCGGAAAAAGAGCCCATAGCATGCGGTATGCTTACTGGAAACCAGTCGTATATTACGGTAAAAAATGGTCAGTATCTTATTATTAATAATTTAGTTGCGACATTATGTGATGTTGAGACTGATAATAGGGGTTCCCAAACGGAAGCGGTAATAGAGAGTTTCGTAACAGAAAGCACAGAAACAACCAATTCAGAGATAACTCGTTTATCTATCGAAGACTCGAAGGTGATATTAAGCGAGCAGTTTGACAAGTATCAAACATTGATAGACGATTATTCAGAGGTATTGGATTATTGGAAAGGGCACTCTTTTAATAAAAAAGATGAAATTCGTACATTGGAGTCAATGTGGGTAAAAATGGGCGATAAAGCCACTGATATTAGAGATAATTTAGCAGAGAATAAGCCACCGGAATACTATGATGAAATATGGAATGAGTTTAAAGAATGTTTTGATGAAATTGTTGGTATTTGTCAAAGAGTAGGTAGCTATGATTTCGATAGGGTAGCCTCAAATGCCAAGGATGAGATGTACAATGATTTATTTAAAGATGCAATGAGCGAAATGCTTGAAAAACTGCAGGAGGTAATAGACCTTGCCGAACGGTTAAACAATATGCCAGCACCAGGGAGATCGGACGGCAACACGGAAACCCAGGCACCGGAAAATACTGTGACGCCGACAACAAAGCCTACACATAAATGTGAAGAATGCGGTAAAAACGCTGAGTACTCGATGGATAATCCTTTTTCTGGTGAAACAGAATATTACTGCAAGACACATTATGATGAAATACAGGGCTATATCAGTCAGATTCAAGGTAACGATGTCAGCAGAGGTGCAAAGTCGGCACAAAATTCCTCCTCAACAGAGAAATATAATAGCGCTCGCCATACTGATAGTGAGGCATGGTCTTGTGCCGTAGACATTGTTAAGAACAATTTGAAGGCTCCCTCCACCGCAAAGTTCTGTTCTTTTAATGATGGTACCGTAACGCACCTTGGAAATGGAGAGTACAAAGTTACTGGCTGGGTTGAATCACAGAATAGCTTTGGTGCAATGATTAGGTCGAATTTCATTGTCACATATACAGCAACTGCAAGGGGTTATAAAAATGGAGTTGCTTTGATTAATTAAGTTGGTTTAGCTTTGTTGCAAAAAAGGACGGCATTTGTCGTCCTTTTTGCATATGGGGTAAGAAAACATATTTTTTCGGGATGATAAAGCTATGTTTTATCTATGCGGGTCCCCTCCACACCTGCCGCCTGCGGGTGGCACCCTCTCCAGGCAGGAGAGGGCATGGAGATGCTTGCACTGTTAGATCGGAAAATCCGGGGCCTGCTTTGGATGTGATGTTAAACAAAATCCCCGAACGCGTTTGCGTTCGGGGAAGAAAAGCTTTCGCTTACAGATACTTGGCAGTAGAGACCTTCACGCCGGGGCCCATGGTGGACACGACGGTGCAGGACTTGATATACTGACCCTTGGCAGCGGCGGGCTTGGCCTTGACGACAGCCTTGACCAGGGTGTCCATGTTCTCGGTCAGCTTCTCAGCGCCGAAGGAAACCTTGCCGATGGGGCAGTGGATGATGTTGGTCTTGTCCAGACGGTACTCCACCTTACCGGCTTTGATTTCCTTAACAGCGGCAGCCACGTTGGGGGTGACGGTGCCGGCCTTGGGGGAGGGCATCAGACCCTTGGGGCCCAGGACCTTACCAAGACGGCCAACGATACCCATCATGTCGGGGGAAGCAACGACGACATCAAAGTCGAACCAGTTCTCCTTGGTGATCTTCTCCACCAGGTCCATGCCGCCGACATAGTCAGCTCCGCCAGCCTTGGCTTCTTCCACCTTGGCGTCCTTGGCGAACACCAGGACCCGACGGGTCTTGCCGGTGCCGTTGGGCAGAACCACAGCGCCGCGGACCTGCTGGTCGGCGTGGCGGGAGTCAACACCCAGCTTGATGTGCAGCTCGACGGTTTCGTCGAACTTAGCGGAAGCACCCTTCACGACCAGGTCCAGGGCTTCGGCGGGATCATACTGAACAGCGCGGTCGATCAGCTTCGCGCTCTCTTTATACTTTTTGCCTCTAAACAATGTAATTATCCTCCTTAAAGTGGTGATGCGGAAAAATCCTCCCACATTTCCGGGTCAATCTGCCCGGATTCAGCATTCTATCAGTCGACGACGGTAACGCCCATGGAGCGGCAGGTACCGGCGACCTGGCTCTCGGCGGCTTCCAGAGTGGTAGCGTTCAGGTCGGGCATCTTGGTCTTAGCGATCTCAGCGATCTGAGCCTTGGTGATGGTGCCGACTTTGGTCTTGTTGGGAACGCCGGAGCCCTTCTCCAGACCGATGGCCTTCATGATGAGCATGGGGGTCGGAGGAGTCTTGGTGATGAAGGTGAAGCTGCGGTCGGCGTAAACAGTGATGACTACGGGGATCTTGTAGCCTTCCTGATCCTTGGTCCGAGCGTTGAACTCCTTGATGAATGCTGCGATATTCACACCGTGCTGACCCAGAGCAGGACCAACAGGGGGAGAAGCGGTTGCCTTAGCGGCGTTGATCTGAAGCTTGATAATGCCAGTTACTTTCTGTGCCATAATAGCACCTCCTGAATAAGATGTGGTAATGATGCGCTTGCACGCATTGCTTGCGGGGTAAAAACCCCTCCCACGTTCCGGCCCATAATGGACCCGATGCGTTTATTGGGAAACGACCTCAACCTGATCGAGCTCAAACTCGACAGTGGTCTCCCGGCCGAACATGGATACCACCACGTTCACCGAGTTGTTGTCGACATCGATGCTTTCCACCGTGCCGGTGAAGGAGCTCAGAGGCCCGTCCATAATGCGGACCGTATCGCCCACATTGTAGGAGACAATGATTTCCTTCTTTTCCACACCCATGGCGTAGACCTCTTCGTCCGTCAGGGGAGTGGGGTCATTGCTGGAGGTGCCGACGAAGCCGGTGACTCCGCGCACATTCCGAATGACATGCCAGGTATCGTCACTGTAGACCATCTTCACAAGCACATAGCCGGGATAAACCTTCCGGTCGTAGGTCTTGCTGACGCCGGACTCCGTAATCTCCGTGACGGTTTCCAGAGGAATGGACACGGCCAGGATCTGATCCTGCAGTTTACGGCTTTCGACGGTTTTTTCGATGGTGGCCTTTACGGTGTTTTCATACCCGGAATAGGTATGCACAACATACCATCTTGCAGTTTCTGCCATGACTGCTACCCTTAGTGGAAGACACCGATGAGGGCATCAATACCGACCTGAGCAACAAAGTCAAACAGCCAGATGAAAATGCCCACGCAAATCACGCAGACAACAACAATGGCTGCATTCTTCAGCACCTGCTGGTAGGTGGGCCACACGACCTTCTTCAGCTCGCTCTTCAGCTCGCGGAAGTACTTGGTGACACGGCCCCAGGTTCTCTTGAACCAGTTTTCCTTTTTGACTTCTGCCATGATGGGGCGTCCTCCTTACTTGGTCTCGGTGTGAGTGGTGTGCTTTCTGCAGAATCTGCAGTACTTCTTCATCTCGAGACGGTCGGGGTCGTTCTTCTTGTTCTTCATGGTGTTGTAGTTTCTCTGCTTGCACTCAGAGCATCTCAAAGTGACTTTAACGCGCATAACGGCACCTCCTTAAAATTTGCCTCCCTGTATCACACCCGGCTAGAAAGAAAAGATTTAGAAAGCGATGAACTACATAGAAATCGCTCCGGGGCTGAAAAAAGGCGCACAAAAAAAGAACCCTTTTTCACAGGTGAAATCATTCTACCATAGGGGGTGCCGGTTGTCAACAGATATTTTCACATTTTTCCTTCTTTTTTCTCTCTTTCCCATCCTCAGACGGTTGCTTTTTGGGATTTGACCCGGTACAATAGAGAAAATACAGAAAGGGGAATGATCGTATGAAGATCATGGGAATTGACTACGGCGATGCCCGTACCGGCGTTGCCGTTTCGGACCTGCTCTGCTCCATTGTGGGCTCCACCACGGTGGTGCCCAGCCGGAACCACGAAAAGCTGATGGCGGACATCCTCCGGCTCATCCAGGAGAACGGGGTGGGGGAAGTAGTTGTAGGCCTGCCAAAGAATATGGATGGCACCGAGGGCCCCCGGGCAGAGCTCTGCCGGGCCTTTGCAGAAGAGCTGAAGGAAAAATGTGGACTTCCCGTTGCCATGTGGGATGAGCGCAGGACCACGGTAGAGGCCCATAATATTCTCTCCGCCCACAATTACCACGGGCAGAAGCGAAAGAATACGGTGGATGCCGTAGCCGCCTCCCTGATTCTGGAGGGATATCTGGCGTTCAGGCAGCACAACAAATAAGACCCTCTCCTGGGAGAGGGTGGCAGGGCGAAGCCCTGACGGGTGTGGGGCGGCATAGAGGACAGATCGGGTACCGCCCCTCATCCGCCGCTGAGGCGGCACCTTCCCCCAGGGGAAGGCTGGGGCTTTCCTTTGTACAGCACCTCCCGTATGCCAGCGGCCAGCAGCAAAATACCAAAGGGGATCCGCAGCGCTTCCGGGTCCAGCCGCTGCCGCAGCAGAGACATGCTCCAGGCGCCAAGGCATCCGGCAAGGATCCCCGGGAGCAGCTGCCGAAAGTCCACACTGCCCTGTCTGCGCCTGAACCAGGTGGAGACCAGTGCCGAGGGGAGAAAGAACAGAAGATTGACGCTTCTGGCCCGTTCCGGCTCCCAGCCCAGCACCAGCGTCAGCCACAGGATCAGCAGGCTCCCGCCGCCGATGCCCAGAGCGGAGAGAACACCCAGGACTGTGCCGACGAGGAGCGAAACCGGAAGGGATCCTAGCATAGATACCGGATCCCTCCCCAGAGAATAAAGATCCCCAATACCCTGTGGAGCCACTCCACAGGGACCTTTTTGCCCCAAAGCCCGCCCAGGAGACCGCCAATGGCGCTGCCTGGAAGGTAGGGGAGGGCATCGGAAAGGTTCGTTCCCCCTGACCGGACATTTACCAGCAGCACCGTCACACAGACGGGCAGGATGATGGCTACGGAGGCGGGGAAGAGCTTTTCCTGCTCCATTCCGCCCCAGAGGCTCAGAATGGGCACCAGCACCAGACCGCCCCCGGCGCCGAAAAGCCCGGCTACACACCCGGCGGCGAGGCCCGCCAGGACGAGGGGCACAGCATTCTTCATAAAAAAGCACCTCCTCCGGAAATTGTTTCCAGAGGAGGTGTTTTTATACGGTTTTATCAGCTGTTGGAGCTCAGCACCAGGTCGGTGCGGATGTGGGAAGTATCGCCCACAGTCATATCCACGCTCTCCACCAGGGTGTTGTACCAGGTGTTGTAGGTGTCGTTCTGCAGATCGGTCTTGATAAGGTACTCCCGGTAGGTCTCTTCAGACTGGCCCACGAAGTACATGACGTGGTAGCCGTAGTCGGTCTCCACGATGCCGGTGTCGCCGGGCTTGCGGCTCTCGTCGAAGCACCAGTCGTTGAAGGCAGTGACCATCTGGCCAGGGTAGACGTTCTCGTACAGGCCTCCGTTGTCCTTGGAGCCGGTGTCAGTGGTCTTGTCAGTGGCCAGAGCGGCGAAGCTGTCTTCGGTGGCTTCGCCCTGCTTCCATTCGTTCAGCAGGTCCTCGGCGGTCTGCTTGGCGGCAGCCTTCTCCTCGTCGGAGTAGGTGGTGTTGCCGCTGTCGTCCGTGGTGCCGCCCTCAAAGCCCGCCAGGATATGCCGGACATTCACCAGAGGGAACTGGTTGTCGGTGGAGCCCACGTAGTAGACGGTGTAGTAGCCGGAGATGGTGGTCACCTCGTTGCCGTCCTCGTCGGTAGAGGTGGAGGTGCTGGCAATATAGGTCTTGTCGCCCTCTTTGCGGCTGCTGTCGCTGACCCAGTCGGCAATGACGGAGCTGACAGAGGTGTAGCGGTTATCGGTCAGAGCGGTGCTGGCGGCGGAGGAGGAATCAGCGTTGACCTCCAGCTTGGCGATGGCGGCATCGAAGTCGGCCACGCTCTGAATGTCGGCGCCGGTGATGGCCTTGGCGTCGGCCTCAGCGGCGGCAGCCTTCTCTTCGTTGGTGGCATTGTCGTCCAGGTAACGGCTGGAGGACAGATAGTACTGGTTGTAGGAGTAGGAGTTGTAGACCTTGCTGTCCTCATTGTCCTTGGCATTCATTTCGTCATCGGTGAAGGTCAGGCTGTCCTTATACGCCTGCTGATAGCCGCTGGCGGTCAGATTGGCCCGGAGGTAGTTCTGGTAGCCTTCCACAGTGGCGCCCTTGCCGTACATGGCCTTCAGGTAATCCACAGGCTTGGAATAGCCGTAGACGCTGGCGTAGAGAGACAGGTTGGAGGTGATGGAATCGATCTGATCCTGATCCTCCTGGGTCAGCTCATAGCCGTTCTTCTCGGCCTCCTGGCACACGGCGTAGACGGACTTGGCGCTCTCCTCAGCGGAGGACAGGAAGTAGTCCGCCCAGGTCTCGCCGGTCTCTTCGTTGTAGGTCTGCTGGTTCAGAGCCTTGCCGGTGTCCAGGCCGAACAGGGACAGGTAGGAACCGTTCTGGGAATAGAAGCTGTTGACGGTGTCGATGAAGTAGTAGCTCAGCTCCGCGTTGCTCATGGTGGTGTCCCCCAGGGTCAGGGCCACGGTGTTCTTCTCCCGGGTGCCGCTGTTGGCAATGGACCGGTTGACGCTGACGGCTACGGCCACGATCACCAGAAGAGCCAGGACCACGCCGAAGGCGATGGTGTAGGCTTTGGTCTTCTTGTCTTCCTTGTTCTGCGCAATCTGCTTTTCGGTCAGCTTGGCAGAGTTTTCTTCAGCACGAAGCTTCTTCTTGCTGGATGCACTCATGGTATCATTTCCTCTCGTTATTGGTATGCAAATAGTATATTTGCAGATAGACTTGCCTATTATAATCGAAAAGAGGCTCAGTTGCAAGAGGGGAATGACGGAAAAAGAAAAATTTACAAACAAAAACCCCGGGGAACCGAAGTTCCTCGGGGGACCCGCTTTAGCCGTATCGCATCCAATTATGACCTGCACGAAATGGCAGGTGGGTTGCCGCTCCCGACGTTCTCTGCTCCCAGCGTCCACCCATCGTCGAGGCGTGGGCGGGAGGTCTGCAATCCCGCCGGGAAGTCTAACTTCCCGTTAAAAAAATGTGGGTCCAAAAGGACACGACACGCACCAAGCAGGAAGAAGCGACTCACTCGCTGTCTTCTTCCTCGTAAAGCTCATCCATAATAAGGTCGTACACGGCCTTTAACTCTTCTTCGTCTTCGATGGCACAAAGAATGGGTTCGCCGTCTTCCTCAATGGATTTCAGAATGCTCACTTCCAGGTCGTCGGAATCCTCCGCGCCTGCAGGGATGACAGCCATGTAGCTCTCCCCGTTGTATTCGGTGGTGGTGAGCACCTCCAGCTCGTATTCCGTTCCGTCTTCATCGGTGATGGTGATAAAATCGGAACCGTATTGATCTTCCATAATGGGACTCCTTCCCGGGGCTCATTTCTTGTCTGTATTGTACAACCAATGGGCCGTAAAATCAAGAGGGAAAATTTCTTTTTCTTTCTTCGACTTTTTCGCCTATAGTTTTCCCGGGAAATTCACCTATAATTCACGAATTAGGGCTTTCGTTTTTTGAATTCCTATGATATAATCCGGAGATGATATGGTGACGAACCATGCGCATTTCTCTGAAAGGATTCGATTTTGCCCAGCCTTTGGGAAAATCGTGGGTTTGACCTATGGCAAACGATGAAAACATGAAAAGAAGGAGAAAAAAGAAGGAACGCCAGGACTGGAATCCCCACTGGACCATCAAGACCCTTTATACCGTGGGCTCCGTGGCCCTGTCCGCCCTGAAGATCGCCATCGGCGGCTGCCTGACGGTGGTGCTGATATTGCTCATCTGCGGCGTGGTTTTTGTGGGGACCTTGGGGGACTATCTCCAGAACGACATCCTGACGGAAGCCTCCGACTGGTCCATTGACGACTACGATCTGGAGAAGACCTCTTTCCTTTATTATGTGGACAACGATGGAAATATTCAGCAGCTCCAGCAGATATACACCACCACGGACCGGCAGATCGCGACCCTGGACGAGATCCCCCAGGATCTGATCAACGCCACCATTGCCATTGAGGATAAACGCTTTTATGAGCACCAGGGTGTGGACTGGATCACCACCGTGAAGGCCTGCATGAATATGTTTTTCGGCGGTGACTCCCAGTTCGGCGGCTCTACCATCACCCAGCAGCTCATCAAAAACGTGAGCCAGGAGAACAGCATTACCGTTCAGAGAAAGGTGATGGAGATTTTCCGGGCCCAGATGTTTGAGAAGCAGTACGACAAAGACGTCATCATGTATGAGTACCTGAACCGGATCTACCTGGGCAAGGGCTGCTACGGCGTCAAGAGCGCTGCCGCGGCTTACTTCGGCAAGGAGCTCCAGAGTCTGACCACGGCGGAGTGCGCCAGCCTCATCAGCATCACCAACAACCCCTCTTTGTTCAACCCCTATTCCCATAATACCTTTAAATATAAGGGAGAGGTCCGGGACGGCGCAGGCCGGAACCGGTATCGGCAGCTGAACGTTCTGTCCGAAATGCTGAACCAGGGGTATTTGACCCAGGAGGAATATGATGACGCGGTAGCCCAGGAGATGGTCTTCAAAGAGGGCATCGACCCTGAGGACCGCTGGGCGGACTGTGACAACTGCGGCTACGGCGGCACCGTGTCCACCTTCAAGCAGGAGGGATCCCACTACTACTGCCCGGAGTGCGGCAGTCTGGTGACTGTGAATCTGAACGCCTCCCAGACGGTGTACTCCTGGTTTGTGGATGCCGCCATCCTGGACGTGGCCCGGGACCTGGCCGCCGAGGACGGCGTGGACTGGGAGACCGCCGGAGAGAAGACCCGCAACTACTATCTGGAGCGCATCCAGAAGGGCGGCTACCATATTTATACCACCCTGGATATGGACGTGCAGAACCAGGTGGACGATATCTACACGGACCTGGAGAAGATCCCCACCACCCGCAGCACCCAGCAGCTCCAGTCCGGCATTGTGGTCATCGACAACAGTACCGGCGATGTGGTGGCGCTGTCCGGCGGCGTGGGAGAGAAGACGGACTTCTTCGCCTACAACAAGGCCACCCAGGCCAAGCTCCAGACCGGCTCCTCCCAGAAGCCCATCTCCGTCTATGCCCCTGCCTTTGAAAAGGGCGGCTTCAGCCCGGCCACGGTGGTCAAGGATATGCCCCTGCAGTATATCGACGATGTGCCCTTCCCCAGAAACGACAGCCGGAAGTATAACTACAGCCGGACAATTTTCAGCGGCATTGTGTCCTCTGTCAACGCCATCTCTGCCAACACCCTCAATGCTATCGGCACCAGCTACGGCTACAGCTTCGCAAAATACAACTTCGGTCAGAATTCCCTGACGGACAGCTACGCCCTCGCCAATGGCCAGAGTCTTTCCGACGTGGCAGTGGCCCCTCTGGCCCTGGGCGCTCTGACCGTGGGCTCTACCGTGCGGGAAATGTCCGCGGCTTACGCCACCTTTGCCAACAACGGCGTCTACCGGGAGCCCCGGCTTTATACCAAGGTCTACAACAGCGAGGGCCAGCTGGTCCTGGACAACACCCAGGACACCCGGCAGATCCTCAGTGAGAAGACCGTGGAATATATGAACTACTGCCTGTATAACGCCGCCAACTCCGGCACCGGCGGCGCGGCCATCTTCCCGGGCCAGACCATTGCCGGCAAGACCGGCACCACCTCCAGCAACCGGGACCGGTGGTTCTGCGGTTTTACGGGCTACTACACCGCCGCCGTCTGGTGCGGCTACAACCAGCCGGAACAGATCAATCTGACCGGCAATTACGGCAACCCCGCCGCCCGGCTGTGGAGAATGGTCATGCAGCCCATCCACGAGGGGAAGCCTGCCAAGGCGCTCTACAGCGGCGCTCAGTTCCAGTCTGTCACCGTCTGCCTGGATTCCGGCAAGCTGGCCACGGCGGCCTGTGCCAACGATGTCCGGGGCAGCCGGACGGCTACTGTCAACTGCTATCCAGAGGATATGCCCACGGAGTACTGCGATAAGCACGTGGAAGTGAACTACTGTGTATCCGGCGAGGGCGTGGCCACGGAATACTGCGGCCTCATGGCCGACGGCGATGTCCAGTCCCGTTCCCTGGTGAAGCTGACTCCTGCGGAGATCGCGGAGATCCAGGCGGCCATCGGCAACGGCCTGGAAGAGATGTATTACCTGGATTCCTATGTCTATGCTGTGGACGAGGACGGAAACCCCACCCCCTGGCATGGTTTCCGGGGCGGTGCCAACGCCGGCAGCGATGCCCCCTATATTGTCTGCACCACCCACACCCACGATACCTGGCAGGACCAGGGCAGCCGGGATGAAACCATCGACGATACGACAAATGAAACCGGCGGCGGCCACAACCGGGGCGACCGGGATAACCGGGACGACGGCAGCGGCTGGGTCGGTTAAAAAGAGAGAAGGAGACTATCCATGCTTTGGATTTCGGATCAATGGAAGGATTATGAGGTGCTGGATGCCTCGGACGGAGAGCGGCTGGAGCGCTGGGGAAAATACATCCTGGTGCGGCCGGACCCCCAGGTCATCTGGGCTACCCCCCACGATGCCCCTCAGTGGAAGAAGTACGATGCCCGGTATATCCGCTCCAACACCGGCGGCGGACATTGGTCGGATCATCATCTGCCGGAGCGCTGGCAGATCCGGTACCGGGACTATCTGACCTTTAATGTCAAGCCCATGAACTTTAAGCACACCGGCGTCTTCCCGGAGCAGGCCGCCAACTGGGACTTCATCCGGGAGAAGGTGGCCTCCGCCGGCCGTCCCGTCCGGGTGCTGAACCTCTTCGCCTACTCCGGCGGTGCTACTCTGGCGGCAGCCGCCGGGGGAGCGGAAGTATACCATGTGGATGCCGCCAAGAATATGGTGGCCTGGGCCAAGGAGAACGCCATTGCCTCGGGTCTTGCGGACAAGCCCATCCACTGGATCGTGGACGACTGCGGCAAGTTCATCCAGCGGGAGATCCGCCGGGGCCGCCGGTACGACGGCATCATTATGGACCCCCCCAGCTACGGCCGGGGGCCCAGCGGGGAGATCTGGAAGATGGAGACCAGTTTCTATCCCTTCCTGCTGGAAACGGCGAAGCTTTTGACGGATGACCCCCTGTTTGTCATCATCAATTCCTACACCACAGGCCTTGCCCCCTCCGCCGTCAGCTACGCCTCCGACGTGGTGTTCGGCAAGGACCACGGCGGCAAGACCGCCGCCGGTGAGCTGGGCCTGCCCGTCAGGCAGTCCGGCCTGGTGCTGCCCTGCGGCTCCACCGGCCGGTGGGAGCCCTAACATACAGAAAAGAGGACAATCGATTGGAAGATATTATATCTGTAGAGCACCTGGCCTTTTCCTATCCGCCTATGGAGGGGCAGGCCAGCGTGCCCGTCTTTGAGGACTTAAATCTTACCATCCGGCAGGGGAGCTTCGTGGCGGTGCTGGGCACAAATGGCTGCGGAAAGTCCACCCTGGCAAAACATTTTAATTCCATCCTCTTACCTTCCGGCGGAAAGGTGTACGTCAATGGTATCGACACCTCCGACCTGGGGCGGATCATGGAGGTCCGGCGCTGCGTGGGCATGGTCTTCCAGAACCCGGACAATCAGATCGTTGCCAACGTGGTGGAGGAGGATGTGGCTTTCGGCCCGGAGAATCTGGGGGTTGCCAGCCCCGAAATCCGCAGAAGGGTGGACAAGGCCCTGAAGCAGGTGGGTATGTATGAGTACCGGGAGCATGCCCCGCATCTGCTCTCCGGCGGACAGAAGCAGCGCATTGCCATAGCGGGCGTCATCGCACTGGAGCCAAAGTGTATCGTTCTGGACGAGCCCACCGCCATGCTGGATCCCCGGGGACGGAAGGACGTGATGGATACCATTACGAAGCTCAATGCCGAGAAGGGCATCACCGTGGTCCTTATCACCCACCACATGGACGAGGCCGCCAGGGCGCAGCGGGTGGTGGTGCTGAACAAGGGCAAGATCGCTGCCGACGGCACTCCAAAGCAGGTGTTTGCCCAGGTGGATATGCTCCACGGCATTGGCCTGGCTGCTCCCGAGCCTGTGGAACTGTGCTGGGAGCTGAACAAAAGAGGGGAAAACCTTCCATTGGATGAATTGGACCCTGAACATTGCGCGCAGGCACTTTACGCTTGGCTGAAGGCCTGACCCGTAGGGAGGAAGAAAGAGTGAATCCGATTTTACAGGTCCGAGACCTGACTTATACCTATTCCATTGGTACGCCCTTTGAGCATACCGCCCTGGACAGGGTGAATTTCACCCTGGACCGGGGAGAATTTGTGGGCATCATCGGCCACACCGGCTCCGGCAAGTCCACTCTGATGCAGCAGCTCAACGGCCTTTTAAAGCCCACCTCCGGGGAGGTTTTGTTGGACGGTCAAGACATCTGGTCTGACAAGAAGCTGACCCGGGCCGCCCGGTTCCGGGTGGGGCTGGTGTTCCAGTACCCGGAATACCAGCTGTTTGAAGAGACGGTTTACAAGGACATTGCCTTCGGACCCACCAATATGGGCCTGACGAAAGAAGAAATCGACCGGCGGGTCCGGGAGGCGGCGGGCTTCGTAGGCATTACGGAGCAGCAGCTCCAGGTGTCCCCCTTCGACCTCTCCGGCGGACAGAAGCGCCGGGTGGCCATTGCCGGCGTCATCGCCATGGAGCCGGAGGTGCTGATCCTGGATGAGCC
This sequence comes from Faecousia sp., assembly GCA_050873165.1. Taxonomy (GTDB): domain Bacteria; phylum Bacillota; class Clostridia; order Oscillospirales; family Oscillospiraceae; genus Faecousia. Next base: position 103,047 of record JBNMIH010000003.1, read on the forward strand.
CACCGCCGGGCTGGATCCCATTGGCCGGGAGGAGATCCTGGGCAATATCCAGGCCTACCGGCAGGCGAAAAACGCCACCATTCTCATGGTCAGCCACTCCATGGAGGATGTGGCGCGGCTGACAGACCGGCTGCTGGTCATGAACGGCTCGTGTCTTGCCATGGATGGCACCCCGGCACAGGTTTTTGAGCGGGCGGAGGAGCTGACGGAAATGGGCCTGAACATCCCCCAGGTGACTCAGGTGTTTTTGAAGCTCCGGGAGCTGGGGGTAGATGTGCCTAAAGTCTATACCCTGGATGCTGCCGTGGAGGCCCTGCTGAAGGTGAAGGAGGAATACGCCCATGCTTAAAGACATCACCCTGGGCCAGTATTTCCCCGGCACCTCTGTCATCCACCGTCTGGACCCAAGAACCAAACTGATTTCGGTGGTGCTTTATATTGTGGCTCTGTTCTGCGCCAAGAGCTGGGTATCCTATGGCGTGGTGCTGGTGTTCCTGCTGGCAGCCATCCGCATTTCCACCATCCCTCCAAAATCCATCGTCAAGGGAATGAAGCCCCTGGTCATGATCCTGATTTTTACCGGCGTGCTGAACCTCTTCTACACCGATACCGGCCGGGTGCTGGTCCGGGTGTGGAAACTGGCCATTACCACCGATGGGCTGGAGCGGGCCGTTTTCATGACCGGCAGAATTCTGATGCTGATCTCCGGCACCTTCCTGCTGACCTATACGACCTCCCCTATCTCCCTGACCGACGGCCTGGAGAGTCTGATGGGACCCCTGAAGAAGGTCCATGTGCCCGTTCATGAGCTTTCCATGATGATGTGCATCGCTCTTCGGTTCATTCCCACCCTCATTGAGGAGACGGACAAGATCATGAACGCCCAGAAGGCCCGGGGCGCCGACTTTGAAAACGGCAGCCTCATTGACCGGGCCAAGGCCCTGATCCCGGTGCTAGTGCCGCTCTTTATCAGCGCTTTCCGCCGGGCCGACGAACTGGCCACTGCCATGGAGTGCCGCTGCTATCAGGGCGGCGACGGCCGGACCAAGATGAAACTGCTGCGCTACGGCCGCAACGACTTCTGCGCTTTTGGCGTACTGGGTCTGCTGCTGGTGGCGGTGCTGACCCTGGCGGGCTTCGGACTGTGAGGGAGCCAATGCGGAACATTGCTCTGTTTCTGACCTACCTCGGCACCCGCTACCACGGCTGGCAGGTCCAGAAGAATCTGCCCACTGTGGCAGAGACCATGGAGAAGGCTGCCGCCCAGGTGGTGGGCCACAGCGTTCATGTCACCGGCTGCGGCCGCACGGATGCCGGGGTCCATGCCCGGTGCTATGTGGCGAACTTCCGGACCTCCTCCACCATTCCTGTGGAACGGCTGCCCTACGCCCTCAATACTCACCTGCCCTGCGACATTGTGGTGACCCGTGCCTTTGAGGTGAATGAAAACTTCAACGCCATCGGCTCCTGCGTCCGCAAGGAATATACCTACCAGATCTACAATTCCCGGCTGAAGGACCCCTTCTACGTGGACCGGGCCTGGTTCTATCCCCGGCATCTGGACGAAAGCGTCATGCAGGCGGCGGCCTCCCAGTTTGTGGGCACCCACGATTTTGCCGCCGTGCGAAGCGTGGGTACGGATGTGAAGTCCACCGTTCGTACCGTCTACTATTACGATGTGGAGCGGCGGGGAAATATCCTCCTGCTCCGGGTCTGCGCCAACGGCTTCCTCTACAACATGGCCCGGGCTATGGCCGGTACTGTGGTCTACTGCGCCGAGGGGAAGATCCGGCCGGAGGAAATCGGGCGAATCCTGGACTCCGGAAACCGCACTGCTGCCGGCCCCACCGTTCCCCCGGGAGGCCTGTACATGACCCACCTGTGGTATGATGATGGGACCGATAAATTTGAATGCGGCTGTGAAGACCGATTTGGATAAAGCAAAAGCCATTCCGCCTGAAAAACGGAATGGCTTTCTCTGTATGTAGTTACTTTCCAAAAGCGTCCACTGCCAGCTTGAAGGCGCCGTAGGCACCGGCAGAATTGCCCAGAGAGGCCAGATTGAACTGAACGGCGGAAGCGGCGTGGAAGACATACTTTTTGTAGTAAGGCTCAATGCCCTTCAGCAGAATGTCTCCTGCCTTGCTGACACCGCCGCCGATGACCACTACCTCCGGGTCCACCACGGAGCAGACATTGCCCAGGAACTGACCCATATAATCAAAGTACTGGTCCAGGATCTCCAGGGCTACCTGGTCCCCGGCTTTTCCGGCGTCAAAGATGTCCCGGCAGGTGATGTTCTCCAGGGCCCGCAGAGAGGAGGGTGCTTCGTCCTGGTCCAGGCGGATCTTTGCCAGCCGGACGATGCCCGTGGCGGAGCAGTACTGCTCCACGCAGCCCCGCTTGCCGCAGTTGCATACGATGGTCTCCTTGGGGTTCAGCACCATGTGGCCGATCTCCGCGCCGGAGCCGTGGGTGCCGTGGAGGAGCCGCCCCTCAATGATGATGCCGCCGCCTACACCGGTGCCCAGGGTGACAAAGACCATGTTCTTGCAGCCCTTGCCGCCGCCCTTCCAGTATTCGCCCATGGCAGCCACGTTGGCGTCGTTGCCGGCCTTCACGGGCAGGCCTGTGAGCGCTCCCAGCTCGTTGCAGATGTTGAACACGCCCCAGCCCAGGTTGACGCAGCGGTTCACCATGCCGCTGGCGTCTACAGGCCCGGGAACGCCGATGCCCAGACCCAGCAGGGAAGTGTCCGGGATGGAATGGGATGTCCGGTATTCGTTGATCGAGGCCGCGATATCCGGCAGGATCTGCTTGCCCCCGTCCGCTGTCACCGTGGGGATCTCCCAGGTGTCCAGCATGGTACCGTTTTCGTCAAAATAAGCGATTTTTACAGTGGTGCCGCCCAGGTCTACGCCAAAGCCGTATTTCATAGAGGTTTCCTCCCGTATAAGTTGTGATGTTTATTATACTATAGGATGGCGAAAAAAGGAAGAGAGGCGGAGGAAAAATCTTAAATCCAGGTAAAGATTTCCAGAAAAAGATTAAGAGATGCTTAAGATTGATGACAAACAGGAAACAATGTGCTACAATTCAATCACAACCTTGATGGAAAGGATGATTGGAATGCGAAAATTCTATAGATATGGTTTGGGTCTCCTGCTGGGCGCGTCTCTTCTGGCCGGCTGCTCAGCCGGGGCAGAGGGGGTGGCGACGCTGCCCCTGACCGATGGCACCAAGCCGGTATTTACTGCCAAAGAGGAGACGGTGATCACCAATGGCGGTGCTTTGGCCTCTGCCATTGCCCCTGGGGCGGTGGTGGAGCTGGGAGAGCTGACCATCGATATGACCGAGGGCAATCTGGAGGATACCCCCTATTGCCGCTGGGAGAGCAGCATGGATGGTGTCCAGCTGGTGGTATCCAATGTGGATAATCTGACCATCCGGGGCGTGGACGCCGATAAGTCCGGACTGGAAACCACGCCCAGGTTCTCAACGGTCATTACTTTTGAAAACTGTAAAAACCTGACCCTGGAGAATTTCAGCGCCGGCCACACCAAGCTGGCAGAGCCCTGCGAGGGCTATGTGCTGATGCTCCGGGAGTGCGAGAACGTGACGCTGCGCGGCTTGGGTCTCTATGGCTGCGGCTATATGGGCCTGGTGGCTGACAACACAACAGGACTCAAGGTGGAGAATTCCGATATCTATTCCTGCTCCAGCGTCGGTGTGTCCCTCTATGGCAGCGATCAGGTAGAGATGAAGAACTGCCGGATCTACTCCATGGGCAAGGATTCAGAATATGCCGGTTATACCGCCCTCTACGCCGCCGGGTCCGGAGCTGTGACGCTGGAAAAGTGCACTCTGACCGATAACCGGACTTCTAATCTGGTGGTGGCAGAAGGTGCCAAAGTGACCCTGAAAGAGTGCTCTCTGCGGAACAATACGTTGGAGGAGAGCGGTTTTATCACCGGTTCCGAATTTGCCGCCGAGGAAGGGGACACGGGCTCTGACGGCTCGATCACGCTCATTGACTGCACTGGCGAGGGAAACCAGGGCTGGCAATGGCTGCCTCAGGCGGGAGACCCACAGGTCCTGGGGGACAACGGCCGACAGCTTCTGGAGGTGGAGCTGACGCAGATGCTGGGTAACCTCAAGGCGGAGGTAGTCACGCCTACCAAGCCCCAGGAGGAGGTCACCGTCACCAATATGGAGGAGTTCCTGGCTGCCATCGGTTCCGATAAGCGGATCGTCGTGGATACGGACCTATTAGACGAGAGCACCGCCGACATGACGGCAGATGGGGAATACTACACCTGGGACGAGGTATTCGACGGCAGACAGCTGACCATCCACAATGTGGACAACATGACCATCACCGGCAAGACCGGAAAAAACGCCAACACCCTTTCCGCAACCCCCAGGTACGCCCAGGTTCTGTCCTTTGACCGGTGCTCCAACATTACGGTAGAGAATCTGACAGCCGGACACACCAAGGAGCCCGGCTATTGCGTCGGCGGTGTCCTGCTCTTCCAGAAGTGCACCAATGTCCAGGTCCGCAAGTGCGGCCTTTACGGCTGCGGCACCATCGGCATTGTGGCTACGGACTGCCGGAACGTGACCATGGAGCAGAACGACATCTACGAGTGCTCCTACGGCGGCATCCAGCTGATGGGCGTGGCCGCCGCGGCTATGGACGGCAATACCTTCCGGGATCTGGGAGACGAGTACGGCGGATTTGTGTACCAGGTCTTTTCCGACTGCTCTGAGATCACCATGGACGGCAAGCGCATTACCCCGGGGTCCGAGGAAGCCTATACGAAGTAAATACAGAACATGGTCCCGGAAGCTGCGGTTTCCGGGACTCCTTTTTGTCTCCCGGGAGGGGGATGCGTCTCGTTAATAATTTGTTTTCCCTTTTTTTCAAAATGTGTGCTATACTCTTTAGAAAACAAAATGGTTTTCTGCGGTTTGCAGGGGGCCAGGGCGGCAAAAGGGCCGCCTTTGAAGGAGTTGACGGCTATGCAGCCAAAAATGTGTTGTAAATGTAAGAAAAACGTGGCGGTGATCTTTATCACCAAGGTGGAAAACGGCGTGACGCTGAACGAGGGCTACTGTATGAAGTGTGCCCGGAGTCTGGGGATCCCCCAGATCGACCAGGCAGTGAAGCAGATGGGCCTTTCTGATGAAGATCTGGATATGATCACGGATGAGATGAGCTCTATGTTCGGCCAGCGGGATACTTCCGAAGGGGAAGAGGACGAGGTGGACAGCCAGACTGCCACCTTCCCTCTGATGAATCAGCTTTTCGGCGGAAATCTGCCCAAGCCCAGTCAGTCTGCCGAAAAGGAGAAGGGGACTGCCCAGCAGGAGAAAAAGTCCAAAAAGAGCAAGCATAAGTTCCTGGATAACTACTGTATGGATCTGACCGCCCGGGCCCGGGAGGGCAAGCTGGACAAGGTCATCGGCCGGGATGTGGAGACGGAGCGGGTCATTCAGATCCTGAACCGCCGCCAGAAGAACAACCCCTGCCTGGTGGGCGAACCCGGCGTTGGCAAGACCGCCATTGCCGAGGGCCTGGCCCAGAGGATCGTAGAAGGAAATGTGCCCTACAAACTCCGGGACAAAGAGGTCTTCCTGCTGGATATGACCGCCCTGGTGGCGGGCACTCAGTTCCGGGGGCAGTTTGAGAGCCGGATGAAGAGCCTGATTTCCGAAATCAAGGAGTGCGGCAACATCATCCTGGTCATTGATGAGGTCCACAATCTGGTAGGGGCCGGAGATGCGGAAGGCAGCATGAATGCTGCCAATATCCTCAAGCCCCCCCTGTCCCGGGGAGAGATCCAGGTCATCGGTGCGACGACCTACAATGAATACCGGAAGTACATTGAAAAGGATGCGGCCCTGGAGCGCCGGTTCCAGCCGGTGAGCGTGGCAGAACCCACCATCGAGGAGGCCAGCCAGATCCTCCAGGGCATTGCCAAGACCTATGCCCAGTTCCACGGGGTCACCATCTCCCCGGAAATCGCCCGCCAGTGTGTGGTCCTCTCCGAGCGGTACATTACGGACCGGTTCCTGCCGGACAAGGCCATCGACCTGCTGGACGAGGCCTGCTCCGATGTGAATCTGCACAGCAAGGAAATCTCTCAGTTGGCGGAGAAGAAGAAGGAGCGGGACGACTACGAACTGGAGCTGCAGATGCTCAACGACGACCCGGACAATACGGACTACGAGCGCCTGGCTATGCTGCGTATGCGGCTGCAGAAGCTCTCAGGGGAAATCGAAGACCTGGAGCAGGTGCCGCCCCCTGCAGTGACCATCGACAACCTGGCCCGGATCATTGAGCTGTGGACCAAGATCCCCGCTTCCAAGATCAAGGCCCAGGAATACAAGCAGCTGAAGGGCATGGAAGACCGTTTGAAAGCCCACATCGTGGGCCAGGACCACGCCGTGGAGGCCGTGTGCCGTGCCATCCGCCGGAATCGGGTGGGCATTTCCCCCAAGCGCCGCCCCGTGTCCTTCATCTTTGCCGGTCCTACCGGCGTGGGCAAGACGGAGCTGGTGAAGCGGCTGGCGGATGATATGTTTGACAGCGTGGATGCCCTGGTCCGGGTGGATATGTCCGAGTATATGGAGAAGCACTCCGTAGCCAAGCTCATCGGTTCTCCTCCCGGCTATGTGGGCTACGACGAGGCGGGCCAGCTGACGGAGACCATCCGCCGGAAGCCCTACAGCGTGGTCCTCTTCGATGAGATCGAGAAAGCCCACCCGGATGTCATGAATATTCTGCTGCAGGTTCTGGACGACGGCCGCATCACCGATGCCCAGGGAAGAGTTGTGAGCTTTGAAAACACCGTCATCGTCATGACCACCAATGCCGGTTCCGACGGCAATGTGGGCAGCATGGGCTTTGGCCGGACGGATGAGGAGCAGGTGAAGGGCAAGACCATGAAGGCGCTGCAGAGCTTCCTGCGGCCCGAGTTCATCAACCGGGTGGACGAGATCATTACCTTCAACCACCTGAGTAAGGATAACTTTGCCGGCATTGCCGATATCATGCTGAAGGAACTCCAGGAGAGTTTGTCCCAGCGGGGCCTCAGCTTCCAGTGGACGGAGGATGTCCGGGACCACCTGGTGGACGGCGCCTACTCCATCACCTATGGCGCCAGAAACCTGCGCAGGACCATCCAGAAGGAGCTGGAGGACCCCATCAGCGAGGCCATCATCGACAGCTTCGAGAGCCCCATCACCGGTATTTCCGCCCGGATGGAGGATGGGAAGATCCGGCTGGATACCCAAGGGTGATGGAATGGAACTGAAAAAACGAACCTTTATCATATTCGGCACGGAGCATGGCAACCCTTTGGGTCTTGCCAGGACCTTGGGGGAAAACGGCATTGCCCCCATCGGGATCATTCTGAAAGCACCGGTGCCCATTGCCTCCAAGTGCCGTTACTGGAAGACCTGTCATGTGGTGGACACGGTGGAGGAGGGGCTGGAGCTGCTGCTCCATAAGTATGCCGACAAAGACCAGAAAGGCTTCCTGTTCTCCGCCGCCGATGAAATCACCCAGGTGCTGGACGCCCACTATGGGCAGCTGAGCCCCTATTATGATTTCAACAATGCCGGTCAGGCCGGCCGCCTCTCGGAATACATGGGCAAGGCCAATATCATCCGCCTGGCCCAGAAGCACGGCCTGGAAACGGCCGATTACTGGGAGGTGGACCGGGGAGTGATCCCGGAGGGGATCCAGTACCCCGTGATCACCAAAGCAGTGGATTCCTTTGTGGAAAACTGGAAGGACTGCATGATCATCTGCCGGAACGAGGCGGAGCTGAAGGCAGCCTACGAGACCCTGTCCTGCCCAAGGGTGCTGGTGCAGCGGTATGTAGATAAGAAAAACGAGCTGACCCTGGAGGGCCTCAGCGTCCAGCAGGGAAAGCGGAGCGCTGTGGCGGTGACCATCTCCTTCCTGTATCTGCCAAAGGACAGCTACGGCCGCTACATGACGGTGAAGCCCTCGGAAAACAAGACCCTGGAGGAGAAAATTTTCTCCATGCTGGAGGAAATCGGCTACGAGGGGCTCTTTGAGGCGGAATTCCTGGTTGGACAGAACGACGAACTGTATTTCCTGGAAATCAATTTCCGCAGTTCCTTGTGGAACTATGCCGCTACGGTGGCGGGGGTCCCCCTGCCGCTGGTCTGGGCCCAGGCCATGCTGGAGCCGGAGAAGCTGGATAGTCTTTGCCGGACGAAGGCGGGAGCCTTTACGGCCATGGACGAATTGAACGATTTCCGGGACCGGGTCATGACCCATAAAATTTCCTTCGGCCAGTGGCTTTCCGATTTCCGGGGCTGTAAATGCCGGTACTATCTGGGAAAGAAAGACCCTATGCCCATGGTGTCCATGTTTGCGGGCAGCGTGGGAAGAAAGATGAAAAGGGTTTTTCACAGAGCGTAAAGAGAAAGCAAGCCAATAGAGCAAGATGTCATTGTGAAACCAGTTTCAGGACTGGGCCACAATGACATCTTTTGCTATTTTGATTTGCCTGGACTATGAATGAGGCACAAGAACTCAGTAATTCTCGGCGTGGACTTCGAAATAGCTCTGAGGATGGTTGCAGGTGGGGCAGACAGCGGGGGCTTCGGTGCCTACGACGATGTGGCCGCAGTTCCGGCACTCCCAGACCTTGACCTCGCTCTTGGCGAAGACCTCGGCCATTTCCACATTGTGCAGCAGTGCCCGGTAGCGCTCCTCATGGTGCTTTTCAATGGCAGCCACCAGGCGGAATTTGGCGGCCAGCTCCGGGAAACCCTCTTCCTCCGCAGTCTTGGCAAAGCCCTCATACATATCCGTCCACTCATAATTCTCTCCCTCGGCGGCGGCCAGAAGGTTTTCCGCGGTGGAGCCGATGCCGCCCAGTTCCTTGAACCACATCTTGGCGTGCTCTTTTTCGTTGTCGGCAGTCTTCAGAAACAGCGCTGCGATCTGTTCAAAGCCCTGCTTCTTTGCGGTAGAGGCGAAGAAGGTATACTTATTTCTTGCCTGAGATTCTCCGGAGAAGGCCTCCAGCAGATTTTTTTCGGTTTGGGTACCGGCGTATTGATTCATGCGTGTCGCTCTCCTTTGTGGTTGGTTTTGGGTGTGTGCCCTACTGCCACTATATCTCTTTCCTGAAATTTGTCAATGGAGAAAAAGAAGACCTGTTTTCGGTCAAATTGCCAAGATGCGCTGTTTTGGTCAAGGAAATGGCTTTTTTTAATATATCTTTTGCGTCACTTGACATTTTCCCTCCAATACACTATGATAGAAGGACTTTTGTGTCTCACTTTTTCAGGAGGTTTCATGTTATCCAGATACATAGGCGACCGGGCCTTTTACCGGCGAGTGCTGCAGGTTGCAGTGCCCATCATCATTCAAAACGGCATCACCAATTTTGTGTCCCTGCTGGATAACATCATGGTGGGCCAGGTTGGCACCCTTCCCATGAGCGGTGTATCCATCGTCAATCAGATCCTGTTTGTTTTCAACCTGTGCATCTTCGGCGCCACCTCCGGGGCGGGCATCTTCACCGCCCAGTTTCACGGCAGCGGAGACGACGAGGGAATCCGCCATACCTTCCGGTTCAAAATCTTCATCTGCACCCTGATTTCTCTGGTGGCAGGAGCGATTTTCTTCTTCGGGCAGGACAGTCTCATTGGCCTCTATCTCACCGGTGAGGGCACTGCTGAGGATGCGGCCCAGGTCCTTTCCTACGGCAAGGAGTATCTGGCCGTCATGTTCTGGGGACTGCTGCCCTTTGGCCTGTCCAACGCCTATGCGGGCACCCTGAAAGAGAGTGAGGAAACCTTTGTGCCCATGGTGGCCGGGGTCAGCGCCGTCTTCGTGAACCTGGGGCTCAACTATATCTTCATCTTCGGCCACTTTGGCGCTCCCGCTATGGGTGTCCGGGGCGCCGCCCTTGCTACGGTGATCTCCCGGTATGTAGAGCTCTTGCTGGTCGCCGCTTGGACCCATCGGAACGGGGCAAAGCATCCTTTCATCCGGGGTGCCTTCCGGACTTTCGCCATCCCAGCCCCTCTTTTGAAGACCATCGTCATCACCGGTGCCCCGCTGCTCATTAATGAGACCCTCTGGTCTCTGGGCGTGGCCTTTATCAATCAGTGCTATTCCACCTGCGGCCTGGATGTGGTACCTGCTACCAATATCTCCAGCACCCTCATCAATCTCTCCGCCGTGGTCTACCATTCCCTGGGTGTCAGTGTGGGCATCCTCATGGGCCAGATGCTGGGAGCCCGGAAACCCGAAACAGAAGTCCGGGACTTCAACCGGAAGCTCATTGCTTTTGCTGTTTCCATGGGGGTCCTCTTCGGCGGTCTTATGGCCCTGGGCTCCGGTGTTTTCCCCAATATATACAACACCACCGACACCGTTCGGGCACTGGCTCAGGACCTGATCCTCATCAGCGCCTTTGTTATGCCCTTCCAATCCTTTGCCAATGCTACCTACTTTACCCTCCGCTCCGGCGGCAAAACCTTCATTACCTTCCTGTTTGACAGCGGCTTCATGTGGGCCTGTGCCATCCCTCTGGCCTTCTGCCTGAGCCGGTTTACGGAGTTGCCCATCCTGCCCCTTTTCGCCATCTGTCAACTTCCGGACGTGCTGAAATGTGTGCTGGGTACCTGGATGCTGAAAAAAGGAAGCTGGATACACACATTGGCATGATAACTGTCTGCCCCGCTTAGAATCCGCCTGGGTTCTTAACGGGGCAGCATTCGTTCCCGCCCCGTTGACAAAGCCATAGAACCGTGGTATAATCCCCATATCTGAAATAAATATAAAAGCAGCACAAAGGTGTCGCCCGCTTGCGGGCGGTGAAAAGGGAATCCGGTGAAAGTCCGGAGCGATACAGTCACTGTGATGGGGAGCTTTCTTACATCCTCGGCAAGGTCCTGCCGCAGGGTGCAAACCACTGGGAAACTGGGAAGGGAAGAAAGCGGCGAACCGAGTCAGGAGACCTGCCTTTGTGTGGAATCTCCGATTTGCTGTCTACAAATCGACCTTCCCGCTGGTGTACATAGTTTGTGTACCATATTGTCAGGAAGCGCGGCTGCGGAGATGCAGCCGCTTTTATATTTTTTCGGAGCGGGAAGATCCCTTCCCAAAGATTTCGAAAGAAGGTTTTTAAAATGAAGAAGATTCTTGCGCTGGCCCTGTGCGCCTGCATGGTTCTGGCTATGGCCGCCTGCGGTGCCAAGACCGAGACCCCTGCCACCACTGAGGCCCCTGCTACTGAGGCTGCCACTACCGAGGCACCCACCACGGAAGAGACCGCCTCTCAGGAAGAGCTGGACAAGGCTGCCGCCGATCATGTGGCGGAGCTGATCGATGACATCTATGTCCAGACCCGGAACGAAAATACCGACCAGCAGTGCCTGGACGCTAAGGCTGCCTGGGATGCTCTGACCGATGCCCAGAAGGAACTGGTGGAAGGCGAAGAGGCCAGCCCCGAGTACTTTGGCCGGGACACCGGCGATGCCTCTAAGGACGATCCCCGGAATCAGGACGACATCGGCGAAAAGGAACTGCTGGTGGTTTCCTTCGGCACCTCCTTCAACGACAGCCGAGTAGAAGACATCAAGGGCATTGAGGATGCTCTGGCCGAGGCCTTCCCCGACTGGTCCGTCCGCCGTGCCTTCACCGCCCAGATCATCATCAACCATGTCCAGGCCCGTGACGGCGAGAAGATCGACAACATGGAGCAGGCCATGGAGCGCGCTGTTGCCAACGGTGTCAAGGAGCTGCTGGTGCAGCCCACTCACCTGATGCACGGTGCTGAGTACGACGAGATGATGGAAACCCTGGATGCCTACAAGGATAAGTTCGACTCCATCAAGGTTGCCGAGCCCATGCTGGGCGAGGTTGGCTCCGACGCCACCGTTATCAACTCCGACAAGGAAGCTGTTGCCAAGGCCGTTGTGGAGGCCGCTCTGGCCGAGGCTGGTTTTGAGAGCACCGACAAGGCTGCTGAAGCCGGCACCGCTTTTGTCTTCATGGGCCACGGCACTGCTCACGTCGCCAAGGTGACCTACAGCCAGATGCAGACCCAGATGGAGAAGCTGGGCTACAAGAACGTGTTCATCGGCACTGTGGAGGGCGAGCCCGAAGAGACCGCCTGCGAGAATGTCATCGAGGCCGTGAAGGCTGCCGGTTACACCAACGTGGTGCTCCGTCCCCTGATGGTCGTTGCCGGTGACCATGCCAACAACGATATGGCCGGTTCCGATGACGATTCCTGGAAGACCATGTTCGAGGCCGCTGACCTGAACGTGACCTGCCAGATCTCCGGCCTGGGCCGCATCCCCGCTGTGCAGCAGCTGTACGTTGCCCACTGCAAGGACGCTCTGAAGTAAAAAACACCTGCCTCTCCGGGGGGACCTCCCCGGAGAGGTGTTCCCATCGGAACGGTTTTGAAAGCCCCGCATTTGCTGCGAGGCTTTCAAAGCTGCTCGGAGAAATCCGGGAAGTGATTTCGGTTAGACAAAATGTGAGGTAATCAAAATGAAAAAACGTATTGCTATGATTTTGGCAGTAGCGGCCCTGGCCTCCAGTCTGGCGGCCTGCTCTCAGGGCGCCCCTGTGCAGACCACCGTCCCGGAAACCACCGCTGCTGTGACGGAGGCTCCGGAGACTACCGAAGTAGAGACAACAGAAGCGGCCACGGAAGCGGCCCCTGCGCTGGAGGACGGCGTGTATCTGGCGGATTTCAATACCGACAGCTCCATGTTCCATGCCAATGAGACCATGAATGGCAAGGGAACCCTGACGGTGAAGAACGGCCAGATGACCATCCATGTGAGCCTGGCCTCTACCTCCATCCTGAACCTGTACCCCGGTCTGGCCGAGGATGCCCAGAAGGATGGAGCCGTGCTGCTGCAGCCCACCGAGGATGAGGTCACCTATCCCGACGGCCTGAAGGAGACCGTCTACGGCTTTGACATTCCTGTGCCTGTCCTGGATCAGGAGTTTGACCTGGCCCTCATCGGCAAGAAGGGCAAGTGGTACGATCACAAGGTCTCTGTCTCCAACCCGGAGCCCAAGAGCACCCCTGTGTCCGAGCTGGCTGACGGCACCTATGAGATCAATGCCACTCTGGAGGGCGGCACCGGAAAGACGACGCTGCTGACGCCCAGTGAGCTCACCGTGGCCGATGGCAAAGGCACCGCGAGAATTCAGTTCAGCAGCAGCAAGTACGACTACATGATCGTCAGCGGCGAGAAATATCTGCCTCTGACCACCGAGGGCGGCTCTCTCTTTGAGATCCCTGTGGAGGTGCTGGACCAGAAGATCGATGTAGCGGCGGATACGACTGCTATGAGCACCCCCCACGAGATCGAGTACGCCATCACCTTTGATTCCGCTACGGTCGTCGCGAAATGAGAAAGCGGCTGTTTCTTCTTTTTCTCTGCCTGAGCATGCTGCTGACCGCCTGCGGCGTCTCCAAGGCCGCGCCCACGACCCAGGCGGAAACCGGGACCCAGACAGAAGCGGTTTCCTTTGAAACGCTGCAATTTGATACGGTCATGCCCCTGAGCTACGCCACGGGGTTCTCTGTGTCCTACAGTGAAGAGGGCTATAAGCTCCTGACTATCGGTGAAGACCAGACTTATCTGGTGGTGGGAGAGGGAATGCCGGTGCCGGATGGGGTGCCAGATACGGTGACCATCCTGCAGCAGCCACTGGACCAGATCTATCTGGTGTCTACTGGGGCCATGGACCACTTTGTGAAGCTGGATGCCTTGGACGACATCATCCTCAGCAGTCAGAAGGCGGATGCCTGGTACCTTCCCGAGGCGAAAGCCGCCATGGAGGTGGGGGAAATTGCCTACGCCGGGAAGTATTCTGCCCCGGATTACGAGACCGTCCTGGGCTCCGGCTGCAACCTGGTCATTGAAAATGCCATGATCTACCACGCCCCCGAGGTGCTGGAGAAACTCCGGAGTCTGGGCCTGCCTGTTTTGGTGGAGCTTTCCAGCTATGAGAGCCACCCCTTGGGCCGGATGGAGTGGATCAAGCTCTTCAGCGCCCTTGTGAATAAGGAAGAGGAAGCTGCGGCATATTTTAACAATATGCTTGCCTCCCTGGAGCCGGTGATGAACCAGGCACCTACGGGGAAAACCGTGTCCTTCTTCTATATCACCAATTCCGGCGGCGTCAATGTCCGCAGACCCTCCGACTACGTGTCCTGCGCCGTCAAGCTGGCGGGCTGCGAGAATGTGGTCTTCAGCGAGGACCAGGCGGATGTGGGCACCTCCACCATGACCATCCAGATGGAAGCCTTCTACCAGGGGGCTCAGGACGCAGATATCTTTATTTACAACAGCATCGTGGACGGGGAACTGGACTCCCTGGCGGCGCTGCTGGAGAAAATGCCCACTCTGGCAGATACAAAGGCCGTAAAAGAGGGGAACGTCTGGTGCCTTTCCAAGAATTTTTACCAGGAGACCATGTCCTTGGGGGACTTTATCCTGGATGTGAACGCCGTCGCTACGGGAAGCGATGGACAGTTGCGGTATTTGAAACATTTACAGTAACGGAGTAATGGATGATGAAAGAGAAACGTGGCCGGATTTTGTTCGGATTTCTACTGCTGACGGCACTGACGGTGGGATTTTCCCTGTGGAATCTCCATGCCGGGTCTGTGGCTATTTCCGCAGGGGAGATTCGACGCATTCTCTTTGACGCTGGTGTTACGGGCACCAATCGGAACATCATCTGGTCGATCCGCTTGCCCAGGCTCCTGTCAGCCCTGGTGCTGGGCGGGGCCCTGTCCGTATCCGGCTATCTGCTGCAGACCTTTTTCCACAACCCCATTGCCGGTCCCTTTGTGCTGGGTGTGTCCTCCGGGGCGAAATTCACCGTGTGCATTGCCATGATCCTGTTTTTCACCGGGGGAAAGGCCACCAGCTCTGCCACACTGATCCTGGCGGCTTTTGCCGGTGCTATGATCTCCATGGGCTTTGTGCTGGTCATCTCCCAGAAGGTCCGTCAGATGAGCATGCTGGTGGTCTGCGGTGTCATGATCGGCTATATCTGTTCGGCGCTGACGGACTTTCTTGTCACCTTTGCCGATGACTCCAACATTGTAAATCTGCACAATTGGTCCGTGGGCTCCTTTTCCGGCCGATCCTGGGCGGATGTAAGGACCATGACGGTGGTCTGCGGGGTGGCATTGGTTCTGAGCTTTCTCATGAGCAAGCCCATCCGGGCCTATCAGCTGGGGGAAGTCTACGCCCAGAATATGGGCGTGCCCCTAAAGGCTTTCCGGGCGGCGCTGATCCTGCTGAGCAGCGTTCTTTCCGCCTGCGTCACCGCTTTTGCCGGGCCCATCTCCTTTGTGGGCATTGCGGTGCCCCACCTGATGAAGCGGCTTTTTGGCACGGCAGAGCCTATGGTGCTGATTCCTGCCTGCTTTTTAGGAGGCAGCGCGTTCTGCCTGGGCTGCGACCTGATCGCCCGGACGGCCTTTGCCCCTACGGAAATGAGCATCAGCTCCGTTACCGCCGTCTTCGGTGCCCCCATCGTCATCTATATGATGCTGCGCAGAAAGGGGGCGGAAGCATGAGTGCCTATCTGCAAACCGAGGACCTTTCCGTTGGCTACGACGGCAGGGCGTTGATCCGGAATGTGTGTCTGGAGGTCCAAAAGGGGAAGATCGTCACCCTCATCGGCCCCAACGGTTCCGGAAAGTCTACGATTTTAAAAACCATTGTGGGTCAGCTCTGTAAAATTTCCGGTACGGTCCTGGTGGAGAACGCTGCCATGGATCGGCTGTCCCGCCGGGACATTGCCCGGAAGATGGCCATTGTCATGACGGAGCGGATCCACCCAGAGCTTATGACCTGCCGGGATGTGGTGGCTACAGGCCGCTATCCCTATACCGGGGCATTGGGACTTCTGGGGGAGAAGGACAAGAAAATCGTCCAGGCCTCTTTGGATCGGGTCAACGCCGGGGAGATCGCCGACCGGCCCTTTTCCGCCATCAGCGACGGCCAGCGGCAGAGGATCCTGCTTGCCAGAGCCCTGTGCCAGGGGCCGGAGATCATCGTCCTGGACGAGCCCACCAGCTACCTGGATATCCGTTATAAGCTGGAGCTGCTGACCATCCTGAAGGAGCTGGTCCGGGAGGGGAAGATCGCCGTGCTGGTGTCCCTCCACGAGTTGGAACTGGCGGAGCGGGTCTCCGATACCGTGGTCTGCGTGGCGGGGAACCGCATCGACCGGATGGGGCCGCCGGAGGAGATATTCACCCCGGACTATATCGCGGAGCTTTACCACATGGAAAAGGGCAAATACGACCCCTGCTTTGATACCCTGGACTACGTACCCCACTGAAAATGTAAATATTTTGCCGCCGTAAGATTTTCCCTCTTTACGGCGGCAATTCTTTTAGGTACAATAGATGCGTGTTTCGACAAAGAAAGGGAGGAAGACTCCAAGACTATGGAACGTAAAAAATCAATATTCTCTTCCGCTGCCCGCGTTATTTTGCTGGCGCTGGCCGCGGCGGTGTTTCTGCTGGCGTGCTCGCTGAGTACCACGCCGCTGTTAAAGTATTCAGTGGGCCAGGATTCCGCCTTTTTCCGGCTGGTGGGTCAAGGCATGACCCAGGGGAAGCTCCCTTATCGGGACTACTTCGACATGAAGGGCCCTTATCTCTTCTGGCTGGAATACCTGGGAGCAGTGATCGCCCCCGGGCGGCTGGGGATATTCCTGGTCCAGTGGCTGTGCCTGTTCATCAGCCTTTCTTTTGCGGTGAAGTGTTTCGACCTGGCGACGGAGGAGGGAGCTCCCTTGTGGGCGGCGCTGCTGCTCCTGCTGCCTGTGGCCTATGTGATGAGCTACACCATGACAGGGGGGAACCTGACGGAGGAGCTGTCGCTGCCCTTTTTGATGCCCTGCCTGTACCTCTTTTTGAGGTACTTGAACGGCACTCGACTGCCAACGCCGGAAAACCAGGACCACAGTCTGAAGGCCGGGTTCTTCTACGGTGTGGTCTTCGGCGTTATGGCCCTGATCCGGGTGACCAACGCAGCCCTGATCGGCGCCATTCTCCTCACGGTGACCTGCAACCTGATTGTCTGGAAGCGGTTCAAAAACCTCTTTGCCAATGCCGGAATGTTCCTGCTGGGTGTGACTGCGGGGCTTCTGCCAGGGCTTCTCTGGTGCTGGTGGAAGGGAATACTCTGGGATATGCTCAGCCAGGTGTTCCTCTTCGGCTTTGCCTACTCGGAGGAGGGGGGGCTGCTGGAAAGCCTCCGGTCTATGGGAGCGGTTCGGGTCTGCCTGCTGTTGCCCCTGATCCCTCTGGTGTTTCTGGCGGTGTACCGGGAAAAAGACTGGAAGTGCTGGCTCTTTTTCGTCGCTTCCACTCTGACGGTGTATACCGCCGCCCTGATGGGCAACGGTTATTGCCACTATTTTACCTTAGCTGTCCCCAATCTTACCTTTGCTGGATTCCTGCTTCTGCGGGGCTGCCGGCGGTCCCAGCGGTGGCGGAGATCCTGGCGGGTCGTTTGCCTGTGCCTGAGCTGCCTGATCGCACTGGACCTGCTCAGGGCCCAGTGGCCGGTGTTCCGTCCCCGGGCTCTGGAAGAGGTCCGCTACGCCATGTACTGCGCCATGACGAATACGGAAGAACGGGAGGATTACGATGCCATCCAGGAGATCGTGTCCCAAATCCCGGAGGAAGAGCGGGACAAGGTCTATGTCTACGGACTGACCTCTTGCTCCGGCTGGTATCTCCAGGCTGGGCTCCAGCCCCCCATCCGATATGCAGACTGGCAGCCCCACTACATCCAGCTGGATCCGGAGATCGGCCGGGAGATCGAAGGGTATCTCCGTTCCTCAGATGCCCGCTGGGTGGTGGCCGGGACAGAGAAGGCAGAACCGGAATCCATAGAGGAAATTCTGGAGGACGCGTACACGGATGTTTTCCAGGCGGGAGAATACCGCCTGTGGGCAAAACAAAAATCCTAAGGAGGACTTTCGTATGAACAGATGGAAAAAATGCACGGCGGTCCTGACTCTGGCAGCGGTTGCGCTTACGATGACGGGCTGCGGAAAATCCAAACAAAAGAGCTATGAGTCTGCCCGGAACCTCTATTTTTACGGTCAATATTCCGAGGCCCGGAAGGCTTTTAAGAATCTGGAGGATTACCAGGACAGCGCGGCCATGGTAACCGCCTGTGATTATCAGATTGCCATGCAGCAGCTGTCAGAGGGAGAATACCTTGGGGCATCCACGGCCTTTGCGGCACTGGGAGATTACGGCAATTCTAAGGGCCTGTCTGACGCGGCGGCAGAAATGGCAGCTCTGCAGCAGTATGAGCAGGGGGACACGGAGGAGGCGCTGAAGGCCCTGGCCGGTACCCAGATCGCCAAGGACCTGCAAAGCGGCCACGAGACCAAGCAGGAGCTGACGGAGGTCACCGGCAGCTGGACCATGACCTTGGATGCCCTGGCGGACTTCCGGAAGGGGCTGGAGGAACTAGCGGGCAAGCAGGACAAGCTGGACAAGAAGTTCCCGGAATCCATAACGCTCAAAAACCTGACAGCCAAGGTGGAACTCCGGCTGGAGGAAGACGGTCTGGCTGTTATGACCCTCAGCGACGAGGACCTGGACCGGCTCAGCAAGAGCTACATGACCCAGCTCCATGACGGCCTGGCGGAATACTACGACGGCGTGGTGGACGATCTGGCCGACGAGATGGATGTCTCCAAAGAGGAGCTGATGGAGAACTACGGTGTGGACGACAACGAGGGTGTCTTCAAGGCGGAAAACGACATGACCATGGCGGAATTTGAAAAGAAGCTGGCTCCAACGAAAGTGGTTTCGGACCTGGAGAGCCTCTACAATGGTTCCGGTGTGGTGGTTACCGGGGGGGACGGCATCCGTATCCGCTTCCCGGATAGACAATGGGAGGTGGATGCTTCCCAGGACGGCAAGCTGATCCTAAACAGCGATGACATCCAGCTGACTTTTACCAAGGCCATCGAGGAACAATAAAATTCGTATATTTTTACCAGCCATGGCAAACAATACCTCCGGAAATCTTTTTTCTGGAGGTATTTCTATATGAAAAAGAAATGGATCTGTCCAGCGCTGGCCCTGTGCCTGCTGCTGCCTGTGTCTGCCCGGGCTGCGGCGGTGGAGAGCGGCAGCGAGTACTGCTTCTCTTCCCAGGAGTTCGGGGAGAAAATCCAAGGGGTTTTCCTGCTGGAGGTGCCGGAAAACGGGACCTTCCGTCTCTCGGACCGGGTCCTGCGCCCGGGGGATGCGTTGACTGCGGAACAGCTGGATCAGACGGTCTTCGCCCCAAACCTGACGGAGACGGACACCCAGGCGACCTTGCGGTATTATCCGGTGGGGGAGACCCTGGAGGCAGAGACGACTTTGAGCCTTGGCATTCGGGGCAAAGAAAACAAGCCCCCGGAGGCTGAGGACTCGTCTTTGGAAACCTATAAAAATATCGCCAATACGGGAAAGCTCCTGGCCAGTGACCCAGAGGGAGAAGCCTTGACCTATACCATCACCCGGCAGCCCCGGCGGGGCACTGTGGAGATCGGGGAGAATGGCAGCTTCACCTACACCCCGAAAACCAACAAGGTGGGGGTGGATTCCTTCGCCTATACTGCCTCGGACCCTGGCGGCAAAACCTCTCGGGAGGCCACGGTGACCATTACCATCCTGCGCCCTACGGAGCCCGATGACTATGCCGACACCGAGGGGACGGACTGCTGCTTCTCCGCCCAGTGGATGCGTTCTACCGGCATTTTTTCCGGGGAGAATCTGGCGGGGGAGCTGTGCTTCCAGCCGGAAAAGAAGGTAACAAGGGGAGAATTCCTCACAATGGTTGTGAAGACCCTGGGTGTTCCCCTGGAAGAAAACCCAGAGCCCAAAACCCTTTCCGCCTATCCCAAGTGGCTGCGGCCCTATGCCGCTGCAGCTCTGCGCCACGGCCTGACAGACCGAGGCGTCTGGCAGACGGAGGACTGGGACAGTGAGACGCCCGCTTCTAATCAGGAGGCCGCGGAGCTCCTGTGCGCCGCCCTGGACCTGGAGGGAGAGGACCTGGCAGAGGTACTGGCTGAAAAAGAAATCGCCCTCCCGGAGGAAGGCGATTTGACCCGAGCCCAGGCAGCAAACGCACTGTATAGACTCAGCCAATTGCTGAAATAGTGGCAAGGCCGTTAGTTTAGCTGGGTCAGCCCTGCGTTGATCATTTCCTGCAGGCTCATAAGGATGCCCAATTTCGCGTGGTACCAGGTCAGGCCGCCCTGGAAATAGACGGCGTAGGGCTCCCGGATGGGGCCGTCGGCGGAGAGCTCAATAGAAGAGCCCTGGACGAAGGCACCGGCGGCCATAATGACCTGATTGTCATATCCCGGCATATCCCAGGGGAGAGGCGCGGCGAAGGAGTCCACCGGGGCGGCGGCCTGGATGCCCTTGCAGAAGGCAATCATGGCTTTTTCGCTGCCCAGCTCCACGGCCTGGATGATGTCGTGGCGGGTCTCGTCGGCGGAAGGAACGCAGCGGAAGCCCAAAGGCTCATAGAGCTTGGCAGCAAAGATAGCGCCTTTCTCCGCTCCGGCCACCACGGTGGGGGCCAGGAAGAAGCCCTGGAACAGGCTGGTCATGAGTCCTAGGTTGGCGCCTACCTCCTGGCCCAGGCCGGGGGCGGAGAGCCGGAAGGCACAGCGGCGGACGCACTTCTCCGTGCCGCAGATATAGCCTCCGATGGGGGCCAGACCGCCGCCGGGGTTTTTGATGAGGGAGCCCACTACCATATCGGCTCCTACATCGGAGGGCTCCATGATTTCGACGAATTCACCATAGCAGTTGTCCACCATGATGGTCACGTCGGGCTTGCACTCTTTGCAGAAGGCAATGAGCTTGCCGATTTGGGCCACGGAGAACGTGAGCCGGGTGGCGTAGCCCTTGGACCGCTGGATGGTGATGAGCTTGGTCTTTTCGTTAATGGCGGCCTTGATGCCGTCATAGTCAAAGCCCCCGTCGGGAAGCAGGTCTACCTGCCGGTAGCTGACGCCGTACTCCGCCAGGGAGCAGGGACACTTGCGGATGCCGATGACCTCCTGCAGGGTGTCGTAAGGAGCCCCTACCGGGGACAGCAGCTCGTCCCCGGGCAGCAGGTTGGCACTGAGGGCAACCGTCAGGGCATGGGTGCCGCAGGTGATCTGGGGCCGTACCAGAGCGGCCTCGGTGTGGAATACATCGGCGTAGACCTTCTCCAGGGTGTCCCGGCCCACATCGTCGTAGCCGTAGCCGGTGGTGGCGGCGAAGCAGGCAGCGCTGACCCGGTTTTTCCGCATGGCGGAAAGTACCTTGGCCTGGTTGTATTCGGCAATGGCGTCGATTTGGGCAAACCGGTCCTTCAGGCTCTCAATGGCCTTTTCTCCGTAGGCGTAAACGCCGGGAGATACGCCCATTTCCATGTACATATTGATCAATTGTTCCAAGAAATTCACTCTTTTCCTTATTTTTGACACTCGTTGCATTATAAGCGAATTCCAGGGGAAAGTCAATGGTTCTTTTGCCGCTGCAAATGAAGAAAATAGCCAATATTCAGCACAATTCCCACCGCCGTGGACACCGGGGCGGCCAGGCCGATCCTGGTCAGGCTGGCGTTGGGCTGGATGCTCATAAAATAGGCGAAGGGCAGACGGATCAGCAGGGTTTGGAAAAGCCCCTGGAACATGACCCAGACGGTCCGGTTGCAGCCGTTGAAGTAGCCAACCATGCTGAAGAGTACAGCGGTGACGATGGTCTCCAGGCCGAAGCCCTTCAGGTAGGCGAAGCTCTTCTGGATGACGTCGGCATCGGAGGTGAAGATGCCGGACAGGAGGTCCCCTTTGCACATCACCAGGGCGAACACGGCGACGCCGAAAATAAGCCCTAAGCCGATGCCGGTAAACATGGCCTTTTTGGCCCGCTTTTGATCGCCGGCTCCCATATTCTGGGCGACGAAGGAAGCCATGGACTGCATGAGGGCGCTGGGGATCAGCATGGCGAAGTTGACGATCTTGCTGGCCACGCCGTAGCCGGAGGAAGCGGCCAGACCCAGCCGGTTCACAAAGGCGCACAGGGCCAGGAAAGAAATCTGGGTCAAAAACTCCTGCAGGGCAAGAGGGAGACCGATGCTCAAAAATTTCCGGCATTGGTCATTTAAGCAGAAGTCTGTTTTGTGGATTTCGAAGGGCAGCTTCTTTTTGGCCAACATCCCCAGGGCGCAGACCACGCTGACGGCCTGGGCCAGCACCGTGGCAATGGCGGCACCGGCGGCGTCCAGCCTGAAGACTGCCACCAGCAGCAGGTCCCCGAATACATTGACGATACAGGCCACCAGCACGAAGATCAGAGGGGACTTGCTGTCCCCCAATCCCCGGAAGATGGCGGAGAGCAGGTTGTAGGCGACGATGAAGAAAATACCGCTGCCGCAGATGCGAAGATAGCTGACAGTCAGGCCCAGCGCCTCCTCCGGGGCCTGCATGAGCCGGGCGATGGGCTTCGCGAAGCCCACCAGGGCCACAAACATGGCAGCGGACAGCAGGGCAAAGACCACGGCAGCTCCGCCCAGGACTTTGCCGATCCGCTCCGGCTTTTGTTCGCCCAGATACCGGGCAATCAGCACGGTAACGCCCATGGCCAGCTGGGTCACCACAAAGGTCACCAGGTTCAGTACCTGGCTGCCGGTGGAGACACCGGACAGGCCGGAGGTGGAGCCAAACCGGCCCACCACCAGCAGGTCCACCGCGCCGTAGGCGGCCTGCAAAATCAGGGCTCCCAGCACCGGGAGCATGAACAGAGCCAGCTTTTTCAGAATGCTGCCCTGGGTGAAGTCTTCTTTATTTCCAGTCAAGGTGAATGCTCCTTTCAGACATAACGGCATACATGGTTTCGATGGTACGGATGGTGGCCTGCGCATCCTGATCAGAGATACCCTCCAGCAGGGGGGCCAGAGCTTGGAAGAACTGACCGTCGAAGGTTGCGGACAAGGCCTTTCCGGCAGGGGTGACGGTGATATGGGTGACCCGGCCGTCTTCTTCGGAGATGGTCTTTTCCAGCAGCCCCTTGGCCTCCATTTCCTTCACCGTCCGGGTGACTCCGGGGCGGGGGAGGGCCAGAGCGTCGCTGATATCGGACACTCTGACCGGGTGCCCCTTCTGCTCCAGGGACAAGATGGTGTCCAAATACTGAATATGGGCGGAGGTGATGCCCTTTGGCAGGGGCGGCAGCATTTCTCGGGTCCGCTTGGCCAGATAAAAGGCGTCCAGCAGGGCTTTGATATGAGAGATTGTCATAGAATACTCCTTTGGTTATCGGTGATAATTAACAATGGTAATTATATAACCAAAAAAGAATTTGTCAAGAGGTAAAAAAGCCCGGGGCGGTTTCGCCCCGGGAATGATGGCAATGGATCAGTCTCTTCTCCGTCCGCCCCGGTTGCCGAAGAGGACGATGAGCCGCAGCAGCTGGGCCAGAGCCGTGGCAGTGGCGGCGACATAAGTCAATGCGGCGGCCTGCAGCGTCTTCCGGGCTCCGGCTTCCTCTTCCTGGGTCAGCAGACCGCACTGGTTGATGGCGACGAGGGCCCGGTGGCTGGCGTCGAACTCCACAGGCAGAGTCACCAGCTGGAAGACCAGGGACAGACCAAAACAGGCGATGCCCAGATAAATCAGGGTGTAGGACAGATCCCCGAAGGAGCCAAGGAGCAGCCCCAGCAGGATCAGGGGCATGGAGAGCTTGCTGCCTAAGTTGGTGGCGGGGATGACGGCGGAACGGATGCGGATGGGGGCATAGTCCTGGGCGTACTGCACGGCGTGGCCCGCCTCGTGACAGGCGACACCAATGGCGGCGGTGGAGGTGCTGCCGTAGACATCGTCGGAAAGGCGGATCACATTGGTTCTGGGGTCAAAATGGTCCGTCAGGCTGCCGGAGATGCGCTCGATGCGCACGCCGGTGACACCATTGGCGGAGAGCACCCGGCTGGCGGCCTCTGCACCGGTGAGGCCCCGGCGGCTGAACTGCTGGGAATACCGCTTGAAGGTGCCATTTACATTGGCGCTGGCCCACAGAGACAAAATAATGCAGGGCAGCACCAGGACCACATAGGTCCAGTCGAAACCGTAATAATAGGGCATAAAACCACTCCTTTGAAAATACAGGGGACTTATTTGTATACATTTTACCCCAAAGACCGCCATTTGGCAAGGCTTTGCAGGGCGGGGGATGAGAAGAAATTGTAAATTCCACCAGCGGATTGTTCACATTTTGTTCATTTAATGCCTCGCTGCGGCTGGTATACTGAAGGGGAAATTTTCAGAAATGAGTTGATGCGTATGAAAGATCCCCGCAGGGAGCGGTATCTGTATGGTATGGTGTCCGGTTTTGGGGCTATTAGCCTGAGCATTCTGTTTTTCTTTCTGCTGTTCCGGCTCCAGGGCATCGGGAAGGTGCTGGGAGAGCTCAGCGGGATTTTGGCTCCCTTTATTTATGGCGGTGTTATGGCCTACCTCCTGCGGCCGCTGTGCAATGCGCTGGAGGCTTTTTTTCAGCTTCGGTTTCCGAAGAAAATGAAACGCTTTGCCAATGCTGCAGCGGTGATGTCCAGTTTGGTCATTGGCATTCTGGTCATTTATGCCTTGCTGACCATGGTGCTGCCTCAGCTGTACAACAGCCTGATGATGCTGTGGGAGGCCATCCCTTCCAAGCTGGATCAGCTGATTCGTTGGGCCAACAAGACCTTTGCGGAGGACGAGCGGTTCATTGATCTGGTCAATAAGATCTACGAGAACTACTACACCGATTTCACCAAGGTCTTCCAGCAGTTTACCGACAGCCTGAAGGATGTGGGGACCCAGGTGACCAATATTCTTACCGGCGTCAGTACCGGGGTGGTCCGGGTAGCCAAGTTCCTCTACAATATCCTCATCGGCCTCATCGTGGCTATCTATGTGCTCCATGGCCGCAAGCGGTTCGGCTATCAGGCCCGGCTTATCGTTCGCAGCCTGTTCCCGGACAAGTGGGCAAACCTGATCCTGGAAGAGGCGGAGTTTGTGGACCGGATGTTCGCCGGGTTTATTGACGGCAAGATCATCGATTCCGCGATCATTGGCGTCCTGTGCTATGTGGGCTGCGCTCTGCTTCGGATCCCCAACGCCATGCTGGTGTCTGTGCTGGTGGGTGTGACCAATATCATTCCTTTCTTTGGTCCCGTCATTGGCGCGGTGCCTGCTACCCTGCTGATCCTGATCGAGAGCCCGGTGAAGGCCCTGACCTTTGTGATTTTTGTTTTGGTCCTGCAGCAGCTAGACGGCAATGTCATTGGCCCCAAGATCCTGGGCAACCGTACCGGCCTTTCCGGCTTCTGGGTCATGTTCTCCATCATCTTGTTCGGCGGCATGTGGGGCATTGTGGGCATGGTCGTCTGTGTGCCCCTGTTCGCGGTGATTTACGATGCCATCCGCCGGCTGGTTCTCCGGGGACTGCGCAGAAACGGCCACATGGAGCTGTGGGAGGCCTACCGCAGCACTTACCCGGAGCCGGAAGACGAAAAGAAGAAATAAGGAAGTTACTCTATGAATTACGCGACCATCAAAAACTGCGACATTGCCAACGGCCCCGGAGTCCGGGTGAGCCTGTTTGTATCCGGCTGCACCCACCACTGCAAGGGCTGCTTCAACGAGGTGGCCTGGGATTTTGACTACGGTGAGCCCTTTACAGAGGAGACGGAAGCAAAGCTTCTCGACATGATGAAGCCCGCCTATATCAAGGGCCTGACCCTTCTGGGGGGCGAGCCCTTCGAGCCTCAGAATCAGGGTGCCATTGTATCCTTTCTGCGGAAGCTGAAGGCAGCCTACCCGGAAAAGAGCGTCTGGGCCTTCTCCGGCTATACCTATGACAAGATCATCTCCGGCACCCTGGGGGACCCGGACATTACCAAAGAATACCTGAGCTATCTGGATGTGCTGGTGGACGGCCCCTTCATCGAGGAAAAGAAAAATCTGGCCCTCCGGTTCCGGGGCTCCGAGAATCAGAGACTGATCGATATGCCCGCCACTTTAAAAGAGGGAAAAATCGTCCTCTGGCAGGACTGGCAGGCCCAGGGAAAGGGAATGAAGGAATGGAAGCAATAAAGGTAAAAAAACTCCGTTCGTCGGCAGCAATGCCCACCTTCGGCTCTGCCGAGGCGGCTGGAGCGGATCTGTATGCCTGCCTGGAGGAGGATGTGTCTATCCATCCCGGGGAGACGAAATTCATCCCCACAGGCCTTGCTATGGCCCTACCCAAGGGCTATGTGGGCCTGGTATACGCCCGCAGCGGCCTTGCCTGTAAGCAGGATCTGGCCCCTGCCAATAAGGTGGGCGTTATCGACAGCGACTACCGGGGCGAATTCATGATCGCCCTGCACAACCACGGCAAGGAAGTCCGGACTATCCACCACAGAGACCGGGTGGCCCAGCTGGTGGTGACACCGATCCTGCGGCCCATGTACGAAGAGACTGCCACCCTGGACGAAACCGACCGAGGCACCGGCGGGTTTGGGTCCACGGGGCAGTAATAAAAAAGGAACGCCAAAGGAAACGGAAAACCGGAGCCTTTGGCGTTTTAAAGAACTGACTTCCCGCAGTCCGGGCAGAAAATGTCCGGGCCTTGATGCAGAAGATAAAAGTCTACATCCGGGGTTGGCTTGGTTACTTCGTGATTGCGAGTATGAAAATGACGATGCAAAGATGAGATGAATGGCTACGTAGAAGGTTCCAATGCCATATCTGGAAACAATGGAAGAAGCCAAGAAAGAGAGCGGAGAGTCTCATTCAACTGGGTATACCAGAGTGGCAGGCATGGGCAGTAAGCAATTGCCGGAAAGCCTACTGGCATATGGCAAAGAATGGCTATGTACAGCGGGCAATCTCAAAGGAAAGACGCGTACAGGCCGGATACTACAGCATCCTTGACCGGTACGAGTCTCTGTACTTATGCGATTGAACCGCCGTGTACCGAACGGTACGCACGGCGGTGTGAGAGGTCGGGACTATTTAGCCTCTCCCACTCTATCATTAAGGTGTGAAATAAAACGCAGGTAGAGTGTACAGCATACGGGACTGAATATTAAGTCTGCTTGCCCATGAAATTAGAAATTATTATCCCGTCAGACGAACCAATGTAAATTTTACATATCTGCTGGAAGGTCACCGTCCGCAGGATCACAATGTCATTGTGCGGTTTTGTAAGGATCATCTCCCTTACGCTGTAGAGAATCTGCAAGATCAAATGGTCAAGCTGCTTGGCAGCCTGTTTTATTCTCTCCAGCTCCACTCCGGGAGCTTCCCGAAGCCGTTGTCGGAGGAAAAGCATTATCTGGCCTTGTCCGCCAAGGGAGACCTGGAGGCGAGAAATATTCTGGTGGAACGAAACCTGCGGCTGGTGGCCCATGTGATGAAGAACAGATGAAGCGCGGGGAGATTTTCTGTGGCGGACAGATGGAAGCATGATGTCTGCGTGCGGAAATCAGACTGCGAAAATATATTGGAAAGCGATGCTTAAATGAAATGGGACAGGCCCGGCAAGGTTTTGATGCTTGCCGGGCTGTGTTTTTATGCGGGGGGCAGGCGGAGAAAGCGGGGGCGGGA
>JBNMIH010000004.1:0-82385 GCA_050873165.1 Faecousia sp.
TCTGCTCATAGGTCTCCCTCCAAAATTTTCACGTCCCAGCCCCTCAGCTCCAGGGGCTCCCCTTCGTCCATGTGTTTTCCGGAAAAAAGTTCCGTTCCGGTGGCAGGACTGGGGATCACCCGGCAGGCCGGGCTGTAGTGAAGCAAAAAGGTCATGGGCTTTCCTTCCCGGCTGAGGGCCCGCTTTTGGACCACCGGCCAGGCGGTTTCCGGCACGGGAATATGCCACATAGCCAGCAGCCGCAGCAAAATGGGCTCGAAGCCCTCTTCGCTGTAGCAGCCAAAATAGGCGGCCTGCCCCTTGCCAAACCGGCTGCAGGATGCAGCGCTTTTGCCCCGCCAAGCCGGACTGTCATAAATCGCCAGAGAAACGGCCGCCTCCGGCTCCAGAATTTCCATAAAGTCCGAGACCTCTGCCACATACTCCGGCAGACAGGTCTCCTCCGGCACGGTGAAATCCTCATACCGCATGCCGAATACATCCGTCATGCCGTAGGGCTGGGCCCCACGACGGATATTCCCCTGGCCGTCGGTGAAGAAGCTGCGGAAGGTGGAGATCAGGCAGCCGCCCTCGGCCACATAATTCCGCAGGGCAGTGATCAGGGAGTCCTCGGCGCTGTAGAGGCAGGGAGTCACCACAAGGGCATACTCCGAAAAATCCCGGCAGCTGTCCGGCACCAGGTCCAGCTCAATGTTCAGCCGGTAAAAACTGTCGCAGATCCAGCGCAGGCAGTCAGCATAGGTTTTGTTTCCAAGTTTCGGCATCTGCTGGGCACTGGCGGCGCTGGCCACCACCGCCACCCGGTTCCGCTTCCGAAGGCCATAGAGCTTGTCTCCCAAGCGCTTTAATTCCTCGCCGATGCCGCTGACCTCCCGGTAGGCCCTTCCGGGTTGGCCGTCGTAGCCCACCACGCCCTTCCAGTCAGAGCCGGGGGTGCAGTCGCTGTGCCAGCTGCGGTAGCAGAGTCCGGCACTGCCGGAGGCAATGTGGTGGAACGCCCAAAGCCGCAGCTGGCCGGGATAGGGCAGCTGGCCCAGCTTCCCCTGGCACTGGGTCTCCAGAACCAGATAAGGCCGCTCCCGGTTCCCGCGGGCCAAATCTCCCCGGAAGGTCAGTTCCGCCCCGGAGTTTTTCAGCCCTGCCTCATGGTAGACCCGGCAGCCCAGCAGGGAAAAGCGGTTGGCCTCTTCCCAGTAGGCGTCGGTGCTGCCTCTGTCCATCATGGCAAGGACCTGGGTGTCCTCCCCCAGGATTTTTTTCAGCAGCCGGCACTGGTGGAGGGCAAGCTGTTCTTTTCCATCGGTGGCATCCACCTGGAAGCCCCGGACGCAGGAGATGGCGCTCACCAACTCCGCCAGGCGGCGGATGAGCCCATCGTTGTGTCCGGTCCAAATCTCCAGCCGTTTTCCCCGGAGCCACTGGGGACAGATCACAGAAGGAATGGTCAGCAGCACATCCAGCTCAAATTCCCGGCAAAGCATCAAAACCTGCTGAAAGCCGCGGAAGTCGTACTCCCCTTCCTCTCTCTCCCAGCTGGGCCACAGGTCTTCCCCCAGCCGCAGCAGGTTGATGCCCGCGGCGGCCATATTGGCGAGATCCGCCCGGATCTCGGTCAAGGTC
Organism: Faecousia sp.; assembly: GCA_050873165.1. Lineage (GTDB taxonomy): Bacteria > Bacillota > Clostridia > Oscillospirales > Oscillospiraceae > Faecousia. Next base: position 1,621 of record JBNMIH010000004.1, read on the forward strand.
AGCTCCTCTATACTATATGCCGTACCGAAAACCAGTCCGGAATGCTCCATATGCTCAGCTCCTGCGTTCCACAAAGAATTCTGGGCTACATTCTAGCACAGTTTTCCCCTGAATGCTATCCCTTATTTGACTTTTTTTGCGCCGTCCATGTAAAAAGGGCGCCGGCGCACCCGAAGGTGCGCCGGCTATAAATGGATTGGAATGGATTGGTAAATTAAGCGGGCAGGCTGCCGTCGGTGAGGACGTACTGCATGGAGATCCAGCCAATGCTGGTGCGGCCCCACATCTCGCCGCTGTAAGACTGCTGCTCGTAGATCTCCAGCCGGGAGTTGACCATCACATAGCCCACCAAGGCACTGCTGACGCCGGGGTTCGCACGAACACGGGCGGTGTAGAAGCAGCGGGCCACGGTACCGGCGGTGCCGGTGCCGGTGACGCTGAGGCCGGTGTAGGTCAGGTAGGTCGCGCAGACCCAGCCCTGATCGATCCGGGCCCAGATCACGCCGTCTTTCAGGATCTGCTCGTATACCACAACATTGGTGTACTGAGCCAGGGTGGCGGTGGTGGTGTAGCCGAAGCCGGAACCGTTACGGACGTTCAGATTCTTGGTATTGACGAAGCCCACGGCGATGGCGTCGGAGGGAACGGTGGTCAGAATGGTGTTGCCGGAAAGGTTGCCGCTGGAAACAGTGGAATTGCTGCCGGTGTTGGTCTTGGCGCTCAGGTCGATGTAGCTCATAGCCACCCAGCCCTGATCGATGCGGCCCCACAGGGCATTGTCCACAGTTTTCTGCTCATAAACGGTAACCACGGTGCCCTTGGCCAGGGTGGTGGCAATAGGATTGCTCACGCCTGCGCCGCTGCGGACATTGACATAGTCGGTGTTGCAGACGGTACCCTGGACGGAAGTGGTGGTGCCGGTGTTGGAATTGTTGTTGCTGCCGTTGTTGCTGCCGTTGGTAGGCGCAGTGGTGGCAGGCGCGGTGGTCTCGGTGGGAACAATGGAGTAGGTGCCCAGGCTGGTGCCGGCCAGGTTCATCCAGTAGTCCTCGCCGCTGACCTCGATCCGGCCCCAGACACTGGTCTCGTCTGCCAGAGTCCGCTCCAGGACGGTGACCTTGTCGTTCTTCCGCTTGGCCAGGTTGGTTCTGCTGTTCAGGTCGCCGGCGGCGGTGTACAGCTCGATCTTATCCACATTGACAGTGGCAGAGACGGTATTCTGGCCCACGTTGTCGTTGTTGAGCTCGATCCAGCCCGCCTCTTCGCCTACGGTGACCTTGGCCCAGACGGTGCCGTCCTTGTAGCACCAGGTGTCGATGGTGACGGCGTGCTTGGCTTCCACCTCATAGAGGATGGCGGCGCTGTCCTTGGGAGACTTGCGGACCTCCAGGGTTCTCAGGATCTTACCGGTGATGGGAGTGCTGCCTACGGAGATACCGTCGGTAGTCTGCTGGACCACCAGCTTCAGGTTGTTCATCTGGACGTAGCCGTTGGTGTTCTTCACCTTGCCCCAGACATAGATGCCGTCGGTCCACTGACCGTTCTTCTCGATGGTGACCTGGGCATTCTGTACCAGGGTGCTGACGACCTTGCTGTCGGTGCTGCGGTCGGCGTAGACGTTCAGGCTGCTGACATTGACGGTACCCACGATGGCAGGCAGGGTGATGTTGCCATCATCCGCTACCCAGCCGGTATAGCCGCCGGCGGAGGTCTTGTACCAGACGGTGCCATTGACGATGGTCCGGTCCGTGATGGTGAACTGACGGCCGCCCATCATGGTCAGCTGCTCGGTACCGGCCTTTGCCACAGTGCTGGAGTAAATGGTGGCCTTGCTGCCAGTGGTGACCTCACCCAGGACGGTGACGTTGGTATAGGTCTTTACCGCGTTGTCGGTATTGCTGTTGTTGTTATTATTGCTGCTGTTGGAGCCGTTCTTGATGGCTTCCTCGGCGCCGGCATCCAGCTTGATGTACTGCATATACACCCAGCCCTTGCCGTCCACGAAGCCCCAGCCGTCCTTCAGCTTGGTGATGGCTACCCGGGAATTCACAGCGATGGTGGTCAGGAGCTTGCCCTGGGTGCTGTTGGTATCCCGGACGTTGACGCCTACGGAGCAGTTAGCCACGGTGCCGTTGGGCTTGGCCTCGGAGTTACTGCTGCCGATGGAGGTAGAATTGCCGGAGGTGACCTGCACATAGGTCATGCAGACCCAGCCATCCTGGCCGTTGTACTTGATCTTGCCCCAGGAAGCACCGTTGTGGGTGCTGATCTCATAGAACTCCAGCTTGGTGCCGGTGGGCAGGGAACCCAGCAGGTTCAGCACACTGACCTCAGGCTTCTTGCGGACGTTCAGATTCACGGAGCTGGTGACCACACCAGTGGCGACCACACTCTTTCCGGAGTTGGAATTGCCGTTCGAATTGTTGCTGCTGTTGGAGCCGGAGGTCTTGCTGCCGGAAGACAGGGTCACATAGGTCATATCGATGTAACCGGCGCCGGACAGGCCCAGACGAATGGCTTCGGACTCTTCAATATAGCCCCGGGTAATGACACCCTTGGAGTCCTTCTCGAAGGGCTTATCGGTTTCGGTGGACTTGTAGAAATTGATCTTGGTGCCCTTGGGCAGCTTGCCGACGGACACGTTGCTCTCGTTCCGGACGATGGTGCTGGAAGAGGCGGTAACGGTGCCGATGTCGGCCACCTCGGGGGTATCGGGATCGGGGTCAGCCAGGTCGCTGAGCTCATCGCCGAAGCCGAAGGCGGGCACACGGGTCAGGTCGCTGTCGTTCAGCTGGACCCATTTGTCTTCGGTCGCGGAGATCCGGCCCCAGGTGTTGCCTGCCTCATAACGGTAGACATAAAACTTGTCGCCCTTAGAAAGGGTGCTCAGCAGAGCGCTGTCGGTGGTGTGGCCCTTGTAGACGTTCAGTCTGCTGTTGCTCTTCACGGTGACGTACTCCTGCACGCCCTTGTTGGAAGAGTAGATGGGCACACTGCTGGGATCCAGCTCCACCTTGCTCATATCTACATAGAAGGTCCCGTCATAGGTGTGGCCGTAGACATCCGTAAAGGAGGTGACCTGGTAGCGGCTGCCGTACATCACGTTGGCGTAATCGAAGGTCACGCCCTTGGCCAGGTACACCGCGATCTCACTGCCGTAGGCGCTGGTGTAAGCAGCGGTCATGCTTTCCTTGATTCGGCCGATCTGAGCATAGGGCTCGTCATTGGCAGTCTTGACAGTCTCCACGAAACCGCAGTTTCTGCAGGAGCGGGAGGCCTTGCCCTTGTTGGTCATGCCGGACTCCTTGACGAACTGCCACTCGGTAAAGTTGTGCTCCAGAGGAGCCACATAGGCACTGGGATCATACTGCACATAATCGCAGATGGTGCACACATAGAAGGTCTGGCCGTAGCTGTTTTCCTTACAGGTGGCATCCTTCACATGGGCCACGCAGGTGGAGTAGCTGTCCACGCTGTCGTAGTGGTAGTGATCAGGCTCACCGGCGTCATTCAGACTCACGGAGTAGTTCTCACTGCAGCCACTGCGCTGGCACTTATAAACCATCTTGCCATTCTTTTCCACACCGTCGTTGTAGTCGTGGCCCAGCATGGCGGTGTAGTTGCCCTTGTACTTCTGTCCGCAGGTCTTGCACTCGAACTGGGTGTAGCCGCCCTTGGTACAAGTAGGTGCTACCACCGTTACCTTCAGGGAGCTGTTGGACTCATCGGTGTTGTGGTTGCAGACGGGATTTACCTCAATCGCGGAGTAGGTATCCACATCCCCCGTGTTCCACTCCGATGCCATAGAGACCACCGGCAGGCCCACCAGCATGGCGGCCACCAGAAGTCCGGACACCAGGCGTTCAAAACTTCTTTTCATTGTTTGTTTCCTCCAATCCATTTTATCCATTTATATCCATTTATTCCAATTAATCCATTAATTCCATTTGGATGTGCTCATACTGATGTAATCCATGCACACCCAGCCCTGTGAGGTCCTCCCCCACCATGTCCCGTTCACTTTGGTCTGTTCCAAAATGTTCACTGTCGTTCCGGGAGCCAGCCTGGCAGCCAGGCCGTAGCTTGTGCCCGCGCCTGTGCGGACATTGAGATAAGTCTTGCTGGTCACCGTTCCGGTGCCCGTTTCCCCGCTGGAGGAAGAATTGCTTCCGTCCACCGTTACATATTCCATGCACACCCACTGATTGGTACCGATGCGGCCCCAGCGCTGACCGTTGGTGGTCGTATACTCGTAAATCGTAATGGATGCGCCCTTGTTTAAGAACTTCACCCGGTTGTAAGAGGTGCCCGGGCCGGAGCGGACATTCAGCTGAGTCGCTCCCGTCACTGTGGCCTTATCGCCGTCTGTGGTCGTGGAGCCGCTGTCATCATCGTCGTCGCCAGTCAGCGTCACATAGCTCATGCAGATCCAGCGGCCATTGGCGATCCGGCCCCATTGGGTCCCTGCCTTGGTGGTCCGCTCGTAAATCGTGACCTTGGCGCTGCTTCCCAGAGATCCTACCTTCTCATAGGAGGTTCCGGGACCGGAACGGACATTCAGTGTCGTGGCCCCTGTGACCTTGCCGGTGACTGTTTCATCGGAGTCATCATTTCCGGAACCGTTGGAAGAATTGTCCAGATCCACATAAGCCATGCAGATCCAGCGCTCGGTGCCGATGCGGCCCCAGCGGAGACTGCCTACTGTTTTCTGCTCGTAGACCTTCACCGCAGTCCCCTTCTGGTATCGGGCTACCGATGTGTATTGGGTTCCCGCGCCGGTGCGGACATTCACATTGTTGGCCGTCACCGTTCCTTCTTTATAATCGGAAGAGCTGCTGCCGGAATCGTCATCGTCCAGGACCACATAGTCCATGCAGATCCAGCCGTTATCGATCCGTCCCCATTTGTAAGAGCCCACCGTGGTGGTCTGGTAGATGCTCACCTTGGTGCCGTTGGCTACCTTGCCAACCAAGGCATTGCCGGTGCCGGCGCCCTTTCGGACATTCACATAGGTGGAGCACTTGACTCTGCCGGTGGCAATGACCTCATTGCTTCCGTCGCTGCCGGAGACGCCGCTGCCGGAATCCCAGGAGGAGCTGCCGTTGGATTTGTAGTGGGCGTACAGGGTCTTCCCCGCAGTGCTGGCTGTCAGGGCCGTCACCTTGGTGCCGCCGTCTTTGGCGGTGTACCATCCGGCGAACTGAGAGCCCGCCAGAGTGGGATCCGCTACCAGAATGTCGGTGGAGCCGTTCTTCCGGTAGCCCTGCATCTTGTCCTCCCCGCCGGAGCCGGGGGTACCGCCGTTGGCATCGAAGATGGTGTAGGTGTATGTATCGCTCTTTTGCAGGTACACACCGTTCAGATACATATCCGCTTCCGCCAGCCGCCGCTTCAGAAGGCCGGCATCCGGCGTGGTGCCGTTGTTGGCCCAAAGGCTGATGGCGAAGAGGAATTCGCTTTCAGAAGCGCCCTTGATGACGGCGGTGCGGAACCGGCCGTTCTGGCTCATCCAAGCCACGCCGCAGTTATAGGTAAAGCAGGCCAGAGCATCGAACTGCCCTTGATCCAGCTTCAGGCTGTAGCGGGTAAGGAAGGAATTCAGGGAAGCCTCGATGGTATGTAAGTGGGCCCGCAGGGCCTGATCCGCTTCCTCCCGGGTGACGGTGTCGCCGGGGCTGGCAGAGGTGCCATAGCCAATGCTCCACTGGCCGCCGCTGACGTATGCCTCGGACCGGAAGCCCTCGTATTCTTTGATGCAGTCCACCAACGTCTCACTGGTGGTCATCTGGGATGCGGCGTCGGCCCTGACGGCCGCCGCCGGAAGCATCGCCACGATCATGACTGCCGCCAACAGGGTACACAGGATCCGCTTTCTCATGGGATACTCCCTCCTCTGTCTGTAATGTACTGGTATTATAACAGAAGTGATTACAAATTGCAACCCCTAATTTCAAAATAATTACATCTTTGTTACTCTTTTGTTCCTTTGATTCTTAATTATTTCTTACGGCCCCTGTCTTTTCCCACTTCGCCCCTCTTTCTTCGACAATCTTCTCCAAAATTGACACATTTTGTAACCATTCGTGTTTCCTTGACTTTTCCCCCCGGCCTTGGTATACTCCGGGAAGAAGGAATTTTGATTTATGACCGCGAGGTAACCTATGAAAAAAGCAATGATCGGCATGAGCGGCGGCGTGGACAGCTCCGTAGCCGCCTTTTTGACCCGGCAGGCCGGCTTCGAGTGCATCGGGGCCACCATGCGGCTCTTCGGCAACGAGGCTCTGGGGGAGGATCAGGAAAGCACCTGCTGCTCCCTGGACGATGTGGAGGATGCCCGCAGCGTCTGCCGCCGTATGGGTATCCCCCACTACGCCTTTAATTTCCAGGATGACTTCCGGAGATGCGTCATGGAGAAGTTCGTCCGCTGCTATGAAGCTGGCCAGACGCCCAGCCCCTGCATCGACTGCAACCGCTACCTGAAATTCGGCACCATGCTCCGCAGAGCCCGGGAGCTGGGCTGCGAGTATGTGGTCACCGGCCACTATGCCCAGGTCCGCCAGGATGAAACCACCGGCCGATACCTATTATATAAAGCAGCAGACGTGAAAAAGGACCAGACCTATTTTCTCTACCCCCTGACCCAGGAGATGCTGGCCCATACGCTCTTCCCCCTCGGCGAGCTGACCAAGCCCCAGGTCCGGGAAATTGCCGAAAGCCAGGGATTTGTCACCGCCCGGAAGCACGACAGTCAGGACATCTGCTTCGTCCCCGACGGGGACTATCTGGCCTTCATGGAGCGATACACCGGAAAAAGCTACCCCCAGGGGGACTACCTGGACCAGAGCGGGAACGTGGTGGGCCGCCACCAAGGAGCCGTCCGCTATACCATTGGCCAGCGGAAGGGTCTGAATCTCGCCATGGGAGAGCCGGTATATGTCTGCGGCAAGGATATGGCCGCCAATACCGTCACCGTAGGCCCCAACAGTGCCCTCTTCTCCTCCGCTCTCCGGGCCAATGACTGGAACTGGTTCCCCTTTGAGGAATTGACGGAGCCGAAGGACTGCACCGTCAAGATCCGCCACAGCCAGACGGAGACCCCCGCTAGGGTTTCCCCGGAAGCAAACGGTTTTGCCCGGGTGGAATTCGAGACACCCCTCCGGGCCGTCACCCCCGGCCAGGCCGTGGTGCTGTATCAGGGGGACATGGTCCTGGGCGGCGGAACCATTACGGAAGCCATACGATAGCAAAACGCGGGAGCGCCCCGAAAGCGCTCCCGCAGTTTTTATGCCTGTTTTTTCTTTTTCAGTTCCGGCCCATAGGCGTACCAGCTGATGCCGCCGAAGATCGCAGCAGACAGAAGGCTCACCTTCCAGCCCAGGGAAAAGGCCTTGTTTTGATACCGCAGTTGAATGGTGTGCTCTCCCTGCGTCAGGTCCACGGAAATCATGCAGTCCCCCACCAGCTTGGGCTCCGCCTCCGTACCGTCCACATAGATGTGCCAGTTTCCATTCTGTGGAACAGAGGTGTAGAGGAGGCCATCCCGGTCGCAGGTGATGGTGCCCTCCACTCTGGTCTGCTTGAAAGAGGTGATCTCCATAGTGGAAGCGCTGAGGATGCTGTAGCCCCAGGTAAACAGATCCTCCCGCAGCAGGGCCGCCGTGACGGTCATGGTGCTGCTCTCGTCCTCGTCGCAGAGGACCCGGACCTCCACCGTATCCCCGGGGGTCAGGTCCCCTACCGCCAGCATCTGGGGCAGGCTGATGGTCTCCCGGTACATATCCACCCCGTTGACCGCCACCACGAAGTCGTTCCGCTTGGGCAGGTCCAGGTGGATGCAGGCGAAGCCATCCCGGTCCGCCGTGAAGAAATAGGACACATAGGCGCCCTTCTCACATTTCGTGTAGCTGACCTTGCCCTGGGTCTGGGTCTCGGTCACGTCGGTACCGTTGCCCAGCACCGTCATCTGGGAACCCACAATGGGCTCGAACACATCGGCAGCCAGCCCCGTGGCGGCAGAGAACAGCTGATTCTGAAAGTCAAAAGCAGCGTCCCCGGTGGAGAAGTCCAACTCCGCCAAGCTCTCCTCTGCCAGGAAGCCCAGGGGCAGGTAGGCCCGATTCCGCAGCAGGTGCACCTTATTATAGTGGTGCACCTCCTCGAACATACTGCTGCTCCGGTCACGGTCATCCCGCTCGATCATGTATTTCAGATCCAGGAAGAGGTTTGCCACCGGACTGCTCTCCTCGAAGCAGTACCGGTTATAGGTGTTTTTCGCTCCATAGCCCAGGGCCTTCATGAATTCTGTCACCTTTACGTTGGCAGAACTTGTAAAGGCGGAGATGCCGTTGTAGCCGTTGAGGGCATCGTCGTTCAGTGTCTGGGAGTGGGTGGTCTCTGCCCGGTAAAAGAGCTCCTTTTCCCGCTCCTTCATATACCGGATCATGGAAGCGGTTGAGTCCGTTCCCTTGGGGTAGTTGGAGACCCCGGTACCCGGAAAATAGAGGCCGAAGGACAGCAGGTTCGCCGCCAGCTCCAGCACCGCGATCCCCAGCACCGCCCACCGGGAATGGACCCGGTAGGTGCTCTGCCGGTAGCGGATCTGCGCCAGCGTCTCCTCCGTCGCCTCCTCCGGCACGGGGACCTTGATCCGGCCGTAGAGCAGAGCCGCCGTAAAGGCAACGAGGAATCCCCCATTATATAGAAGGTATACAGGCACCTCCACCGCCAGGCCGAAGGCCTCCGCCGTCTCCGTCTGCATGAGGTTCTCGGAACAGCTGAGGACCGCTGCGGTAAAAAGAGCCGCTGCCAGGATCTGCGGCACCCGGAACTGCCGCCGGAGGAGCCAGCCCCGGTAGGCCATATACAGCAGCACAAAGCTGAAGAGAAAACTGAACCGGTAGGGGATCATATTGGGAAAATGGAATCCATGCCAGATATAGTCCAGCTGCCGGATGATAAAGCTCAGGGTGAAAAACAGCAGCAGCCCCACAGCGCAAATTTTATCCCGGAGCTTGACCTCTTTGGCCATCAAGAACAGCCAGCTCAGCATCAGCGTAATGACGCCGCAGTAAATATTGGGCAGGCCCTCCTTAAAGTTGGGCTCCAATGCCCCACCCAGGTTTCCCGCCACCTGCCGCATGGCATCCAGCAGCCCTTTCCAGTCGTTGGAGGAGGCAATGTTCAGCTTGAAGCCCTTGGGGAAGGCGTTGACGCTGGACTGGGTGGTCTGCAGAGCCGCCAAGGTAGGCAGTTCCAAAATGGCCGTCATGCCGATGGCGAGAAGGGAGAAGAAGGCGATCCGCAGCAGGTCCAACCCCGCCCGCTTCAGCCCCGGGAAACGGCAAATTTCATAGCAGAAGAACACCAGGGCCACAAAGACGCACACAAAAAAGCCCACATAATAGTTGGCATATACTGCCAAAAATAGGCTTACAGTGTACAAAAAGAACCGTTTCTCCTGCAGCAGCCGCACTTCTCCCAAAATCACCAGGGGCAGCAGTGCAAAGGTATCCAGCCACATAATATTCCACTGGAAGCCCAGGGCCCAGGCGCACAGGGCGTAGAAGGCCCCAAAAACCACGATGGAAAAGTTCTCTTTTCCGTAGAGTTCTTTTAAGAAAATGGCAAAGAACAGGCCCGCCAGGCCCAGTTTGATGGGCATCAGCAGGGAAAAATAACTCAGCAGCCACTTTTCCGGCACCAGAACGCCCAATAGGTTCAGAGGGCTGGCCAGATAATAGGAGATAAGCCCCAGATAATCCAGTCCCATGCCGATGCTCCAGTTGTACAGCAGGCTCTCCCCGGACCGCAGGGTCCGCCGGAAGGCCACAAAGAAGGGGTAATACTGGTGGTACATATCGGAATACAGCATGGAGGTTTTGCCAAAGGGCTTGTAGCCGCTGATAAGCATCACCAGCAGCATCCCCACAAAGGGGAACAGAAAGGCCAGGGCCGTAAAATTCCATTTTGGTTTCTTGATTTCAGGCAGACGCATGAAAACATCCTCCGGGAATGATCTTTGTTTTCCATTCTACCATATTTTTCCCCCGAGGTAAAGGCGCATACGTTTTTTCGCAGAATGTTTACAAAAGAAACCCACGCCGCCACAGCTTTTTGTGCAATGGCGGCGTGGGATCTATTTAGTTGAACTCCGCTTCCTCCCGGTCGTCGTGGCAGCAGCAGTGGTCCTCCTCCTGGGTATTGGTGAGCTCGCTGACCCGGATCTGGCGGCGAAGCTTCATGTCCTCTACCTTCTGATGGAGCAGTTCCTTAACACCAATGGGGTCCTTGATATTTTTCATGACCAGGGTGGGGCTGGTTTTGTCGGAGGACAGCACCGTTACGGTGCCCACCCCCAGCAGCCGCTGAAACAGACTCCGGCTGGTGGAAATATCCCGGATGCGGTACAGCAGAATCTCATCATCCTTCACATTCAGGAAGCCCTTGGATGTAAACAGCCGGTCCTCGGAGAGCATATACCGGGTGAAGCTCAGAGGCAGGCCCAAAAAGCGCTTCCGGTCCTGCCACAGGTAGGCGATCTTGGTTTTTTTCATGGGACATTTCCCTCCTTTTTTCTTTTATTCTACGCCTTCCAAAGGGAAATGTCAATGTCTACAAAATCAGGCACACCAGTCCCGTGGCCCCCTCATTGACGATCCGGGTCAGCGTGCCCCGGAACTTGCTCCGTACATCCTCCGGCAGGCGCACCAGCTTGGCGTTCAACCCCTCCTGAATGAGATCGTATACGCTTTTGCCGAAAATATTGCTGCCCCAGAGCTTTTCCGGGTCCTCCCCCTGGAGGAAGGAAATAAGCTCCTTGGACTGCTGTTCATCCCCCACCATGGGAGCGATCTCCGTGTCGATGTCCACCCGCATCATGTGGATGGAAGGGGCTCCGGCCTTCAGCCGGACCCCGTAGGTGCCATTCTTCTTCAGGATTTCCGGTTTTTCCAGCTTCATCTCCTCTGCCCCGGGCATGACCACCCCATAGCCCGTGGCCTTCACGGCGGCCAGTGCATCGGACAGCCGGTCATATTCCCGCTTCACCTGGGCCAACTCCGTCAAAAGGGACAGAAGCTGGGCATCGGACTGGACCTGTATCCCTGCCCTGGCACTGAGAATTTCATAGAAGAGGCTCTCCGGGAATACCAGGGCACAGACCACCCAGCCCGTGGCCGGGTCCAGAGACCGGAGGGAATAGTCCCGGACCTGGTCCAATTCCTTCAACTCTGAAAGAACCGTCTCTGCCTGACCCAGGCTCTGGATCCTCCCTGCCAACTCCAGAAGCTTATGGTAGAGTGCTGCCTTCACCGGGTGCTCCGGCTCCAAAGCGTCCATCCACCGGGGGAGGCAAACCCGGAGCTGAGTCATGGGGAAGGTGTAGAGCAGCGCCCCCAGGAGCTCCCCGATGCCTTCCGCGTCCAGGCTCTGGCAGTCTGCCGTCACAACGGCACAGTTTTCCTGGTCCATGAGCCGCTTTTTCAGCGCCATGGCGCTTTCTCCCCGAGGCTCCCGGCTGTTCACTACCACCAGGAAGGGCTTCCCTGTGGCCTTCATATCGCTGATGGCCCGGTGCTCCGCCTCTATATAATCTTCCCTGGGGATATCCGTAATGGTGCCGTCAGTAGTTACTACCAGTCCTAACGTAGCATGGCCCTCCATCACCTTCTTTGTGCCCAGCTCTGCCGCCTGGGTCATGGGGATCTCCTCATCATACCAGGGGGTCGTGACCATCCGGGGCTTGCCCTCCTCCTCGGCGCCCATAGCCCCGGGGATCATGTAGCCCACGGAATCGATCATGCGGATGCGAAGGCGGGTCACATCGTCCGGGGATATCTCCACCGCCTCCTCCGGCACAAATTTAGGCTCGGAGGTCATAATGGTCTTCCCAGAGCCGCATTGGGGGAGCTCATCTCTCGCCCGCTCCGCCCGGAAGGGGTCCTGAAGCTTGGGGATCACCAGTTCCTCCATGATCCGTTTGACCAGGGTGGATTTTCCCGTCCGCACAGGCCCCACCACGCCAATATAGATGTTCCCGCCGGTCCTGGCGGCAATCTCTGCGTAAATACTTTCCATAGCCAGCCTCCTACTCCGGCAGGAGTGGGCTCCTGCCATGGTTTACCCAATGGTATGTCCCGGGGTCCGCCTATAGAACCAACCAAAAAAGCTGAAATTTTCTAAAAATAATGTTTGACAAATCGGGAAAAAGCCATTATAATACATTAGCACGACTTTGAGAGGGGGAAAAATATGCTTCTAGGGCTGTGCCAGATCATCGACCGTCCCGGTGCATCTGTTCCCTTTTCGGTAAGTGTTGATCTGAGCGATCTTCGCTACGGCGTCAGCTATCCGGTTTCCGAGCCGGTTCTGGCAGAAGGCAGTGTGCGCAACACCGCAGGGGTCCTGGTAATGCAGGGTAACATCGCTACCACCATCCATGGCATCTGCGACCGGTGCGCATCGGAATTCGACCGCAAGGTAGAGTTCCCTATCGATGTGGTTCTGGTTACCAAGCTGGAAAGCGAAGAAAACGAAGACGAGTGGGTATTCCCTCTGGAGGGAGACAGCGCCGATCTGGATGACATTGTGCGGACCGTGTTCGTGCTGAATCTGGATTCCAAGCTGCTTTGCAAGGAGGATTGTAAGGGCCTTTGCCCCCAATGCGGCAAAAACCTGAACGATGGTCCCTGTAATTGCCGGAAGGAGCTCGATCCCCGATTTGCTGCTTTAAAGCAGCTTCTTGAGAAGTAAATCCATATTGATGCTGTTAAAAGCAGTTTTACCAAGGAGGTGTCACCATGGCTGTCCCTAAGTGTAAAGTGTCCAAGGCCCGCCGCGATAAGCGCCGTGGCTCTAACTGGAAGCTGTCCGCTCCCAGCGTTGCGGTTTGCCCCAAGTGCGGTGAGCCCGTAATGCCCCACAGAGCTTGCAAGGCTTGCGGCACCTACAACGGCCGTCAGGTCCTGGCTGTCGAGGCTGAGTAAGGCAAAAGCGGAAAAACCAGAGGAAGGCAGCTCGCCTTCCTCTTTTTCCTTATTTATGGAATTTTAGAAAGGAAGTGTACCTATGGCAAAACCTTTGGTCGCCATTGTGGGACGGCCCAACGTGGGCAAGTCCATGCTCTTTAACAAACTGACAGGCCGACGCACCTCCATTGTGGAGGACACCCCCGGCGTGACCCGGGACCGGATCTACGGGGACTGCGAGTGGTGCGGCCGGACCTTCTCCCTGGTGGACACCGGCGGTATCGAGCCCAGCAACGACAGTGATATGCTCCGGTTCATGCGCCGCCAGGCAGAGATCGGCATTGAGCTGGCCGACGCCATCATCATGGTGGTGGATGTCCGCAGCGGCGTCACCGCCGCCGACGAGGATGTGGCCACTATGCTTCGCAAATCCGGCAAGCCTGTAGCCGTGGCCGTCAACAAGTGTGATTCCATCGGCCCTGTGAACCCGGATGTATACGAATTCTATTCTCTGGGCATTGGTGACCTCTTCGAGACCTCCGCCGTCCATGGCCACGGCACCGGCGATCTGCTGGACTGGGTCCTGCAGAACATCCCCGAGGACGATGGTGAGGAGGAAGAGGATGGCATCATCAACGTAGCCATCGTGGGCAAGCCCAACGTGGGCAAGTCCAGCCTCTTAAACCGCATCTTAGGCGAGGAGCGGGTCATTGTCTCCAACGTGGCCGGCACCACCCGGGATGCTATCGACTCCTACTTCGAAAACGACACCGGAAAATACTGCTTCATCGACACCGCCGGTATGCGCCGGAAGAGCAAAGTGGACGATGTGATCGAAAAATATTCCAATATGCGCTCTGTCAGCGCCATTGACCGGGCGGATGTGTGCCTGATCCTCATCGATGCCAACGAGGGCGTCACCGAGCAGGACACCAAGATCGCAGGCCTGGTCCATGAGGCGGGCAAAGCCGCCATCATCGTCGTCAACAAGTGGGACGCGGTGGAAAACAAAGAAACCAACACCATGCGGGATATGGAACAAGAAGTCCGCCAGGGCCTGAGCTACATGCTCTACGCCCCCGTGATTTTCCTGTCCGCCCTTACCGGCGCTCGGGTCAGCGGCCTCTTCCAGATGATCCAGGAGGTGTACAAGCAGAACACCAGCCGCATCACCACCGGCAGCCTGAACGCCGTTCTGGCCGATGCCACCGCCCGGGTCCAGCCTCCCACGGACAAGGGCCGCCGCCTGAAAATCTACTATATGACCCAGGCCGGCACCAAGCCCCCTCACTTCGTCATTTTCTGCAACGACGCAAGACTGTTCCATTTCTCCTATCAGCGGTATCTGGAGAACCAGATCCGGGAGGTGTTCGGCCTCCAGGGCACGCCCATCCGCATCACCATCCGCCAGAAGGGCGATAAGGAGGAGTAAAGTATGGTGCTTGCCATTCTTTTGACGGCAGTCCTCAGCTATCTGCTGGGAAACCTGAACGGAGCCATCCTCCTGTCCCGACTGGTGGAGAAGGACGATGTCCGGAACCACGGCAGCGGCAACGCAGGCTTTACCAACTTCTTCCGGAATTACGGCAAAAGCACCTCTTTGCTTGTGATCCTCATTGACGGAGTCAAAACCGCCCTCAGCTGCCTGCTGGGGGGCTGGCTCCTGGGCAAATACGGCCTGCGGACCGAGGGGATGCTTCTCGGCGGTCTCTGCGCCACCCTGGGCCACGACTTTCCTGCCTTTCTGGGCTTCCGGGGCGGCAAGGGGATCGTCTGCGGATTCGTCACCGGCCTCGTCACCGACTGGCGGGTTGGCCTGATCCTGCTGGCCCTCTTCGCTGTCACCTACCTTTTGACCAAGCTGGTCTCTCTGGCCTCTATGGTTTGTGCCCTGGCCTTCGGCATCCTTTTTGCCGTTTTCTACCCCAGCCATCCCTGTGTGCTGATCATCGCCCTGATCATGGTGCTGCTGACCGTTTTCCTCCACCGGGAAAATCTGAAGCGGCTGGCGAAAGGCAGGGAAACCAAAACCGATTTCTTCAAAAAGAGAGGCGAACAGAAATGAAAGCCGCCGTCGTTGGAGCCGGCGCTTGGGGCACTGCCTTGGCGCTCCTCCTGTGCAAAAACGGCCACGACACCGTGCTTTGGTGCCGCAGCGCCGACCGAGCCGCAGAAATCGAGGCCACAGGCCTGAACCCCCGGCTGAAGGGTGTCCCCCTTCCCAAGGAGCTCCATGTCACCGCCGATCCCGCCTGCGTCCGGGGCTGCCAGATGGTGGTCATCGCCTCTCCCTCCTCCCCCATCCGTTCCGTGTGCCGGGTCGTGGCCCCGTACATTGACGCGGACACGGTAATGGTGTCCATCACCAAGGGCATTGAGGAAGGGACCTTGCTGCGTATGAGCCAGATCGTGGCCCAGGAGACCGGTCATAAAGTAGTGGCCCTCTCCGGCCCCTGCCACGCCGAAGAAGTGGCCCGCCAGGTGCCCACGGGATGCCTCGCCGCTTGTGAGGACAAAGATCTGGCCGAATTCGTCCAGGACGCCTTCATGTCCGAGACATTCCGGGTCTACACCAGCCCCGACGCCGTTGGTGCTGAACTGGGAGGCGCTCTGAAAAATGTCATCGCTTTGTGCGCCGGTGTGGCCACAGGCCTGGACTACGGAGACAACACCAAAGCCATGCTCATGACCCGAGGGCTGACGGAAATGGCCCGCCTGGGGGTCTCCATGGGCGCCAAACGGGAAACTCTGGCCGGTCTTTCCGGCGTAGGGGACCTGATCGTCACCTGCACCAGCCCCCACTCCCGGAACCGCCAGGCCGGTATCCTCATCGGCCAAGGCAAATCCGTCCAGGAGGCTATGGACGAGGTCGGTGCCGTGGTAGAGGGCTACTACGCCACCAAATCCGCCTGGGAGCTGTGCCGGAAGGAACATGTGGACATGCCCATCGTCCATGCAGCCTACCACGTTCTCTACGAAAACGGGGACCCCAAGGAAACCGTCCATCAGCTCCTCACCCGGAGCAAAAAAGCCGAGTCGGAAGACCTGGGCTGGTGATTCCCGAGAGGACACACTATGGACCGTAAAAAGCTCATTACCTCTCTTCGGCGCACGCTGAACGTTTTTATGTTCGTCTTTCTGGGCATCTACCTGGGCACCTGCCTGGCCACTTACCTGGACTACCGCCAGCGTCCGGACCTGTACGCCATGTGGTCTGCCCCCTGGTATGTTCGGCTCCTGCCCCTGGGCGCTGGGTTCGCCGGGGTGATCGTGCTGTGCCTGCTGTGCAAATGGGCACTGAATCGCTGGGCCGGAGAGAAATAGCTTAACAGCCCCTGCCACGACCGGCAGGGGCTGTTCCTATATCTACTTCACGACCTTCACCGTCAGCTTTACCCGGGTCGGCTTCACGTTCACAGCATTTCCTTCCGGCGTCACATCCAGATACACCGCATAGCTCTTGCCCACCCTCAGTGCTCCCGGGTTCTCCAGGCGGAAGAAGATTTGATTCTCTTCCACAGCCATGTTCTCCCGGTCTCCCAGGGCTTGGAGGAAGGTCTTGTCCGTCTTGCCGCCCAGGGTGATCTCCGCCGCCTCCGCTGAGGGCACGATGCCGCAGCAAAGAGGTGCGGATTGGCCCCGGTAATAGACGACCGTCTTGGGCACCGTCACCTTCAGGGCGCTTTGGGTCACCTTCACATTCAGCACCGGGGACAGGATCTCCCGGCTGCAGACCATGAACCGGAATTGCAGCTTATAGGTAGTGCGGGTGTCATAGCATTCCCAAGGCAGGAGCTTCAAATTTACCACCGGTTTGGGGCCAGTGGTGTCCAGCTCCGCCTGGAATTTATCCGCGTCAGCGCCCTCCAATGCCACGGCCTCCACAGGCCCCGGG
This sequence comes from Faecousia sp., assembly GCA_050873165.1. Classification (GTDB taxonomy): domain Bacteria; phylum Bacillota; class Clostridia; order Oscillospirales; family Oscillospiraceae; genus Faecousia. The sequence continues at coordinate 18,481 of JBNMIH010000004.1, forward strand.
CAGTTCGTCAGCTTTGTCACCGTATAGGCAATGGCGCTTTCCGGTTTCAGGGTATCCAGCTTTCCCTTGGCGGAGAGGGACACCTTAGGAGCTCCGGCCGCCACCGTGACCTTCAGGGTCACCGGCGGAAGATCCGTTCCGTCGTCGGCAAGGCTCGTCCTCACCAAAAAGCCGTAGGTCCCCGCCTTTGGTGTCTCCCCGTCTTTGATTTGGGCAGAAATGACCCTGCTTTCCGGGTCAAAAGACAGCGCCAGTTTATAGGCCTCTTTCTCCGCCGCAGAGCCCGCTTTCGCCGTGGAGACGAAGGAGACGGGGCCCAGGCCCAGATTGCACTGGCTCAGCCGCAGTTCCGTTTCCGCCTCCTGCCCATAGAAGAAGCTGTTGAGCTTCAGCGTACCGGCGGCCAGCGTCAGCTTCGGCAGCTTTGTCTCCAGGGTGATCTTATGGCTCAGCTTGATTTCCCTGGCCCAGTTGGGCAGCCGCAGCAGGAAACTGACTGTGCCGCCCTTCTCTCCGGTCCGCCGGAATATCAGATTCTCGCCCTGCGGTTCCAGCTGGACAAACTCACATGCACTGCTGAACTCCGCTTCCGCCAAGTCCAGGGGCTGACCATTCTGATAGATCCTTGTCCAGCATTCCCAGTCCCCACCGTTCAGGGCGGTGTTGATCACGCTGGAGGCCGGATTTACGGTGAGCTTGGGGGCCGTATTCACAGTTGCCAGGGTAAAGCTCTGTTCTACCGTCTTCCGATATCCCTCCAGATCGATCAGAAGCCTGCCTTTCGTTTGAAGCTTCTTTTTCCCCGGCACATCCTCATTTGCGTAGGAAATACCGGCCTCGCCCCGGTCATATTCCAGCCGGAAGTCCTCATTTCCGACAAGCTCCACATTTTCAATTTCCGTTCCATTGGCTGTCAGCATAAAAGGAGCAATGCTGTCCAGATAAAACAGGTTGAACTTTGCCCCCTGCTTCACCGTGACCTTTGGCAGCGTGTTGGCAACCTTGATTTGGAGCAGATAGTCATAGGCCCCGCTGTCGCAGACCGTCGTCAGCTTTACAGGATAATTGCCGTTACTCAACACCTCCGTCGCTTCCAGTGTCAAGATCCCCGCTTCCCAGGAGACACCGAAGGACTGGGACGGTGTCTCCCGGTAGCCCTTGGCGGCCTTGTCGTAGTCGTACACCGCCACGCCTTGGATGGCATTTCCATAGCTTTCCACAAGGGCTGTGGAAATCCCGGCAGCTCGGTAGCTGTTCAGGTTCAGCTTACTGCTTTCCAGCCGGGGAGACCGGTCCTGGAGGATCAGACACAGTCTGGCCTCCGCCTCAAGGTCATCCCGGCTCCGGATAACCAGATCACATTCTCCCTCAGCCTTGGCTTTGACCGTCACAGTCCCGTCGGCACTGACGGCAGCCAGAGAGGCGTTTGTAACCCCATAGGTCACATTCGCGGTGTCTGCCCAGATCCCGGCTGCTCCGCAGCCCTGGGCGGTCAGGCGGAAAGTATAGGCCTTGCCGCCGAGCCTGCCGCTGTCTACATACAACCGATTTTCTGCTTCCTCAAACACAGCCCGGTCATCGGGAAACTCCGGCACCGGCCGCAGACTGTGGACCAGGCCCTCCGTGATCCGCAGGCGCAGACTCGCCTTGCGCATCAATGGATCCCCCGCGATCATTGCCGTCACATTCACATAGCCGGGGATCTCTCCGGCGGTAAATACGCCTTTCTCGTCTACACCGCCCCGGTCCTCCTCCAGTACAGAGAACGTCACTCCCTCTGCCGGGATCTTCTCTTCTCCAAAAAGCGTCAGCTGGGCCTGCTCCCCGGTTTCCAGCGTCATTTTGGAGGACTGAAGGGTCAGGGTTTCCGCCTTGTCCAAATACTGAACGACCAGCAGCAGCTCCCCGCGGGTGCCGCTGCCGTCGGTGCTGCGGGCATAGATCATGGTCCTGCCGGGACTTAGCAGCGTCACTGTGCCGGCCTGATCCACCGAGGCGATGTGCTCCTGCCCGGAGGCCCACTTCACCTCCGTCTTTGCCCCGTCCGGCTGGACATCCGCGGACAGCGAGAGCGTTTCCGTCTCCTTCATGTCCACATACAGCTTTTCCGGCGCCGGTTTCCCATCGATCCGGATGCTGACGCCCGTCGTTCTTGGGCGGATCGTCACCGTCTTCCTGGCCGTATCTCCGGCGCTTGTGGATGCTATGACCGTGATCTGCGTTTCTGCGGCCACACTCTTGGCCGTCAGCAAACCCTCCGGGGAAATAGATGCCGCCTTTTCGCCGCCCGTCCCCAGGGTCCAGTTGGCAGAAGCCGGCTCTTCCCCTGGCACTGTAACAGCAGTCAGCAAGCGGTCCTGGCCGCTGGTAAGGGTGATCGGGCCCTCCGGGCGGATCTCCAGGTTAGAAGTGACCTCCATAAGCTTGCTGCTGCGGATGCCGGTATAGGCATCCGTGCAGACCAGGCGGAAGCAGCCGGGATGGATGCGGCGAAGCGTGTCCCCTTTCACCTCTGCCGCGCTTTCCTCCCCGGAGACGCTCTCCACAGACCAGGTAAGCTTTGCCTGAGCGCCGGTTGCGGCAGACAAGAAGCTGGGCACCTCTGTCAGACCGGTCAAGGCGATATTCTCTTGGATCGTGTCCGGTACTTTGGAAAGATCAAAAATGTCCGAGTCTCCACAGCCATAAAATGCGTTTCGTCCGATGCTTTTCACATCTGTGGGCAGCTGCACCGCCAGCTTTGTGCAGCCGTAAAAAGCCGCTTCGGGAATGCCGGAAAGGCTCTCCGGAATGTTGATCCGTTCCAGAGCGCTGCACCCCAGAAAAGCCGAACCGCCGATACTGCGAAGTTCCCCGGGAAGCTGAATTTCTGTCAGCGAGGCGCAGTGGGCAAACGCAGCACTTCCGATGGAGGTCAGTTTCTCCGGAAGGGTCACCTCCTGGAGTCCAGAGCAATTCTGGAAGGTATAGCCTTCGATCCTTGAAACCCCTTCCGGGATCGCTATGGTTTTCAAGCCTTCACAGTCCCGGAATGCTGAGTCTCCAATGCCCTGCAGGCCGACGGGAAGCGTCATGGTTTCCAGCTGGCTGCAACCGTAGAAGGTGCTGTTTTCTATTCTCGCAAGCTTTTCCGGGAGCCAAACGGTCTTCAGGCCATCGCAGCCATAAAAGCTGCACTCCCCCAGGCTGGAAACCGAATCCGGGATCGTAACGGATGTCAACCCGGTACAGTCCCGAAAAGCACTTTCTTCAATGCGCTGTACACCCTCCGGAATATCGATCTCTCCCAGGCTTGTGCAGCCGCTGAAGGAGAATCTACCAACGCTTCTGACAGAATCTTCGATGACCACCGCGTCCAGATTCTGTAGAGAATAGAACGCATAAGCCCCAATTCTGGTCACGCCCTGGCCTATGGATACCCCCAGGATCTCCTGCCGCCGCACAAACCAGGGAGCTGTCTTCGTCCCGGAATTCCAGTCCGGCATGTCTCCGCTGCCGGAGATGACCAGCACGCCCTCTTCACCCAGGCTCCAGGTCAAACCGTTCCCCAGGTCGCCGGACGTGGGATCTCCATCGGCAGAAAAATCCTCCTCTTCCTCCAGCTCCGGCTCTTCCGGCTTCTCAGCGTCTTTCTCTATCTCTTCGATCTCCTGTACAGCCTCTGTCCAATCTGCCGCTTCCTCCGCAAACCCGGCAGGACACATAGATAGCAGCACACATAGGCACAGCAAAATACACACGCTTTTCTTTAACATCGGCAGACAATTCCCTTCCCGCAAATTTTCAGGCTTCTCTGTTTCTCATTATATCATCCCCACCGCCCCATGACAATGTTGCGGGATATCCGCACTATGTACAATTCTGTATTGCGTTTCTTGTGTAATTTGCCAGGAGGAAGCGCTGTAGAACAGTAATATTCCCGTCTAGACAAAAGCACAGCCGCTTCCCGAAAGAAGGGCTGTGCTTTTGTCATTTCTGTTTTTCCGCCAGGTATGCCGCGCCGTAGAGGCCGGCCATGTTGCCCAGGGCGGCCTGGCAGATGGTCACGCCTCGGAATCCTGGGATCAGGTGTTCCTCAGCCAGACGTTTTGCCTCGGCAAAGACAAGGGGCTGCTCCATAATGCCGCCGCCCAGCAGGACCCGGGGAATGTTGTAGCAGTGGACCAGGGCACAGATCCCCGCCGCCACCTCCTCCAGCCACTGGTGCAGCACCTGCCTGAGGGCCGGTTCCTCCTGCCGGGCAAAAAGCTGTCTGCCGTTTTCGATGGCCGGATCCACCTGCTTTGCCCCGGCGATCAGGGCCGTGGTAGAGGCGAAGCGCTCATAGGTCCCGGAGAAGGGATCCCCGGGCACCATGGCCTCCGGATGGGTAATGAGCCCCCCCAGCATCACGCCGGCGCTGGCGCCTCTTCCGTAGTAAGGCTTGCCGTTCAGGACGACACCGCCGCCGATGCCGGTTCCGTAGGTCAGGCAGATATAGTCCGGTTCTCCCATGGCCGCGCCCCGAGTGCCTTCGCCCAGGGCTGCGGCATAAACATCATTGATGACGACGGCGGGCTTTCCGAATCGACTTTCAAAGAAACCCTTCACGTCTGTTCCCGTATATCCGGGAATATTCTCGTTGGCGTAGCGGATGACCCCGGTATCCGGGTCCACCTGCCCTGCGGTGCTGATACCAATGGCGTCAAAGTCCCCCAGGGAGGCCAGGAGCTCTGCCGCCCGGTCCAAAAAGCCCGGTTCTTTTGCCAATGTCGGCGTTTCTTTCAAGGTCCCGGCCTTGCCGTCCTCAAAGAGGCATGCCTTGATGTTGGTGCCGCCGATGTCCAGTGCCCCAACCCGCATAGCTTACTTCTCCAAAGCCGCAACGAAGCGCTTGGTGATGAGCATGGGCCGGGTAATGGCAGAGCCCACCACAGCGGTCATAACGCCCAGGTCCATGGCCTTGCGCAGCTCCTCCGGAGTGGTCAGGTTCCCTTCCGCGACAACGGGCTTGCCGGACTCCTTCACCAGAGTGGCGATCATGTCATAGGGCGGCAGCTGGCATCCGGCAGTATAAGGGGTGTAGCTGGCCATGGTGGTGCCGATGAGGTCGAAGCCGATCTCGGCGGCGTGCATCCCCTCCTCCAGACTGGAACAGTCCGCCATAAAGAGCTGGTCCGGATATTTCTTTCTGGCCTCGGCGAAGAGCTCATCCAGGGATCGATCCAGAGGGCGGGTCCGCTTGGTAGCATCCAGGGCAATGACCTCGACCCCAATCGCCGCCAGAGCGTCGATCTCCGCCATGGTGGGGGTGATGTACACGTCCGGATGGTCCTCATAGACTTTTTTGATGATGCCGATAATGGGCAGGTCCACATTCTTCCGGATCTCCTGGATATCCTCCACTGTATTGGCCCGGATGCCTGCAGCGCCGCCCCAGGCAGCAGCCAGGGCCATCCGGCCCATGATAAAGGAGCTGTGCAGAGGCTCCTCCGGCAGAGCCTGGCAGGAGACGATCAGCTTGCCCCCAACTTTTTCCCGAAACTGTTCAATATTCATGGTATTCCCTCCACATCATATAGTTACCTGTATGGTACTCGAAAAGAAAACTTTTTTCAATATCCATTTACAACAAAAAATATTTTTATTTTTTGTATGTTTTGCAAGATGGATTTTTTACAAAAAACCTTGCAAATCCTGGCCGCTCCCTTTATAGTAGAGTCATTGCTGCTTTGCATTTATCAATTTGGCGTCACAGAACGAACAGGAGGGCATTTCCATGGATGAGCAGAACGTCTGCGACCTGATCCTCGGCAAATATGACAAACTGACCAAGCAAACCAAGACCGTAGCGGACTACGTTCTGGCTAACCAACGGGAAACCCAGTATATGTCCATCACCACCCTGGCGGATAACTGCGGCGTGGCCGACGCTACGGTGTACCGGCTGTGCCGGACCCTGGGATTCTCCGGCTACAACGACTTCAAGCTGGCTCTGGTAAAGGGAAATGGCAAAAAGCCCCTGGATATGCCCTTGGGGCTGGACGGCAACGTGACCACGGAGGACAGCATCGAGGATATGAGCAAAAAGCTCTACTCCGTCAACGCAGCCGCCCTGGCCGATACGCTGACCCGGCTGGACTCAAGATCCATTGACAAGGCTGTGGACACTCTGAAAAACGCCCGCAGCGTCTACTGCCTGGGCTTCGGCGGCAGCATGGTCATCGCTATGGAGGCCGTCAGCCGGTTCGCTACCATCACCAACAAGTTCCGGCAGATCTCCGACACCCACATGCAGGCCATGGCCATTGCTCTGTCCGGGCCGGAGGATGTGATATTGCTTTTCTCCTTCTCCGGCGCCACCCGGGACATCTTTGATGTGCTGGAGAACGCAAAAAAACGGGGCACGAAGATCATCCTCGTGACCCACTTCCCCAAGTCCCCTGCCGCCGCCTACGCCGACACCATCATTCCTTGTGGCGTGGAGGAAGGCCCCATGAACGGCGGCTCCATTGCCGCAAAAATCGGCCAGTTGTTTCTCATTGACATTCTTTTCAACGAGTACTGCCGCCAAGACCCGGCAACCACCGCCCAGCACCTGGACGCCACCACCCACGCCATATCCGCAAAACTGATGTGACAAGTCACCCCTGCCAAGGCAAACCAGCCTCAGCAGGGGCATTTCTTACTTGTCCGCCGGGAAGACGATGCCCTGCTGGCGGCGCATCTCGTCCATCACTTCCATCTCCATTCCGGAGTATTCCAGATACTTGTGATGAACGTTCCCCTCCCGGATCAGCTCCAGGAAGGTCTGAATTTCATAGGGCATATTGTTCTCCATGGATGGGAACGACAGCTTCTCTTCCCTGCCTTTCCGGTAATGGATGGTCACATCCTGAGGGTTCCCCACCTCCCGGATCACCATCGTGCCGTCCTCTCCCTGGATCTGGCTGGCGTTCTGGGAATTGTAGATTTTCGAATAGATGCAGTCCACCTGGAAGCCGTCGTATTGGGCAACCAATACTCCCGCTCCCTCCACGCCATTACTGAGCTTCTGACTGCTGCCGGTGATTCTTTCCGGCATGCCGAACATGGCCACCATGGGATGGACGCAGTAGACGCCTATGTCCATCAGGGCCCCATTGGACAGGTCCGGGTTAAAAGCATTTTCAATCATTCCATTCCGGAACTTGTCGTACCGGCTGGAATACTGGCAGAATTCAAAATTCACCCGCCGGATGGTACCCAGCTTGGGAAGGTTTTCCCGAATGGCAGCAAAGCCGGGGGAAAAGTAATTGCGCATAGCCTCCAGCAGCACCACGCCGTTTTCCTCCGCTGCCGCACGCATTTTTGCGAATTCCTCGGCGTTGGAGGCCACCGGCTTTTCACAGAGGACGTGCTTGCCGGAGCCCATCATCCGAATGCTCTGCTCCATATGGCAGCAGTTGGGGGTCGCGATATACACAGCATCCACATCTTTACAGGCCGCCAGCGCATCCAGGTCGTTAAAGACCAGTTCCGCCCCGTGCTTTTGGGCGAAGGCCTCCCCCTTCTCCCGGTTCCGGGAATAGACTGCCTTCAGATGGAATCCGGGCACTGTCTTCGCCGCCTCCAGAAAACGGTCTGTAATAAAATTGGTTCCGATCACCGCAAATTCAGTTGACATAAGGACCACCTCTTATTTCTTGATGTCTCTATTCTATCACAGTTTTTCGTTTTTTCCAGGTTTACGAATGACGTTTTTTCCAGTATAATGAGATCATAAAAATGTCAGACCTATTGAAGGAGGCTATCTTATGAAGCTTGTTATTCTGGACGGCTACGCCCTGAACCCCGGGGACCTGAGCTACGACCGCCTGAACCAGTTTGGAACCGTTACCATCTATGACCGGACGGACTCCGAGGCCGAGGCCATTGCCCGGATCGGGGATGCCGAAATTGTGCTCATCAATAAGGTACCCGTCACCGAGTCCCTTTTGGCGGCCTGTCCCAGCATCCGACTGATCTGCGTCCAGGCCACCGGCTACAACGTAGTGGACTGTACCGCCTGTGCAAAGCGGAATATCCCCGTTACCAACGTGCCCACCTACGGCACCGCTGCCGTAGCCCAGTTCACCATGGCTTTGCTTCTGGAGCTGTGCCACCAGGTAGGGCTCCACGACCGGGACGTCCACCAAGGCGGATGGACCCAAAACGGCAGCTTCACCTACTGGCTGACCCCCCAGATGGAACTGGCCGGGAAGGCCATGGGCATCATCGGCTTCGGCCGCATCGGCCAGGCCGTAGGCCGCCTGGCCAAAGCCTTCGGTATGGAGGTACTGGCCTATAACCGCAGCCAGTGCGAGGCAGGAAAACAGATCGGCACCTATGTGGACCTGGATACCCTGCTGGCAAAGTCCGACGTGGTGTCCCTCCACTGTCCCCTGTTTCCGGAGACCAAGGGCATCATCAACGCCCAGTCCATCGCCAGGATGAAGGATGGCGCCATTCTGCTGAATACCTCCCGGGGGCCTCTCGTCGAGGAAGCTGCCCTGGCCCAGGCGCTGAACGCAGGGAAACTCCGGGGCGCAGCAGTGGACGTGGTGTCCCAGGAGCCCATAGTGGAAGATGATCCCCTTCTTCACTGCAGGAACTGCATCATCACCCCCCACATGGCCTGGGCTCCGGTGGAGAGCCGTCAGCGGCTCCTGGATACGGTGGTGGGGAATATCCGCGCTTTCCTGGATGGGAAGCCCCAGAACGTGGTCAATCTGTAAAGGCACCCCGGCAAAGCCGGGCCGCTCCCAGCACCGTCAGCCCCAGGCCAACGATCCAGTAGACCGTACACATCCGGTTCGTCGTGCCGTAGATTTCCAAAATGCCCTGCGTGATGCTGCCAATGGTCAGCGTCAACAGGCCGCAGTTATATAGGGTCCTGTCCAATCTCCTTCGGGCGCGGACAGACAGGAGCAAGGCCAGTCCGCCGCCCAGCAGTGGAAACAGGAAGGCCGCCAGCATGAAGTAAGAAACCACACCGTGGCTGAAATGCTCATAGACGATGGCAAACACCGCCGCTGTCAAAGAGGCACTCAGATAGTTAATAGCCGATATAAACAATGTCGCTCACGCTCCGTTCCTGGATCTGCCTGCCGTTGGTGGTAGGGTTGTTGATGACCTGGCCGTTGAACCAAAGAGTGGAGGAGCCGCCGCCATCCAGATTGTAGGCAGTCTCTGCCCCCAGGCTCTCCATAAATTCCGCCAGCTGATAAAGGCTCAGGCCCTGGCTTGCTGAGGTCCGTCCGTCGGATACCACGAATACATAGTGATTTTCCCCCAGAATGCCGATGGCCGTCCGGGGATTGCTGGACTTGGCTTTTCCTACCTCCTGGTTTTGGGTGACGGCTACGGTCCCATCTTTCACCAATGCGGGACCGAAGGACAATATCTGCACCGCTCCTTCCTCCAATAGAGACTGGGCGGAGGTATCCCCCTCCGTGATGATTTGGAAAGAACCGTCGGTGAAAATCACCAGGTCCTCTTTTCCACTGACCGGTGTATCCCGATAGAGCACTCCGTTTTTCAGCACATAACCGGCCTCCTGGACACCATAGTAATCTCCGTTGATGGCCAGGATCGCACCCACTGCCTGGGCAGTGACCGAAGTCCTCTCGGTAATGTTCTTTCCGTAGGCTCCGTCGGCAAAGGCAGTCTTGAGGCAGGCACTGTCCGTCAGCTGGATATCGGCAACGTATACATCCGTATCATCGATGCGGCAGGTGTACAGTGTGATGGAGATATTGCTGTCGTCATACCGATTCTCCGTCACGGTGGGTTCCTGTTCTTCCGGTGTCTCCGTTGTTTCCGGTGCTGTTGCCTCCGGTTCCTGTACCACAGCATAAACCTTAGAGATAGCAAAGGTATTCAGCAGCACATAGGCGGTAAAGGCCATGAGCACCAAAGTGTATAGTGGAAAAATCCATTTTCTTCCATGGGTCATTCTAGTCCCTTCCTTTCTTAGTGCCTATTATATCCGGCACTCTGAAAAAAGACTGAAAGGAAGGCAATACCCTCTCCGGAATGGAGAGGGTCAATGCTCACCTATAGAATGCATCCAGCACGTCCAGCCGCTCCCGGGCCCATTGCAGCAGCAGTTCCTGGTCGTCCGCCCCGTCGTAGTGCATGCCCCAGCGCTGGTTATCTCTGTAATAGGCGCCGCTGGCGTTCACCAGGCGGATGTTCGTCTCCAGCAGCTCCAGAATGTTTTCCTCAGTATAGGTGCTCGCTCTGCGCATACTCCAGCGATCGGAAAGGCGCTGGGCCAGGTCTGGGTACAGCTGCTCCATCTCCGGATATTCCATACGCTGCTGCATCTTGCCCATGGTCGCTTCGTAGTCGTACTGAAACACTTCGTTCCATTTGACACCCATGGACATATCCGTATCCCAGGGGACAAAATAGAGAACATAGCGCCCATCTTCCCACCGCAGCACATAGAACATATTCTTGTAGGCCCTGTTATCCCGGGCAGCAAAATAATTCAGATACAGGCTCGTCTCCAGGAAAGAATCCAGGTCGATGCCATTCCACCCCTCAGCCTCCAGCACATCCTCCAAAGCCTCGTAGGTTTCTTCGGTATCGAAGGGCGAATAGACGATTTCGTAGCCCTCAACTAGGGTGTCTGCCTCCCAGGTGTTGACACCTTTGAAGAGGATGTCGCTCTCCTTGTCCAGGTTCAGATACTTCCGGTCTACCCGCCGCTGTAGGAGATACAGCCCCCGGTAGTCCCCATCCACAATGAGCTCCACATACTCCGCCCCGGACATAGGGTACGGGGTACCGGAACCCGCCAGATAGCGGTTCCAGAACTGGATCTCGCTGATTTCCCGGACCTTCGTGTCGTCCTGGATCATGGAATTCAGGAGCCAGTCATCGTCCGCCCCCAGCCCCAGGAGGTTCCGGTTTTCCTTTTCCCCTTGTTCGTCCTTCAGGGACAGCTTCCAGGGGCACTTCTCAAAGAGCTTGCTGGTGTGCCCCCGCTTGTGCCACTCCACATTGCCGGACTCCATCTGGTAGGCATCGTAATTGGTCCCTTTGCCGAAGAGCAGGTAGCTGCCCACAAGGATCTCCTGCTTCTTTCCCTCTTTTTTCCGGGTGTATTCCGTCTCCTGCTCCAGATACAACACAGGAAAGGTGGTCACCACCACATTGATCCGGCGATACCGGCTCCCGTCCGTCACAACGAGCTTCAGAGGTCGGCTGGTTTCCAGGGCCCCGGGGATATCCCGTATCGCCGCGTTTTCCAGAAAATACAGCTTCAGCCCCCGCTGGGTTACCGTCAGCTTCCCCCGAAACAGGGAAAACCGGGTGCAGTTCTCCTCCGGCTGGGACACAAAAATCGTCGTCAGCTCTGTTCCTCCGCCGATCCGGTTCCCGTCAATGAGGATCTCGGACACATCCATATCCGGGTCCTCCGTCAGAGCGTCAAGCACCTCGTCAGAAACCACCCGCACCCCCATACAGGTGCGGGATTCTTTGTATTCCATATAGCCGAAGCCCGCCGCTAGAGAAAGCAGGACGGCAGCCAATAGGAGCAGTTTTCTTTTTGTTGCATTCATTCCGTTACCTCTCCCAGCTCCCCTATCCGCCGGGTCAGCGCTTCCGCGAAGCGTCCAATGTGCACGCCGTCAATCAGCCGGTGATTGACCTCCACCGACATTCCCAGATACACCCGGCCGTTTTCCTGGGTGTATTTTCCCCAGCAGAGTCTGGGGATAGAATCATCCTGGGCCCCATTGGCGGACAAATCCCGCTCGTTGGTCACAGCAGTGGTCTCCATCCAGGGCAGGCAGGAGAAATAGATCAGGTTATCCCCCTGCCCCGCCGGGTCGATGAAATCATTTTGCGCGCTGCTGACTGCCCTGGCCTTCTCGCAGAACTCTACAATAGAGCCTTCACAGGGCATAGTCACAATATGAAAGAGTTCGCTTCCCTGTTTCAGGTCTGTAAAGCTGGGGATCTGTTTTTCCAGCTCTACCACATTCTCTCCCCGGATGCGCAGAGCAAAGGCCGGGACATCCTCCAGGGCTTTGCAGCACAGATATACCAATGCGTAGTAAAAGGATATCCGACGTTCCTTGCAAAAGCGCCGGAGTTCCGTTACATCCTGGCGAAAGGTGACGGCGTAAAAGGGATTGGATATCCCGCTGAAAAATTCGAATATCTCTCTTCTGGGCCAGGTGGATTTGTTGATAACGTTGTCCATAAAGGCACACCCTCCATTTTTGCGGCCATTCAGTCCGCAATCTGCTCCTTATAGGCCTTTCCCCAATCCTCCATAGCCTTCATAATGGGCCGCATGGATTCCCCCAGCTCAGACAATGCGTACTCCACCCGGGGCGGGACCTCGGGGTAGACTGTACGGGTGATGATGCCATCGGACTCCATGGAGCGGAGGCTGTCGGTGAGCACCTTCTGGCTGATGCCCTCCAGGTCTTTTTTTAACTCGTTGAACCGCCAGGGCCGGGCCATCAGATTGCGCATGATCAGCAGCTTCCACTTACTGCCGATGATCTGCACCGTTGTAGCTACGGGGCAGGCGGGAAGCTCTTCTTCGGTCAGCATATCCAGCACCTCCAATGGAATGTTATATTCTGATTATAGTATAGCATCCCCCAAAAAGCAAGCTGTTTCCCAAGGGTCACAAAAAGGTGACTGAGTAATAAAATAGTGCGTACTTGTGCCAGAGAAGAATCCGTGTAAAATAAGGAGCACAGAGGGGCAAGCCCCCACTGAACTATATTTTGGAGGTAATTTTTATGGCACTTTCGAATCTCTTTGGCTGGAACCAGAAGGCCCCCGCCGACAAGGCCGCTGCCTGCGGCACCGCTTGCGGAGCCGATGACCAATCTGCTGCCCAGCCTACCGCCTGCGGTTCCGCCTGTGGCGCAAGCGACACGCCCGCTGCACAGCCCACCGCCTGTGGCTCTGCCTGCGGCGCTGGCGACAAGCAGTAATTCTTTCCAGGTACGCCCCACTTTGGGGCGTATCTCCGAGGACACAAGGGCTGTGTCTTCGGAAATGCGCCCCAACATCCAAGGAGGAAACAGCAATGAAGCAATATTTTTCTTTTCAGTGGCACATCACCGATGAATGTGACCAGCGGTGCAAGCACTGTTATATTTTTTCCGAAAACTGCAATAAGAAGCTGGATGCCATGACCTGGCCGCAGATGCGGGAGACCTTCCACAACTGCCTGGACTTCTGCCAGGTCTATGACCGGCTCCCCTATTTTTATATCACCGGCGGGGATCCCATCCTGCACCCGGATTTTTGGAAGCTACTCGGCCTCATGAAAGAGCACGGCATTCCCTTCACCATCCTGGGCAACCCCTTCCACCTGACGGACGCCGTCTGCCGGAAGCTGAGGGAATATGGCTGCGAAAAGTATCAGCTCTCCATCGACGGTCTCCGTCAAACCCACGACTGGTTCCGCAAACCCGGCAGTTTCGACATTACGCTGGAAAAGATCGGCTGTATCAACCGGGCAGGCATCCGCTCCGTCGTCATGACCACCGTGTCCGGCACGAACATTGATGAGGTCCCTGGCATCATCGACGCCGTGGTGGCGGCGGGCGCCAATGTCTTCGCCTTTGCCCGGTACTGCCCCACCAGTGAGGAAAAGGACGTGGGCATTGAGCCGATGCGCTACCGGCAGCTGCTGGCCGACTGTGATCGGAAGTTCAAAGAATATGAGGCCGCCGGGTGCCAGACCTATTTCAACAAAAAGGACCATCTGTGGACCCTGTATGAATACGAGAACGGAGCCTTCAAAATCCCCGAAACTGTAGAGGAAGGGGTTATTTACGGCGGCTGCAACTGCGGCAACTGCCACCTGACCATCCTCCCCACCGGGGATGTGTACGCTTGCCGCCGGGTACAAAATAGCAAAGTCGCCAACGTGTTCACAGACCGGCTGGCAGATGTCTGGGTATGCCAGATGGAGCGGTATCGGGACTATACAAAGTTTGAGAAGTGCGCCAAATGTGAGCTGCTGGCCTTCTGCCGGGGCTGTCCTGCTGTCGCCAGCGGCAAGGACTGCAATTTCTATGCCGCAGACCCCCAGTGCTGGAAGGAGGTCAAAAAAGATGCCTGATGTATTGGAAACGATCCTGCACCGCCGCTCTATCCGGCGTTTTGCCCCAAAGCAAATTGAGGAAACCGCCCTGCAGCAGATTTTACAGGCGGGCCTGTACGCGCCAAGCGCTGGAGGCCGCCAGGGCGTGATCTTTGCCGTCTGCCAGGACAAAGGAGTGAATGAACGCCTTGGTAAGATCAAACGGGCGAATTCCCACTTCCGTATGTCCACAGCAACCAGCTATATTTCCCACGAGCAGCCCAGCATTGTGGACAACGCCAAGTTGACAAACGCATTTTACGATGCTCCTACCGTAATTACCCTGTTCGCGCCGAAGAATTTCCTATTCTCTGCAGATGACTGTGCAGTTGCTGCGAAAAACATGATGCTGGCGGCGGATGCCTTGGGCATCGGTTCCTGCTATATCGGTCAAGGCTGGACCGCCTTTGCGGATCCCTATGGTCAGGATATCCTGAAGCAGTGGAACATTCCCACCGACCACTATGCCGTCATGCAGCTGCTTTTGGGCTATCCCCGGGAGGGCGACAAGCACCCGGCGGCAAAGCCCCGCAAAGACGGGCGGATCATCCGGATCGGAAAGGTGGAAAAATTATGACCCAAACCGAACGCCGTCTCTTCCTTATCCACTCCCTCCTCCAAGAGCGCCCCTCCTGCCGGAGGCAGAACATCCCCGCAGACACAGAGCGTCAAAAGGTCCTTCTCCGGGGCCTGATGAATATCCGGTATCCGAACCCCATCAGCCCAGAATTCCTGGAAATTCAGGACGCCTATCTGCAAGGAGAAACCGACGCAAAGGGCGTTACGGATATTGGGGCCCTCTCCCCCGTCCAGCCTGGGCTCTACCTGTGGCAAGGGGACATCACCACCCTCAAATGCGATGCCATCGTCAACGCCGCCAATTCCGGTCTTACAGGCTGCTATATCCCCAACCATCGCTGCATCGACAATGCCATCCACACCTATGCCGGGGTGGAGCTGCGGCTGGCCTGTGAGGCGATCATGGAAGCCCAGGGTCATCCTGAGCCCACCGGCCGGGCCAAAATCACCCCTGCCTTCAACCTGCCCTGCAAGTATGTGCTGCACACCGTAGGGCCCATCATCAGCGGACAGGTGACGGCGGAGGACAAGCAGCTTCTAGCCTCCTGCTACCGTTCCTGCCTGGAGCTGGCAGCAGAAAAGGGCCTGGAGAGCGTTGCCTTCTGCTGCATCTCCACCGGGGAATTCCACTTCCCCAACGATTTGGCGGCGGAAATCGCCGTGAGGACCGTGAAGGAATTTCTGAAACGGCAAACCAGCATAAAAAAGGTGATTTTCAATGTTTTCAAAGATCAGGACAAGGACATCTACACAAGACTTTTCCAATCTGATTGATAAATTACGGGCCGCCCTGCGGGACTGCGACGCCATAGTCATCGGTGCCGGCGCAGGCCTGTCCACCTCGGCGGGCTTTACCTACAGCGGGGACCGATTCGAGAAATATTTTTCCGACTTTTACACCAAATACGGTTTTTCCGATATGTATTCCGGGGGATTCTACCCCTACAAAACGCTGGAAGAATACTGGGCCTATTGGAGCCGCTATATCTTCATCAACCGCTATCTGGACGCCCCGAAGCCGATCTACAAGGACCTTCTCAGCCTGGTAAAGGACAAAGACTATTTCGTCCTCACCACCAATGTGGACCACTGCTTCCAGAAAGCAGGCTTCGACAAAAAGCGTCTCTTCTACACCCAGGGGGACTATGGTCTCTTTCAATGCTCTGAACCCTGCTGCCAGGAAACCTTTGACAATGAATCCGTCATTCGGAGCATGTACGAGCAGCAATCCAATATGCGCATTCCCAGTTCCCTCATCCCCCGCTGTCCCCACTGCGGCAGGCCTATGACCATGAATCTTCGGGCAGACGACACCTTCGCAGAAGACGAGGGCTGGCACCAAGCCGCCGGACGGTACAAAAATTTCCTCCACACCCGCCAAGAACAGCGTATTCTCTTTTTGGAACTGGGGGTGGGGTTCAACACCCCGGGGATCATCAAGTACCCCTTCTGGCAGATGGCGGCGAGGAATCCGGGAGCCACCTATGCCTGCATCAATTGGGAACAGGCAGTGTGCCCCCGGGAGATTGAAAAAAAGTCTATCTGTATAGACGGGGATATTGGGGAAATTCTGCACAGCATATAGTCAAAGGCCCCGGAAGCCGAAACTTCCGGGGTCTTGCCTTGCTATTCTGCCGCCTTAGTCGCCACAATGTCTACACCGGTCCCGGCAGCGTCCTTTAGGAGCACGTCGCCGATTTTCACCGGTGCAGTGGCGGTCACGGTTTTCAGGGCCGCCACCACAGCAAATATCTTACCCTTGGGGATGTCCTGGGCAGTCTTGCAGCTGACCACCGCCGCCCCGGTCTGACTGCCGGTAAGGCGAACAGTACTGGTGACGATGCGGGTGGGATTCGTCACTTCTTTCCGGGCGTATTCCTTGCCCCGCTTGCAGGTAAAGCCCACGATGTCCTTCACTTCTTTGCCGTCCAGCGTCACGGTGATGGCGCAGCCCAGAGGGCAGCCGATGCAGGTCAGTTCTCGTTTTTCCATAGTCACGCCTCCTCCACCGCAATGTGGATCCGCTTCAGGTCCGGATGCTTTGCCAAGGCCTCCCGGGTCAGCTTCAGTTCCTCCATCTCACCGGGGGCCATAACGGGGCGTTTGCGGCTGACCACCTGCTCGTCGTCCAGATACAGCCGGACCCGGCGGTTTTTCATGACACCGCCCACCCGAAAACGGATCACCAGGTCATCACATACCCGCTGGGGGTCGATGCTAGCCGGCACGGTATACCGGGGACCGCCCTCGAAGGTGATGGGGATTTCCCCCGCCCCGCTGCCTGGGCCCTGGGCCAGATACCGGACGGCGGCCCGTCCGGCGGCGGCGGCTTCCTCAGAGACGAAGTCCACCAGGTCATGGACATGGAGCACATTGCCGGCGGCAAAGACACCGGGGATGCTGGTTTGCAGGCTCTCGTCCACTACAGGTCCGCTGGTCACCGGGGAGATGGTGACCCCCATGGCGCGGGACAGTTCATTTTCCGGCAGCAGTCCGCAGGACAGCAGCAGGGTATCGCAGTCGTAGTGAATTTCCGTGCCGGGGATGGGCTTCCGGTCCGGGCCCACCTGGGCGATGGTCACACCGGTGACCCGCTCCCTGCCCTGGATATCCACCACGGTATGGCTGAGCTTCAGGGGAATGTCAAAGTCGTTGAGGCACTGGACAATATTCCGTTTCAGGCCGCCGGAATAGGGCATCAGCTCTGCCACCACCAGGACCTTGGCACCCTCCAGAGTCATGCGGCGGGCCATGATAAGGCCAATGTCTCCGCTGCCCAGGATGACCACCCGCCTGCCGGGAAGGAATCCCTCCATATTTACCAGACGCTGAGCCGTTCCAGCGGAGTAGATACCGGCGGGACGGAAGCCCGGGATATTCAGGGCACCGCGGCTCCGTTCCCGGCAGCCCATGGCCAGGATCACCGCCGCGGCCTCGATCTCGATCAGGCCATCGGTCCGGTTCACCGCCGTGATTTTTTTATCCCGAGAAATGGAAAGCACCATGGTGTTCAGCTTATAGTCGATGCCCCGGTCCAGCACCTGCTGTGCAAACCGGGCAGCGTACTCCGGGCCCGTCAGTTCCTCGCCGAAGGTGTGCAGGCCAAAGCCGTTGTGAATGCACTGGCTGAGGATGCCGCCCAGCCGGTCGTCCCGCTCCAGGATCAGGATGCTCCGGCATCCTGCATCATAGGCTGCCACAGCCGCCGCCAGGCCGGCAGGGCCGCCGCCAATAATGACGATCTCATATTTCATCCCTTCACACCTCCCCGATGCTGTCCTTGTTCACGCCCACAATGAGACGGGACGCTCCGCCGCATTTGGTGATCTCCTCCTGGCTGACGCCCAGTTCCCGGGCCAGGATCTCCATGACCCGGGGAGAGCAGAAGCCCGCCTGGCACCGGCCCATACCGGCCCGGGTGCGGCGCTTGACACCGTCCAGGCTCTTGGCCCCCAGGGGACGGCGGATGGCATCCACGATCTCCCCTTCCGTCACCTGCTCGCAGCGGCAGATGATCTGGCCGTAGGCGGGCTCTTTCTGGATGAGGGCCTGATAGTCTTCCTTGGAAAGGGTCTTGGGGTCCAGGATGCCCTTCCGGGTGGGAACGAAATCCTTCTTCTCCTTCAGCGCCAGTTTTTCCTTCAGCAGCTCCGCCACAGTCAGGCCGATGGCAGGAGCGGAAGTCAGCCCCGGAGACTCGATGCCGGCGCAGTCCACAAAGCCCGGGGCATCCTCCACTTCTCCGATGACGAACTCGTGGTGATCCTCGTGGGCCCGGAGTCCCGCGAAGCTGGTAATGGTCTGGCGAAGGGGCAGGTTATCCACGGCAATGCCGGACTTGGTGATGACCTCCTCCAGTCCGGCAGCAGTGGTGTTGGTGCCGTCCCGGTCCTCAATGTCAATGGCGGTGGGGCCGACAATGATGTTGCCGTGGACCGTGGGGCTTACCAGAACGCCCTTACCCAGCTTGCCGGGGAGCTGGAAGATCGTGTGCTTCACAAAGCCTCCCACCTGCCGATCCAGCAGGCAGTAGTCTCCCCGCCGGGGCGTGATGTGCAGCTTCTTTTCCGACACCATATTGTGGAGCACATCGGCATACACACCGGCGGCGTTGACCACATACCGGGTCTCGTAGTCTCCCCGGTCCGTGTGAACGGTCCAGAAGCCGTCCCTCTTTGTAAAGCCCAAAACACGGGTATTGAACCGGAAGGCCACACCGTTGGCGTTGGCGTTCTCCGCCAGGGCAATGGTCATATTGAAGGGGCAGACGATCCCGCCGGTAGGAGCCCACAGGGCCGCGACGGCATTCTTACTCACATTGGGCTCCAATTCATGGAGCCGCTCACTGTCCACGATCTCCAGCCCCTCTACGCCGTTTTTCACACCGTTTTCATAGAGAGCTTGCAGCCTGGGCAGATCCTCTTCGGACATACAGACCACCAGGGAGCCGTTCATCTGGAAGGGAAAATCCAGTTCCTTGGCCAATTCCGGCACCATTCGGTTCCCCATCACGTTCATCCTGGCCATCAGGCTGCCGTGGGCCGCGTCGTGGCCCGCATGGATAATGGCGCTGTTGGCCTTGGAGGTGCCGCAGCACACATCCTCTGCCCGCTCCAGCACCAGCATGTTCCCCTGGTAGCGGGACAGATACCGGGCCACTGCGCAGCCGGTGACGCCTGCGCCGATAATAACAACATCGTACAAATGAAACGCCTCCTTTGAGAGAAATCGGGCAGCCCAAGGACACCTTCCCGTAGGAGGGGATTGGGCTGCCCGACACTTACACTATGAGCAGAAAGTATTTAGATTTTTGAGGTTACCAGGGAATGGCATTATACAGCAGCACTGCTACAATACCGCCGAGGATGGGTCCCACAACGGGCACTACCAAGCCATACTTGAAGTTGCTGTCGCCCTTGCCCTTGATGGGCAGGATGGCGTGGGCGATCCGGGGTCCCAAGTCACGGGCGGGGTTCAGGGCGTAGCCCGTCAGGCCGCCCAGGGACATACCGATGGAGACGATGATGCCGAAGACCAAGAGTTTGCCCACACCGGCGTCCAGACCGGGAACCTGGTTCATGCCGCAGATGGCGAAGACCAGCACGAAGGTGGCAATGGCTTCCTGCACAATGTTCCGGCCAGTGTTGGGAACGGAGGGGCCGGTGGAGAAGACGCCCAGCTTGGTGCCGGGGTCCTCGGTGGCGTCGAACTGATCCTTGAAGAGGATATACACCAGGATGCCGCCGGCGATACCGCCCAGGATCTGGGCAATGACATAGCCGGGAACCAGAGCCCAGTCGAACATGCCGCCCACAGCCAGGGCGATGGTCAGCGCGGGGTTGAAGCTGGCGCCGGAGGCCTGGCCGAAGATAAATGCGGGAACCATAACGGCAAGGCCCCAGGCAATGGTGATCTGAATGGAACCGGCGCCCTTCATGCCGGACTTATTGAGGCTGACGTTGGCGACAACGCCGTCGCCCAAAAGGATCAGGATCATGGTGCCTAAAAACTCAGCAATATACGGTAACATATCATAACCTCCCTAAATATTCAATGCGGATACTTCTTCTCGTTTGTATTCGTGTATATCCCGGGGAGACTCCTCTCCCCGGAAGAAATTCGGGGAATTGCGGAAAAGCGCTTATTCGTCCTTGGCCCAGCCGTAGGCGCACTTGACGGCCTTGTTCCAGCCCTTGATCTTGGCGGCACGGTCCTCTTCGGTGATCTTCGGATGGAAGACCCGGTCGATGGCCCGGTTGCGGACAACATCTTCCTTATTGGACCAATAGCCCACGGCGAGGCCCGCAAGATACGCGGCACCCATAGCGGTGGTTTCCACGCAGGTGGGGCGCTGGACAGGAGCGCCGGAGATATCGGACTGCATCTGCATCAGCAGGTTGTTGGCGGAAGCGCCGCCGTCCACGTTCAATGCCGCCAGCTTGATGCCGGAATCCGCCTGCATGGCCACCAGAATGTCATTGACCTGATAGGCCAGGGATTCCATGGTGGCACGGATGATGTGATTCTTGTTGACACCCCGGGTAATGCCCACGATGGTGCCCCGGGCATACTGATCCCAGTGGGGAGCGCCCAGGCCCGTAAAGGCGGGGACCACATAACAGCCGTTGGTATCCTTCACCTTGCCGGCATAATACTCGGAATCGGGGGCGGATTCCAGGAGCTTCAGCTCATCCCGCAGCCACTGGATAGCGGCGCCGGCTACGAAGACGGAGCCCTCCAGGGCGTATTCCACCTTGCCGTCCAGGCCCCAGGCAATGGTGGTGACCAGGCCGTTCTTGGAGAAGACGGGCTTTTCGCCGGTGTTCATCAACAGGAAAGCGCCGGTGCCGTAGGTGTTCTTGGCTTCGCCGGGATGGTAGCAGGCCTGGCCGAAGAGGGCAGACTGCTGGTCGCCGGCAGCGCCGCCGATCTTGATGGGGCCGCCCAACAGAGACGGATCCGTCTCTCCGTAGACGCAGCTGGAGGGCATGGGGGTAGGCAGCATGCACTTGGGGATGTTCAGCTCCGCCAGGATCTCGTCGTCCCACTGCAGGGTATTGATGTTGAAGAGCATGGTCCGGGAGGCGTTGGAATAGTCGGTGACGTGGACCTTGCCGCCGGTGAGCTTCCAGATCAGCCAGGTCTCCACGGTGCCGAAGAGCAGCTCGCCCCGCTCGGCCCGCTCCCGGACACCGGGCACATTCTCCAGGATCCAGCGGATCTTGGTGCCGGAGAAGTAGGCATCAATGACCAGGCCGGTCTTGGCCCGGAAGGTATCGGTCAGGCCCTTTTCCTTCAGGCTGTCGCAGTACTCGCTGGTGCGGCGGCACTGCCAGACAATGGCGTGGTATACAGGCTCGCCGGTCTTCTTATCCCAGACGATGGCGGTTTCCCGCTGGTTGGTGATGCCGATGGCCGCGATATCGGCAGCCGTAGCGCCGATTTTCTGCATGGCTTCTACGGCAACTCCCAGCTGAGTCGCCCAGATCTCGTTTGCGTCGTGCTCCACCCAGCCGGGCTTGGGGAAATACTGGGTGAATTCCCGCTGGGAGACGCTGCACATTTCACCGTGCTCATTGAAGAGAATACAGCGGTTGGATGTGGTGCCTGCGTCCAGTGCCATGATGTACTTTGCCATAATTTTTGCCTCCTTGTATGATGAAATTGTTCATTTTGCACATTTTCAATCTATGTAGATGGGCGGAGAATAGAACCGCCTCACATCTGCCAGACCTCTTGGGCCGTGCTGGAGATGGCCATAGCTCCGGCGTCCAATGCCTGAAGGACCTCCTGCTTTTCCGTGATCAGTCCCCCTGCCAGCACCGGCAGCCCGGTGAGATTCCGGACCTTGCGGATGATGGTAGGCATGAGCCCCGGCAGGATGTCGATGGCGTCCGGCTGAAGGGTTTTCACGTTCAGCAGCGAATCCAGAGCCATGGAATCAATGACAAATGCTCGGAAAATGGCGATCATCCCCAGCTCCTTTGCCCGCTGGAGCATATTGACCCGGGTGGAAATGATTCCCTCCGCTCCGGTGGTATTGTGGAGGAAATCCACGCTGACCTCTTTGCAGGACAGTCCGGTGATCAGGTCCGCGTGGACAATGGCCAGCTTCCCGGCGTCTTTGATGCGCTTTACGATCCCGCCGATGCTGCAAATGTCCCCATAGAGCACAAACACCACTGACACGTCCGCCTTCAGGCAATCTTCCAGCCCCGTTTCGTCCCGGATGGCGGCAATAATGGGATTTTCCTGCAAGAGCTTATAGAGTCTTGCGTCCATTCCTTTTGCTCTCCCCTTTTTACGCCCTGAAAACAAAAAGCACGGAAAACAACACGGGGCTCTTCACTCCGCTTGTTCCCATGCTCAATGCTCCGGGCAAGATATTCAGTTGCCTTTGTTTGACTTTATTCTATCAGCTGTGCACAAAAATGTCAATAGGCGGCATGCGCTTTTTGTCGAAAATGTTATACAAATATACGGGCATATTTTTGTATAAAGTGAGTCCTAAATTGTCGCAGTCCCACCCCTGGCCGGGAAAACCACCCGGAACTCCTCCAGCACACATTCACCCTGCTCATCAAAGGGCAGTCCAACCGCTTCGTAGTCCGGCGCAAAGAACCGCCTGTGGACTTCCCGCCAATAGTCTAGGCTCCGGTCCCCCTCCCCTTCTTTGTAGGCATGCTCCGGGCTTACCCGGTCAAAGGGGACAACGGAAACCTTGGTATCCCGGATGACGCAGGCCGCCCGGTCGTCGTCATAAAGAACCACGCTGTGGCATCCCACCACGGGGATAGGCTCCTTCGCCGTATCGTAGGCGATCATCGCGCTGGCTGTTGCCGTTTTGACCCCCTGCAGCGTCAATTCCGCCAGCTCATCCGCAAAGGGGCCCCCGCCGCAGAACTTCCAGATATCGTGGCGTGTCTGTGGATCGATCTTCGTCTTTTGGCAGTAGGCCTGCCACATTTCTTCACCGGTCATGGTTAGATACCTCTCTGTTTTGATTTTTCTATTGTTTAACGAAACACCATATTCGCAAATATCTTCTCCATCCGGCTGTTGGGGAACCTTGCGTCAATAAACGCCCAGAAAGCGTTGGCGGCAGGAACAGCGTCCACCCGCTGGGACCAGCGGAAGACGGCAATGAGAGTCATGGCGCAGTCAAAAACGAAGAAGACCGTCAGCGCCCAGGTGAGGATCTTTCCCACCTTGTTTGGAATTTTCAGAATCATCTGCGCCATCAAAGGATAAAGCGTCTTCACCCAGAAAATGCCCAAAAAGCCCCAGAACACAGAGTACATCAGGCAGATACGTCCGTTGATGTTAAAAGGCATGTGGCTGTAGTCCCAGCTGACGGAGCCGAAGAGCATCTCCTGGGCCCAGGAGCAGAAATATTCCAGGGCACTGCCGACAAAGAAGCCGCCCAGGAAGGACAGCCATTTGCCCCGATTCCGATAACGGTAGAGGGCAACAGTCAGCACCAGGGCCCCGGCCCCGTAGACCATATTAAAGGGGCCGTACACCAGGCCGGACCTGCTCTCGATATAGCCGTTGGTCAGCAGGCACCAAAGGAGCTCAATAATGACGCCGCCGAAGCAGCCGATGAAACACACCAGCAGCAGTTTATACAGGTTCATTCCCGAGGCAAAATGGCCGGTACGGGTCTCCTCCAGGTCGATGACCGAATTGGCAGGGGCTTTTAAGCGGAAATGGGGCTGCCGGGTCAGATCGTCCCACCGGGCGGAGAGCTCGTCGGACCGCTCCAGCAACTGCTGGCTGGCCTTGGCCACATTCACCGCCGCCCGCCGCTGGGACCGGAGCCGGACCATGACGGTCTTGCCATAGGCCTCTGGATCTTCTGCCTGGGCCAGGTCCTCATAAAGGCTCTCTACCGTGGGCTTTTCCGCTGCCAGGGTAGAAAGCAGGGCCTGGCTCTCCGCCTCCTCCGGGGACACCACATCTTCTTCCGTGACCGTGTCAAATTCCCGCAGAGCTTTTTTCCATTTCTTGACCTTCTCCCGGGCAAGCCGCTTGCCCGCTCTTCTCTTTCCCGCCATGGCAAAACAGGTCCTTTCCTGACAAAATGATAGAGTATGTTACGAAGAAAAGCGAAAGTTAAACTGAACTGTCTATGAAAATTTTATGAATAAATAAAAAAAGAATTATTTGGTTGACTATTGGAAAAATCCATGATAAAACTGTTCAAAAAAGAGGTTTTAGGAGGTTTTTCTATGAGCATTTTCCTAACCCTGGCCTACCTGTTCTTTATCGGCAGCGTGATCGGCTGGGTCATCGAACTACTGTTCCGGAACATTGTACACCACAACAAGAAGTGGGTCAACCCCGGATTCTGCACCGGGCCCTATCTGCCCATCTACGGCTTCGGACTGTGTACGCTGTATCTGCTGGCGAGCCTGGAAAAATACGAGATGATCTCAAACCCAGTGGTCAATAAGATCGTGCTCTTCGTGCTGATGGCCATCGGCATGACCCTCATTGAATACATTGCGGGCCTGTTCTGTCTGAAGTATTTCAAGGTCATGCTGTGGGACTACTCGAATCTATGGGGCAACGTCCAAGGGCTCATCTGCCCCCTGTTCTCCTTCTTCTGGGCGGTGCTGGGGGCTCTCTACTACTTCCTGGTCCATCCCTATATCCTCGGAGGGCTGGACTGGCTGTCCCGGAATCTGGCCTTTTCCTTCTTCATCGGCATGTTCTTCGGCGTGTTCATCATCGATGTGTGCCACTCCGCCAATCTGGTGGTAAAGCTGAAGGCTCTGGCCGAGGAAAACCAGATCGTGGTCCGCTACGAAGCTGTCAAGAACCACATCCGGGAGAACTTCGAAGAAAGCAACAAACGGTTCAAGTACAATTTCTTCCGCCCCTTCCACGACGAGCACCCTCTGGCTGAGCGGCTGAAGGAAATGCAGGAAAAATTGGAAAAAATCAAGAATAAGGAGGTTCGTCTATGAACGAAGTCAAACAACCAAAGAAACCTTTAGCCTTTTACTACTGCCTGGTATTGGCGCTGATGGTCCTGTTTAACCTGCTGGTCATGCCGAAGATCATGGCCGCTCAGGTGAAAGAGGTGGACTATGGCACCTTTATGTCCATGACGGAAAACAAGCAGATCGACAAGGTGGAGGTCACCGACACGGAGATCGTCTTCACGAGCAAGGATGACTCCCAGATCTACAAAACCGGCGTCATGAACGACCCAGGCCTTGTGGACCGGCTCTATGATGCCGGGGCCAACTTCACCCAGGAAATCGTGGAGGAGACCTCCCCCATCCTCAGCTTCCTGCTGCGCTGGATTCTGCCCATCGTGCTCTTCACCAGTCTGGGGCAGATTTTGTCTAACAAGATGATGGACAAAATGGGCGGCCCCAACGCCATGTCCTTTAATATGGGCAAGTCCAATGCCAAGGTTTACGTCAAGTCCTCCGACGGCATTCGGTTCTCCGATGTGGCCGGTGTGGACGAGGCGGAGGAGAGCTTGACGGAAATCGTCAACTATCTCCATGACCCTTCCAAGTACCGGGAAATCGGCGCTACCATGCCCAAGGGCGTGCTGCTGGTGGGCCCTCCGGGCACCGGCAAAACCATGCTGGCCAAGGCCGTCGCCGGTGAAGCGGACGTGCCCTTCTTCTCCATCTCCGGCTCGGAATTCGTAGAGATGTTCGTGGGCATGGGTGCCAGCAAGGTCCGGGACCTCTTCAAGCAGGCCAAGGAAAAGGCCCCCTGCATCGTTTTCATCGACGAGATCGACGCCATCGGCCAGAAACGTTCCGGCGGTGCCATGGGCGGCAACGACGAGCGGGAGCAAACCCTGAACCAGCTGCTCACCGAAATGGACGGTTTCGAAGGGAACTCCGGCGTCATGATCCTGGCCGCCACCAACCGGCCCGAATCCCTGGACCCCGCCCTGACCCGTCCCGGCCGGTTTGACCGCCGGGTGCCCGTAGAGCTGCCGGACCTGAAGGGCCGGGAAGCCATTCTGAAAGTCCACGCCAAGAAGGTAAAGCTGGCTGAAGACGTAGATTTCAGCGTCATCGCCCGGATGGCTTCCGGTGCCAGCGGTGCGGAGCTGGCCAACATCGTCAACGAAGCCGCTCTGCGGGCGGTGCGGGACGGTCGGAAGTTCGCCACCCAGGCGGACCTGGAGGAATCCATTGAAGTGGTCATCGCCGGCTACCAGAAGAAGAATGCCATCCTCACCGACAAAGAAAAGCTGGCTGTCAGCTACCACGAGATCGGCCACGCCCTGGTTGCTGCCCTACAGACCCACTCCGCCCCCGTACAGAAAATCACCATCATTCCCCGGACCTCCGGCGCCCTGGGCTACACCATGCAGGTGGAAGAGGGCAACCACTACCTGATGACCAAGGAGGAGCTGGAGAACAAAATCGCCACCCTCACCGGCGGCCGTGCCGCCGAGGAGATCGCTGTCGGCGCCATCTCCACCGGTGCCTCCAATGACATTGAGCAGGCCACCAAGCTGGCCCGGGCCATGATCACCCGCTACGGCATGAGCGATCAGTTTGACATGGTGGCCCTGGAAACCGTCACCAACCAGTACCTGGGCGGCGACACCAGTCTCGCCTGCTCCGCCGAGACCCAGACGAAGATTGATTCCCTGGTAGTGGAGCTGGTCAAGAAAGAGCACGAAAAGGCCCTGAAGCTCCTCACTGAGAACCGGGACAAGCTGGAATCCCTCTCCCGCTACCTCTATGAGAAGGAAACCATCACCGGCGACGAATTCATGGAGCTGCTGAAGAAATGAACCTGTTGTTCTGCATCAACCAAAAGTTCCAGCCTCTTCTGCTGCAGTGCCTCCGCTCCATCGCCCGCAGAGGCGGGGAGCCGGAGTATGATGCCTATATCCTCCACTCGGATCTGGGGGAAGAACATCTGGCAGCCATCCGCCGGGAGGCCCCTGCTTGCTTCCGGCTCCACTTTGTGGCTGTAGACCCTAAGGAGTTTGACGGTTTCCCTGAAAGCAAGCGCTACCCCCGGCAGATCTACTACCGGCTGGCGGCCCCTCTGCTGCTGCCGGAGAACCTGGACCGCATTCTCTACCTGGACGTGGACACCGTCGTCATCAATCCCCTGGGGGAATTCTATGACACGGACTTTGGCAGCAGTGGCTATGTCGCCTGTACCCACACCCGGGAGGCCCTGACCAAGTTCAACGACCGTCGCCTGAAAGTTCCAGAGGGCTCCCCCTATGTCAACACCGGAGTGCTGCTCCTGAACCTGCCCCTGCTTCGCGGCTGCCTGACCATGGAAGATATCAAAGAAACGGCTCTAAGAAAGGTGGACTCCTTCCTTCTGCCGGACCAGGACCTGCTGACCGTTCTCCACGGCAGCCTCATCAAACTGGCTGACACCCAGCGCTACAACCTCAGCGACCGAATCCTGAACATTTACAACATGGACCCAAGCCACCCCAAACACGACGAAGCCTGGGTCCGGGAAAACACCGTGATCCTCCACTTTTGCGGCAAAAACCGGCCGTGGCTGCCCCACTATGTAGGCAGCCTGGGGGTATTTTATCGGGAACTGGTAGAGGAGCAGTAAACTTTCCTTCCACAGCAAAAGACCTTCTTCCTTTTTTCTGGAAGAAGGTCTTTTCTCAACTCTTTATAGTCCCTCCAGCGCCAAGGCGTTCTGAGTCCGGTAGAGGTCAGCATACACGCCGCCCTTTTCCAAGAGCTCCTGGTGGGTGCCCACCTCGGTGATCCGGCCGTCGGAGATGGAGACGATCCGGCTGGCAGAGCGGATGGTGCTCAGGCGGTGGGCGATGATCAGAGTAGTGCGGCCCTTGGAGAGGTTGTCGAAGGCCCGCTGGATCTTGGCCTCGGTGACGGAGTCCAGGGCGGAGGTTGCCTCGTCCAGGATCAGGATGGGCGGGTTCATCAGGAAAATCCGGGCGATGGCTACCCGCTGCTTCTGGCCGCCGGAGAGAAGGGTCCCTCGCTCGCCCACATAGGTCTGAAACCCATTGGGCATAGCCTGGATATCCTCATAGATTTCCGCCTGTTTGGCGGCCTCCATGACCTCCTGGTCGGTGGCATTCGGCCTGCCGTAACGGATATTCTCCAGGATGGTGTCAGCGAAAAGGAACACGTCCTGCTGGACAATGCCGATGGCCTTGTGGAGGCTCTTCTGGGTGATGCTCCGCACATCCAGGCCGTCAATGGAAATGCTTCCGCCAGTGACGTCGTAGAACCGGGGGATCAGCTGGCACAGAGTGCTCTTGCCGCCGCCGGAGGGGCCAACGATGGCAATGGTTTCCCCGGGAGCTACCTCCAGGCTCACGTCATGGAGCACCGCCAGGTCCCCGTCATAGGCGAAGGACACATGGTCCACGGTGATCCCGCCTTTTACGTTTTCCAGAGGTCTAGCGTCCTCGCTGTCCTGGATGGTGGGCTCGGTGCGCATGATCTCCACAAACCGGTTCAGTCCGGCAAAGCCATTGGCGAAGAGCTCCGAAAAGGTGGAGAGCTTCCGCATAGGGGTGACGAAGGTGGCAATATACAGGCTGAAAGTGATCAGGTCCCGGTAGTCCATTCTGCCCTTCATGATCATGTAACCGCCCATGGCGATGACCGCCACGTTCATACTGGTGAGAAACAGCTCCATGGCGCTGTTGAAGGCGCCCATGGCCTTGTGGAAGGACCGTTTGGAGGTCTTGAAAATCTCATTGGCGGCATTGAACCGGGCCATCTCCACTTCCTCATTGCCAAAGGCCTTGGCAGTGCGGATGCCAGAGAGGCTGGATTCAATTTCTGTATTGATGTGGCCGGTCTTCTGCTTGACCACCACGGAGACCTT
Source organism: Faecousia sp. (assembly GCA_050873165.1). GTDB lineage: Bacteria > Bacillota > Clostridia > Oscillospirales > Oscillospiraceae > Faecousia. The sequence continues at coordinate 47,528 of JBNMIH010000004.1, forward strand.
GCTCATGTTATTGCGCATGGTCATGATGACCACCAGGAAAATGGGAATGAGGATCCCCACCGCCAGCGCCAATTCCCAGCGGATGGTGGCCATGACAATGAGGGCGCCCACGATGGTGATGAAGGATGTCAGCAGATCCTCAGGCCCATGATGGGCCAATTCCGTCAACTCAAACAGGTCCGCCGTCAGCCGGCTCATGAGCTGGCCTGTCCGGTTGGCATCGTAAAAGTCGTAGCTCAGCTCCTGCATATGCCGGAACAGGTCCGCCCGGATGTCCGCCTCCACCCGGATGCCGAAGGTGTGGCCGAAGTAGCAGACGATATAATTCAGCCCCGCCCGCAGCACGTAGACGATGGCCGCTGCAATCATCAGGCCGAAAAATACCCCGTATTTTCCGTTGGGCAGCAGGTCATAGAGGCTTTTCCGGGTCACCAGTGGAAAAGCCAGGTCAATGAGGGCAATGAGCGTAGCGCAGCCAATATCCAGGGCGAAGAGCCGCTTGTGGTTTCCGAAGTAATGGAGAAAAATCTGCAAAGGACTTTTCTTCCTGTATTCTTCCGTGGTCATGGATACTCTCCTTTTTCTTTTTTCTGCCAGTATAACAGATTTTTCGGGGAGATGCAATCCCTTGCCTTCTCCAATCAACTATGCTATAGTATCCCCAAAAAGGAGGCGCGCTATGGAGCTGATTTACGTAGACCCCGACATTGTAGTCTGCCGGAAGGAGCCGGGGATGGACTCGGAGAAAGATGTACCGGAAGCGTTAAAACAGCAGCTGGGCGGGGAAATTTTCCCCATCCACCGCTTGGACAAGGGCGTCGGCGGCCTCATGGTCTACGCCCGGACCAAGCCCGCTGCGGCGGCCCTGAACAGGTCCGTAACGGAGGGGACCCTGGAAAAGGAATACCTGGCCCTGGTCCATGGCTGCCCCCCGGCGGAAGGCGTCTGGGAGGACCTATTGTGGAAGGACAGCCGAAAGAACAAAGTCTTTGTCGTCAAGCGGCCCCGGGCCGGGGTCCGGGAGGCAAAGCTATCCTATCGGGTTTTGGTCCCCGGAGAAGAAAGCCTGATCCGGGTCCACCTGTATACCGGCCGGAGCCATCAGATCCGGGTTCAGTTCTCCTCCCGAGGGTATCCTCTGGTGGGGGATCACAAGTACGGCAGCCGGGCCAAGGAGCAGACCATCCGTCTCTTTTCCGCAGGGCTGAAGTTCCCTTGGAAGGGGAAAGAGCTGGTCTTCACACTGGAACCCGAATGGGCAGGCTGTTTACACTGAGATTTCGTCCTCCGGGACCTCTTCGATCTCTACGATTTGGGAAAAAAGGATCTCTCGGCCATCGTCGAGAATCAGCTTTCCTTCGTAGAGGTCGATTTTTTTTGCGCTGCCCTCCACCTGCCGGAAGGAACCGCCCTCTTTTTTCTCGTCGTCAAAGAATACCGTCATTTTTACCTTTGGCTGCCGATCCAGGTCCGCCTGGATCGCGTTCAAAGTCTCGTTGAGGGCCAGCAGACTTTCCTCCGTCAGGAAAATCGGCCCCTGGATCAGTCTGCCCACCTCGCCGATGACGCCGTCGTATCCTGTCAGGGCTGAAAAAGGAGCAAACTGTACCGCCCGCTCCTCCTCCGGGAGCCGCTTCCTTCCTGTAGGCTGGGGCCAGGGCGTATGCAGGATGGCTTTGTATTGGGGATCCATGAGCATTCTCCTTATACAACGAACCGGCCCAAATGGACCGGTTCGTCTTGAATATCTCTATATTACCCGTTCCGCACGGTCATAAACAGGCTCTCCATCTCCCGGGAGGTGTCCTCGGGGAGGAAGTCGAAGGAAGTCGCGTTGCGCAGGGTCTCCTCACTGGGGTAGGCTACGGGGCTTGCCACCAAGTCGGCATCCAGATACTGCTTGGCTTCGGTCTCCGGCACGGAGTAGCCGATGAAATCCAGATTCTGGGCGCAGATCTCGGGGTCCAGCAGGAAGTTGATGAAGGTCTCGGCGGCCTCCTTCTCCTTGGCGCAGGTGGGGATCACGCAGCCGTCCACAAAGAGGTTAAAGCCCTGGTGCTCCGGCTGATAGAACTTGAGGTCCGGGTTCTCCTCCACCATAGTCAGATAGTCACCGGCGTAGTAGGGGGCAATGTAGGCCTCCTCGTTCTCCATGGCATCGAAGATCTGGTCCATGACATACTGCTGGACTACGGGCTTCTGCTCTGCCAGCTTGTCGGCACAGGCCTGGAGCTCGGCAGAGTCAGTGGTGTTCACGCTGTATCCCAGCAGGTACTCGGCAATGCCGAAGGCATCCCGGGAGTTGTCGAACATCAGGATTTTACCGGCATATTTCTCGTTCCACAGCAGTTCCCAGCCGGTGACATCCGCCTCGTCCACATACTTGCTGTTGTAGATGATGCCCACGGTGCCCCAGGTATAGGGCACGGAGTACTTATCCTCGGGATCGTAGCTCAGACCGCGGTAGGCGTCGTCAATATACTGGGCATTGGGGATGTTGTCGTAGTTCAGCTCCTGGAGCATACCCTCCTGGCGCATCCGGCCGATCATATAGTCGGAGGGGATGACCACATCCACGGTGATGCCGCCGTTCTTCAGCTTGGCGTACATGGTCTCGTTGGAATCGAAGGTGGAGTACTGGACCTTGATATTGGGGTACTTCTTCTCGAACTCGGCAATGACATCGATGGAGTCGTCGTCACCCTCGGCAATGTACTGGCCCCAGTTGTAGACATAGATGGTGGTGGTCTCTTCCTTCTTGCCGCAGCCGGTGAAGAGGCTGACGGCAAGGGCGACAACAAGCAAGGCGGAAATAAACTTTTTCATATTCTTTTCTCCTTTAGAGGTGCGGGCTGATGTGGGCATCGGCCTCTATGATGTTGGATTTTATTTGGCGCGGGCAGCAGCCTTTTTCTTATCGCCGGCCAGCTGAATGAGGTTCATGACGGTCATCAGCACAAAAATCAGCAGGAACAAAAGCGTGAACATGGCGTAGATTTTCGGCTGAATGGGTTTTTTCGTGTAGGAATAGATTTCCACAGGCAGTGTGATAAAATCCAAACCGGTCACAAAATAGCTGATGACGAAGTCGTCCAGACTCATGGTGAAGGCCATGATGGCGCCGGACACCACGCCAGGCATGATCTCGTGGATGGTCACCCGGAAGAAGGCCTGCATCGGGGTGCAGCCCAGGTCCATGGCGGCGTCCGTCAGGGACACATCCATCTGCTTCAGCTTCGGCATGACGTTCAGAATAACGTAGGGCAGGTTGAAGGTGATGTGGGCAATGAGCAGCGTCCAGAAGGTCAGGCTGTTCCGCTGGCCCAGCATCTTGGTACCCACAAACACGAAGAGCAGGGACAGGCTGACACCGGTGACGATATCCGGGTTGGTCATGGGGATATCTGTCAGGGTCATGGCCACTTTCCGCAGCTTGGGGTTCAGATTGTTGATGCCAACGGCGGACAGCGTCCCGAACACCGTGGCAATAAAGCTGGCGAGGATCGACACCAGCAGGGAGTTCCCCAGCAGTCCCAGCAGTGTCCGGTCCTGGAAGAGACGCTGGTACTGCTTCAAGGTGAATCCGGAAAACTGGGTGATGTCCTTGCCCGTATTGAAGGAGGCCACCACCAGCACCGCCATAGGGATATACAGGAAGATGAAAATCAGAATGGTGATGATCTTATTGGCTCTTTTCATACCACCACATCCCCCTCATCCCCGCCGAAGCGGTTCATAATGCCGGTGCAGACAAAGACCAGGATCATGAGCACCAGGCTCAGGGCAGCGCCCAGGTTTGGGTTGTTCCCCTGCTTGAACTGGCGCTCAATAACGTCGCCGATGAGCACCGTGTCGGTGCCGCCCAGCTTCTGGGAAATGTAGAAGGTGGACACGGCAGGGACGAACACCATGGTCATGCCGGAGAGAATACCGGGCATGCTCAGGGGAAACACCACCTTGGAAAACACCTGTACCGGGGTGCAGCCCAGGTCCTCCGCCGCCTCAATAAGCCGCCGGTCGATCTTCATCAGGGTGGCATAGAGGGGCAGGATCATGTAGGGCAGATAGTTATACACCATGCCCAGCACCACCGCCGCAGGGGTGCGGATCAGGCGGAGTTTGGGCAGTCCAATCTTTGTCAGCAGCGTATTGATGATGCCAGTGTCCTGCAGCAGGCCCACCCAGGCCAGCGTCCGCAGCAGAAAGCTCATGCACATGGGCAGCATCACCAGCATGTAGAGGAACTTCTGGGCAGTCTCGGAGCAGTGGGCAATATAGTAGGCCACTGGGTAGCCCAGCAGCAGACAGATGCAGGCGGAAACAAAGGAATAGGCAATGGATTTCCACAGCACCGGCAGATACATGCCCAGGTTTTGCAGGTTGCCCAGGGTAAAAGCCCCGGTGGAGGGGTCCGTCAGGGCGTAGTAGCCCACCACCCCCAGAGGCACCAGGGTAAACACCACCATCCAGACTAGGTAAGGGGTGCTGAGCAATACGGAGTTAGTCTTCTTCATTCCCGGCATCCTCCGTCAGCTCGTCGTACTCAGCGGAGTAGGAGCTGTAGTCGCCAAACTGACCGGAGTATTCACTCTTGTGCATGATGTGAATGTCCTCCGGGTTCAACCGAATGCCAATGGTTTCCCCTACGCCGTGGAAATCCGTGGTCTGGATCAGCCACTTGAAGCCCCGGAAGTCCACGATGATGTCGTAGTTCAGGCCCTTGAAGGTGATGCTCGTAACGGTACCCACCAGATGGCCCTCAGAAACCGGCACAATGTCGATGTCCTCCGGGCGGATGACCACGTCCACAGGCTCGTTCAGCTCGAAGCCCTTGTCCACACACTGGAAGACCCGGCCAAAGAACTTGACCTTGTAGTCCTCCAGCATAACACCGTCCAGGATGTTGCTTTCGCCGATGAAGTCCGCCACGAAGGCGTTCTTGGGCTCATTATAAATATCCTCAGGGCGGCCGATCTGCTGGATGCGGCCTTTGTCCATGACCACGATTGTATCGGACATGGAAAGGGCCTCCTCCTGGTCGTGGGTCACATAAATGAAGGTAATGCCCATAGCCTGCTGGATCCGCTTCAGCTCGTTCTGCATATCCTTGCGCAAGCGAAGATCCAGCGCACCCAGAGGCTCGTCAAGGAGCAGTACCTTGGGGCGGTTCACCAGGGCCCGGGCAATGGCCACCCGCTGCTGCTGACCGCCGGATAGGGCGTCAATTCGCCGATTTTCATAACCTTTGAGACTGACGATCTCCAGCATCTCCCGCACCCGTGTATCGATCTCGTCCTTGGGGACCTTGTTGACCTTCAGACCGAAGGCCACATTGTCGTACACATCCAGGTGGGGAAACAACGCATACCGCTGAAAGACCGTATTGATCTGCCGCTTGTAAGGCGGAACATCGTTGATCGTTTTCCCATCAAAAGTCACCGTGCCGGAGGTCGGTGTCAAAAAGCCGCCGATGATCCGCAGGGTAGTGGTTTTGCCGCAGCCGGAAGGGCCCAGCAGCGTCAAAAATTCGTGATCGTTGATGTAAAGATTAATGCCGTCGAGAATGCGTTCCCCGTCGAACTCCATGGTAAGATCCCGGAGCCTGATGAGTTCTTTGGACATTATCCTCCCCCGTTTCTTTAGTAAAGAATCAGCGCCGAAACCGGCGCCGGTTTTTTCCGAATCCTGTCGAAAAAAGACAGTATTACTATATCGCATTTTTCCCGGTTGTCAAATAAAATTTTCATCATTTCGGTAAAATATATTTTTCTTAGGCCGGAATGTTTAGCCCTCAGAAAAGGCGGCAATACTTGGGCTCGGAGGTGCTAAGAAATGCGCAATGAAAAATCTGGCAGCAGAAGCGGCAAGGGCTACTACATAGCCCTGGTCCTCTGCGCCGCCGCAATCGGGATCACAAGCTATGTAACCCGTCCTAACAAAAACAAAGAACCGGATGCCCCCGCCCTTCTGCAGGCGGAGACCACGGACTCCCCCTCTTCTCAGGCCACGGATGCTCTGGAAGCCCTGGCCACGGAGGCCCCGGAGGAATCGATCGTTCCCTCCGACCTGCCCCGGGAAACTACCCCAGAGAAGCTGCGGACCGCCCCGCCCATCAAAAGCTCGGTGACCACCCTCTACGCCATGGATAACCTGAGCTACAACGAAACCACCCGGGACTGGCGGGTCCACAATGGAGTGGACTACCCCGGAGAGCTGGGGGCCCCGGTCAGTGCCGCCGCGGATGGCACCGTGGTCTCTATCCGGGAGGATGATTCCCTGGGCACCACGGTGGTCCTGCGCCACTCAGGCGGCTATGAGACCACCTACCAGTGCCTGGAGGAAACCGTCCCCGTGAAGCTGGGGGACAAAGTCGTATTGGGTCAGACCATCGGCAGCGTCGGGGCAACCGCTCTGACAGAGTCCGCCATCGGTCCCCATATCCACTTCTCCGTGTCCTACCAGGATATGCCCATGGACCCGGCGGATTTCCTGAATATGGAGTAGTCTCCCTTCCCCTCCGGGATTGCCCGGAGGGGAAACGGTTATTACTCTCTCTTATAGCCAGCCATGCCTTTTGCCGTGTTGACTTCCTGGAAAAATTCGGTATAATAGCCCCATCAGCTCCCAGAGAGCACATGAAATTTACAGAAACGAGGTACATACCCATGTCTGATTACCGTTTTGAAACCCTGCAGCTCCACGTTGGCCAGGAGCAGGCCGACCCCGCATCCGACGCCCGTGCCGTTCCCATTTATGCCACCACCTCTTATGTGTTCCACAACAGCCAGCACGCCGCCGACCGGTTTGGCCTGGCAGATGCCGGCAATATCTATGGCCGTCTGACCAACTCCACCCAGGACGTGTTTGAGAAGCGTATCGCGGCTCTGGAGGGCGGCACCGCAGGCCTGGCCGTGGCTTCCGGCGCGGCTTCTATCACCTACGCCATCCAGGCTCTGTGCAAGGAAGGCGAGCACATCGTAGCCCAGAAGACCATCTACGGCGGCACCAGCAATCTGCTGGCCCACACCCTGCCTCACTGGGGCATCACCGCCACCTTTGTGGACGCCCATGACCTGGCAGAAGTAGAAGGCGCCATTCAGCCCAACACCAAGGCCATCTACATTGAGACCCTGGGCAATCCCAATTCCGACATTCCTGATATCGATGCCATCGCCGCCATTGCTCACCGCCATGGTCTGCCCCTGGTCATCGACAACACCTTCGGCACCCCCTACCTGATCCGGCCCATTGAACACGGCGCGGACATCGTGGTCCACTCCGCCACCAAGTTCATCGGCGGCCACGGCACCACCCTGGGCGGCGTCATCGTAGATGCCGGTACCTTCGACTGGGCCAAGAGCGGCCGGTATCCCTGGATCTCCGAGCCCAACCCCAGCTACCACGGTGTGAAGTTCAGCGAGGCTGCCCCCGCTGCTCCCTTCGTCACCTACATCCGGGCCATTCTGCTGCGGGATGAGGGTGCCTGCATCAGCCCCTTCGCCGCCTTCCTGCTGCTCCAGGGCACCGAGACCCTGAGCCTGCGGCTGGAGCGCCACGCAGAGAACACCAAGAAGGTCGTGGAGTACCTGGTCAAGCATCCCAAGGTGGAGAAGGTGAATCACCCCTCCCTGCCGGACCATCCAGACCACGCTCTGTATGAGAAGTATTTCCCCAACGGCGGCGCTTCCATCTTCACCTTCCAGATCAAGGGCGGCCGGGACGAGGCCTTCCAGTTCATCGACCATCTGAAGATCTTCTCGCTGCTGGCCAACGTGGCCGACGTGAAGAGCCTGGTGATCCACCCCGCCTCCACCACCCACTCCCAGCTGACCGACGAGGAGCTGGCCAATGTAGGCATCTACCAGAACACCATCCGGCTGTCCATCGGCACCGAGCACATCGATGACATTCTGGAGGATCTGGAGCAGGCTTTCAACGCCGTCAAGTAATTCACAAAGCGCATAAAACCGTGGGTAGGAGTCTACCCACGGGCTTTGTGCGTTACAAAAGAGAAAAGAGGAGAGAAAAAACTATGAAAACCACGACCAAATTTCCCGGGGCCACCGCCCGCATCTTTATTGGCCTGATTTTGGGCATCCTGCTGGGCTTTCTCATGCCCGGACGGCTGGACGGGCTGCTGCCCACACTGAACCTGGTCAGCGGCGTGTATATGAACGCCCTGCGGATGATGATCTATCCCCTGGTCTTCTGCAGCCTGATCGTGGGCATCCACTCCATCGGCAGTGTTTCCGCCACCGGTAAGATCGGCCTGCAGTGCATCCTGTACTTCACGGTGACCACTTTGTTTGCAAGCCTTTTGGGCCTGTTTCTCCCCCAGATGCTGGGTCTTGGCAAGGGCGTGACCATCACCATGATGGATGCCACCGTCACCGCCACAGAGTTCACTTCCCTTCTGGATACCCTCCGGGACCTGATCCCCGCCAATCCCATTGCCAGCTTCGCCCAGGGCAATATGCTCCAGGTGCTGGTCTTTGCCATCATTGTGGGCATCGCCTGTCTGCCCCTGAAGGAAAAGGCCCAGCCCTTTGTGGACGTGTGCGTGGCCATCAATGAGATTTCCGTGAAGATCATCTCCGTGGTCATGCTTTTCACTCCCATCGGCGTGTTCTGCTCCATCGCCACGGTAGTCTACGCCAGCGGCACCCAGACCATTGCCGCCCTGATTGGCGTGCTGGTGGCTCTGTATCTGACCATGTTCCTGTTTGTGGTCATCATCTATGGCGGCATCGTCAAGTTTCTTGGCAAGACCAGCGTCCGGAAGTTCTTTGTCGCCGTTATGCCCGCGGCTCTGAACGCCTTCGGCACCTGCTCCAGCTCCGCCACCCTGCCCATCTCCAAGGCCTGTGCCGACGAGCTGGAGGTGCCCAATGAGGTCTCCTCCCTGGCCCTGCCCCTGGGCGCTACCATCAATATGGACTCCGTATCCATCGTCATGTCCTTTATGATCGTCTTCTTCGCCAACGCCTGCGGCGTGGAGGTTAGTTTGGGCATGATGATCGTTCTGATGCTCTCCAATACATTGCTTTCCATCGGCACCCCCGGCGTCCCCGGCGGCGCCATCGCCAGCTTTGCTGCTCTGGCCGCCATTGCGGGGCTCCCCAGCGGCATTATGGGCACCTATATCAGCATCAATACCCTCTGCGACATGGGCGCCACCTGCGCCAATGTCTTGGGTGACCTGGCCTGCGCCGTGGGCATGAAGGAGACCCTGAAAAAATGACCCTCCAGCAGATCCGATACTGTCTGACCATCGCAGAAACCGGCTCCATGAACCGGTCGGCGGAAAAGCTGTACGTGACCCAGCCCGCCCTCACCGGGGCAATCCAGGAGCTGGAAACAGAGCTGGGCATCACCATCTTCAACCGCACCAACCGGGGCGTGACTCTGACCAATGAGGGACGGCGGTTTCTCCATTACGCCCGGCAGATCTACCAGCAGTACGAGCTCATGGAGCAGGAGTATCTGCGGCCCAAGAAGCGGGTCTTTGGGGTATCCACCCAGCACTACTCCTTTGTCACCAAGGCCTTCGTGGATACGGCACGGCAGTTCGATGCCAGCCGGTTTGAGTACGCCATCCGGGAGACCCGAACTGTGGATGTGATCCACGATGTGGCCCAAGGCCGTAGCGCCATCGGCGTCCTCTTCCGGTCCAAGCACAATAAAATGGTGCTGAACAAGATGCTCTCGGAAAACCGGCTGGAGTTCCATCCCCTCATCCAGTGCAGTGCCTACGTCTACCTCTGGCGGGGGCACCCCTTGGCCAAAAATGAGTCCATCTCCATGGAGGAACTTCAGGACTATCCCTGCCTTTGCTTTGAGCAAGGAGACCAATCTTCCTCCTACTTCGCCGAGGAAATTCTCTCCGAGCGGGAGTACCCCCAGATGATCCGGGCCACAGACCGGGCCACCATGCTGAACCTGATGGTGGGCCTGAACGGCTTTACCCTTTGCTGCGGCATCATCTGTGAAGAGCTCAACGGCACAGAATACCTGGCCGTCCCCTACAAAGAGGACCGGGACAACCAGAACGCCCGGATGGAGATCGGCTATATCACCCAGAAGAACAGTCAGCCCGACGACATCACCCAGGTGTTTGTCCGGGAGATGGAAAAATATCTAGGGCAGCAAGCCTCTGAATGACGCTGCACAGAAAAACACCTCCGGTTTTACGGCCGGAGGTGTTTTTTATAACGTATGGTAATAGGGGCAGATATCTTCATAATGCCCATCCTTCATTCGGAAGCCTCCGGGGATCGTTCCCAGCTGCTGGAAGCCCAGACGCTCGTACAGGTGCCTTGCGTGGACATTGGAGGCCACCACAGCATTGAATTGGAGAACCCGATAGCCGATTTTCTTTCCGGTTTTCAGGCAGTCGGACACCAGCGCCTCGCCGATGTGCTCTCCCCGGCTGTCCCGGTCCACAGCGTAGCTGGCGTTGCAGATGTGGCCGCAGCGGCCCACATTGTTGGGATGGAGGATGTAAAGGCCTCGAACCGTTCCCTTCTCATCCTCCGCCACGCCGCAGTAGTCCTGGGCGGCAAAGAAAGCTTTTCCGGTTTCCAGTGTCAGGTCCTCCTCCTGCGGGAAGGCCACACCGTCGTCTACCACCTGGTTCCAGATGGCGATCATGGCCGGCAAATCTTTTTCTTCATAGGCTCTGACCTTCATTATGCTCTAACCTCCTGCATTTCCTTGGCTTCCTCGGCCTTTTTGTTGACCTCTTCCGGTTCCCGGAAGGTCTCTACCGTCTCTTTCAGGGCCAGGCGGCACTGGGCATCGTCCTCGGTGGATACCGCCTGGGATAGGATGGCCAGCTTCCGCTCGATTTCCTCTGGCTCCAGCTTTCGATCCCGCTCCACAAAGATCTGGTCGTTATCGGTCTTGTCCAGATCTTCCGTCTTCACCAGCAGCTCCTCGTAGAGCTTTTCTCCCGGACGAAGGCCGGTCTCCACAATGTCGATGTCCTTGTAGGGCTCGTAGCCGGAAAGACGGATCATGTTCTCCGCCAGCTCCAGAATGTGGACGGGCTTTCCCATGTCCAACACGAAGAGTTCCCCATGCCTTGCCATAGCTCCGGAGGTCAGCACCAGCTGGGCAGCCTCGGGGATGGTCATAAAGTAGCGGATGATCCGCCGGTCCGTCAGGGTCACCGGGCCGCCGTACATGATCTGCCGCTTAAAGAGGGGGATCACACTGCCGTTGCTTCCCAGGACGTTGCCAAACCGGGTGGCAGAACAATTCATGTTCCCCCGGTGGTTCAGGACCTCCATCTCGCACATCCGCTTGGTGGCCCCCATCACATTGGTGGGATTCACCGCCTTGTCGGTGGAGACCATGATAAACTTCTGGCAGCCCCAATGCTCCGCCGCATCCAGCAGATTCCGGGTGCCGAAGACATTGTTTTTCACCGCCTCGCAGCAGTTGTCTTCCATCAAGGGTACATGCTTGTGGGCAGCCGCATGGATGACCACATCGGGCCGGTGGGTCTTGAATACCCGGTCCAGCTGGCCCTTATCCGTAATCGTGACGATCTCGACACACAGATCCAGGTCATTCCCATGCTTGATCTTCAGCTCCTGCTGGACATCGTAGGCTCCGTTTTCATACACATCCAGGACCACCAGCCGCTTGGGGCCGATCTTGGCGATCTGGCGGCACAGCTCAGAGCCGATGGAGCCGCCGCCGCCGGAGATCAGCACGGTTTTGCCTCGGTAGTAGGCCTTGGTATCCTCACTGAGGATCTCCGTAGCCTGGCGGAACAGCAGTTCCTCCGCGTCAAAGTCCCGAAGGCTCCGCTTGCCGTTGACGGACTGGGTGGTAGGATAGTCGTAGGTCTTCAACTTACAGCCGGTCTGCTTGTAGAAAGTATACAGCTCCTTCTTCCGCTCGGCTGTCGCCCCAGGAATGGCAAAAACAATTTCCTGGATGTTGTAATCCCGGAACGCGTCCGAATTGGCCTCCTCCTCAGAAAACACAGGTACACCGTTGATGCTGCGGCCGATCTTATTCCGGTCGATATCCACAAAGAATTTGGCGGTGTAGGCCGCATCCGGATTACTGGCCAGGTCCGCCGCCAGTCCCGCGCCCACTCGGCCAGCGCCAATGATGGCGATGTTTATCCGCCGGTCCCGCTTGGCCTTGTCCTCGGGCTCAGCCTGAATGCCGGTCATCTTCTGGGTCACGACCCGCAGGAAGTCCGCCACCTTGGAGCCCCGGCTGTTGGCATCATACAGATACTGATAGATCTGCCGCATGAGAATATCCCCCAGCAGATTCAGAGCAAACAGCGTCACTGCCCGCAGAAATTCCACGTCCCGCAGAGGCAGTATCCTTTGAATGATATAGTATACGGCCCCTGCCAGGGCGTCATAGCAGATGAGGTTCACATACAGGTTGCTGCCGCCGTATCGCCACACATTGTTGTAGGAGTCCCCGATGGCCCGGCAGCCCAGCATACAAGCCGCCGCCAGCAGGTAGTGGAGCAGGGCTTCCACCCTGGTAATGGGATAGTAGCTGCTGGGGTAGAATACCAGCAGCAAAACGGATACAATGGCCAACATCACCAAATCGTAGCCCATGAGCATAATGGCATGGATCGATACGGTAGATGGCGCTTTTTTCTTCTGCATTCTTCTTATCTCCTTACGGATCACAGACCCAGCAGGATCCGAATATAGGGTGTCACGCTGCTTTTCATGGCCGTAAGCAGGCCAAAATGCTTGCGCAGGTAATAGAACCAGGGACCCGCGGGATCCCCCTTGATGGTCTCTTTCTTCTTGATCCGAGCAATGCGGCCAAGGCTTTTGTCGTGCCAGGTCCCCGCCACGGGATTGTCGCAGCAGATGCCCACATAGTCCCGGGACACATGGAGCTTGGCCCCGGCATCCCGGAGGGCCAGTCCATAATCAAAATCCCCCAGGCTGTGCCGGTAGTGCCGGTCCATGACCCCTGCCCGGCGGAACCAGTAGAAGGGAATGAGGACGCAGTTGGCGTTCATGGTGTCGGCGTCCACCCCGGTCTCTCCCGGAGGCAGCTGCCGATAGTGGATGCCCCGCTCGTAGAGGATCGCGCTGTAGCTCAGCTGGCCGCCGTGGTCGCAGGTAGCCCCCACGATGACAGCATTCCCCTGGGCCTTGCTTTGGGCAAGAAGCCTTTGGATGCAGCCCGGGGTAAACTCCACATCGTCGTTCATCATCAGAAGATACTGGGCCTCCTGGCCGCTTTTAAGAATTTGCTCCATCCCCAGGGCCATGCCGCCGGAGTAAAAAAGGCCGCCGGTGCCATGGACCACCTGAATGTGCGCACCAAAGTCCTCCGTTTCCAGCATCTCCGGCGTACCGTCGGTACTGGCATCATCTACGATCACAAAGGAAAAGGTGACTTCCGGATTTCCCTCCACCAGCCCCTTCACCGCCTGACGGGTTTTTTCTTTTCGATTAAAGCAGGTAAACAGTGCCAGTACAGAATCCAAATCGTTCTCTTCCTTTCAGTATTCCCAATTTACAGTCGAAACATTTCTCTGGTAGCCTCTTCCACAGACTGCCGTGGATAGGCATAGGGGCCCAGGTCAAATTGCTTATTTAGGGGTCTTCCCGCAACAGCACAGGCTGCTTTGTAGCCTGCCTCCTGCATCATGGACAGGACCCCATCGTCATAGCGCCCGTTGGAATAGGCGTAGATATCCACTTCTTTTCCAAGAAGCTGTTGAAGCATGTCCTTGGACCGAAAAATCTCTTCTCGCCGTTCCGCTTCCCCCACCTGGGTCAGGACCCTGTGCCGGGTGCCGTGGGCCCCAATGGTGCATAGGGGGTCTGCCGCCAGCTCCAGGAGCTGGTCCCGGCTCAAATACCCGGGTTCCCCCACAAAGGCAGAACTGACAAAGAGGGTAAAGGGGATATTCCGCTCCTTCAGGGAAGGATAGGCGATGGTATAGGCATCCTGGAGCCCGTCGTCAAAGGTGATGGCTGCAAGGCCCGGATAGCGCTTATCCTCCATAACCTGAGTCAGGGGGGCATACGTGCGGGGCCGATCCAGGAAGCGCAGGAAGGCCTCCGTCTCCAATGTCAAACTCAGAAGCCGTTCCGGCTGGGTGGTGACATGGTGGAACATATAAATGTCGCTGCATGGCCCCAGGTGCCAGAGCTTATTCAGCACCCGCTTCACTTCCATTTTTGCCTGCATACCCATTTCCTCCTACATACTGCCTTCCTTTTTCAGGACAGTGCCGATGGTCTTTATCAATATCTTTAGATCCAGACCCAGAGACCACTCGTCGATATACTTGGTGTCCAGCCTCACCACTTCCTCAAAGTCCGTAATGTTGCTCCGGCCGGAAACCTGCCACATGCCGGTGATGCCGGGGCGCATAGCCATCCGGGCCCGGTGGTGGTCCTCATACAGCACCCATTCGTCCTTCGTGGGGGGGCGGGTACCCACCAGGCTCATATCCCCCTTGACCACGTTGAGAAACTGAGGGAATTCATCCAGGCTGGTCTTGCGGATAAATTCCCCGATGCCGGTCTTTTTGGTGCCATCGGGCAATATTCGATTGCCGATGACCCTGGGGTCCCACTCCAGTTTGAACATAAAGCCGCCGGAGACCCGATTTTCCTGCATATATTTCTTTTTCAACTCGTCGGCGTTGGGGTACATACTGCGGAATTTGTACATCCGGAATACCTTGCCGTTCCGGCCGATCCGCTCCTGGCTGTAAAAAATCGGGCCAGGAGAGGCAATATAGATGGCGGGGCCGATGAACAAGGTCAAAACGGCTGTGATCAGGCAGCCCACCAGGCCGCCCACAATGTCCAGCCCCCGTTTCAGAGCAGCAGGCAAAAAGCTGATGCGGTTCCAGTAGACTGTGAGCACATTGTAGCCCCCAATTTCCTCCAGGGCCTTCTTTCCAGCTCCCACCATATTGCGGATGTAGTCAATGCCGATGTGGACCGTGACGCCCATGGAGGCCACTGCGCCGGCCAGGGACAGCACATCCTCCTGAGGCGGCAGGAGGATCAGCACCTCATCCACCCAGTTCTGCCGGATCCAGTCATCTGCCCCGGCGTAGTCCGTGACGATCTCCAGCGGCGCTTCCGCCCCCTCGGGCAGAGGATCCGACAGGATCAGCCCTGCCATCCGGTAGGCATTCCAGTACCCTTCCTTGATCCGTTTGTGAAGCTCTGGCAGGTCCGAGGTAGCAGCAATGACCAGCAGGGACCGTCCGTTTTTCGGGATCACCCGCTTCTGGTAGTACCACTTGTAGCCAATGCGCATCAGGTAGCTGAGGCAGAAGTAGGTCACACAGGCATAGCCGAAATTCTTCCGGGAGTAGAAGTCCGCCATCTTCACCACAAACAGTACCACAGCCTCTGCGGAAAACACCACGGCCGTATTTTTGATCGTGGCGTAAAGCTCCCGCAAAAGCCCCCGCTGCAAAACCCCATCCATAGTGCTCAGCAGCACGATCACCACAAAATCCGCCACCGTCAAGCCGAACAGCAGTACCAGATACTCCGGGCTTCCGGACAGCTGAAAATCCGTGGGAACATAAATATAGTAGGCGATGATCTGTGACAGGAACATGGACAGCATATCCAGCAGGATAAAATCCCAGTGCCTGGTCCAGGGAAGCCCGGATTTGTGATACATTTCGTTTCCTCCCCGCCCTGACGGCGCAAAAACCCTTATAATCTTTGGTATTATACCAGACAATGGCGGAAATTACAAGACAGAAAAGGAGCGCCAGGCAAATGCCCGGCGCTCCCAGCAGCGGCAGCTTATGAATTTTCCAAAACGATGGCGTTGACCGCCTCCACCAAAGCCACCATCCGGCTTCTGGATACCAGAGCCGCAGGCTCCCCGTCCGCGCTGGCGACGCAGTTGGTGCCACCATAGCGGTAGAGCACCAGCTTCCAGGTGGGGTGATCCGCATTGTCCAGGTGCAATGTGAGGGAGATTTCCTCCCGCCCTGTGGGTGTCTCCACCGTAAAGTCGGCGGCGGTGAGGTTCAGGATGGCCTCCTTCAGGTCGACACATCGAATTCCGTTTCGTCGTAGGTCCAGGTGCCTTCCTCCCCCTTCTTCTCAGCGGGGATGTAGGTGAAGGTGCTGGTTTCGCCCCCCAGTGTCACCTCTACGGAGGTCACCGTGTCAAAGTCCCCAGTGAAGAGCGCCTGGTGCCGCAGGGTGTTGTAGGATACGGCAGTGAGCTTGTCGTAGGTGCTCTGAGAGATCTCATAGGCGATCTGGGATTCTCCCAGTCTTGCGTAGCAGGTTACCTCCGGCAGTTCCTCCTTTGATCCGTCAAGGACAGGTTCTTGATCTGCTTCAGCAAGGAATCTACGTTGTCCGTATCCAAGGGCTTCCCGTCCGTAAAGTACACATCCGACTCACAGAGACTTTTCGCCTCTTCGTCCCGGGTGATGGTGTAGTTTTCCAGCCCCGCGAACCGGATTTCCTGAGCAGTGTCAAATTCCGGCACAGCATCGTCCAGGATCATATCCCGAAGCACGGCGTCAAATTCTTCCATGGGGTCATGGACTGCCAGGTAGGCATTGCCGTCGCCGATGGAGATGTAGCGCTCCTCGTCCATTTTGCTGAAATCACCCAATTGGAGGGTGTAATGCTTCTCCCCGGCGGTCAGGTCGATGGTGCAGACCGGTTTGTCCAGGCCATACTGGCTGAAATTCTCCACATTCTCAATGGTGAAAGCCGCTCCAAAGGACTGGAACTGGCTGAGAAGGTCGTTGATTTTTCCTTCATCCACCGGGAAGGCAGCATCGCCGTCATAGGTCCACACCACATCCATCTCCGCCTCACTGTCCAGCCCCCAGACCTTCTCCATGAGATGATCCGAGGAAAACACCTGTCTTGGGTGCCGGAAAAAGAGCTCCGCCAGCTGGTACTCCTTACTGTTCAGCCGCGCCTCCCCCAGCGGCGTTTTGAGGATGTACTGCCCGCAGTCCAGCACCGTGCTGCCGCTGCGCCGCACCAGCGCCCGGGCAATGGTCACTTCGTCTTCCGCCAGTAAAATTCGCATGGGAGTCCCTCCTGTCGGGTCCTATTATAGCAGGGGGATGGGGAAAAAGGAAGAGGGGGCCGCCTTATAACAGAGCGGTCCCCTTGCGTCTTTCAAATGCTATGCAACTTCTTTGTATCTCATATAGAAATACTCATACAGCTCTTTCCGATAGCCGCTGATGCTATGCTCATCATAGCTCTCCGGCAGTTCCTTCCACAGGGTATCCCGAATCAGATTATCCACAATGGCCTTTGTCTCCGGCTTATCTGCCCAATGGTCCAGTTCCGCAATTTTTGTCTTTACTTTTGCCAGAAGGTCAATCGCAACTTTTTTGATGGTGCTGATTTCCTGCTTGGTCAAATTTTCTTTGAACAGCAAATCGAAGACAGACAGTTCCTCATCGGAAGAAAAGCCCTCCCGGACATACCGTTTTTCTTCCCCGGTCAGGTCTTGGGACAGTTTCATCAGCTTTTCAAAGGCATCCGCTATGGCCGCCCGGTCTTTTTCTTCGTTGTACTCCTTGATGATGGTCTGGTAGCGGTCATAGTAGTCCATTCTCGTCGGATTGCTGGCCAGCATCTGTTTCAACCGAGCATCCACCAGGTCCTCCAGGTCTTTCATAATCAGATGCTGATTTGCCGCTTTGGCGAACTCCCGGCGCAGCAAATCAAAATCTATTTTCGAGATGTCAAACTGTCTGGATTCCACAAGTCCGGGAGAAACCGGCTCCAGGATCAGATTTTCACTGACGATTTTATTGATTTCCACCATCAGATCTGTATTATCCGCATGCTTGCGTTTTGTCTGGAGCTCTTTATGAATGGCAATGATCGCATCTTTGTACTGGCGCTGCTCCTCGCTGATGTCATCCCGCTGGAGATACTTCATAATTCGGGCCAATTCTGAGGCGTAGGTCTGGAATTCTTTTTTGTCTTCCATACTGCCGCACACGGCTTCCGCCCCTGCTTTCACCAATGCCTGCTTTGCAAAATCCTTTGCTTCCACCAGTTTTGAAAGGACAAACCCCTTATCCAGCAGGAATGCACCAGTTTTGGCTATCAACTCGGCGGCTCTGCCAATCAGGACCTCTTTGTCGATCGTTGGATCCCCGCCATTTTCTCCTCCCACATTGGCCGTATAAGCCGCAAGCGCTTTGCGCAGTTCTTTCACGATTCCAATGTAATCAACAATCAGACCATTGCTTTTTCCTTCCGCCACCCGGTTTGCTCTGGCGATGGCCTGCATCAGCGTGTGCGCCTTCAGCGGTTTGTCCAGATATAGGCAGGACAGGCATTTCACATCGAAGCCAGTGAGCCACATGGCACAGACAAACACCACCCGGAAGGGATTTGCGGCATCCTTAAATTCCTTATCCAGTTCCCTCTTTTCCATCTTCGCCCGGTGCGGAAGAATATCCAGGCCCCACTTTTGGAACGTCTGAATCTCATTCTGCTCCTGGCTGACAACCACGGCCATTTCCGTTTCTTTCATCCACGCCAGCTTCCGCTCCAGCTCCTGATAAATCTGTTGGGAATCGGTCTTTTTCAGTTCCGCCTCCAAGGCATCTATTTTCAGCGCCCAATATTTTTGTACCAGATTATACATTCTGACACAAGTGATTCGATTCAGGCAGACAAACATCGCCTTGCCGGAGGTCCACACGTTGGTATAGTGCTCCACAAAATCCTTAGCGATAGCCTCCAGCCGTGGAGTACCCATCAGGACATGAATTTCTTTTGCAAATTCCCGCTCCAGCTTCTCCTGCTGGCTTACGTCCAAATCCGCCTTTTCGATGGCGTCCAGAATCTGCCGGGTAATTTGAGGATTTTTGATATCCTTCAGTTTATCACCACGGTTTTCATAATACAGCGGCACAGTCGCGCCGTCCTCCACAGCCCGTTTGAAGTCGTACACAGAGATGTAGCCGCCAAAGGTCCGCGCCGTAAGGGAATCATTGGAAAACAGCGGCGTTCCCGTGAAACCGATACGGGAAGCGGTGGGCAGCATGGCCATCATATTCTCCGCAAAGGTGCCATACTGACTTCTGTGGGCTTCATCGGACATAATGATGATGTCGTAGTTGGGTATAATTGGCTCCGGATGGGGATTGTTGAATTTCTGAATCAGGGTAAATACGAAACCGGTGTTGCTTCTCAGTTTCGCCTCCAAATCTTCCCCGCTCTGGGCTATGTATTTGCTTGCCTTCACGCCCCCAAGCAGGCCGCAGTTTTCAAAGGTGTCGCTGATCTGTGTATTCAGCTCGTCCCTGTCTGTCAAAATCACAAAGGTAGGAGAGCCCGCAAACTTCCTGCGTATCTTCTGCGCCAGAAACAGCATAGAGTAGCTCTTGCCGCTGCCCTGGGTGTGCCAGAACACACCCAATTTCCCGTTCCGGAGTCTGCGCTGCCGATAGGCCTCCACCGCCTCGTTTACACCCAGATACTGGTGATTCCGGGCAAGAATCTTTACGGTACGCCCACCGGAATGGTCAAAGAGAATAAAGTTTTCAAACAAGTCCAGGAAATTTTGCTTATTACAGATGCCCCGAAGCATGGTCTCCAACGCGACGGAACCTTCGTCCTCTTCCCGCAGCCGTTTCCACTCATGGAAGAATTCATACTTGCTGCCCAACGTTCCGACCTTCGCTTCAAACCCATTGGATAGGATCAGAAACGCGTTGCAATAAAACAGATGGGGAATCGTGTCCAGATAATCCCTGTAATTGTCCACATAGGCATTCTGTACATCCACATCATGGTTTTTAAACTCCATAAACAGCAGCGGAATGCCGTTGACAAATCCCACGATATCCGCCCGTTTGTGGTAGAGTTCCCCGTGGATTTTCAGCTCTTTGATGGCCAGGAAGTGGTTGTTTTCCGGATTCTGAAAATCAAATACCCGCACCCGGTGTTCCTCCGGTTTCCCATTTGCTTTTTTCACCATCACCGGGATACCGTCCCGCAGAAGGGCATACTTCTCCTCATTGATCTGCATCAGGGAGGCAGAAGCCAAATGGGAATCCAGCTTTTTGACAGCGTCCTGGTACAGGTTCTCCGTCAGCCAGGGATTCAGCCGAAAAACCGCTGCCTTGAAATACCGCCAGAGAATGATTTCTCGATAGTTTTTCCGGCCAAAGGTGCCGTCTTCCCCAAGTTTTTCCGTATTGAAGGCATAGGCCACCTCCCAGCCGAGTTCGGTTTGGAGGAGATTTCCGGCGCTGTCTTGGATGAGGGTGGTTTCGGAGTAGGAGTTGGGCATGGTGTGTATCCCTCCGTTTTGTTTTGCTTAACTGATTATTGACTATTGATTATGGAAGAATGTAAAATTTCCCACGATATTGCGGAAACACTTTTTTGAATTTTTCCACATATTCTGTGCTCGGTAAATATACCTTTTCTATATCATCGATAGAAAAATCGACACTTCTGATGCTCCGCCATTCACGCTCCATATAGTAGTTATCCGGGTCATCATCAGCTAGTGTTTCATCAAAAATTTTAACATACGCAAGTTGTGTCACCCAACCGGATACCAAACTACGTAGCATTTGATCGGTTTTTCCTTCCAACACAGAATGTACAATTCTGCTATCTAGCGTCTGTACTGCCCGTTTAATAGCTGGCTCGTCTAACATTATTTTTTCTATACTCTCATTTATCGGTTCGTACCGATTTAATATTATCAATAGCCAAAAAAGAGTATTGGACAAATTGCTGAGGTGTACAAAATATTCTGTTGATGTGTCTGCAGGAATATCTGTTTGGAAATATTTCTTTATACTCGCATGAAGTGGGACATATGTAACAGGACGCGCCCCATTTTTTACAAGAAAAGTCTTACTAAAGGCAATGCCAAATTTACTATATTTACGAGTATGTATACCCAGCAAATCATCCGGAATATCGCAGAAACAAACACAGTCGCATTTTTGAAACACTTCTCCAAGGCGTTCCCCCGCATATCCCCACGTTGAGGAAATAGAAGGCTCGTCAGGATTTTTGATATTAGCCCGAAGTTTGCCTTCAGATATTATCTTTGTAAGTAGGTCAAACCTATCATTGTCATTCGCTAGTGAGCGCCCTACAAAATGGCGCAGCGTGCTTGAAACATAGCTATCCATTCTGTTGCCTTCCTATTCATCTATTCAATTTCATTTGGACTATTAGAGTTAGTATTGCAATTCCTAAATCTGCGCCTTTGTCTATTGCGAACTTAATAATGGGCTTTACTTTTTCCCACTTTGCCTTGCATGAAATGTTTTCTTTTGAAATTGATTCCAGTTCATTTACTCGCTCAATAGCTTCGTCTGTCTCTTTCTGATTAAGTGCTCCCATATTTTCAATTTCTCTGCGGACTTGGTCGAATGTAATTGTGACATTAACATTAGTCGTTGAATTAATATTTATGTCAGGAATCACTGGCATTGTATGAGAAATACTAGCTGTAACATTCCAGCCATACTTAAATGCTTCCAACTTTGACTTCATCATCAGGAGATTTTCCTTTAATGACTCCACCCCCACAGTATAGTAGTCAAAGCCGAACTCATTACTATATCCCCACATACCTTTTCCCCAATCTGCTATACAATACTGATACTTACCATCCAAGTACCTATGTAATTCAGTGAGTTTAGAGGGTTCCGCCTCTTCTAGCGCAGCTTCTATTTTGTGAATATCCGCACGTATGGTCTTTTCACGCTTGTGCTCATTGCCAGCGTCATTCCGTGATTTGGGCATTGGTTTCAACTGTGAGTATGACATATTTACACCTCTTTTTATCCACATTACCCAGTTAATATTTTCATTTGTTTCTTCCCATCAAATCATCAAAAAAACCTTTCCCAACTTTTTCGATACAAAAATCCTCCAATCCCTGCTTGTACTGGGGCAATTTGCGGTAAAGATCTGCATCTGTAAAACTGGAGGATGGCATCCAATGTACGTCACCTTGTGAAAATTCGCGAGCCGTAATTTGAGCAGGCGCAGTTTTTTTCGCATCTTGAAGAGTCGCTATCATATCTTTGCGATTGGGTAGATTTGAATTATCTAAAAGTGCCTGAATTTTTCTGATTTTTGCAATCGCATCCAAAACGTCTTTCATATTTTCAAATTGTCCTCTGGCTTGATTTTCTACCACGGGTCACACCTCCAATTTCCCATTCATCAACTTAGGAAGCAGACGATCACGAGCCTCCTTCAAAAATATATTTTGTTTCATTTCCACTTTAATTTGATCCATAATTGGTGCAACAGTTAAATTAAACAGCTCCAAAACCGCACTTGTCGGTATGGAAATACTAATATGGTCAAATGTCTTAACAATGATTGTATTAAACACTCCGCCGTTTGCCATTACTCTCAGCCTATCCACTTCTTTATTCAGTGCAAAAAACAAATAGAAAGGCGAATGTAAGCTGTCACATTTCAGTGCATAACAGGACTGATTCATAGCCATTGGTACAGCCAATATAGCGGTCTTCCCGACTGTCCCTCGTGCAGTTATTATGACTGTGCCAGCAGGATAATATTGACTATTACAATTTTTCAGTCCCAGTTGGCTTATGTGGTTTACTGTATCAAATGCAAAAAAGGAACCATCACTATCTTTCGGCGTATAAAATGGAATTGTGCCTGCATAATAATCCTTTACATCTGTTTTCGGAGTTCCTCCACTCATAACAGTGACAACTTCTGAAAAAGGCTTTCTGCTCCACCCCTCCGGCACTCCATCCACAATCTTCGTATTCTCATACCCCGGAAACCGCAAATCCACGAACCATTCCTTGTACAGACGCTGCGCCGCTTCCTCCAAAAGTTTGATTTGCTTTTGGTTATTCTCAATCAGCCTGTCATAATCAGAAAGCACCGCCGCAATTGCTTTTTGCTCTTCCATTGGTGGATAAGAAACAGGAAAATCAGGGAAACGGATCAGTGGTATTCTATCCACTGTTGCACCAATGACCGTATTTTCTGAAATAACACGTCTCCAGCCATTCGAGAAGAAGTAATAATATAAGAATTTTCCATCTACCTTCTCCTCGTTTGGCCGGATCAATGCCATTCGACGTCCCAAGCATCCATGAAAACCTTCCGGTATAATCGCATAAAGGTTTAACGTTGCTTCGTAAGAAAAAACAATATCTCCCGCTTGCGGAGTGACACGTTTTGTCCACTTTGGAAAATCTTCTTCGCTAATATATCTTGGGGTATCAAGATTCAGATGACCATCAGTAGTAATATTTGAAATTCCCAGAAAGATTGCTCCATTTTCACTAGCCGGAGGAGTTGCATGAGGGCCGTCAAATATTCCTTGGCATACCTCGCTTATTGGAGCCGTGTCCCACTTCATACTCCCATCTCCTTTAATTTACCAGAGATGGTATCCATAAGATTATTGGATTCCTCTTGCAATTTCAATAACTCCTTATGAATCTCCAACATCCGTTGATTAAAATCCACGCCATCATTCTCGGCCGCCATTACACCTACATAGGCCCCAGGAGTAAGTGAAAAATTCTTCTTCTTGATTTCTTCTCTGTTTACTACCTTGCAAAGTCCCGGGATATCCCGGTATTCTCCCTCTCCAAACTTCTCGAAGAGCCAGACCGCCTCTTTTGCGGTGGTGATTGTACCGTTCTTTTCTGCCAGCTGGTCGTCATACTTTTTCTTGAGCTGCTTCTTGTCCTTTCTGGGGGCCGCTTCTACCGCAGTCTTGGCCTCCTGCTGGAGCGTCTTGTATTCGTCGTTCAGGGCTTCCAGGGTTTCAGTAAAGGGACGGTCTCCCAGTGCCTTTCTATACTCCCCCATCAGCTCCTGATACTTCTCCGTCTCCCCCCGATACAGCCAGACAATGGCATTCAGGTTTTTCAGCTGCCAGTCGCTCCATTCGTTCAAGGTCCGGTCTATCACGGTATAGTAATTCCGGGCGTCGATAAACAGGACCTTGTCCAGCAGTTCCTCCTTCTTCCCTTTATCAAAGAACCACAGAGAGCAGGGCAGGCTTTTCGTATAGAAGAAGTTGTTGCCCACGCTCATCATCACATCCACATGGCCGGTATTCACCAATTTTTCCCGGATGTCCCGGTCTTTGTTGGAGCTGTCTGTAGAGGAGGACGCCATGACGAAGCCCGCCCGGCCATGCTCGTTCAGGTAGGCGTAAAAGTAGGAAATCCACAGGTAATTGGCGTTGCTGAACTCCTTGGCACTGTTGATGGAGGGGACGCCAAAGGGCAGGCGTCCGGCATTCATGGCCGCTTCTGCTTTGACCTTGTCCACATTAAAGGGCGGGTTCGCCATCACATAGTCACAGCAGCCTTCCAGGGAGTGCGCATCATGGTAAAATGTATTGGCCTCGTTTCCGGACAGAATACGGCCGTTGAGGCCATGGACAGCCATGTTCATCATGCACAGTCTGGCGTTGTATTCCACTTTTTCCTGGCCGTAAAAAGTCATGGCGGAATTAGCGGACATTCCCGCATGATTGACAAAATCACCGGTCTGGACAAACATGCCGCCGCTGCCGCAGGCCGGGTCCAGCAGTATTCCCCGTTTGGGTTCCAGCACATTGACGATCATTTTGACCAGAGATTTGGGCGTGAAAAATACGCCATCATCAGAGGCAATGTTCTTTGCAAACTTATTGAGGAAATATTCGTAGATACGACCCAGCACATCGCCGCCTACTTCGTCCAACGCGCTGTTATTGAAAATCCGCAGCAGCTCCGCCAGAATGTCATCGGTGAACATGGTATAGTCCTTGGGCAGGACACCCGTGAGCTGTTCGCTCTGCTCCTCAACCTTTTCCATGGCCAAGTTCACGGCCTTGCCCAGGTCGACGCTGTCCGGAAGGTTTACCAGGTAATCATATCTGGCCTCCGGCGGAAGATACAGGGCACTTTTCTCTGCAAAATCACTGGGCTCCACAGGAAGCACCCGCCCGCCGCGCACCGGACGGTCTTTTTGAATCTCCGCTTCCACCAGCTTGAATCGTCCGAAGGCATAGCGCAGGAAAATGAGCCCCAGCACAGGCATACAATATTGATTGGAGGTCAGCTTAGACCCTTGCCGCAGCAGGTCCGCCGACTCCCAGAGTTCTGTTTCTAGCTTTCTGATGTTGACCATTCTATATCCTCTCTCGCTCCGTTATAAAATGATTTCAGCCGCAATTCTATAACGGGTCATCTCAACAGTTTTGGATAATCCATTGTGCCATTCGCAATTCGATAAATATACACCGTATCCCCGATCATCTTATAAACCGCAACATAGGTTCTGTTCAGCACCAGTTTCCGGTATCCTTGCGCCGCAAGAATCGGGTCCGGGTGGATTTGCCCCAATAACGGGTAGTTTGCCAGTCTGTTGATCTCTGTTTCCATCAACCGATAGATATTCCGTGCCGCAGTGACACCAACCTGTGTAATATGATATTTTACGATTTCCTCAAAATCCTGGCTTGCAAGCGGGAGATACTGGAGCTTAACCTTCGTAGGCACGCAGCAGCGCCTCCATTCTCTCATGGAGCTCCTCCGGTGTAACGGTCGGTTCTCCGTTCAGGCGGCTGAATTCAGCGGCATAAATTGCATCCCGATGACGGTACATTTTTTCCCTTTCCTCAAATGTCTCCATGCTCATATATACCCCATCGTCTTCTCCGTTCCTGGTTATAAAAATGGGCTCACCGGATGCCTTCGCCAGGTCAGAAATTTGTGTATAGTCATTGCGCAGAGCGGAAGACGGACGAATAACCATGATAGATACCCCCATTGCATCTTTGTTTTATTCTGATAATATTATATCAAAATTATACAGATGTTGCAACTTGAATTTTATCATGTGTGGAAAAGGCAGAGTATATACACCAAAAAGCCGCCCCGAGTGGGGCGGCTTTCAAAAACTCCAAAAATCAGGCTTCCAGATTGATGCCGGTCTCCTTATTGAAGACATGGCACACATGGCCGCCGAAGGTGAACTTGACGGAGGTACCGGCGGTCAGAGCATTGACCTCAGCGCCGGTCATGTTCATAGTGGAGACCACCAGGACGACGTCACGGCCCATGGCAGTGACATGCAGGTGCACGGTGGAGCCCATCATTTCGGACACATCGACCTTGGCGTCGATGCCTTCCTTGCTCAGCTCAATGTGCTCAGGACGGACGCCCAGAACCACATCCTGCTCGGCAACGTTGTTCTTGGCCAGCTTCTCCTGCTTCTCGTCGGACAGGGTGACAGAGATGCCGCCGACTTCCACAGCGTACTTGCCGTCCTTCTTGGTCAGCTTGGCATCGAACAGGTTCATCTGGGGCGTGCCGATGAAGCCGGCGACGAACAGGTTGTAGGGATGGTTGAAGACTTCCTGGGGCGTGCCGATCTGCTGGATGAAGCCGTCCTTCATGATGACGATCCGGTCGCCCAGGGTCATAGCCTCGGTCTGGTCGTGGGTAACGTAGATAAAGGTGGTGTTGATGCGCTGACGCAGCTTGATGATCTCAGCACGCATCTGGTTACGAAGCTTGGCGTCCAGGTTGGACAGAGGCTCGTCCATCAGCATGACCTGGGGATTCCGGACGATGGCCCGGCCGATGGCCACACGCTGACGCTGACCGCCGGACATAGCCTTGGGCTTCCGGCCCAGGTACTGGGTAATGTCCAGGATCTCAGCAGCTTCCTTGACCTTGCGGTCGATCTCTTCCTTGGACTCATGGCGCAGCTTCAGAGCGAAAGCCATGTTATCATAAACCGTCATGTGGGGGTACAGAGCGTAGTTCTGGAAAACCATGGCGATGTCCCGGTCCTTGGGGGCCACATCGTTTACCAGGCGGTCGCCGATGTACAGCTCGCCGTCAGAGATGTCTTCCAGGCCGGCGATCATACGCAGGGTGGTGGACTTACCGCAGCCGGAAGGACCGACCAGAACGATAAATTCCTTGTCCTTGATGTCCAGGTTGAAGGCCTGCACAGCAACGACGCCTTCATCGGTGATCTGCAGATTGGTCTTCTTGGTCTCTTCACCCTTCTTTTTCTTCTTGTTCTTCTTGGCGTCGTCGCCATTGAAGGGGTAGACCTTTTTGATGTTCTTCAGGGTTACGCTTGCCATAGTTTTTCGACTCCGGACATACTGAATCCTCAATGTATGCCCTCGCACTCTGCCGAGCAAAACAGCAGAGGCATTACGACAGGTCTCCACACTGCCGCACCGTGAGTCAGACGGGGTTTCCTCCTTTATTTTAGCGGGATCGGTGCTATTTTTGTGGAGTAGCACAGGCCCGCCGGGATGGAGTTATTTTACCATACCCGGCGGGGAATCGCAATCGTTTAAGTATCCAGTTTTTAGAGGGTGATTTTGTTGCATTTGACGAACCAGCCTCTTTCCCTCGCTTTTTCTTGACAATTCGCCAAAAGCGAAGTACACTTGTCCCGTGGAAACCCACCGTCCACTTCTTTCTGTAGACGGTGTACGGTAAAAGACGGTTGCCCCCGATCCCGCCAAAGCGGAAAGGAGGGCGGTGTATGGCTTTCGTGGGAAATACTCCTAAGGAGGCGATACATATCACACTTCAGGATTTTTTCTGTTGTCTGTCCATCATTTGGATCATCATCCAGATCATAGACAGATTTCATGACAAAAAGAAGTGAGCCGTCTGCTGCAACAGGCGGCTCACAGTTTTGAGGGCATAGCTCTCGGACTCATAAGCTGTTAACTTGTGGCAACCGTCTGGGTTTCCACACCTTTATTTTAGCACAAGGCCCCGCCGGTGTCAACGCCGGCGGGGCCTCTTTTTTATTTTTCTTCCGGCCAGAAGGGCTCCGGCCCTTTATCGCAGCCACGCTGGCGGATCTGGAGCTCCTGGCTCTTGACGCTGACGGTGGTGCAGGGGGGGATGGAGCTGGTGATAAACACGTTCGAACCGATGACGGAGTCTTTTCCGATGACGGTAGCACCGCCCAGAATAGAAGCGCCGGCGTATATGGTCACGTTGTCCTCAATGGTGGGGTGCCGCCGCTTGCCCCGCAGGCTCTGGCCGCCTCGGGTGGTAAGGGCGCCCAGGGTGACGCCCTGGTAAATCTTTACATGGTCACCGATGACGGTGGTCTCGCCCACCACGATGCCGGTACCGTGGTCGATGAAGAAATACCGCCCGATGGTTGCCCCGGGGTTGATATCGATCCCCGTGACGCTGTGGGCGTGCTCCGTCATAATTCTTGGCAGCAGGGGCACACCCATGGTATACAGCACATGGGCCAGCCGGTAGACGGTGATGGCGAACATACCGGGATAGCAATAGACGATCTCGTCGGTGCTGTAGGCTGCAGGGTCGCCTTCGTAGAATGCCTCCACATCGGTCTGGATCACCGCCCGGATGGCGGGGATCTCCCGGAAGAAATCCAGGCTGATTTTTTCCGCCCTCTCCTGGGCTGCCGCCTCGTCCATGTCCGCCCGGAACACCATGGTCATCTGCTTGACCAGGTTGTACATCACATCCTCAATGAGCATGGACAGGTTGTGGTGGGTATTGTAAATGCGGTAGTTCTTATCCCGGGAGAAGCCGGGATAGACGATGCGCATGAGCTTGCCGATCATGTCGATGACCACTTCTTTATCCGGATGGGCGAAGGGGTCCATGCGGTCGATGCTGCGGCCGTTGCGGTAGTCCTCCAGGATGGTATCCACGATCCGCTCCGCCTGCTGTTCCATAGTGGCCATAGCCGTTTCCTCCTTCTCAGTCTTCCAGCCGCCGGATATCCGCCCCCAGGGCAGTGAGTTTGCCGATCAGGTCCTCATAGCCCCGTTCCACATAGTGGATATCCTCCACCACCGTGGTACCCTGGGCGGAGAGACCGGCAATCACCAGAGCGGCACCGGCCCGCAGGTCGTGAGCAAATACCGTGGCCCCCGTCAGGGATTCCACCCCCTGGACAACGGCAGTCTTGCCGTTGATGACGATATTGGCGCCCATGCTCTCCAGCTCCGTGCAGTAGCCGAAGAACCTGGTCTCGTAGACACTTTCCGTCAGACGGCTGGTGCCCTTGGCCAGGGACATGCACACGCAGACCTGGGCCTGCATATCCGTGGGGAAGCCGGGATAGGGCTGGGTCTTTACCGTGCTCTTGCGCAGGGGACCGGAACGCATGACCCGGATGGAATCATCATACACAAAAATCTTGGCCCCCATCTCCTGGAGCTTACTGGTGATGCACTCCATGTGTTTGGGGATCACATTCTGCACCAGCACGTTGCCCCCGGCAGCGGTAACGGCAGCCATATAGGTACCGGCCTCGATCTGGTCCGGGATGATGGCATAGGTACCGCCCCGAAGGGAGTTGACCCCCCGGATCTTGACCGTGTCTGTACCGGCACCGGTGATCCGGGCCCCCATGGTGTTGAGGAAGTTGGCCAGGTCCACAATGTGGGGCTCCTTGGCCGCGTTTTCGATGATGGTCTGTCCGGGCAGCAGAGTCGCCGCCACCATGATATTGACAGTAGCGCCGACACTGGCCATATCCAGGCTGATCCTTGCCCCGTGAAGGCCTTCTTCCGTAGGCTTCAGCGCGATGTACTCCTCCGTCTCATCCACGTCGGCACCCAGAGCCTCGAAGCCCTTGATGTGCTGGTCGATGGGCCGGGAAGCAAAATTACAGCCCCCCGGCAGCGCCACATGGGCGTGGCCAAAACGGCCCAGCAGGGCACCCATCAGGTAGTAGCTGGCCCGCATTTTCTTGACAAGCTCCGGGTCCGGAGTGGTGCACTGGACATCAGTACTGTCCAGTTCCACCACGTGAGGCTCCGGATAGCGGAGCTTCACCCCCATGCCCTCCAGGATGTCCAACAGGATGCGGACATCCGATATATCAGGTACGTTTTCAACGCGGCAGACTCCGCTGACCAGCAGCGCAGCCGGCAGAATGGCAACCGCCGCGTTTTTCGCGCCGCTGATCGTGACGGTGCCCTCCAGGGGATTGCCGCCGTTAATTTCATATCTGGCCAAGGAATGATCCTCTCCTTGTGATAGATTGGGTAATAGAACACAATGTTTCCAGTGTATTCTAACACAAAACCGGAATCTTGTAAAGAAGCAATTCCCCTATCTTCGCAAGCCCTTGGGATAGTGGTTTTTAAGCTGGTTTCCGTCTCCTTTGGCCCAGCCGATGCTGTAACCGTCCACAGTTACGAGGCACCAGCCTTTTTGTTTGGACGGCAGGGTCTCCCCGTGGAGGTAGCGCTTCATCTCCTCGGAGTCCCAGGCGTAGTTTTCCGTCCGGCCGCAGCTGCGCAGCCACAGCGCCAAAGCGTGGGCGGGCTCCAGCCGGTCCTTTTTCAGGGTTCCCAATTCCAGCCCAGGCCGCAGGACCCGCAGGCCCCTGAGTTCCGGTGCCCCTTCCGGCAGCAAAAACACCCGGTCACCGAATGGAACACACTTCTCCCGGGGCAATTCCGTCCCCGTCTCCCTGGCAAACACAAACCAGGGCTTCGGCAAAGGCTCCCCCTTTTCCTCCGCTGCTTCCGGTCCTTCCCCTTCCAGCTTACGCAGCCGGGCGGCAAAATGTCCCTCCCCCCGGAGCTTGTGGGGCCACATCCGGTAGGTGCCCTGTTCCCCGGCCTCAAACCAGGGAGCATCCACCGGCTCCGGCCCAAATTCCGGGTGCCGGACCAAAAAGGCCGCCACTGCCTCTTCGTCCTCTTGGGGGGCAAAGGTGCAGGTGGAGTAAACCAGCAATCCCCCGGGCCGGACCATATTGGCGGCGCAGTCCAAGATATCCCCCTGACGGCGGGCGCACATCTCCACCGTCTCCGGGCTCCAGTCCGTCACCGCCGCCTCTTCCTTGCGGAACATCCCCTCGCCGGAACAGGGAGCGTCCACCAGCACCCGGTCAAAGAACCCCGTCAGCCGACGGCTCAGGTTCTCCGGCTTCTCGTTGGTCACCAGGGCGTTGCCCACACCCATGCGCTCGATGTTCTGGGAGAGAATTTTTGCCCGTCCTGGGTGAATTTCGTTGCAAACAAGCAGTCCCTGCCCCATAAGTCGTCCGGCGATCTGGGTGCTTTTCCCCCCGGGAGCCGCACATAGATCCAGTATTTTTTCCCCAGGCTGCGGGTCCAGCAGAGCCACCGGGGCCATGGCGCTGGCCTCCTGCAGGTAGTATACCCCCGCCTCGTGGTAGGGGTGCAGCCCAGGCCGGGCAGCGGGGTCGTAATACCAGCCCATGGGCTCCCAGGGGACTCGGTCTAACACAAAGGGCAGGCTGGGGATATCCCCCTTCAGGGGGTTGAACCGCAGAGCCACCGCCCGGGGTCTCTGGAAGCTCTCCAGAAATGCCCCATATTCCGGCCCCAGCTGGGCCTCCATTCTCTGTAAAAACGCCTCCGGCAGCATACTATTCTCCTTAAAATTCGATTCTTTGGGCCAGCGCCAGCAGATTTCGGTCTGTCAGCCCCGGTAAGGTATAAGCCCCGTCCAAAAGGGCATCCACATTTTCCGCATCATTTTCAATTTCCTTGGAAAACAGCTGGGCTGTCTCCAGCGGCTCCCCGCCCAGCAAGCACACCAGCAGCACAGCGGAAACCATAAATTTCACTCTGGCTGTTAGGTCAAAATCCGAGATTGCCTGGAGCCAGTACCTGGAAACGAGATAACGCAGCATGGCCCGGTCCTCCCTGCACAGCTTTCTCGGTTTTGGCGTTTCCAGCCGTATCTTCCACGTTGGCGTCAGGATTTCCAGCTCCCGAAACACCTGCAAAAAGGCCTGCATGTCCGCCTCGCCCTCTGGTTCCGGCAGAACTTCGTCCTCCATGATCTCTTCGTCCCCGTCCAGAACCTGCTGAACGGACACACCATAATATAGGAGCCGTTCCAGGGGCCTTTCGCTCTCCGTCAGACCCATGGCCCGCTCCCGGGTCCGCAGCAGCAGCTCCATATCCGGGTCAGGGGTCTCTGCCTGCCCCTCCTGGACCCACTGCCACTGTCTGCTTTCCAGCAGAAGTCTGGCCGCCTCCGGGCAGCTGAGCTCCAGACCCAGCTCCACAAAGGAACCATAGTCATGGGTCAGCCTGGGGAATTCCCGGCAGGTTTTGCACAGGGCGCCCTCCCCCAACTCCGCCTGGATGCGGCACAGACCATCTGTCCGCCACATAGGGCATCGGGTCCCTTCCAGCGTCAGATAGGTCTCCCCCGCTTCGTCTTTCAGAAATGCCCGCAGTTTGTCCCCCAATTCTCCTGGCAGGCTGCGGTAATAGTCCGCCTTTTCTTCATCTACCGTCACATCCCACTGCTGACAACAGCTATCCGGGCAGGCGGAAGCCATACAGTGGAAGGCATCATATACATCAGGTTTTCGAATCAGCATGGGTGTTTTCCTTTCTATATTGGAAAACCCGCCGCTTTTGCGCGGCGGGCCAGAAAATCATTCCTGCTTGGGTTTCAGCCGGTTGATGGTATCCGCCGCATCCTGCAAGGCCAGCCGGCTGGAGGAAATTGCAGTCTGCAGGGTATCCAACTGGGCGGAGACTTGCTGAGAGATACCTGTCACCTGGCGGATGGCCCCCTCGACCCGAGCGGATGCCTGGTTGAGCACAGCCCCGGTCTGGGCATAGATGAGATTGGCCCGCTCTTTGGCCACTCGCTCGGCCCGTTCTGCCCGACGGTAGGCCTCCAGCTCCTGGTTGGTGTCCAGCCGTGCGCCGCTGACCTGGACCACCGCTTCCCGCTGGACCTCATCCCGCTGGCGCAGAGCCTCATCCCGCTGGGCCTGCATAGCGGCCAGCTGGGTCTCCAGCTCCATGCATTTGCTCTCCAGCTCCCGCAGCCGCTTCTCTCGGGGATCCTCCCCCTCTGGCTCTGCTTTTTTGCGCAGATTGTCCAGATCCGTCTGCAGCTGGTTCAGCTGGGCATTGTGCTGGGTATTCAAGTATTCCAGATATCGGGCAACGTCCTGACGGTTAAACCCGTTCAAGGCGGAGCGGAAATTCAGATTCATGAGCAGTCTCTCCGGTCATATGTCAGTTTTTCCCTATTATAGCACAGGATTTTTTAGAAAACAATCCCCCAAGCCACGGGATGACTCATTTCTCTTCTCCGTTTTCACGCCTTATCCGCAATGTAACAAAACATTTCTCTTGCATTTTCCCGCCGGATGTGCTATCCTATACAGGCAAGTTCCACACGCCGGTGTGATGGAATGGTAGACGTAGTGGACTCAAAATCCACCGCTGGCGACAGCGTACCGGTTCGAGTCCGGTCACCGGCACCATAGAAAAGAGCCCTTTGGGGGCTCTTTTTCTTTATCCAGCCGGACCCGAACCTACTTGGATGCGGCACACCGGTGGGGTGCCGCATTCTCCAAAGCCGCAATATCTCCGGACTGGATCGCTGGAATGCTGCATCTGATTTTTTCTTCATCCCAGTCCCACCAGCGCAGAGTCTCCAGCGATTCAATCGTGGTATCATCAAAACGTTTGCGGATAGGCTTTGCCGGGACACCGCCGACAATGGTATAGGGCGGTACGTCCTTTGTCACAACAGCACGGGTACCAATAACCGCGCCATCCCCGATTTTTACGCCTGGCATAATCACAGCTTCATAGCCAATCCAGACATCATTTCCAATGATGATATCCCCTTTGTTTTCCCAAGCATTACGAATATTCTTCGCATCCAGCCCCCACTCCTCAAAGAAAATGGGAAAGGAATAGGTTGAAAGCGATTTCAGCAGATGATTTCCACTTGTGAACAGAAATTTTGCTCCACAAGCAATGGAACAGAACTTGCCAATAATCAGTTTATCCCCGTTTACCGGATAGTGGTAAAGCACATTGTTCTTTTCAAAATCACGGGGATCGTGCATGAAATCATTGTATATCGTATAGTCGCCAACCTCGATATTGGGTCCGGTGATCACGTCTTTTAAGTATACGATCTGCTTGTCATGTGGACGCGGATATATCCTATTCATTGTGATTCTCCCATCCCGCTGTTAAAAACCAATGATCCATAAAACGCATCTGCTGCTCGGTATGGAACCAATGCTCGCCGTTCGGCATGACGGTCAGCTCTGCGCCAATCCGCTTTGCAAAGGCGGAGATGGTTTCGGGTGAGGTCAGGTTGTCATGCTCTCCGTACAAAATGCGGGTGGGGACATGCCAGGAAAACGGATGCTCCCGCACATAGGTGAGGTAATTCCATGACAGCGTTTCACCGAAAGGCGTAGGAATTTCTTCCTTTTCAGCAAGCTCCTGCTCGGTCACGCCTGCCCACATCATCATATTGCCGATCAGCTTTTCCATGTCTACCACAGGAGAAATCAAATACGCTCTGTCAATTAGCGCTTCATCCAGTGAGGACATAGAGAAAAACGCGCCGATGCTGTTTGCTACCAGCGTGAGATCGTCACATCGTTTCCGCTGCTGCGTGAAAAATTGCGAGAATTCCTCTTCGGCTTCCCACGGAGTCGTTGCGCGGTAATCGAAACCGATTACCTCCGCTTCCGGAAATAGCTTTCTGTAATGCTCAGCTTCCTCCGCTGAGCCGCCTTTGCCATGAACATAAATCACGATATTCTTCATTTCAAATACTCCTTTCCTTCACGCAATTCTGCTCCATAATGGCACCCCAGAGACATCACAATAAACATCACGCCGAGTGCCACAGAACTGGAACGATCGAATTGAAAGGACGCAACACCGTGCAGCGTCTGTTCCATCACTGCATAGACGATTTCCGCAATCATCTGCGTGCCAATCGGAATGTAGATTGCAAGGATACCCAGACGCATCAATTCCTTTGCACCGCCAAAATCAAACGGCGTACCGTCAGCAAGTTCGCGCTTAA
>JBNMIH010000005.1:0-81763 GCA_050873165.1 Faecousia sp.
ATGCAGATCAAGCTGGGTCTGGCTGGCGTTCCCGAGGACAAGATCCGCAAGGTCATCATTGCCTACGAGCCCATCTGGGCCATCGGCACCGGCCGCACCGCTACCCCCGAGCAGGCTGAGGAAGTCTGCGAGAGCATCCGTACTGCGGTCCGCAAGCTGTACTCCTCCAAGAATGCCCGCGCCATCTCCATCCTGTACGGCGGCTCCATGAACGACAAGAACGCCTTCGAGCTGCTGGCTCAGCCCGACATCGACGGCGGCCTGATCGGCGGCGCTTCCCTGGTGCCCGAGAAGTTCGTGAAGATCATCGAGGCAGCCAACCAGCCCAACGAATAATTTTCGCTTTCAAGAAGGGAGAAAACGCCGAAAAGGGGTTTTCTCCCTTTTTTGACTGAGGTAGATAGATGAAAACCTTATTCTTAGACGCAAAGGACCAAGAGACCCCGGAGATCGCCGCAGCGATCATCCGAAACGGCGGCCTGGTGGCCATCCCTACGGAGACGGTCTACGGCCTGGGGGCCAACGGCCTGGATGAAGCGGCTGTGGCGAAAATTTTTGAGGCCAAGGGCCGCCCTCAGGACAACCCCCTGATCCTCCATGTGGCGGAGCCCAAGGAGATGGAGCGGTTCTGCCATGACATCCCCAGGAGTGCTTATTTGCTGGCAGAAAAGTTCTGGCCGGGCCCTCTGACCATGGTGCTGCCGGTGAAGGACATTGTGCCCAAGCGGACCACGGCGGGGCTCAATACCGTAGCCGTCCGCTGCCCGGACAGCGATGTGACCCGGAAGATCATCGCCCTGTCCGGGGTGCCCATTGCGGCCCCTTCTGCCAACATTTCCGGCAAGCCTTCCACCACCACGGCGGAGCATGTGCGCCATGACCACGACGGCCGCATCGACGCCATTGTGGACGGCGGCCCCTGCCGGGTGGGGGTGGAGTCTACCATTGTGGACCTGACCGAGGACCGGCCCCGGCTCTTGCGCCCCGGCGGGATCACCCCGGAGCAGCTGATCGAGGTTCTGGGGGACCTGGTCATTGACAAGGCCGTCACTGCCCAGATCGACAAGGACACTGTGGTAAAGGCCCCCGGCATGAAATACCGGCACTACGCCCCGGCGGAGCCCGTGGTCATTGTGGCGGGAAGCCGGGAGAAGGCTGCCCAGTATATCCACGCCCACTTCACCCCAGGGGACCGGGTGCTGTGTTTTGAGGAGGAGCTGCCTCTGTATGAGGGACTGAACCCTCTGGCCTACGGCAAGGAAGCGGACGTGAATACCCTCAGCGCCGGACTTTTCTCCGCCCTGCGGGTCCTGGACGACCCCTCCATCCACCAGGTCTATGCCCGCTGCCCCGTAGGCGGCGGTGTGGCTTACGCGGTGCAGAACCGGCTGAAAAAAGCCGCTGCCTTCCACATCGTGGACGCGGAGGCGGAAACATGATCCTGGGCATCACCGGCGGCACCGGCTGCGGGAAGACCACGCTTCTTTCCTCCATTGAGCAGCGGGGCGGCCTGGTTCTGGACTGTGACGCCATCTACCACCGGCTGTTAAAGGAAGACAAAGGCATGCTGGCTTCCATCGCCGCCCGGTTCCCGGAGGCCATGGAAGGGGAGACCCTGGTCCTCAAAAGGCTGGGAAAGCTGGTTTTTGCCGACGAGAAGGCACTGCTGGACCTGAACGCTATCACCCACAAGGCGGTGAAGGCGGAGGTTATGCGGCAGCTGGAGGAGAAAAAGCCCAGCCTTGCCGCCATCGACGCCATTGCCCTCTTTGAAGGGGGGCTGGCGGAGCTCTGCGATAAGACTGTAGCGGTGACCGCCCCGGTGGAGGACAGAGTCCGGCGGCTAATGCTCCGGGACCGTATCTCGGAAGACTACGCCCGCAGCCGAATCGCCGCCCAGCACGATGAAGGCTGGTTCCGGGACCGGGTGGACTTCGTCCTCACCAACGACGGAACGGCCCAGGAATTCCGCAAAAAATGCGGAGACTTTTTGGATACATTGGGTATCCTATCAAAAATACACTAGGAGGTATCCCATGACTACCGACGAACTGCGTGAACAACTGCTGTACACCCCCAAGAACGGCTACAGCGAATACACTCCCGAAAAGCGGGAGGCTATGAACGAATACTGCAAGCGCTATGCTGCCTTTATGAACGCATGCAAGACCGAGCGGGAAGCCACCGCCTGGGCCACCAAGGCGGCGGAGGAGCACGGCTTCAAGCCCGCCGTGCCCGGTATGGAGGTCAAGCCCGGGGACAAGATCTACATGAACAACCGGGGCAAGAGCTTCCTGATCGCCGTCATCGGCACCGAGTCTCTGAGTGAGGGCGCCAACATCTGCGCCGCCCATGTGGATTCCCCCCGGCTGGACCTGAAGCCCCAGCCCCTCTATGAGGATTCCGAGATCGCCTACTTCAAGACCCACTACTACGGCGGCATCAAGAAGTACCAGTGGACCTGTGTGCCCCTGGCCATCCACGGCGTGGTGTGCAAGGCTGACGGCAGCGAGGTCACCGTGACCATCGGCGAGGACGAGAATGATCCTATCCTGGTGGTCTCTGACCTGCTGGTCCACCTGTCTGCTGACCAGATGAAGAAAACCCTGGCTGAAGGCATCACCGGCGAGCAGCTGAACGTGATCCTGGGCACCGAGCCCCTGGACGGGGAGGGCTCAGACCTGGTGAAGCTGAACATTATGCGGCTGCTGAATGAGAAGTACGGTATGGTGGAGGCGGACTTCCGTACTGCGGAGCTGACTGTGGTTCCTGCCGGAAAGTGCCGGGAGGTAGGCCTGGACCGGAGCCTGCTGGGTGCCTACGGCCACGACGACCGGGTCTGTGCCTATGCTGAGCTGGAGCCCATCCTGAACCTGCCTGCTCCCAAGCACACCGCCGTGTGCATCCTGGCGGACAAAGAGGAGATTGGCTCCGTGGGCATCAGCGGCATGCAGAGCCATGCCTTTGAGTACTTTATGGAGATCCTCTGCGACGGCCAGGGGGTGAAGCTGAGCCAGTGCTTTGCCAACTCCTTCTGCCTGTCCGCTGATGTGTCCAATGCCTTCGATCCCAACTTCGCCGAGACCTGTGACCGCCGGAACAACAGCGCCCTGAACTACGGCGTGTCCATCTGCAAGTACACCGGTGCCCGGGGCAAGTCCGGCGCTTCCGACGCCTCCGCCGAGGCCATGCAGCACGTCCGTTCTACCCTGGATGCCGCGGGCGTGAAGTGGCAGATCGCCACTTTGGGCAAGGTGGACCAGGGCGGCGGCGGCACCGTGGCGGCCTTCATGGCCAACCGGAACATCGTCACCGTGGACGCCGGTGTCCCCGTGCTGTGCATGCACGCCCCCATGGAGTTGGTCAGCAAACTGGACTGCTACGAGACCATGCTGGCTTGTAGGGCGATTTATCTGGCTTGATGCGTTTTCTCTCTCCAGGATTCCCGGAGAGAGAATTTTTTCCTTGACAAATTCCTGCTGTTCAGTTAATATATCCCCAACTACATAGGACAGTTCGTAACCATCCTGTCGGTAAACAAAACTAGGATTTTCACGGGGCTTTCCCTGTGATTCTTATGATGGGCGCATCTCTGCGCCCATTTTCTTTTGTTGCGTGTGTGGGCGGCCTGTCCGCCCACTTTTTATATCCCAAAGGAGACCAAACATGAACAGAACCCGTTACATCACTCAGGCTGCCGTCATTGCCGCCCTCTACGCCGTGCTGACCCATATGCAGAACTTTTTGCTGCCCGGCACTACCACCTGGGCCATCCAGATGCGTATTTCCGAAGCCATGACTGTGCTGGCCTTTTTCACACCTGCCGCCATCCCGGGCCTCAGCATTGGCTGCCTGCTCTTCAACCTGACCTATTCCGCTACCCTGCCCCTGGACTTTGTGGTGGGCACTCTGGCCACCTTTCTGGCGGCCTGGGGCATGTGGAAGACCCGGAATGTGCTGGTAGGCAAGCTGCCGGTGCTGGGGCTGACCATGCCGGCCATTACCAATGCCTTCCTCGTTGGCTGGGAGCTGACCCAGTATGTAGGCGGCGGATTTGTCATCAATGCCGTGTATGTGGCCCTGGGAGAGCTGGCGGTGGTGATGGTGCTGGGCACCATGCTGTATCTGACGATCAAGCACAGAGGACTCCAGAAAAATATGGTCACAGCCTGATTCTTTTGGCCGGGAAGCGCGTGCTTCCCGGCCAAATTTATGCGTGCCACTGAGCCTATACTCTGCTTGGAAATACGAATATCCGCAATGCAAGGACAATAAGACACAGAAT
Organism: Faecousia sp.; assembly: GCA_050873165.1. Classification (GTDB taxonomy): domain Bacteria; phylum Bacillota; class Clostridia; order Oscillospirales; family Oscillospiraceae; genus Faecousia. Next base: position 4,286 of record JBNMIH010000005.1, read on the forward strand.
GTCCACAGACTCCAAAAGAAAACGTGCGTATTTCAAAGAAAACTATGGAAATTTTCCCATCATTGTGTATAATAGAAGCGAGAGAGTATGCATACCCCTGACAAACAGGGCGGATCAGAAAAGAGAGAATATACATGGGAAGAAGTTTATTCAGAAGGAGCCTATCCGCATTGGCGGCCCTTTGCCTGGTGCTGGCGGCAGCGCCGAAAGCCAGGGCGGCGGAGGCGGAACGGCCTACGGTCCGGGTGGCCTTTCCGGAGCAGGAGGGCATCAGCCAGGTGGAGCGGTCCGGCAAGCTGTCGGGCTACAACTACGACTACCTGGAGAAGATCTCTGAGTTCACGGGCTGGGAGATGGATTATGTGATCTATTCCTCCAGCGACGGCAACGAGGCCGTGGGCAACGCCATGGAGGACCTGATGGACGGCAAGGTGGACCTGATGGGCCCCATTCTGAAAAACGCGTCTACGGAAGAACTCTTCGAGTTCCCGGAAGACAGCTACGGCACTGTCTACACCACCCTTTGCGCGGATATCAACAGCACCCTGCGGAAGAATGATTTGAATCGTACGGATGTGCTGAAGATCGGCCTGTGGGAAAAGGCAGAGACCCGAAACAAAGAGGTGGAGAATTTCCTGACCAGCGAGGGCGTCCAGGCGGAGATTCACTATTACGGCACCTACGATGCCCAGCAGGAGGCCCTGCGTTCCGGCAAGGTGGACCTGATCTCCGGCGTGTCTCTGTCTCCTGCTACCAATACCCGGATATTGGCGAAATTCGCCCCCCGGCCCTTCTACTTTGCGGCCACCAAGGGAAACGAGCAGTTGGTGAAGGAGCTGGACAAGGCCATCCGGCAGATCGGCGAACTGCAGCCGGAGCTTCAGGATAGCCTGTTTGACAAGTATTTCATGACCTCGGAAAACGCCTTCAACCTAACGGATGCCCAGAAGGCTCAGCTGGCTCAGATGGATACACTGCGGGTTTTGTGCGTGGATAAGGACGCGCCCTATGTGTTCCGGAGGGATGGGCAGCCCAGCGGTGCGCTGGTCAGCGCACTGAACGATTTTGCGGAGCAGATCGGTGTCACCCTGGACTATACCTTCTGCGACAGCCAGTCGGAGGCGGAGCAGGTGCTTTCTTCCGGCAGCTTCGATCTTTTGATCGGCATGCCCTTTACCTCGAACTTCTGTGCGGCCAACGGTTTTGTCTGCAGCGAGAGCGTGTTCTCCGCCGGTATGTCCCTGCTGCGAAAATCCGGCGGCGGCAGCTTTGCGGAGGAGACCATCGGCATTGTCCAGGGCCTGGAAAACTCCTTTGATGCTACCCCCTTCCGGCAGATCGTCCTGTTCGACAGCGCAGTGGACTGCATCCAGGCTATGAAGGACGGAAAGATCGACGTGGCGGCGGGGGACCGGTCCGTTATTGACTATTATCTTTTTGAGGACGGAGCCTCTTTCTCCGCGGCGGCTATCTCCGGCATCACCCATGAGGTGTGCATCGCCGTATCCCGGACCTCCTGCCTGCCGGTGCTGGGGATCCTGAACAACTATATCGACAGTCTTTCCACCTATCAGCGGACCGTTTACCTGGATACAGGCGGCGCCCATACCGACGGTGCCTCCCTGAGCCGCTGGATCGCCCGGAATCCGGGCCAGGCTACGCTGATCGTCGGCGTCATCGCGGCGCTGGTGGTGGCCTCGGCATTGCTGTTCGTCCACTCTATGACCATGCGGAAAAAGGACCAGCAGCTGGCCATTGCCACCCGGGCCAAGAGTGAGTTCCTCTCCCGGATGAGCCACGATATCCGGACGCCGCTGAACGGCATCATCGGTCTGCTGAAGATCAACGAGGAGCATTTTGAGGACAAGAGCCTTCTGCTGGACAACCAGCAGAAGATGGACGCGGCGGCCAGACACCTGCTGTCCCTGGTAGACGATGTGCTGGAGATGGGCAAGCTGGAGGACGGCGTGGAGAAGATCGACAACGTTCCCATCAATGTGGGCGAGTTGGCCCAGGACATTGTGGTGAATCTACGGGAGGACGCCGCCGAGAGCGGCATCCGGGTGAAGTTTGAAGGGCCCTCCACGCCTGTTTATCCCTATATTATGGGCAGCCCGGTCCATCTGCGGCAGATTTTCCGGAATATCTACAGCAATTGCATCAAATTCACCAAAACCGGCGGCACCATCACCACCCGCTATGAGGACCTGGGCCGGGAGGGGAATACTGCCACCTTCCGCTGGACCATCTCCGATACCGGCATCGGCATGAGCGAGGAGTTCCAGAAGCATCTGTTTGAGCCCTTCAGCCAGGAGCACTCCGGCGCGAGGACTGAGTACCAGGGAACGGGCCTGGGCATGTCCATTGTAAAAAACCTGGTGGAGCAGATGGGCGGCACCATTGAGGTGACCAGCCGCCGGAATGTGGGCACTACTTTTGTGATCACCATTCCCTTTGAGATCGCGGACAGGGACCGGCCAGTGCAGAAGCCTGCCAGCATCCGGGGGCGGAACCTCCTCATGGCGGAGGACAACGAACTCAACGCCGAGATCGCCCAGATCCTCATTACGGACCAGGGGGCCAGGCTTACCGTGGTCACCGATGGCGTTCAGGCCGTGAATATGGTGAAGGGGAGCCCTGCCGGGACCTTTGATGCCATTCTTATGGATATCATGATGCCCGATATGGACGGTCTGGAGGCGACTAAGGCCATCCGGGCTCTGGACCGGCCCGATGCCAAAACCATCCCCATCATTGCTTTGACAGCCAATGCCTTTGCCGATGACGCGGAAAAGTGCAAGGCGGCAGGAATGAACGCCCACCTGACCAAGCCTATGGAGATCGACAAGCTGGTAGCCACCGTTGCCCGGTGCTGCGGCGAAGCGAAGCAATGATTCCCTTCGGGAAGGAGAAACATAATGAGAAAGAAAATTGCTGCCTTGCTTGCTGCCTGCCTGCTGGCGGTGACCCTTGTCCCCCTGGCGGCCTTTGCGCTGCCGGAGCAGGAGACCCCGGACTATAAGGTGGCTTTCTATCCCTACGACTGCTATCATATGCAGGATGCATATGGCAAGCGTTCCGGGTATGGCTACGAGATGATGCAGGGCGTGGCCAGTTACATCCAGTGTACCTTCTCCTATGTGGGCTACGACAAGTCCGCTGCCCAGTGCGAGGAGATGCTGCGCTCCGGGGAGCTGGACATCTACACCGCTGCCCGGAAAACACCGGAGAGGGAAGCGGAATTTGCTTTTTCGACCCATCCTGCCATCACCTCCCAGACCTGTATGAACGCCAAGGTGGGGAACAAAACCATCGTGCCCGGGGACTATTCCACCTACAACGGCCTGCGCATCGGCCTGCTGGAGCGGCACACCTATAACGGGGCCTTTGTGAAGTTTGTAGAGGACAACCATATCGACTGCGACATTGTCTACTATGATACTCCCACGGACCTGTCCAACGCCCTGGTGAACGACAAGGTGGATGCCATTGTCAACAGCTATATCCGTATCCCCGAGGACGAGAAGACCATTCAGAACTTTGGGGAAACGCCCTACTACATCATGGCCCGGAAAGAAGATCAGGCCCTCATCGACCAGATCGACTACGCCATCGACTGCATGAACGTAGAGACTCCCAACTGGCGGACGGAGCTCTACAACAAATACTACGGCTCCATCGAGAAGAACCGGACCCTCACCGACGAGGAGCAGGCCCTGCAGAGGCAGCTGGTCGCCAACGGGGAAACCATCCGGGCTGTCATGAATCCGGACAATAAGCCCTACTCCTGGTACGAAAACGGGGAAGCCAAGGGTATTGCCGCGGATATCTTCCGGGCTACGGCGGAAAAGCTGCGGCTGAACTACGAGATCATCCCCGTGTCCGACAGGGCGGACTTTCAGCGGGTCCTGGACTCCGGCGAGGCGGACATTTGGATCGACATGGACAGTGCCTACGAGGAGTATGCCGTCCGCTATAAGATGACGGAGGCCTATCTGACCACGACCATGTCCCTTCTGCGCACCCGGGGAAACACGGAGAAGATCACCCGGGTGGTGGTGGACGAATCCCGCATCCCTATGCGGGAGATCGTCTTCTCCACCTGGTCCAATGCGGAAATGGATGTGGTGGATTCCCTGGCAGAGTGCAAGCGGAAGGTCCTCTCCGGGGATGCGGATGCCGCACTGATGATGTCCTACGCTGCCCAGCGGATCGCCCGGGACGACCTGCAGAATCGGCTGCGGGTCGAGATCGTCCCCGGGGCCAGTATGTCCCTTTATATGGGTGTCAAAGCCTCCGGCGATGTGCACTTCTTCGGCCTGTGGGAAAAGACTCTGAGCCGAGTCTCTGAGGAGATCAGCTCCGAGGTGGTCCAGCAGTACCTGGATGAGACCATTACCCCCACCTTCTGGGAATATCTCTTTGACCATCCCACGATCCTGATCGCCATGTGCGCCGTGGTGGCCGCGGTGCTGATCCTGGTGCTGATGAACATTCAGGCCCGGAAGAGCCGGAAAAAGCAGGAAAAGAACGCCAAAGAGCTGGCTACCGCCCTGGAGAAGGCAGAACGGGCCACCAAGGCCAAGCAGGACTTCTTCAGCAAGATGAGCCACGATATCCGCACGCCCCTGAACGTGGTGCTGGGTATGACCCAAATTGCCAGGAAATACAAAGACGACGGCCCCAAGCTGGAAAATGCCCTGAATAACATCACCCAGGAGGGCAACTATCTGCTGGTGATGATCAACTCCATTCTGGATGTGAACCAGCTGGAGCACGGGGCGGTGGAGCTCTCCAAGGAGGCCTTCAACCCGGCAGACTGCCTGCGGGAGTGTGCGCAGATCCTGGAGCCCCTGTCCGGCAAGAAGGAGCAGACCATGACCGTTTCCTGCGACTGCGAGACGAAGGTGGTCCGGGGAGATGTGAATCGCCTGAAGCAGATCCTCATCAATATCGTCTCCAATGCCATCAAGTACACCGAGGTAGGGGGCAGGATTGAGCTGAAGCTGGAGTGCCTGCCGGAGAACCGCTGCCGGTTCACCTGCACCGACAACGGCATCGGCATGTCGCCGGACTTTGTCCAGCACATCTGCGAGGACTACGCCCGGGCGGAGGACAGCCGGGTCTCCAAGACCCAGGGCACCGGTCTGGGCATGTCCGTGGTCAAAGGCTTTACGGATCTGATGGGCGGCAAGCTGTCCATCGAGAGCCAGCCCGGGAAGGGCTCTACCTTCACAGTGACGCTGCCCTTTGACCAGGCAAGCGAAGCGGAAACAGAGCAGGTCCTGCGGCCCCCGGTCCAGGAGGACCAGAGGCCCAACTACGCCGGGAAGAAGGTCCTGCTGGTAGAGGATAACGCCCTGAACGCCGAGATCGCCATGGAGCTACTGCACACCATCGGTTTGACAGTGGACTGGGCAGAGAATGGAGAGATCGGCATGGAGCGCTTCGAAAACTCCGTCCCAGACGAGTATTTCGCCGTCTTCATGGATATGCAGATGCCAGTCATGGACGGTGTTACGGCAACCAAAAAGATTCGTGCCAGCCGCAGACCAGACCACGACATCCCCATCTTTGCCATGACCGCCAACACCTTTGCCAGCGACCGCCGCAGTGCCCGGGAGGCCGGCATGACCGGCTACATCCCCAAGCCCGTCAGCGTCAAGGATATTGAGTCCGCTTTAACGGAAATTTGATGGGATTGGCTTTCTCTAAACAAGAAAACCCGGCAGGTGGCTCCTTTTGGAGCGCCTGCCGGGATATTTCTTTTATAGGGGATGAGATTTCGGCGCCATCTTTTCAAACGTACAGAATTCTTTAAAACCAAGCGCCCTTAGTTCCTGCTTGGTTTCCTCAATATAGGCCCCCAGATGGGCGGGCTTATGGCTGTCGCTGCCAATGGTGAGGATGCGGCCGCCCAGGGATCGGTACAGGTTCAGGATATCCCGTGAGGGTGTCAGGTCGGATAGTCCATAGCGATGGCTGGAGGTGTTGACTTCGATGCCTTTGCCGTCGGCAATCACGGTTTTCAGAATTTCGGTCAGGACTGGCTTTAATTGTTCAAAGGGATAGACACCGGCGAGGTCGTACCTGGTGATCAAATCCATGTGTGCCAGCACACTGTAGTGGTGATAATGCCGCACCAGATACAGCAGCTCCTCGTAATACCGCCTGTTGTATTCTTCTTGTGTTTTTCCCTTCTGAAAATCCTGATTCCAGAATTCTTTATCATCTACTTCATGGACGGAGAGAAGGATGAAGTCAAAGGGGTATCTGGCAAAAAGGTTTTCGTATTTTGGAACGGTGTGGCGTTGTATGCCGAATTCCAGGCCGAGTTTCAAGGATATCCGGTCACCGTAAAGGGACTGCATTTTCTGGAATGCCTCATAATAAGCGGGATAGTCCACATTGGCCAAGGGAATTTCGTCCGGTTCTCCCGGCCCGCCTTTGCAGTAGCGCATCGGTCCCGGTTCGTCCCAGTCGGCTTTGATGCCGTAATCCACATGGTCGGTAAAGCATAGTTCCTCCAACCCCATTGCAATGGCATCCTGGACCACCTGCTCCATGGGATAATCCGAATCATCACTGAAGGCTGTGTGGACGTGATAGTCAGCGTTCATGGGGGCCTCCAATTTTTTTATCCGCCTCTGTAATGGCGCGGATGACCTTGCAGGGATTCCCCACGGCAACGGAATTGCTGGGGATGTCTTTGACAACCACGCTGCCGCCGCCAATGACAACATTGTCACCGATCGTCACACCGGGCATGACCTGAACGCCTGCGCCGATCCAGACATTGCTGCCCACGGTAATGGGGTAAGCGTATTCCAGGCCCTGATTGCGTAGCTCAAAATCAATGGGGTGGCCTGCTGTGTGAAAGCCGCAGTTCGGCGCAACAAACACATTGTCTCCAAAGGTCACCTTTCCACCATCCAGAATGACAAGATTGTGATTGGCATAGAAATTTTCTCCGAGCTCAATATTATAGCCGTAATCACACCAGAATGGAGCCGTGATGCAGAATCGCTCTCCTGTTTTGCCAAGGAGTTTCTTTAAAACCGCTCTTTGCCCAGCCTCGTCGGAAGGGCGGAGCTGGTTGTAGTCATAGCACAGTTCTTTTGCCTTTGTGCGCTCTTCCAGAAGCTCTTCGTCATAGTTGGCATCGTAGAGCTTGTGCGCAAGCATTTTTTCTTTTTCGGTCATGATCGTTCAATCCCTTCTTTTTTGGAGCACTTCGTGCATATAGCCCATCAGAATTAAAATCACCAGTAGATAGTAGGGAAAAATAGCAATGGTAGTGAGGTTTGCGATCATGCCAAACAACGGCGGCATCAGGCAGTTGCCGATGTAGGCACTGGCCATCTGGACGCCGATAATGGCTTGGGACTTATCGGCACCGAAGTGGGCAGGGGTAGAGTGGATGATGCTGGGGTAGATGGGGGCGCAGCCCAGACCGATCAGGATCAGCCCTGCCAGGGTCACGGCCTCTCCCAGAGGCAGGAGCATGGCGGCAACGCCCAGGGCAATGATAACGGTGCCCATGCGAATCATCTGGGTATCATTCCATTTCAGGGTCAGAAAGCCGCACAGGGCCCGGCCGGCGGTGATGCCGATGAAGAACAGGCTGGCGAATCCGGCGGCTGTCTCCGGGGCAATGCCCTTTGCCAGCACCAGATAGCTGCTGGCCCACAGGCTGGTGGTCTGCTCCAGGGAGCAGTAGCAGAAGAAGGTGATGAGCACCGCCTTCACGCCGGGGATGCGGAGAATTTGCTTCAGTGTCAAGGCTTGGGCTGGAGCCTCCGCCTGTTCCGCTCCATCGGCAGCGGATGTGGTCTTCCAAAGAGGAAGGCTCAGGAGGATGATGGCCGTCAGGACGATTTGAATGAGGCCGATGACCCGATAGCCCATATGCCACCCGGCGCTGGTGGAGAGGGCGGCTCCCATGATGTAAGGGCCTACGGATGCGCCGATGCCCCACATGCAGTGGAGCCAGCTCATGTGACGGCTGGCAAAATGGAGGGCCACATAGTTGTTGAGAGCCGCGTCTACGCTTCCGGCACCCAGGCCGTAGGGAATGGCCCAGAGGCACAGGGCCCAAAAGGAATTGCTGACGGAGAAGCCAAACAGCGCCGCTGCCGTCATGCCAACGCTGATGGCCGTTACCCAGCCGGCCCCCAGACGCCGGGTCAAACGGTCGCTTTGCAGACTGGAAATCACGGTGCCCACGGAGATGATACAGAAGATCACCCCGGAATAGGAAACCGGGACGCCGAAGCCTGGATACATGGACGGCCAGGCCGCCCCCAATAGGGAGTCCGGCAGGCCCAGACTGATAAAAGATAGGTAGATCACTGCCAGAAGCAGGTGGATCATCTTGCATTCCTCCTTTTTGTTTGATAGAATGATATCACAGAAAGCAAAATACAGTTAGAATAAATTCCTGTATTTCCTACGACAAAATCCCCAAGAAGAGGTGCATCCTATGGCTTTAAGCGTTTGCAATCCCATTGCTACCGACGCAAAGGGGCGGGAACTGATTCAGCATGGCACGGCTCTGTTTCCCGTGGCCTGTTACCACGATGACCTTCGTCAGTTTGGCGTGGCGTGGCATTGGCATGAGGAGCTGGAGGTTTTTACGGTAGAGGAGGGGATTGCCCGTGTTTCTGTCAACGGGGCCGATCATCTCGTCCGGCAGGGAGAGGGTATTTTCATCAATACCGGTATTTTGCATGGTGTCTGGCGAGAGGGGGACGGTGCGTGCCGCCTGCACTCCATGGTGTTCCATCCAAGATTTGTGGGCGGAAGTGTGGACAGCATCCTCTGGCAGAAGTACCTGGAGCCGCTGCTCAGCGACCCATCCTGCCCTTGTGTGCCTTTTACCGCTGCCCGGGAGTGGGAAAAAGCCGCGTCGAGAACCATCGACGCGGCGTGGGAGGCCTGTGCATTGGAAGAAGAAGGCTTTGAATTCCGGGCCCGGGACCTTTTGTCCCAGCTGATTCTCATTTTGTTTCAGAATCGCCCGGTTACCCAAAAGCAGCCCTCCGAAAAGGCCCTGCGGGACGGGGAGCGGACCAAGGCCATGCTCCAATACATCCAGGCCCGCTACAGCGAGGAACTCACCCTGACGCAAATCGCCGGAAGCGCCAATGTCAGCGAGAGCGAATGCCTGCGGTGCTTCCGGAGTGTCATTGGCTGCTCCCCCATGCAGTATGTCAAGCAGCTGCGCATTCAACGGGCTGCGGAACTGCTGAAGAGCACGGACTGGAAAATCTGCGACATCGGGATGAAATGCGGCTTTCAGGAGATGAGCTATTTTGCCAAGACTTTTCGGGAAGTGAAGGGGTGTACGCCGAAGGGGTATCGGGAGCAGAAATAGGAAACCACCCCAAGAAATACCTCCCCCGTATCCCACCCCATAAAAAACAAGCATTGGACATTTCCTGCTCGTAGGACTATAATATAGCCATCTTAAAAAAGGAGGAACTGACTATGGAACTGAAGAAAACCGATCCGGAATTTATGGAGCGTTTTTCTCATTTTGCCTTTGACGAGGTTGTGAACGAAGAGGGCCAGCGGCTGGAGGAGTCCACCCGGTACCTGGCCATCCTGGCGACGCTGATGGGCTGCGGCGGGGTGGATGCCTTTGAAGAGGTGCTGCCGAAGGCGCTGGAGGCCGGAGTGACCCCGGTCATGGTAAAGGAAACGGTCTATCAGTCTGTGGATTACCTGGGCTATGGGCGCATGCTGCCCTTCTTGAAGAAGACCAACGCCGTATTGGAGGCCAAGGGAATTGCGCTGCCTCTGCCCGGTCAGGCTGCTACCACCATGGAGGACCGGCTGGAGAAGGGCATTGAGGCCCAGGCGGAGATCTTTGGACCACAGATGCGGGAGGCCTGGAAAAAGAGCCACATCAACCGCTGGCTGGCGGACAATTGCTTCGGGGACTACTACACCCGCACCGGCTTGGATCTGAAGCAGCGGGAGATGATCACCTTCTGCTTCCTGCTGGCTCAGGGGGGCTGTGAGCCTCAGCTTATTGCTCACGCCAAGGGCAATATGAATCTGGGCAATGACGCGGCGTTTCTGACCCGGGTGGTTTCCCAGTGCCTGCCCTATATCGGCTATCCCAGGAGCCTGAACGCGGTTGCGTGCATCCAAAAGGCTGCCGAGTAAACACTTGTCGAAAGAAAACGAAAATCTATCCTTGCAAAAGCTCCATATTTTGCGTATAATAATCATATGTGCCGTCAGAAGATGACGGAAATACCTATGCAGGGGGAAATATGGAGAATCGGACACGGAATAAGAAGATCGAGGTGCTGGAGTCCGCCTTTGCGGCCAGTGTGGGGACCTACTACAATATCAATCTGACCCAGGACTTGGTTCCCGGCGTCATTTACCATGTGATCAAGGGCAAGCGGTACAATGTCAACGAGCAGACCGGTATGCCGGAAAACGCCCGGTTTTCGGATACGGTGGCCTACTGGGCGGAACGGATCACAGAGGGCCGGAAGGGATTCGTGGAATTCTCGGATATTTCGAATCTCCTGGAGCGGTACCGTCAGGGAGAAAACCATGTATTCTACCGCTATTGGATCACGGATGTGGAGAAAGAGCCCATGCTGGCGGAGGAACACATCATCATGTATTCCGACGAAGCGACCGGAGATGTGCTGGCCATTGCCTATGTGCTGGACCTGACCCAGGAATATCGGGAGGAGAAATACAAGCAGGAGCTGGAGAGAAGCCACAAGGAGCTGGAAGAGGCACTGCTTGCTGCCCAGCACGCCAACCAGGCGAAAACCACCTTCCTCAACAGCATGTCCCACGATATCCGAACCCCCATGAATGCCATCATCGGCTTTACCTCCTTGGCGGCCTCCCACATCAACAATACGGACAAGGTCAAGGAGTACTTACGGAAAATTGCCGCCTCCAGCGAGCACCTGCTGAGTCTCATCAACGATGTGCTGGATATGAGCCGGATCGAAAGCGGCAAGGTGAAAATCGACGAAAAGCCCCTGCACCTGCCGGAGCTGCTCCATGATATCCGTACCATCATCCAGCCCACGGTCACCTCCAAGCAGCTGGATTTCCTCATCGACACGGTGGATGTCATCGATGAGGACATCATTGCGGACAAGCTGCGGCTGACCCAGGTCCTGCTGAATATCCTGGGCAACGGCATCAAGTTCAACAAAACCGGCGGCACCATCAGTCTGCGGATCAAGCAGGCGAGAAAAGCCCCGGCGGGCTACGCCACCTACCATTTTATCATCCGGGATACGGGTATCGGCATCAGCAAAGAGTTCCAGCAGCATATTTTCGAGTCCTTTACCCGGGCGGAGACCTCCACGGTCAGCGGTATCCCCGGCACCGGTCTGGGGCTGTCCATCACCAAGAAAATCGTGGATATGATGGGCGGCACCATCTCCGTGAAGAGCGAAGAGGGGCACGGCAGCGAATTCGATGTGTGCCTGACCTTCCGCCTCAGCGGGGAGAAAAAGGTCTACGAAAAGGTACCGTCTCTGCAGGGCCTGCGGGTCTTGGTGGCGGATGATGACACCGACACCTGCCTGAGCATCTCCAGTATGCTGACGGAGATCGGCATGCGCTCGGAGTGGACCGTCTCCGGCCGGGAGGCTGTTGTCCGGACCCAGCACGCCCTGGACATGGGGGACGAATTCTACGCCTACATCATTGACTGGCTCATGCCGGATATGAACGGCATTGAGACCGTCCGCCGGATCCGGAAGGTCATCGGCGATTCCCGGCCCATTATTATCCTCACTGCCTACGACTGGGCGGATGTGGAGCAGGAGGCCCGGGAGGCGGGGGTCACCGCCTTCTGCGAGAAGCCCCTGTTCCTCTCGGAGCTGCGGGACCTGCTGTCCCAGCCCCGGCCCGTAGAACCGGCACCAGAGGAAAACAAGGCGGTCTATGCGGGAAAGACGGTCCTTCTGGTGGAAGACAACCAGCTGAACCAGGAAATCGCCGTGGCGATCCTGGAGGAAGCAGGGTTCCGGACGGAACTGGCAGAGGACGGAAAAGCAGCGGTGGAAACCGTAGAGGCCTCCGAGCCCGGCGACATCGACCTGATTCTCATGGATATCCAGATGCCGGTGATGGACGGCTACGAGGCCACCAAGGCCATCCGGGCCAGCAGCAAGGACCACTGCCGTACCATTCCCATTGTGGCTATGACCGCCAACGCCTTCGAAGAGGACCGGGAGCGGGCACTCAGCTCCGGCATGGACGCCTACGTGGCAAAGCCCATCCAGATCAACAAATTGATGGAAGCCATTGGCGGCGTATTGAACTAAGAAAAACTGCCAGGTTTGCGGACCATTCCACGAACCTGGCAGTTTTTTTGCCGTTATTTCTTATTTCCGTTGACCAGACCGTTCTTCAAGCCTTCTACCAGGCCGTTCACCAGTCCGTTTTTCAGGCCGTCAACCAACCCGTTTTTGGTTCCTTGTGTCAGGCCATTTTTCAGGCCCTCCGCCAGATAGGTCTTCTGGGTGGTGTCCGGGGTCTCGGCGCTGGCGGGGAAAGCCAGGGCGGAGAACATGCAGACAGTAGCGGCGGTCAGAGCCAGAGTTTTTCTGAGTTTCATAACAATTACCTCTTTCGTCAGATTTCAGTTAGTTTCCAATGAGCCAGTCCACCAAACCATAACCGCCAAGATAGGCAAGGCCTGGAACGGCGAAGTGGTCCGCACCCTCCAGAATTTCGATGCGGGCATTGCCGCCAAGGTCCTGGAGAGCGGCGATGAATTCTTCCGAACGCTCCGGGGATACAATGGTATCTGCATCCCCCACAAAGGCGTAGATGGGCACGTTTTTCAGGGCGTTTCGATTGTCCTCGGTATCCCGGATGCTGCCGGAGAGAGGGGCGATCCGGGCAAAGGTTCCGGGATGGGCAGCTGCAATGGCCCAGACGCCGGTGCCGCCCATGCTGTGGCCGGTGAGAGAGACATTGGCGGAGTCCAGGTCATATTCCCGGACAGCGGCAGAAATCAGCTGCATCAGTATCCCATCCATATCGGACCAGCCCCGATAGGAAGCGGGGAGCTGGGGGATCAGCACGCAGGCTTTGGGGCTGCCCAGCTGTCCGGACTGTAGATAGCTGGGGAAGCCGTCGGCCTGGGTGATGAGGGATAAATCGTCCCCTTTGCCGCTGCCGCCATGGAGATACACGATGAGCCCTAAGCCGGAGCAGTCCCCGCCGGGGGTGTAGAAGAGGCACTTCCGGCTGGAGCCGTCATTCAGGGAGAAGGTGGTTTCCCGCAGCCCGGATGCCGGAATCGCCTGGGGCGCTTCCGCGGTTTTCTCCAGGAGGGACTGGGGAGCGGCGGCGGGGACAGGCTCCGCATCCATGGGCGGGGCGGCGTGAGTCGTTTCCGGGGGCTCCGTCTCTGTGGGTCCTACAGGTTCCGGCGCTGCGGCCTCCGTCGATGGGGTGAACACGGGCAGACTCTCCTCCGGTGCCGTGGGCAGGGGAGGGGGCGCTTCTGTAACAATGGCGTAGTCCGGCCATACCGGCTCTGCGCCGGAGGAATCCAGCCGCTCCATGGAGGAGCAGCCGGAAAGCAGGAGCAGGGAAAGGCCAATCAAAAGAAGGGTGCGTTTCATGAAAAGACTTCCTTTTGTCGAAAATGAGCTAAATCACCGCTGTGACCCGGATATCCTCTCCGGTGGGGCTGGTGACCTGGAGCTTCCCCTTGTGCCGCTGGCAGATGGCCAGGGCGATGGAGAGACCCAAACCGGAGCCGGGGATCCCGGCGGAGGTAGAGCCTCGGTAAAACCGGTCCGTAAAATGGGACAGCTCCTCTTTTGTAACATTTCGGGCGGAATTGGTCAGGGAAAAGTGGATTTTCCGCTGCCTTTCCTCCAGGACCAGTTGGATGCTTCCGTCCGGAGGGCAGTAGCGGAAAGCATTGTCCAGCAGGATGGTCATGAGCTGCCGCAGGGCCTCCTCGTCGCCGGTATAGCTGATATCCGGCTGAATGGAAAGCTGGAAGGGAATCTTTCGGTTCTGCGCCAGGTTCCGGTAGGAGGCGGCCACATCCTCTGCCACATCGGAGATAGGGAACTCGATGAAGCTCCCCTGGCGGATGCCTTCGTCGCACCGGGACAGGTACACCAGGTTCTGAGTCATGTCCGTCAGCAGCCGGGTCTGGGACTGGATATCCGCGATCCATTCATTCCCTTCCAGTTCCATTTCCAGCAGCTGGGCATCTGCCGAGATGACAGCAAGAGGTGTTTTCAGCTCGTGGCTGGCAGCGGTGATAAAGGCCTTCTGCTTCTCATTGGCTTCCACCAGAGGGGCAACCACCTGTCCCGAAACAAGGGTCAGCGCCACTCCGGCCAGGACCGTCCCGCCCAGAGCTACCAAAATCAACAGCTCCCGGGTATCCCGGAACATCTCCAAGGGCAGCTTCCGGGAGAGAAAGAGAATGTGTATGCCCTCCACATCTCTGGTGACCCGGTAGCGCCAGCCCTCCAGAAAGCCGGATTCTCTGCCGCTGTTCATCACCTGCTTGGCGTAGCTTCCGGCGGTTTTCTCCCGAAGCTGAGACGTGTGGGACAGGTCCGCGGAAAATCCGCTGCCACCAGGGGTGAGCAGGACGGTGAAATACCGGGCGTCCCCGATTTCCTGAGAATTGGGCGCCTCCAGAATGGTGTCGATCAGATGGTCCGCCCGGTCACAGATGCTCCCGTAGCTTCGCAACAGACTGATGGACACTACCAGCGTCAGCAGCATGGCCGCTGCCAGGGTGGACAGAAGCACAAATCGGACTTGTAAGGCGTGCTTCATGGAGCGCTTCTGTTCATGCTTCATTCCTGACGCTCCAATACATAGCCCGCGTTCCGGCGGGTGATGATTTGCAGGTTGGACCCGATGGCTTCCAGCTTCCGGCGCAGGTAGGAGATATAGGTCCATACCGTATTGTCCTCCGCCCGGCTGTCCGGGTCCCAGATGTTTTCCAGGAAGCGGGCAGGGGAGAGAAGGGTACTCGGGTTGCGCATGAGCAGCAGCATGGTCTGATACTCCTTGTTGGCCAGCTTGTAGCACCCTTTCGGGCCGGAAAGGGTGTGGGAGGCGGTATCCAGCCGGGTATTGCCTTGGGTCAGCAGGTTTGACTGCTGGAGTCCCTGCTTCCGGGTCAGCACCCGCAGCCGGGCCAGCAGCTCCCGCAGGTCGAAGGGTTTGGTCAGGTAGTCGTTGGCTCCCAGATCCAGCCCGGTGACCTTGTCGTCGATTTCCGCCTTGGCGGTGAGCAGCAGTACGGGCACCTGGTCTTCCTCCTGACGCAGGGCGGATAAAACCTGGAGCCCGTCCATCTTCGGCATCATAATGTCCAGGATGGCTCCGTCGTAGCGTCCCGCCCGCAGGTATTCCAGGGCATCCTCTCCGTTGTCTACCGCGTCTACGCTGTAGCCGGTCTTTTCCAGCAGGGCCAGAAGGGCCCGGCGCAGGGAGGCATCGTCTTCGGCAAGTAAGAGTTTCATGGCGTGTTCCTTTCTTTCATGGGTCGATCCATGGCTATAGTATAAAAGGGCTTCCTTAACGGAACCTCAAAGGATCAAAAGAAATTCACCACAATTATATCGGCCTATTGGGAAAATCGCAATGGGAAAAGAAAAAATCCTCCCTGGCTTTCGTAGCTTTTCCCAATGGAATCGGCGGGACAGCTGCGGTATAATAGGGAGGAAAAAGAGAGGAAGCGAAGCAATATGCAAGTAACTGTTTGGACATTTCTGATCGTCTGCCCCCTGGTGTTCCTGGCGGGCTTTGTGGATGCCGTGGCCGGCGGCGGCGGAGTCATTTCCATTCCTGCCTACCTTCTGGCGGGAGTCCCCATGAAGCTGGCGGCGGGGACCAATAAGTTTGCCAACGGCTTTGGCACAGCTCTGGCCTCCTGGCGGTACGCCAGGTCCGGCAATGTGAACTGGCTCTGTGCCATTCCCGCGGCGGTGGGGTCCCTGGCGGGCTCCAGTGTGGGCACCTCTCTGGCGGTTTACCTGCCGGAGGATCTGCTGCAGATGATCGTGGTGGGGACATTGCCGGTGGTTGCCATTATCCTGGTGCTGTCCCGGAATTTCGGCGTGGAAGAAAAGCCGGATAAGGGAAAGAGAGCCACATTGTTTATCTCCCTGGGCATTGGCCTGTTGGTTGGCCTGTACGATGGGCTCGTAGGACCGGGTACCGGGACCTTTTTGGCCATCGGTTTCTCCTTAGGCCTGGGCTATACCCTGGTCAAGTCCTCTGGTTGTGCCAAAATCGCCAACCTGGCCTCCAACGTGGCCTCTATGGTGATCTATTTTCTGGATGGAGATATTCTCTTCTCCGTGGGCATCCCTGCCATGGCCTGCTCTATGCTGGGCAATTTTCTTGGGGCCCGGTTCGCCATCCGTGGCGGCGGCGGAAAGATTCGCATCGTTATGTTCCTGGTGCTGGGGCTGCTGTTTGTGAAAATGGGGCTGAATCTGCTGGGAATCATCGATTTTTGAGTTTTCCCAATGCCCTCTCCTGCTTGGAGAGGGTGGCACGGCGAAGCCGTGACGGGTGTGGAGGGGACACCTACAGATAAAAACCGGGCTGGGTTGAAAGGAACTATGTAGTGTTCCCATTTAACCTAGCCCGTTCTTTGTCGTTAGGGGTCCCCTCCACATCCGGCCTGCGGGCCACCTTCTCCAGCAGGAGAAGGCAGGAGATTTATTTTTTGAGCTTTTTCTTCCACTTTTCCCCCAGCATGGCATCCACCAGCTGTTCAACCTCGGTTTTCTCTCCGTTGAGTATCCGCATGGCATCACTCCGCTGGTCCTCGGTGGCGTTGCGGAAGAGCCGCACCACCTTCTTTTCCTGAGCTGTCAGGAGCATGGGGGTGCCCACCGGCTTTTTCGCGGCCTTGGGCTTGGGGGGCTTTTCGGCGTTCAGCAGGGAAATCTGGGTCACGCCGGTGGCTTTGGCGATGGCCCGGAGAAAGCTCTGGGGCAGCTCCAGGTCTCCGGCCTCCGCCTTTTTGATCTCCGCGGTGGTCAGGGAGACGATTTTTGCCAGCTGGGCCTGAGTCAGCTGGGCTTTGGTGCGGGCCTGGCAGATGAGCTCGCCGGTTTTCTTACCCATGGGTTTCTCTCCTTAATAGTGCATGATGTGGGGCAGAACCTTCCGGCCGATCCGGTAGGGGAGGCCCTCCAGTGCTTTTCTGGCGTTTTTCAGCTCCTGGCGGATGGGCAGGTGCTGGGGGCAGTGCTGCTCGCATTTGCCGCAGCCGATGCAGTTCCCTGGGCCGGTGTAGTCCTTTCGGACCCCGGTGATCATGAAATATTCCGTCAGTGCCTTCCAGTAGCCGTCAGAGGCCATTCGGTTGTAGGCGGCGAAGGTGCCGGGAATGTCTACCCCCTTGGGGCAGGGCATACAGTATCGGCAGCCGGTACAGCCTACCTTCATATTTTCGTTGATGGCCTCCACTACCTGGGCATAGACCGCCCGGTCCTCCTGGGTCAGGGTAGCTGCTCGGGAGGCATCCGCAGTGGCAAGATTTTCCTTTACCATCTCCAGGGAGTTCATGCCGGAGAGCACGCAGGTAACGTTACTTTGATCCCAGAGCCATCGGAAGGCAAACTGGGCCGGAGTGAAGGAAGTGTGTTCAATGATTTTCTTGGCGGAGGCAGGAAGGGCATTGGTCAGCCGGCCGCCCCGCAGGGGCTCCATGATGATGACGGGCAGCCCCTTTTCCGCCGCCCGGTGGAGGCCCGTGGCCCCTGCCTGAGAATTTTCGTCCAGATAGTTATACTGGATCTGGCAGAAGTCCCAGTCGTAAACGTCCAGCAGCTTGCAGAACATATCAGAGTTTCCGTGGTAGGAAAAGCCCACCTGGCGGATCTGGCCAGAGGCCTTCTTTTCCGCCAGCCACTGGACGATTCCCAGGTCCACCAGCCGCTGCCAAGTCTTGGTGTCCGTCAGCATGTGCATCAGGTAGTAGTCCACGTGGTCCGTTTTCAGCCGCCGCAGCTCCTCAGAAAAGTAGCGGTCCAGATCCTCCGGTTTCTTCAGCAGATAGTGAGGAAGCTTGGTGGCAATGTTTACCTGCTCCCGAATGCCGTTCCGGGCGAGGATTTCCCCCAGGGCGGCTTCACTGCCGGGATAGATGTAGGCGGTATCGAAATAGTTGACACCCCCGCGGTAGGCTTCTAGAATTTCCTGTTCCGCCTTGGCAATGTCGATTTTGCCGGCGGTCTGGGTAAAGCGCATACAGCCGAAGCCCAATACAGAGATGGGGTTGCCATAGCGGTCCTTGCGGTATTGCATGGGCGTGTCCCTCCTTGGTGTTTTCTCTATTATAGCGGTTCCGGGAGAAAAGCGCAATAAAAAGATGCCATCGCCTGGGCAATGGCATCCAAGAAGATCATTTCAGCAGCTGGGAATAGCCGTTCCCGTACTGCACGCACCGGGAGACCCGGCTGAGTGTGGCAGAGGAGATGTCTGCTTCGGCAATGACTTGGTTGTAGGTCTTGCCCTCCAGCAGCAGCTTGGCGGCGTAGATGCGCTCGGCCATTTTTTCCAGCTCCTTCTGGGTGCACAGGTCCTCGAAGAGGTCCCGGCACTGCTCGATGGATTCTAAGGACACAATGGTCTGATACAGTGCGTCGATTTTTTCCTGCTTATCCAATGTCCGATCCCTCCTTATTGATTTTCCCGGGTGCTTCGCAGGAAGCTCTTGGTCCGTTCACTTTTGGGGGTGTCGAAAACCTCCTGGGGGGTGCCCATTTCCTCAATGACGCCGTCAGCCATGTAGATCACGGTGTCGGAAATGCTTTTGGCAAAGGCCATGTCGTGGGTGACGATGATCATGGTGTAGTTCTGATCCTTCAATCCCCGGATCACCCGCAGCACTTCGCCGGTGAGCTCCGGGTCCAGGGCAGAGGTGGGCTCGTCAAAACAGAGGATATCCGGGGTCAGGGCCATGGCCCGGGCAATGGCCACCCGCTGCTGCTGCCCGCCGGAGAGCTGGCAGGGGTAAGCCTCCGCCTTGTGGGAGAGCCCTACCTGGTCTAAGAGGTTCAGGGCCTTGGCGCGGATATCCTCGGCGGTGCCGGTCTTCAGCAGGGTAGGGGCCAGAGTGATGTTTTGCAGTACGGAATACTGAGGAAACAGCTGAAAATTCTGAAAGACCAGACCAAAGTGCAGCCGGTTTTTACGAATCTCCTCTTCGCTGCGGCGCAGCAGCTCCTGACCGTCCACCCGGATGCTGCCGCTGTCCGGGTTCTCCAGAAAATTGAGGCACCGCAGAAGCGTGGTCTTTCCGCTGCCGGAGGAGCCGATGATGGTCAGCACCTGTCCCCGGTCCAGGGAGAAGCTGATGTCCTTCAGCACCTCGGTGCCGCCGAAGCTCTTTTTGATGTTGTCAACTTGCAGCAATGCCATAGTTTACCCTCTGTAATAGTCCAGTTTGTGTTCGATCCGCTGGAAGAGCAGGGTCAGCAGACCGGAGAAGAGCAGATAGAAAGCGCCGGTGTAGAACATGGGCCAGATGAGGCCGTCGGACTTGATAAAGGCCTGGCCGGTCCACATGATCTCATACACGGCAATGACCCGGGCCAGGGAGGTGTCCTTGACCAGGGTGATGATCTCATTGCCCATGGAGGGGATGATGCGCTTGACCACCTGCATCAGTACGATCTTGAAGAAGATCTGATTCTTGGTCAGCCCAAGCACCTGACCGGCCTCATACTGCCCTGCGGGGATGGATTCAATGCCGCCCCGGTAGATTTCACTGAAATAGCAGGCATAGTTGATGGTAAAGGCCAGGATCACCGCCGTAAAGCGGCCCATGGCCGGGAGTCCGAACAGGAGCCCCGGGCCATAGAATACGACGATCAGCTGGAGCATCAGGGGCGTGCCCCGGATGACCCAGACCAGGGCTTTCATCACATACCGCACCGGAGTAAATTTGCTCATGGTGCCGAAGCATACCAGAAGCCCCAAGGGGATGGAGAAAGCCAAGGTCAGCAAGAATATGTTCATGGTCTGGCCGAAGCCCTTCAGCAGGGCCAGGGTGACGGAGATAAATTGTTCCATAGGGTTACTTTACCAGAGTCAGCGAATACTTTTCGGCCAGGGCATCCAAGGTGCCGTCAGTCATGAGAGAGGCCATGAGTTCGTTGACCTTGGCGGTCAGGTCGGAGCCCTTCCGGAAGGCAATGCCGTATTCCTCGGTGCTCAGCTCCTGGCAGGAGGTCAGGTTCGGGTAGCCAGTGCCGGCGCCGGTCATGGCGTTTGCCATGGTGATATCGATGACGCAGGCGTCACAGGTCCCGGCGGCAACCTCCATCAGGGCGGCGGACTGAGACTGGACGGCAGTGTAGTCTTCGATGCCCAGATTCTTCAGCTCTGCTTCCCCGGCGGAACCGGCTTCCACGGCGAATTTCAGGCCCTTGATGGAGTCGGCAGTGGCATAGTCGGCGGCTTTGGCCTGGTCCAGGACCACTACCTGAGCGTTCTTGACGTAGGGATCAGTGACGCTGGCGTTGAGCTTCACTTCGTCGGTGATGGTCATGCCGTTCCAGATGCAGTCGATGGCCTTGGACTCCAGCTCGAAGAACTTGTTGTCCCAGTCAATTTCGATGAACTCGCATTTGACGCCCAGCTTGGCGGCGACGGCCTCGGCGAACTCTGCGTCGAAGCCGGTCCAGCTGCCGTCGGTGGCCTTGTAGTCCATAGGCTCATAGTCTGTGACGCCAACGATCAGGGTGCCTTTCTTCTGTACATAGCTTACATCGGAGCCGTCGTCCTTCTTGGAGCAGCCGGCAAAGACGCTCATACCCAAAACCAGGGTCAGAACCAAAGCAATGATCTTTTTCATAGTGTTACTTCCTTTCTCTTTCCGGGAGGTGTTTTTCTTGATAGGTGCATTATACTTTATTTCGCTAAAGTTGTAAAGCAAAATATGAAGGAAATACAAAATTTGTATACTCTGCTGCTTTACACATCGAATACGGGGAATAAAATGTTTGCTTTGTACAAATAGAAGAAGGCGGTCCATCCCTGACTCTCTGTGATAGACACTTATCCCTCAGAAAACGACAAACCTCTTGACAAAACGGCCTTCCGGTGCTATAATCCACGCCATAAAGGGAAACGCGTGGATGAGGAAAAAGCGTGTCGAGACCCGGATGCAGAGAGTTGGCGGACGGTGCGAGCCAATGGTGGGGGACGCGTATACTGGCCTCGGAGCGGCCCGGCTGAACGGCTTTGGCTTATTAGGCGGGACGGGTATCGCCCGTTACAGCGGAGCGCAGTTGTTGGACTGCGGTGAGGTGGCCGAGTTTTCGGCAAAAAGAGTGGTACCGCAAGGCTTTTGTGCCCTGTCTCTTTCGAAGGAGGAGACAGGGCTTTTCTTTTTACCTCCGAAAATCCAATGATTCTTTTAATAAGGAGAAACAAGAACATGGACGCAACAAAGTACGCAGTCGGCTATTACCCCGCTCCCGGGGACCACTACAAGTGGGTCCACAAGGACCACATTGAGCAGGCTCCCCAGTGGTGCAGCGTGGACCTGCGGGACGGCAATCAGAGCCTGGTGATCCCCATGAGTCTGGAGGAAAAGCTGGAATTCTACAAGCTGCTTTTAAAAGTGGGCTTTAAGGAAATCGAGGTGGGTTTCCCTGCCGCCTCGGAGACGGAATACACCTTCCTGCGGACTCTGATCGAGCAGAACATGATCCCCCAGGATGTGACGGTGCAGGTCCTGACCCAGTGCCGGGAGCACATCATCCGCAAGACCTTCGAGGCCTGCAAGGGGGCCCCCAGCGCCATCATCCATTTCTACAACTCCACCTCTGTCGCCCAGCGGGAGCAGGTGTTCAAAAAGAGCAAGGAAGAGATCAAGCAGATCGCCGTGGAGGGCGCGAAACTGGTCAAGAAGCTGGCCGCCGAGTACGAGGGCAACTTCCGCTTTGAGTATTCCCCCGAGAGCTTTACAGGTACGGAGCCGGAGTACGCCTTGGAGGTGTGCAACGCCGTGCTGGATGTGCTGGAGCCCAGCGAGACCAACAATGTTATCATCAACCTGCCTGTCACTGTGGAAATGAGCCTGCCTCATGTCTACGCCAGCCAGGTAGAATACATGAGCGAGAACCTGAAGTACCGGGAGTATGTCACCGTGTCCCTGCACCCACACAACGACCGGGGCACGGGCGTTGCCGATACGGAGCTGGGCCTGCTGGCGGGAGCTGACCGGGTGGAAGGCACCCTCTTCGGCAACGGCGAGCGGACCGGCAACGTGGATGTCATTACTCTGGCTATGAATATGTATTCCCACGGCGTAGACCCCAAGCTGGACTTTTCGAATCTTCCCGCCATTGTGGAAATCTATGAGCGCTGCACCCGGATGCATGTCTACGAGCGGACGCCTTACGCCGGGGCCCTGGTCTTTGCCGCTTTCTCCGGCAGTCATCAGGATGCCATTGCCAAGGGCATGAACTGGCGGCAGGAGAAGGGGCTGCATCAGTGGACTGTGCCCTATATCCCCATCGATCCCAAGGACATTTCCAGAACTTACGATGCCGATGTCATTCGGGTCAACTCCCAGAGCGGCAAGGGCGGTATCTCTTATCTGCTGGAGCACGCCCATGGTTACGTGCTGCCTACCAAGATGCGGGAGCACTTCGGTTACCTCTGCAAGGACATTTCGGACCACGAGCATCGGGAGCTGAAGGCCGACGATGTGCTGCGGGTGTTTAAGCTTGGCTATCTGAACATTCAGGCCCCCATCTCCCTGCGCAGCGCCAAGTTCGAGCCCATGGCGGGAGGAGCCGGGTGTGACGTGGTTTTCGTAAAGGACGGCATTGCAGCTCAGTTCCACGGAGTGGGCAACGGCAGCCTGGACGCCGTCAGCAACGCCCTGAAGGAATACACCGGCGTAAGCTACACCCTGAAGGTCTACACCGAGCACAGCCTCCAGCAGAAGAACTCCGGCTCTACCGCCGTAGCCTATGTGGGCATCGAGACCCCCGACGGCCAGATGCACTGGGGCGCGGGCAGCGACACGGATATCACGAGAGCCAGTATTTACGCGCTTCTCAGCGCATTTAACAATTCGATCACCGAGTAAACCCCTCTCCTGGGAGAGGGTGGTAGGGCGAAGCCCTGACGGGTGTGGGGCGAGAACGACTCAGTTTGCACTGCCCCTCATCCGCCGCTGCGGCGGCACCTTTCCCCAGGGGAAGGGAAAAGGAGGACTATCATTTATGGCAATGACAATGACACAAAAAATCCTGGCGGCCCATGCGGGGCTTCCCGAGGTTTCTGCCGGGCAGCTGATCCAGGCCAAGCTGAATATCGTCCTGGGCAACGACATCACCACCCCTGTGGCGGTGAACGAATTCAAAAAGGCCGGATTTGGCGGAGTCTATGACAAGGACAAGGTGGTCATCGTTCTGGACCACTTTGTGCCCAACAAGGATATCAAGGCAGCTGAGCAGAGTAAGACCTGCCGGGAGTTTGCCTGCGACCACTGCATCAGCCACTTTTACGATGTGGGCAAGATGGGTATTGAGCATGCCCTTTTGCCGGAGCAGGGCATTGTTACCGCCGGTGACTGCATCATCGGTGCTGACAGCCACACCTGCACCTACGGTGCCCTGGGCGCTTTCTCCACTGGCGTTGGCAGCACGGATATGGCTGCCGGCATGGCTACCGGCAAGGCCTGGTTCAAGGTGCCCTCCGCCATCCGATTCCACCTGACCGGGGAGTTAAAGCCCAATGTCAGCGGCAAGGATGTGATCCTGACCATCATCGGCATGATCGGTGTGGACGGGGCCCTCTACAAGAGTATGGAGTTCACCGGCCCCGGTGTGGCCGCCTTAAGCATGGATGACCGGCTGTGCATCTGCAACATGGCCATTGAGGCCGGCGCCAAGAACGGCATCTTCCCCGTGGACGATCGGACTCTGGAATACCTGAAGGGCCGCAGCGAGCGGGAGCCCGTCATCTACACCGCCGACGAGGACGCCCCCTACGAGAGAACCATAGACATTGACCTCTCGAAGATCGAGCCCACCGTGGCCTGCCCCCATCTGCCGGAGAACACCCACCCGGCCAAGGAACTGGAGGATATCCGGATCGACCAGGTGGTCATCGGCAGCTGCACCAACGGCCGCATGGAGGACATGGAGACGGCTTACCGCATTCTGAAGGGGAAGACCGTTGCCAAGGGTGTCCGCTGCATCATCATCCCGGCCACCATGGCGATTTACCGGGAGTGCATTGAGCGGGGCTACACCACCGCCTTCATCGATGCCGGCGCTGTGGTCTCCACCCCCACCTGCGGCCCCTGCCTGGGCGGATATATGGGCATCCTGGCGGAGGGGGAGCGGTGCGTTGCTACCACCAACCGGAATTTCGTTGGCCGTATGGGCCATATAAAGAGCGAAGTGTACCTTGCCAGCCCGGCCACCGCCGCTGCCAGCGCCCTGACGGGCCACATTACCGAACCCAAGGAGGGCATGTAAGATGCAGACCCAAGGAACCGTTTACAAATACCCGGACAACGTGGATACCGATGTGATCATTCCCGCCCGGTACTTAAATACCCCCAACGCCCAGGAGCTGGCCAAGCACTGTATGGAGGACATCGACCCGGAGTACGTGAATAAGGTCAAGCCCGGGGATGTGATGGTGGCAGGCTGGAATTTCGGCTGCGGCTCCTCCCGGGAGCATGCCCCCCTGGTCATTAAGACCTGCGGCACCGGCTGTGTCATCGCCAAGAGCTTTGCCCGGATCTTCTACCGGAACGCCATCAACATCGGCCTGCCCATTTTGGAATGTGAGGCAGCCGCCGAGGAAATTCAGGCAGGGGACCAGGTAAAGGTGGATTTCGACACAGGTGTCATCACCGACATCACCACCGGAAAGACGTACCAGGCGGAGCCCTTCCCGGAGTTCATCCAGAATATCATCCGCTGCGGCGGCCTGCTGGCTTCCCTGAAGGGGGGCAAGTAATATGGAAAAGAACATTGCCCTGATCTGGGGCGACGGCATCGGCCCGGAGATCGTGGGCCAGGCTGTGAAGGTCCTGGACAAGGTGGCGGCAGTTTACGGCCACACCTTCCATTATACCGATGTGGATATGGGCGGCAACGCCATCGACAAGTGGGGAGACCCCTTGCCTCAGGCCCAGCTTCAGAAGTGCTTAGACAGCGACAGCGTCCTTCTGGGCGCGGTGGGCGGCCCCAAGTGGAACGATGTTCCCGGCCCCAAGCGGCCGGAGAAGGGCCTGCTGCGGCTGCGCTCTGCCATGGGCGTCTACAGCAATAACCGCCCCGCCAAGATCTGGCCCCAGCTGGCCTCCGCCTCTCCCTTGAAGCCGGAAATCGTGGAGAAGGGCATTGATTTCATCATTGTCCGGGAGCTCACCGGCGGCATTTACTTCGGCTCTCACGAGACGAACCAGGAGAACGGCCAGGCGGTGGCTACGGATATCCTGCGCTACAGCGAGGAGGAGATCCGCCGCATCGGCCGCATTGGCTTCGAGACTGCCCAGAAGCGGAATCACAAGCTCTGCTCTGTGGAGAAGAGCAACGTCCTGGATTCCAGCCGCCTGTGGAAAAAGGTCATCCACGAGCTGGCAGGGGAGTACCCAGATGTGGAGGTCACGGATATGCTGGTGGACAATTGCGCTATGCAGATCGTCAAGGACCCCAGCCAATTTGATGTGATCGTCACCGAGAATATGTTCGGCGACATCCTCTCCGACGAGGCCTCCATGATCACCGGCTCCATCGGCACAATTCCCTCTTCCAGCCTGGGTGCTACCACTGTGGGCCTCTACGAGCCCATCCACGGCTCTGCCCCGGATATTGCCGGGAAGGACCTGGCGGACCCCATCGGCACCATTCTGGCTGCCGCTATGATGCTGCGCTATAGCTTCGGTATGGCAAAGGAAGCGGACGCCATTGAAAAAGCCGTATCCGACACCCTGGACGCAGGCTTCCGTACAGCGGATATCCTCACCGGCGGCGAGGAAACCAAGATCGGCTGCCAGCAGATGGGTGATGAGATCACCGGCAGAGTAAGATAAAGCAGCCCCTTGCCTTCTCCTGCTTGGAGAAGGTGGCCCAGCGGGGCCGGATGTGGAGGGGACCCCTAAAGAAACAAACCGGGCTAGGTTGAGCGGGACGCTACATGGTTCCTTTCAACCTAGCCCGGTTTTCACTTGCAGGGGTCCCCTCCACACCCGTCAGGGCTTCGCCCTGCCACCCTCTCCAGGCAGGAGAGGGCTTAAAGCGCCTTCGTATATTTCCGAATCGCCCAGGTGGTGTACATCGCCGTCAGTAGTTCCGTAATGGGCATGGCAAACCACAACGCATCGGCGGAAACCGCCACTGGCAGCGCCAGAATCAGCACGCCGCTGATGACCAGCCCCCGGGCCACGGATACCACAAAGGCCGCCTTGGGCTTTAAAATGGCCTGGAAATAGTAGGTGGAGAAAATATTGAAGGGCAGCAGCAGGAAGGACAAAGCATAGGCCCGGATAATGGCCGGGGCCATGTCCAGGATTTCCGGGGTGGGGGTCATAAAGACCCGGATGAAAAACCGGGGGAAGGCCATGCTCACCGCCGTCCAGAAAACGCCGAAAAAGGCAGTGGTCCACAGGGCCAGCCGGAGGGTCTCCCGGATGCGGCCGGATTTGTGAGCGCCGTAGTTCATGGAAATGATGGGCTGGGCCGCCTGGCCCACACTGTAGGCGCAGCACTGGACAAAGGTGCTGATCTGGATAATAGGGCCGTAAATCGCCAGGGCATTGGCACCCAGGTATTTCATGATCTGGCGGTTGAATAAAACGGTCAGGATGCCCATAGCCACATCCACGAAGAAGCTGGAAAAACCGGTGACGGAGATTTTGCGGAGTTTCCGCAGAAGTCCCTCCGGATTGACCAGCCGAAGGGTATTCTTTTTGCGGAAAAAGTGGGTCAGCATTACAAGAAAGGAGACGGCAGACCCAATGGCCGTTGCCAGTCCGGCACCGAAAATGCCCATATCGCAGGGAAACACAAAGAAGTAATCCCCGAAGATATTGAAGAGTCCGCCGGACAGTACGCCGAAGGTGGCAAGCCCCGGGGCGTTGTCATTGCGTAAAAAGGCAGAAAGCATCTGGTTGAAAAGGAACAAGGGGAAGACGAGCTTTACCGGCTCCAGATATCTGTGAGCCAGGGGAAGAAGGGCTTCGTCCCCGCCGAAGAAACGTAGGATCGGCGTTTCAAAGCATACGATGGCGGCCCAGGTGAGAAGCGCCAATACTGTGGAGCCCATGACGGCGGCGGTGAAATACTGGTTTTCGCCGCCCTTTCCGTTCCCCCGCCGGGTGCTGAACAGCACACTGCCGCCGATGCCCGTCAGCAGCCCCAGGCTGTAGATAATATTCCAGATGGGCGCAACCACCGCCAGAGCTGCCGTTCCCTGGGGCCCGTGATACTGGCCAACCATGGCCGTATCCACGATGGAATAGATGGACGAGATCATGGCGCTGCCAAAGGCAGCGGACAGATATTTGAAGTAGATGGGTTTGAGTTTGCCGTTCAGGAAATCCATTTTTTCATACCTCCATACAAAAAAGCCGGATAAGAAACAGACGTCTCAGTCTGCCTCTTATCCGGCTGTTGTTTCTGTAGAACAACTCGCCCTCCGAGCGAACAGGGGGCATTGTAGCATGAAGAATCGGAAAAGTCAAGAGGTATGAAAAACTTCAGTACAGTAGACCGATTACCGGGAAGCGCAGGAAGAAGTGGAAAAAGAACACCAGACCGTCCACGCACAGCAGGGCCAGCAGGTCTTGTTTCCCGCCCCGAACCCCGATGGGGAAGCGTTTTCCGAAGAGCAGTTTGGCAATCAGGAAGCCAAGGCAGGCCCCCAGAGTGTTGAAAATCAGGTCGTCTACATCCGTGGACCTGCCGGAAAAGAGCTGCAATACCTCAATGGATAGGGAGGTGCAAAATCCTGCCAGAAAGGTGTCCCCGAAACTGCGGTACTTCTGCCAGACCATGGGAAGCAAAAAGCCCAGAGGCACCGTCAGCAGCACATTCATGCCGGAGAGCCACAGAAAGCGGGAATCCCGAAAATCGGAGAAGGGGATCAGGTTCACATTGGGGAGCCAGGATAGATATGGAATTCCAGGCATTCCCACCACGTTGTAGAGGACACTGAGGTAGAGCACATAGGCGACCAGAAAAAAGCGCCCGGTCCCTGTGAGGCGCTTCCCGAAGATGAGCCGGAGGATCAGTAAGACGGTCAGAGCACAGAGGCCGGAGAAAAAGAATTCCAGAAATATAGCAAAGTACATGTTAGTTCCCCCTTTTTTGACAGTATACTCTTTTTGAAGGGGAAAAACAAGGCACTTAAGGTTTATTTAAGGAATCAAAAATCCCTCTCCCAGGGGGGAGAGGGAAAAGAATCAGTCCACGTTCACCAGCTCATATTCCTTGGTGCCGAAGCCCAGCTCTGCGGCGGCGTCGATGGTGTGGGTGCCGTGGCGGGTGTTGATCCGCTCCAGCATGTGATCCCGGCCGGGGTCGTCGGAATTCTGGATGAGGTCAATGCAGGCCTGGTCCAGGGCAATGGGGTCCAGGGATGCCAGAATGCCGATGTCCTTCATGCAGGGGTCCTCGGCCACGGCGCAGCAGTCGCAGTCCACGCTCATGTTGCACATGATGTTCACGAAGGCCATGTTGCCGTTAAAATGCTTCACAACGCAGCTGGCGGCGTCGGCCATGGCCTCCAGGAAGGCATCCTGGGGAGCCACATGGTCCCACAGGGTGTACTGGTCGGTGGTGGCGCCGGCGGAGTGGATGTAGGCCTTGCCGGCAGAGGAGCCGCAGCCGATGGAGAGCTGCTTCAATGCGCCGCCGTAGCCGCCCATGGGATGGCCCTTGAAGTGGGAGAGGACCAGCATAGAGTCGTACTTCATCAGATCCTTGCCTACGTAATTCTTCTTGATCTGTTTGCCATTGGGGATCTCCAGTTCCGCATCGGGGCCTTCGGCGTCCATGATGTCCACATCAAAATAGTGGCTCCAGCCGTGGTACTCCATGAGCTTGTGGTGCTTTTCGGTGGTGTTCCGCTCGCCGCCGTAGGCGGTGTTGCACTCCACCACGGTGCCCTTAACGGCATCGATCATGGGCTTCATGAATTCGGGCCGCAGGAAGTTCTGGTTGCCCTTCTCGCCGGAGTGGACCTTCACAGCTACCTTGCCGGGAAGCTCCTTGCCTAAAAGACCGTACATCCGGACGACATTTTCCGGAGTGATGTTCCGGGTGAAATAAACCTTTGCTTTTTCCATAATGAGGATACCTCCTATGTTTTTATTTGGCATTATTATATAACTGAAACCCCACTTTAAGTCAAGCCCTTTTTGCACGATCCGGCGGTTGTATTCTGCTGTGGACCATGATATAATGGAGCGCATTGGAGAAAATAACGATAGTACGACGGAAAGAAGGAACAAGATGAAAAAAGAGTTGATGATCGGCTGTGCCTGTCTGCTGCTGCTGGCGGGCTGCGGCAAAAAGGAGCCGGTGGTCCCGGAAACCACCGCTGCCGTAACAGAGACTACGGAGGCTCCCCTGGTGGATCTGGGGGGCACCGAAGTGCAGCCCGATGTGAAGGAACTGACATTGGAGGAGGGGAGCTACAGCTATGACACCCTCCTAAATAGCCTCCAGGACCTGCCAGAGCTGAAAAGCCTGACCCTGCCGAAGACCGCCCTGACCCTGGAACAAATGCAGGCTTTGGAAGAGCTCTGTTCGGTACGTTATACCGTGGAGCTGCTGGGGCAGGAGGTTTCCTCTGATGTGACCGAGCTGGACCTGTCCGGCCTGACGGAGGAGGATATGGAGGAAGCGGAGGCAGTCTTGCCGAAGCTGCCAAGCCTCACAACCGTCTATCTGATGAACGAGGAAGGGAAAAGCGCGCTGACAGTAGAGGACGTGTGGAACCTCCAGCAGGCAGCCCCGGACACCCTGTTCGACTACAGCTTCGATCTCTTCGGCCTGAAGGTCTCCACCACCGACGAGCGGGTGGAATTCAAGAACAAGAAGATCGGAGACGACAACGAACCCCTGCTCCGCCAGGCCATGGACATTATGAAGGGCTGCAATTATATGTCCTTCGAGCACTGCCGCCAGAGTGACGAGGCGCTGGCTCAGCTCCGGGAGGACTACCGGGGCAGGATCAAAGTTGCCTGGAGAATTTACTTCGCCAAGGCCGGCAGCTGCCTGACAGACCGGACAGTGCTTCGGTATGTCTACAACGTGACCAACAGCACAGTGTCCAAGCTCAAGTACTGCGAGGACGTAGAGTATATCGATTTCGGCCACAATGAGATTCTTTCCGACTGGAGCTGGGTAGCCGATATGCCCAATCTGAAGGCCATCATCTGCTCCGGCTCCATCATCAAGGACCTGACGCCCTTTGAAAACTGTAAGAAGCTGGAATTTTTGGAGCTGAGCAACTGCGGCCTGCTGACAGACTGTACGCCCCTTGCCCAGTGCGAAAGCCTGAAGCGGCTCAATATCAGCTATACCAAAATCGAGGACCTGTCCCCCTTGGATGACCTGCCTCTGGAGTGCTTCGTCTATGTGAAGCCCAAGGCATCGGAAGAGGAGCTGGCGAGGTTCGAGGAGCTCCACCCGGACTGCCTGACCCTCTACGAGGGGGAGGAGTACGGCTGGCCCTGGCGCTATGAAAAGGACGGCACCCCCACCCCCGCCTACCAGGAGCTGAAGGATGTATTCCACTACCCGGACGCCACGGATACCACCTGGTAAGAAAGTACAAAAACATTTCAAAAATGCCTTGCGCTTTTGACCCTCGGATGGTATAATAATCCACATCACATAAAAAGGAGTTCCTCTCAATGCTTACACTTTTGACTGCTACCGGCACTTCCGGTATGTCCAGCATGCTGGTGACCCTGGTCCTGATGCTGGCCGTATTCTACTTCATGCTCATCCGCCCCGAAAATAAGCGGAAGAAGGAAGCAGAGCAGATGCGTTCCTCCGTGAAGAACGGCGACAAGATCACCACCATCGGCGGTATCGTGGGCACCGTTGTGAACGTGAAGGAAAACAATCTGGTCATCGAGACCGGCGCCGATCAGGTCCGCATCGAGATCGCCAAGTGGGCTATGTCCACCAACGAGACCGCTGCCGAGAACGCCCGGGCAGAGGCCAAGAAGGCCCAGGAAGCCAAGGCCAAGGCCAAGGCTGCCAAGAAGGCCGAAAAGGAAGGCAAGTAAAAAAGCACCGCCGGAGGGAAACTTCCGGCGGTGTATTTTATTTTATATGTGTTTCAGCGGTACGGTATCCAGGACCTGGATGCCGTATTTTTTCAGCAGTTCCAGAATCTCCTCCTGGAGCGCCTTCTGCCCCAGAGCCTCCGGCTGGTGGGCATCACAGCCCAGGATCATGGGCATGTTTTCCTCGGCTGCAAGCTCCAGGAACTTGGCATTGGGGTAATTCCGCTTTTCGTAGTAGCCCAGTTGGTTGAATTCCAGGTAGACCCCGCAGTTCCGGGCCTCCTGGATCAGGGTGCGCATCCACTGGCGGTAGGTATCGGAACTCCCTACAAAGTTCAGAATGTCCGGGTGGGCAATATAGGTGTACATGCCCGTCTCCATGGCAGCAATGCATTGGCGGCAGTAGTGCTCCAGAACAGCCGGGTCCGTGGTCTCTTTGACGCTGAAGGACCCGATGGGCTCATTGCCCACAAAGTGCTGGCCCAGCAGCAGATATTCTACCCCCTGCTCCCGGAGATAGTCCAGCGTCTGGGGAAAGTAGGCGGGGTAGTATTCCGCTTCCACACCTACGTGGAGCTCCAGCTGGTCCTTGTATTTCTCTTTCAGGCCGTTGACGGTGGCAACGTATCCCGGCAGCTCCTCCGGGTGCATCCGGAAGGTGGAATAGTAGTCCCCGGAGAACAGGTAGGGGGTGTGGTCCGAAAAGCCCAGGATCTTCATTCCGACTTTCAGGGCCTGCTGAATGTATTCCTCCTCGCTGCCCACGGCGTGGTTGCAGCGGGGGGTATGGGTGTGGTAGTTGGCAATCATTGCAAATTCTTCCTTTAATCTGTGGTTTTCTCTATTATACCACGGAAAAACGGGTTTTTCAATATCATAAATATCTGCCGGTGATGCTCTCCGGGCAATGCCGGATCTCCTCGGGGGTGCCGCTGGCCACGATGGTGCCGCCCTGTTCGCCGCCGCCGGGGCCCATGTCCAGGATGTAGTCTGCATTGCGGATCAGGTCCAGGTCGTGCTCGATGACGATGACGGTGGCACCGCTGTCAATGAGCCTCTGGAAGACGCGGAGGAGGGTCTGCACATCCAGCGGATGCAGGCCGATGGTGGGCTCGTCGAAGACGAAGATGGTGTCCTCCTGGCCTCGACCCATTTCGCTGGCCAGCTTCAGCCGCTGGGCTTCACCGCCGGAGAGGCTGGGGGTGGCTTCGCCGAGGGTCAGGTAGCCCAGGCCCAGGCTCTGGAGGGTCGCCAGGCGGCTGTGGACCAGATTCAGGTCGTCGCAGGCGGAAAGGGCCTCCTCCACGCTCATCTCCATGAGCTTCGGCAGGGAGCAGGTTTGGCCGTCTTTGCGGGGGCG
The DNA here is from genome assembly GCA_050873165.1 of Faecousia sp. Classification (GTDB taxonomy): domain Bacteria; phylum Bacillota; class Clostridia; order Oscillospirales; family Oscillospiraceae; genus Faecousia. Next base: position 36,946 of record JBNMIH010000005.1, read on the forward strand.
GCTGACCCGGAAAGCATCTTTGCAGTACCGAGAGCCGCCGCAGTCCGGGCAGGTGATCTCCACGTCCGGCAGGAACTGGATATCCAGGCTGATGGAGCCGGTGCCGTCGCAGGTGGGACAGCGGAGCTTCCCCGTATTGTAGGAGAAGTCCCCGGCCTTGTAGCCCAGCGTCTTGGCGTCCGGGGTTTTGGCGTAGATTTTCCGCAGCTCGTCGTGGACATTTGCGTAGGTGGCCACGGTGGAGCGGACATTGATGCCGATGGGGGTGGCATCGATGAGCTTGATCTGCCGGATGCCCGGGGCGCTGACGGAGCGCACGTGGCTGGGCAGTGCCGTCCCCTGGGTTGCGGCGGTGATGCCGGGGATCAGGCTCTCCAGGACCATGGTGGTCTTGCCAGAACCGGAGACCCCGGTAACGGCGGTGAGGCGGCCCTTGGGGAGCCGAACCGTCAGGGGATGGACTGTGTGGATGGGCCCGGTGGTCATTTCGATGGTCCCCAGGTCGAAGAGATGGTCCTTTTCTGCCGTTTGCCGCACCAGCATAGAGACTCTGCCGGAGAGGAAGGGGCCGATTTTGGAGGCATCATTGCGACAGACGTCCTCAATGGTCCCCTGGGCGATGATGTGGCCGCCTTTTTCTCCCGCCTCCGGGCCCATTTCAATGAGCCAGTCGGAGTCCTTCAGAATTTCCGTGTCGTGGTCTACCAGAACAATGGAGTTGCCGTCGGCAATCAGGTCCCGCATCACGCCCCGGAGACCCTCAATGTTGGAGGGGTGGAGGCCGATGGAGGGCTCGTCCAGTACATACAGCACCCCCGTGGTCCGGTTGCGGACGGACCGGGCCAGCTGGACACGCTGCCGCTCGCCGGTGGAGAGGGTGGCGGCCTCCCGGTCCAGTGTCAGGTAACCCAGACCCAGCTCCAGAAGCCGCTGGGCCATACCCCGGAAAGAATCGCAGATGCTCTCCGCCATGGTCTGCATCTCTTCGGGAAGGCTGCGGGGGACATCCTCCACCCAGCGGCATAGCTCCGACAGAGGCATCCGGCACACATCCACCAGGTTCAGCCCGTTGATCTTTGGAGCCCGGGCCCGGTCCGACAGCCGGGAGCCGCCGCACTCCGGGCAGGGTCCCTGCTTCAGGAATTTCTCCACCCGCTTCATGCCCTTCTCGTCGGTGACCTTGGCCAGGGCATTTTCTACGGTGTAGACGGCGTTGAAGTAGGTAAAGTCCAGTTCGCTCATGGCCCCGGTATTGGGGTTCTGGTACAGCAGATGCACTTTGTCCGCGGGACCGTGGAAGACCATCTCCCGCTCTTCGGCGGTCAGGTCCCGGAAGGGCACATCCGTCCGGACTCCCTTTTTCCGGGCAATGTCCTTCATCAGGGACCACATGAGGGTCTGCCAGGGGAGCACCGCCCCTTCTTCGATGGACAAAGACTCGTCGGGTACCAGAGTGGACTCGTCTACCACCCGGACAATGCCGGTGCCGTCGCAGCATTTGCAGGCGCCGGTGCTGTTGAAGGACAGCTCTTCGGCGGAGGGGGGCATGAAGTGGGCCCCGCACTCCGGGCACACCAGCTCCAGCCCGGCAGCCACATTCATGCTGGGGGCCACATAGTGCCCGTTGGGGCACCGGTGGCTGGCAAGGCGGGAGAACATCAGCCGCAGTACGTTCAGAAGCTCCGTGGAGGTGCCGAAGGTGCTCCGGATGCCGGGGACCCCCGGCCGCTGGTGCAGGGCCAGGGCAGAGGGGACGTAGCGCAGGTCCTCTACCTGGGCTTTTTCTGCCTGGGTCATTCTCCGGCGGGTGTAGGTGGACAGGGCCTCTAAGTATCGCCGGGAGCCCTCGGCATAGAGCACCCCCAGGGCCAGACTGGATTTGCCGGAGCCGGAGACACCGGCAATGCCCACGATTTTGTTCAGGGGAATGTCCACATCGATATTTTTCAGATTGTGAACCTTGGCTCCCCGGACCTCAATGGCCTTTGGAATGGGTTTGAATGCGTTTGTCATGAAAAAACCTCTTGACTTAAACTATGGTTTAAGGTGTAAATTATAAGCGTGTCATTGCGAACCAGTGCGCACACTGGCGTGGCAATCTCGTTGTTTTCGAGGACACAAGGAAACTATAAGACCCGAGTTTCCCCTTGTCAAGTCCTTTCGGAAAGTGAAACAAAAACGAACAATTTATGCAAGGAGGCTTTTCTTATGAAATACGAAACCAAGGAAGCATTTGAGCAGGCAAACCCCTTCGGCACTGGTACCCCCAACACGGCCTATGCCAAATTCTTCGTCGGGGATTCCTTCCTGAACCCCCTGACGGACCCCAAGGGCGGGCTCTTCGCCGCCAACGTGACCTTTGAACCGGGCTGCCGGAACAATTGGCACATCCATCACGCCACCCAGGGCGGCGGCCAGCTGCTGCTGTGCACCGCCGGGGAAGGCTGGTATCAGGAAGAGGGCAAGGAAGCCCAGAGCCTTCATGAGGGCAGCGTCGTCATGATCCCCGCCAACGTGAAGCACTGGCACGGGGCCAAAAAGGACAGCTGGTTCAGCCACATCGCTGTGGGGGTTCCCGGGGAGAACTGTAAGAACGAATGGTGTGAGCCGGTATCCGACGAGGAGTACGGGAAGCTCTAAAAAAGGATAAGAGGGAGCAAATACATGGACAAGATCAAAAAGAACTTCGGCTTTGGCTGCATGCGCCTGCCTATGAATGGGGAAGAGGTAGACATTGAGCAGACCAAGCGCATGGTGGATGCCTTCCTGGAGCGGGGCTTCAACTACTTCGACACCGCCCACGGCTATATCCAGGGCAAGAGCGAGACGGCTCTGAAAGCGGCCCTGACCAGCCGCTACCCCCGGGATAAGTACATCCTGACGGACAAGCTCACTGCCAACTTCTTCAAGACCGAGGCGGATATCCGGCCCTTCTTTGAAAGCCAGCTGGAGGCCTGCGGGGTGGACTACTTCGATTTTTACCTGATGCACGCCCAGGGGGAGACCAACTACGGCCACTTCAAGGCCTGCCGCGCCTACGAGACTGCCTTCCAGCTGAAAGCTGAGGGAAAGATCCGCCACGTGGGCATTTCCTTCCACGATCGGGCGGAGGTGCTGGAGCAGATCCTTACGGAGTATCCCCAGGTGGAGGTGGTCCAGATCCAGTTCAATTACGTGGATTATGAGGACCCCGCTGTCCAGAGCAAAAAGTGCTACGAGGTCTGCCGGAAGTTCGGCAAGCCCGTCATCGTCATGGAGCCGGTCAAGGGCGGCAACCTGGTGAACCTGCCCGAGGATGCTAAGAAGGTTCTGGAGGATCTCCATGGCGGCAGCCCCGCCAGCTACGCCATCCGGTTTGTGGCGGGCTTCCCGGGGATCATGATGGTCTTGTCCGGCATGAGCGACATGGAGCAGATGCTGGATAACACCTCCTTTATGGCGGATTTCCAGCCCCTGAACGAGCAGGAAATGGAGGCCGTGAAGAAGGTCCAGGAGATTTTCCGGAGCAAAAACCTGATCCCCTGCACTGCCTGCCGCTACTGCACCGACGGCTGCCCCAAGCACATCTCCATCCCGGATCTCTTTGCTGTGATGAACACCAAGCAGATCCACCACGACTGGAATGCCGATTACTACTACAGCGAGGTCCATACCGCCCCCGGCCGCAGAGCCTCCGATTGCCTGGAGTGCGGCAAGTGTGAAAAGGTCTGCCCCCAGCATTTACCCATCCGGAAGCTATTGAAGGATGTGGCTAAGGAGTTCGAGAAAGCGTAAAAAAACCCTCTCCCCGGAGAGGGTGGCAGGGCCGAAGGCCCTGACGGGTGTGGGGTGGTACCGTGTTGGACATGGTACCGCCCCTCTTCCGTCTCGGCTGCGCCGAGCCACCTTCCCCCAGGGGAAGGTAAAAGAGAAGCCATTGCCGTGTTTGTTCGCGGCAATGGCTTTTCTATTTACTGAAAACGGTAGGGTTTGACCTTCCGCACCACATCCAGGATGGTGCCGTCCCGGGCTTCCACAATGGCAACCACTTGGTCTTCCCACTGCAGGGAATCAGGCTCACCCACCAGATCGTAGGCTTTCTCCTGGAGAGACTCAATGGGGACGTGGGGGATGTCGGCTTTGTCCAGGCACTCGATAATGTCCGGACGCAGAGGATTTACCGCAATGCCGTAGTCCGTTACCAGCACATCCACGCAGTCGCCGGGGGTGGTGACCGTGACCACATCCTTGCACACCGTTGCCATCCGGCCCCGGATCAGGGGAGTCACAATGATGCAGCATTTGGAGCCGGCGGCAGTATCCGGGTGTCCTCCCGGGGCGCCCCGGAGTACGCCGTCAGAGCCGGTAATGACGTTGACGTTGAACTTGGTATCAATTTCCAAAGCGGAGAGGACCACATAGTCCAGCTTATTGACATAGGCGCCCTTATTGCCCGCATTGGCGTACTCGCTGAGATCGATTTCTACATGATGGGGGGTGGTGCCCAGGTGGGCAGCAGCCCCCTGATCAAAATCCTGGGTATCCAGGATGTAGTCCACCAGCCCCTTGTCCTGCAATGCGCAGATGGCGCTGGAGGTGCCTCCCAGAGCGAAGCGCATTTTAATATTCCGCTCCCGCATGTGCTCCTCCAGGAATCGATTCACCGCCAAACTGGGGCCGCCGACACCGGTCTGGAATGAGAAGCCGTCCTGGAACCAGGGGGTGGCCGTAATGACCTTGGCTACGTTCTTTGCCATCATCAGCTCCCGGGGGTCCTGGGTCATGCGGGCTTCCTTGGTGGCGATCTTCTTAGGGTCGCCCACCTCATTCACCACGCATACCGCGTCTACATCGATGCAGGAAATGGAGGAGGGGAGGTTGGGGAAGGGTACCAGAGTATCAGTGATAATGACAGTGTGATCGGCGTATTTGGCATCATGGCTGGCAAAGCCCATGGAGCCGCAGTTGTTCTTGCCGCCGGTGCCCTTGGCGTTGCCGCAGCAATCCGAAGTAGCAGCAGCCAGGAAGGCAATGTCAATATGTACCTCTCCCGCTTCCACTGCCCGGGGCCTGCCGCCGTGGGAGCGGATGATGGCGGGATTTTTCAGTTTTCCAGCGGAGATCACCTCTCCGATTCTGCCCCGGACGCCGGAAGACTGGACCTCCACGATGATGCCTTGCTCTATATAGTCCGCGAAAATGTCCTGGGCGGAGCCCAGAGAGGTGGCGGCCACATGCAGGTCCCTCAGGCCCATTTCCTCCACCAGTACCTTGCAGACCATGGCGGCTACATAGTCGCCGTTGCGGAACTCGGTGTGGAAGGAGAAGGTCATGCCGTCGTGGGCACCGCATTTTTCACAGGCTTCCTGGATGGAGGCGCAGAGTTTGTCGGCCTGGGGCTTCTCGTGCCGAACTGTTGTAGGCGTTGCTTTTTTGACGGGTTTTCCGTCCATATAGTTCTTTCCGTGATAGACTTCCTTGCCGTTTGTCAGCAGGTAGTCGGGGATATCTCTTCCAACTGCGTTGATCATTTGACTGCTCCTTCCTTACAGGTCCCCATGGTAGACCCCACATGCCTTCGCCAGGGCGATGATCCGCTTGGCATCCTCGAAGAAGGGAATATCCACCATTTTTCCGTCTACCGTGTACACGCCCACACCGGCATCCGCCTGGGCCTGGCAGCCCCGGACCAGCTTCTCGGCATAGGCGATCTCTTTTTCTGTGGGGGCGAAAATCTCATGGACCAGGGCGATTTGCCGGGGATTGACAATGCTTTTGCCGTCGAAGCCCATTTCATGGTTTTGGATGACTTCGGCCTTGTACCCTTCCATATCGTCGATGTTGGGATACATAGTGTCGAAGCACTGGACCCCCGCCGCCCGGGCGGCCAGCAGCATCTGGCCCCGGGCAGCCATCATCTCAATGCCGCTGCGCTGGATCTGGACATGCATACTCTTGCGGAAGTCACCGCCGGAAATGGCGCAGCCGAACATCCGGGGGCTGGCGGTGACGATCTCGTAGGTATTCAGAATGCCGAGAGGACTTTCCAAAGCGGCCATCAGCAGGGTCCGGCCCACCTCTACGCCGAATTCCTGTTCGGCGGCGGTGACGGCTGCATCGACCTGGCGGACCATGGCGGCATTTTCACACTTGGCGATCCGGATACCGTCTGCTCCTCCGGCCACGCATACTCGGATGTCCTCCTGCCAGTGGGGGGTATCCAGGCCGTTGATGCGGACAATGACCTCTGTATTGCCATAGTCGATGGATTTGAGGGCGTGGTACAGGCTGAACCGGGCGGCGTCCTTCTGGTTTTCGGCTACAGCATCCTCCAGGTCCAGAATAATGGAGTCAGAACCGTAGATGTAGGCATCCCGGATCAGGGCGGGCTTCTGGGCGTTCATGAACATCATGGTGCGGCGCAGCCGCTTTTTGTCCGGCCGGGGCCGGGTAATGACCTTAGGCATGGACGGCACCTCCCCAGGGAATGTTCTGCTGGGATGCACCGCAGCTGCGGAACACCGCGCATTCGACCCGTGCTTTCAGGGTGCAGTCCAAGGCGCCTTTGTCAATGACGGTGATGGACCCTTCCCGGACGCCCAACCGGTCCAGGGTTTCCAGCACTGTTTCCCGAATTTGGCGGCCATACTGGTTCAGGACGCTGCTGGAGATGTTTAATTCCAAAGTGTTGGCAGGCTCCACGGTGACCTGGGCGTCGCTGGATTCCAGGGTCCCGGCTATAGCGCTTTTCTCAATTTTCATAGGGGGTTCCTCCTTTGTGTTTCTTTTTTTCTGAGACCAGGATAACGCAAAGAGATCAAGTTGTAAAATTCAATAAAATCAGAAAAATACATTCTTAAATGGAATGAAAAAGAAATAACTTCACAAAGATCCCATCATCCGCTATAATGAAAAAACAGAATGGAAAAACAGCGATAAGGAGTACCATATGGACGAGAAAGATTTTGAGCTCTTCCAAATCCTCCGGGAAACGGAAAACATCACCAAGGCGGCGGACAGGCTGTTTATCACTCAGTCGGCCCTTTCAAAGCGTATTCGGGCTATGGAGCAGGAGCTGGGGGTGGAGCTGCTGCTCCGGTCCCGGCAGGGGGTGCGCTTTACGCCCTACGGGGAGGAGGTGCTGCGGTCCAGCCAGGCGGCGGCCCGGGAACTAAGCGGCATGCGGACCCGGCTGGAGGCTATGCGGGGGGAGGTCTGCGGCACATTAAAAGCAGGCGTTTCCATCAACTATGCCCTGTATCAGCTTCCGGAGCTGCTGGCGGCGTATCACCAGGCCTACCCAAAGGTGAATCTGCAAATCTCCACAGGCCAGAGCCGGGACTTGTACCGGCAGATGCAGGAAGGCAGTCTGGATACTGCGATACTCCGGGGAGAATTCCCCTGGGAGGGGGAGCGAATTCTTATCAGCCGGGAGCGGGTCATGGTGGTTTGCGCCAAAGAACTGGAAGATCACCCGCTGAAGGACCTCCCATATATCAGCCGTAAAACAGACCCAATGCAGGAATCTGACCTTCTCCGCTGGAGAGATGAGCAGGGGCTTGGAGGTCAGCCCACCGGCATACGCGTGGATTCCCTCACCACCTGTGTGGAGATGGTCCGCCTGGGTCTCGGCTGGAGCATGGTGCCGGAGATTGCCCTGAGGGACTTTGATGGCTGTGCCCGGCCCTGCGTCTTTGAAAACGGGGAGCCGCTGCTGCGCGGGACCTCTCTGCTCTGTCAGAAGGAGGCCATGCGTTTGCCCCAGGTTCGGGCATTTGCGGAAAGCGTAAAAAAACCCTCTCCGGGGAGAGGGTGGCAGGGCCAAAGGCCCTGACGGGTGTGGGGCGGTACCGTGTTGGACATGGTACCGCCCCTCTTCCGTCTCGCCTGCGCCGAGCCACCTTCCCCTGGGGGAAGGTTTATTATTCTTTTGGCGCGCTCTCCAGCTCCTTCCGGATGTCCCGGTAGGGCTGGGGAATGTCCGAAAGAAGCATGTCTTTGGGGATATCCACGGTCCCCGCTTTTTTTGCGGTTTCATAGTACCAGCACTTGTAGTCCACCATCTGCAGGGTGTGCTTCAGCTCCTCGATTTGGTCCAGCAGCACCTGGCGCTGGCGGCGGAACATCTGGAGCCGCTCGTCGATGGTGTCGTCCCCCTGGATAGAGAGCTCAATATAGCGCCGGATGTCCTTAATGGGCATGCCGGCTTTTTTCATGCATTCGATGACGTGGAGCCACTGGAAGTCGGAGTCCCGGAAGACCCGGATGCCGCCGCTGGTCCGCTCCACGAAGGGCAGGAGCCCCTCTTTGTCATAGTAGCGCAGGGTGGAGGCGGGGATATGCAATAGCTTTGCCATTTCACCTACGGTGTAGGTCATGCTTTTCTCTCCTTTACCGGAAGTTGGCCTGCTCTTCTTTGCGGAGGGCGGCTTTGATCCGGGCTTTGTCGGTGTACATATTGGCATCGGCCACTTTCAGAAGGCTGGCCATGGTGCTGTGGGGCACCTGGGCGGAGTGGGCGAAGCCGGCGGCATAGCTCAGGGGGATCACCGGCATGAGCTGGGTGCCGGAGCGATTGTAGTCGATGGTCATTTTTGCCAGTTTCTCCAGGAAGGCATCCACTTCTCCGGGGGTGACCTCCTTCATAATGACCATGAATTCGTCGCCGCCGTAACGGCCCACAAACTCCGTGGGGGGCACGGCCTTGCGCAGCAGCTGGGCAAACCCCCGGATCATGTTGTCGCCTGCCTGGTGGCCCATGGCGTCGTTGATCTTTTTCAGGTTGTTCAGGTCGAACATGATGCAGGCGGTGGACAGGTCCAGCTCTCCCGGGGCGTTCAAGAGCTCCTCGCACTTGCTCTTGTTGGGCAGACCCGTGTGTTTGTCCAGGAAGGCGGTGTGGCTGAGCTCCGAATTGGCGCTGGAGAGCTTCCGGTTCTGAATGGAGGAGAAGACCATCAGGCCGATGATGACGACGGCACAGACGATCATGCCGATCTCAATGGTGATGAGGTCCCCTGTGATCTGGTCGGAATAGGACTGGCAGATGTTCACGGTCTGGTCCGCCATCTGGTAGAAGTGGTCACTGACGTAGAGAATATCTGTTCCCTCCGGTCCTTTGACCCGGACGGTGTCCAATTCTGCCTGGAGGGTACGCCAATAGCGGGTAAGGATGGCCAGATTGCTCTGGTACTCGACGTTCTGCAGCGGAGTGTCGATGGCGTAGGTTTCTCCGCCCTCCCGGAGCTCCTGCAGGAGCACAGTGATATTTTCCCGGAGGTGATCGTTGGGAAGTCCTAAGATCTCCTGCTTCACCAGCTGCTGGCTCATGCCCCGGATGCCCCCGGTAAGATTGATGATTTTGGCGATGTCTTTGATTTGGTAAAGGTCAATAGTGGAAAGCGCAATCATAAAAGCCAGCAGAACGGAAAAGATCTTCGGCAGCGTCTGCAAGACAAAGTGCTTGAACTTATCCATGTCCCTAGGGTCTCCTTTGCGGTTTTGATCATTGTGGGCGCGGAGGAAAAAGCCCTGCCGGACATGCCGTAGGGGCTGATAATATTATATAGAATTCTTCGCAAAAATCAATAGGTTTTTAGTCATAATGAAAAAGAAATCTTTCGCCCGGAGGATTTAGCGGAGAATCCTGGGGAGGAACCGCATAAGATGGGCCGGAGAAAGAAAATGACAAAATTTGTCGAATTTTGCTTGCTATTTTCGGAAATGTTGTGTATAATTAACCAGTAGCGTTTGGTGCGAAAAACGACTATGCGAATATTAATAAATGGAATACGCATATTTACTTTAACGATGCGGACATGTACCATTGGAGGCTTCAAGAAATGACTCTACAGGAATGCTATGATCGGATGAATGGCAGCTACGACGATGCCAAAGCCAGACTGATGATGGACAAAATGATCGAGCGGTTTGTCCTGAAATTCTTAGACGACAAAACCATGGAGAATCTGCGCCAGGCAGTGGCCTCCGGCGATATCCCCGTTTCCTTCCGGGAGGCCCACACCCTCAAGGGCGTGGCGGCCAATCTGTCCTTTACTGCCCTGCAGAGGGCAGCCTCTGACCTGACCGAGCAGCTCCGCCCCCAGTCGGCCCCGGCGGACCCCCAGCTTATGGCACGGGTGGAGCAGGCCTATCAGGCCGTTGTGGACGCGGTCCACGCCTATCAGATGGAAAAATGAGAAGGGGATTGCAAGATGCAGAAATCAAATGTTCTCATCGTTGACGACGCGCAAATCAACCGGGAGCTCCTGGAATATATCCTGCAGGACCGCTACCAGGTCTATCAGGCAGAAAATGGCGCCCAGGCCATTGAAATGATCGAGTCCCGTGAGCGGATCTACCGCCTCATGCTGCTGGATATCCAGATGCCGGTAATGGATGGCTTTGATGTGCTGGAATACATGGGCAAGAAGAAGCTCCTGAAGGATCTGCCTGTGATCGTGATTTCCGGCGATTCGTCAGACTCTGCCATTCTCCACGCCTATAAGCTGGGGGCTGTGGACTATTTTTCCAAGCCCTTCAGCCCAGAGATCGTGCTGAGCAGAGTGCACAATATCTTGTCTTTGTACGAGCATGACTATCAGGATGCCCTCACCGGCGGCTACAACCGCAGCGGGTTTATCCGCATGGCGGAAAATATCCTGAACAATGCCGAGCAGCGCAGTGACTACGCCCTGATGTTCTTCGATATCAAGAATTTCAAGGCCACCAACGAGCTCTTCGGTACGGATGGCGGCGACAGCATCCTGAAGGAGTTTTACAGCCGCATCGGTGTTTGCTTCCAGCCTGCGGTCTCCGGTCGGCTGGATACGGACCACTTCGTATGTCTGGCCAAGCGGGCCAACATCGATCTGGATGCCCTGCCCTCCAAGCTGAAGCTTACCGCCCGGCTCAATGGCCGAAGCATGAAGCTCTACGGCTACTGCGGCATCTATTACCTGGAGGACGACGACACCAACGTCAGCGCCATGATCGACCGGGCAAAACTGGCGGAGGAGAGTATCCTTAGTGACCATGTGCAGCCCTACGTGGTCTTCGATGATTCTATGCGCCGGGTCTATATGGACCAGGTGGAGCTCATGGGGGAGTACGAGACCGCCATTCAGGACGAGGAATTCAAGGTCTACTACCAGCCTGTGGTGGAGGCGGCTACCGGCAACCTGGTGTCCGCTGAGGCCCTGGTCCGCTGGGTCCACCCCCAGAGGGGCATGGTTTCTCCTGCCGCCTTTATCCCGGCCCTGGAGAGCAGCGGCCAGATCTCGAAGCTGGATTGGTATGTGGCAGACCACGTCCGCAAGACCATCTTAAGGTCTTATAAAGAGAATTTCCCCATGGTGCCTGTGTCTGTGAACCTTTCCTGGATGGACTTCTATGACGACACCATGATGGATGACCTCTTAGACATCTTCCAGGGCGATGAGGTCCGCAGGGGCGATATGCGCCTGGAGATCACCGAGACCTCCTACGCGGCCTTGGAGAGTGACCGGGCGAGCATTCTGGAGCAGCTTCGCAGTGCCGGGGCAAAGATCCTGCTGGATGATTTCGGTTCCGGGTATTCTTCCTTCGGTATGCTGAAACGGTATGATTTTGACATTCTGAAGCTGGATATGACCTTTACCCGGCAGATCGAGTCCAGCCCCAAGGTCCGGACCATCATCTCCGGTATTCTGGAGATGGTCCACCATCTGGGGATCAAAGTCATTGCGGAGGGCGCGGAGACCCGGGAGCAGGTGGATTTCCTGCAGAGCAACGACTGCGACTATATCCAGGGCTATTACTTCTCCAAGCCCCTGCCGGAGACAGAGTTCCTGGAGTATGTGCGGCGCTGCCGGGAGGAGGGCCGCCTGGGAGCAGCCATCGACCCCGTGCGGCGAATGACCTCCCTCTTCCGTCGGTCTGACAGCCTGATGCCGGATAAGCATCTGACCCGCCGGGAGGTCCAGAATATGCTCCGGGGCTACCAAATGGTTTTCGACGCCGTCCATCTCCTGGATGGCCGTCTGCTGGAGCAGCAGGGCTACGACGGGGACCCGGACAGCGAGCTTAACCGCCTGTGCGACCTGCGCTCCAACCCCATGGGCGTTTCCAAGGCACTGGCCCAGCGGGTGCTGAAGACCCGGTCCGAGGAGACCACCGTCCAGGACCGTGACGGCGTGCCCTGCGAGATCATCGGAAAGTATCTGGAAATTGACGGCGAGCCCCACGTCCTGGAGCTGCTGCATCGGATCCCGAATTATTAAAAACCCCCAAGCCCTCTCCAAGCAGGAGAGGGCTTTTGTGTGTTCCAGTTTAGATTCGGTTGAGAAAAAGGAAATAAAATACCGGAGTATAAGCTGCGATATCTATAGAAAGATTCGTAAAACACTATTTCGCATGGAGAAAGCACACAGATGAAGACATATCGTGCAGGAATTGACATCGGCTCCACCACCGTAAAGCTGGCGGTACTGGACGAAGAGAATGATCTGATTTACGGAAATTACACCCGCCATCAGGCTAACACCCAAGGGGCTCTGGCGGAGCTATTAAAGGACGCCCGGGAGAAACTGGGGGACTGTGAGCTGGCGGTAAAAATCACGGGCTCCGGCGCCATCACCCTGGCCAAGGCTATGGACATTGGCTTTGTTCAGGAGGTGGTGGCGGTGGCCTCCGCTCTGAAGACCTTCTATCCCCAGACGGATGTGGCCATTGAGCTGGGCGGCGAGGATGCCAAGATCATCTATTTTACCGGCGGATTGGAGGAGCGGATGAACGGTGTCTGTGCCGGCGGCACCGGCTCCTTCATCGACCAGATGGCGGCGCTGCTGCAGATCGATGCCGGTGGGCTCAACAAAGAGGCGGAAAACTACAAGCAAGTTTACCCCATTGCCGCCCGCTGCGGCGTGTTCGCCAAGACGGATATCCAGCCCCTCATCAACGAGGGGGCCACCAAGGCGGACCTGGCGGCCTCAATTTTCCAGGCTGTGGTGAACCAGACCATCTCCGGTCTGGCCTGCGGCAAGCCCATCCGGGGTTGTGTGGCCTTTTTGGGCGGGCCCCTGCACTTTCTGCCGGAACTGAAAAAGGCGTTTATCCGCACTTTGAAGCTGACCCCGGATAAGGTAGTAGATCCGGAAAATTCCCACCTCTTTGCCGCCATGGGTTCTGCTTTGGAGAGCGGGGATGCTCAGGGGGTGGCGCTGGAGGAGCTGATTGCCAGACTGGAAAAGGGCATCCAGGTGTCCTTCGAGATGCCCCGGCTTCCGGCACTTTTTAAGGACCAGGCGGACTACGAGGCCTTCCACCAGCGGCACAGCCAGGCCGTGGTGAAAAAGGCCAACCTGGAGACCTATTGCGGCGACTGCTATCTTGGCATCGATGCCGGCTCCACCACTACCAAGCTGGCGCTTATCGGGGAAGAAGGGCAGCTGTTGTATTCCTTCTATGCCAACAATAAGGGCAATCCCATCGAGACGGCCAAGTCCGCAATCTGGAATCTGAAAACCATGCTTCCCGGCTCTGCCCGGATCGCCCGGACCTGCTCCACCGGCTACGGTGAAGCCCTCTTAAAGTCTGCCTTCTCCCTGGATGAGGGAGAGGTGGAGACCATCGCCCACTGCACTGCCGCCAGCTTCTTTGACCCGAAGGTAGACTGCGTGCTGGATATCGGCGGCCAGGATATGAAATGCATCCGCCTGAAAAACGGGGCGGTGGATACCATTATGCTCAACGAGGCCTGCTCCTCTGGCTGCGGCTCCTTTATCGAAAACTTCGCCAATTCCCTGGGATATACGGCGGAGGGCTTTGCCAAGGAGGCTCTGTTTGCGGAGCACCCTGTGGACCTGGGCACCCGCTGCACCGTGTTCATGAATTCCAACGTGAAGCAGGCCCAGAAGGAGGGAGCCAAGGTTTCTGATATTTCCGCGGGCCTTGCTTACTCCGTTATCAAAAACGCCCTCTTTAAGGTCATCAAGCTGAGCTCCGCCAAGGAGCTGGGCAGCCATATCGTGGTCCAGGGCGGCACCTTCCACAATCAGGCGGTGCTCCGGGCCTTCGAGTCCATTGCCGGGGCGGAGGTCATCTGCCCGGACATTGCGGGACTTATGGGCGCTTTCGGTGCGGCCCTCATCGCCCGGAGTCACGACAAGGGCGAGGGCACCTCCATGATGCCCCTGGAAGATATCGTCAATCTGACCTACACCACCAAAACCGTCCGCTGCGGCGGCTGTGCCAACAACTGCATGCTCACCGTCAATGCCTTCCCCGGCGGCCGCCGGCACATCACCGGCAATCGATGTGAAAAGGGCGCGGGCGGCGCCAATAAGGGGGAGAAGGCCCCCAATATGGTGGCCTTTAAGCAGAAACGGATGTTCGCCTATGAGCCCCTTTCTGAGGAAGAGGCTCCTCGGGGCACTGTGGGCATTCCCAGAGTGCTGAATATGTACGAGAATTACCCCTTCTGGGCGACGCTCTTCCGGAATCTGGGCATCCGGGCGGTACTGTCCCCCTTCTCGGACCGGAAGATCTATGAGAAGGGCATGGATTCCATTCCTTCGGAGTCTGAGTGCTATCCCGCAAAGCTGGCCCACGGCCACGTCCAGTGGCTCATCGATCAGGGCATCACCACCATTTTCCATCCCTGTGTGTTCTATGAATATCAGGAGCACAAGGATGCCCAGAACCACTATTCCTGCCCCATTGTGGCCTCCTATGCCGAAAACCTGAAGAACAACGTAGAGGCGGTGACAGAAGGGAAGATCCACTATATCCGTCCCTTCGTGGCCTTTACCAGCGAAAAGACCGCTGCGGACCGTCTGGTGAAGGTCTGCAAGGAGGAGTGGAATATTCCCGCTGCTGAGACCCGGAAGGCCATGCACCTGGCCTGGGAGGAGCAGCGCAGGACCAAGCGGGAAATCGTGGAAGAGGGCACCCGGGTCCTGAAACAGATGGAGCAGAAGGGCGGCAGCGGCATTGTGCTGGCTGGGCGGCCCTACCACATCGACCCGGAGATCAACCACGGTATCCCGGAACTCATTGCCTCCTATGGCCTGACGGTGCTTACCGAGGACAGCCTGCCGAATCCGGAGGAGGACCAGAATCTGCGCATTGTGGACCAGTGGGTCTATCACTCCCGGCTCTATTCCGCTGCCCGGTTTGTCCGGAGTCGGGATGACCTGGAGCTGCTGCAGCTCAATTCCTTCGGCTGCGGCCTGGACGCCGTCACCACCGATCAGGTGGCGGAGATCCTGGAGGGCAGCAACAAGCTCTACACGCTGCTGAAAATCGACGAGGTGAATAACCTGGGTGCAGTCCGTATCCGCATCCGCAGCCTCATCGCCGCCATGAAGATGCGGCGGGAGGAGGAAATCAAGGCCCAGCCTAAGCCTGTGAATTTCCAGCGGCAGGAATACACTGCCCAGATGCAGCTGGAGGGCTACACCATTCTGGCACCCCAGATGAGCCCCATCCATTTTGAGATTTTGCAGCCTGTTTTCAAGAAGCACGGCTACAATGTGGTGGTATTGGACAACGACGACCGCAGCGCCATTGATACGGGCCTGAAGTATGTCAACAACGATGCCTGCTTCCCCTCCATCACCGTGGTGGGCCAGATCATGGAGGCGGTGCTCTCCGGGAAGTACGACCTGGATCATCTGGCCGTCATCATGACCCAGACCGGCGGATGCTGCCGGGCCAGCAACTATGTGGCCTTTATCCGCAGGGCCCTGCAGAAGGCCGGATGTCCCCAGATCCCGGTGATCTCCGTCAATGCCAACGGTATGGAGAAAAACGAGGGTTTCAAGTTCACTCCGGGGCTCATTCTGGATGCCATCCACGCCATTGTTTACGGCGACCTCTTCATGCGCTGCCTCTACCGGGTCCGGCCTTACGAGCTGACCCCCGGCTCTGCCGATGCCCTCCACGAAAAGTGGAAGCAGATCGCCATCGAGTCGCTGACGGACCCTAAGTGTAAGCTGTCCTATGCCCAGGTCTGCCGGGGCATTGTGGAGGCCTTCGACGACTTCCCCATTGACGAGACCCTCCGCAAGCCCCGGGTGGGCATTGTGGGGGAAATTCTGGTCAAGTACATGCCTCTGGCCAACAACCACCTGGTGCAGGTGCTGGAAAGCGAGGGGGCCGAGGCGGTGGTGCCGGATATGCTGGACTTCTTCAACTACTGCCTGCTGGGCGGGGAATACCGCCACGAATTCTTGGGGGCCGGGATCACCGCGGATATGCTGGCCAAGGTGGGCATCAAGTCCATCCGGGCCGTCCGCCAGCCGGCCATCGACGCGCTGAAAAAGAGCCGCCGGTTTGAGCCGCCTGTACCTATTGAAAAAATTGCCGAGGCCACCAAGCCCTTCCTCTCCCTGGGCAACCAGTACGGCGAAGGCTGGTTCCTGGCCGGAGAGATGGTGGAGCTCATCACATCCGGCACCCCCAACGTCATCTGCATTCAGCCCTTTGCATGCCTGCCCAACCATGTGGTGGGCAAGGGCGTTATCAAGGTGCTGAAAAAAGCCTATCCCCAGGCCAATATTGCTGCCGTGGACTATGACCCCGGCGCCAGCGAAGTGAATCAGCTGAACCGCATCAAGCTGATGCTGTCCGCCGCGAAACAGAATATGGAGAAAAAGGAAGCGTGAAAATGCTTCAAAGCGGCCTGGAAAAACGGGCCGCTTTTTTTCGTCTCCGTCAATCTGACGGTAGATTTTTTCCCAAAAGGGTGTTATAATATACAAAATATACCACGCGGATACACGGAGGAAACACAATGGAGCAGCATGGGACATTTGAACATAAGGTTGACAGGGCATTGGTGCCGGTCTGTCCCATTTTGGGGGTAGAGCTGGCAGCAATCGATATGCCCTGGCTGCTTTCCTTTACGGAGGAGCACCTGAAGGAGCTCTCCGGGGACTATATCTGCGTGTCAAACGTGCACACCACGGTGACGGCCTACGAGGATCCCAGCTATATGGAGATCCAGAACGGGGGCGTTATGGCCATCCCGGACGGAGGCCCCCTTTCCTCCACCGGCCAGAAGCGGGGATTCCCCCAGATGCAGCGGGTCACCGGGCCGGATTATATGCACGCCTGCATGGAGATGGGGATCGCCAAGGGCTGGCGGCACTACCTCTACGGCGGCACCCAGCAGACCCTGGACAAGCTGGCGAAGATCCTGCCCCAGCGCTACCCCGGCATCCAGATCGCCGGGATGTACAGCCCGCCATTCCGTCCTCTGACGGAGGAGGAGGACCAGGCAGCCATGGAGCGTATTGCGGAGGCAAAACCGGATTTTTTGTGGGTAGGCCTGGGTGCGCCGAAGCAGGAGATCTGGATGCATGCCCATCAAGGCAGGGCCCAGGGCCTGATGGTGGGTGTGGGCGCTGCCTTTGACTACGAGGCGGGCAACATCAAGCGGGCTCCTCGGTGGATGCAGGACCACGACATGGAGTGGATCTATCGGCTGATGCAGGATCCCAAGCGGCTGTACAAGCGCTACCTGCATACCAATGCCGTGTATGTGCTTGAGGCAGAGCTGCGGGGAAAGTAACATGAACATACTGCTTGTCCACAACTACTACCAGCTCCCCGGAGGGGAGGACACCGTGGTAGCCGCCGAGGCGGAGCTGCTGCGAAGCCACGGCCACAAGGTGGTGCTCTACACTCGGAATAATTCCGAGTTGAATGATTTTTCGAAGCTCCAAAAGCTGACGCTGCCCCTGACCTTTCTCTACAATCCCCGTACCTACCGGGAGATCCGGCGGATCATCCAAAAGGAGCATATTGATCTTGTGCATGTGCACAATACTTTGATGCTGGTTTCCCCGGCGGTGTACTATGCCGCCAGGTCCCGGAAGGTGCCGGTAGTCCAGACCATTCACAATTTCCGGCTGCTGTGCCCCGGGGCTACCTTCTTCCGGGATGGAGCAGTCTGCGAGGACTGTCTGACAAAAGGCCTGGGCTGCGCGGTAAAGCACCGGTGCTACCGGGGAAGCAAGGCCCAGACCTTGGCCTGTGTACTCTCTGCCAGGTTCCACCGGATGACGGGCATCTATCAAAAGCTCAACTACATCTGCCTGACGGAGTTCAACCGGAGAAAGCTGCTGACCCTGAAGGGCATTCGGCCGGACCGGGTGGCGGTGAAGCCAAACTTTGTCACCCAGACGGAGGGGCTGGTCCCTCAGGAGGAGCGGGCAGACCGGATCATCTTTGCCGGCCGGCTGGAGGAATTAAAGGGCCTGCGGGTGCTGCTGGAGAGCTGGCGGCTCTTAGGACCGGAGGCCCCCAGACTGGTGATCTGCGGCACGGGACCCTTGGAAGAAAAATGCCTGGCTTTTATCAAAGAGAACAAAATGCGCAATGTGACCCTGGCGGGGAAACTCCCCAACGAGAACGTGCGCCGGCTGCTGGCATCCAGCAAGGCCCTGATTTTGCCGACCCAGTGCTATGAGGGCTTCCCCATGTGCATCGCCGAGGCCTTTAGTGTGGGCACCCCCGTATTGGTTTCCGACTTGGGAAATGGGGGCAACCTTGTCACCCAGGGCCGCACCGGCATGAAATTTAACCAGAAGTCCCCTCAGTCCATCGCCTCTACGGTTTCTGCCTTCCTGGCGGACAAGGATACGGACTGGCAGACATATACCCGGGAGGTATACCTGAACACCATGACCCCGGAGGGGAATTATCAGCGCCTGATGGAGATCTACGTTCAGGCGGCCCAGGGGAGGTAGCCTTATGAAAAAGGTGCTGATCATCAGCAATATCCCGTCGCCCTACCGCACGGCGCTGTTTCGATACCTTCAAAAAGAACAGTCGGACTATCATTTTCAGGTGCTCTACACCAGCCGCGCGGAAGCGGACCGGGCCTGGAGCACCCGGGAGGATCTGGAGGACACCTTCTTCCAGGCTTCTAAGGTCCTCTCCGTCAAGGGGGGAGAGGTGGGGGGCACGGCTACCCGTTTTATTCATATTCCAAAGGGACTTGGGGCTATGCTGAATCAAATCAGCCCGGATGTGATCATCGGCTCCGAGTATAACCTGTCTGCCGTCCAGGCCTACCTATGGGCCAAAAGGCGCCGCGTCCCCTATATCAACCTGACGGACGGGACGCTGCACTCGGAGACGTACATTGGACGGGTCCAAAAGCTGACGAGAAGGCTGATCATTTCTGGCTCCGATGCCTTTTTGGCAAGCTCTACCCGGGCCAGAGAAAAGCTGCTGCACTGGGGAGCCAGGGAAGACAAAATCACCGTCAGCTACCTGACGGTGCCCCTGGAGCCCTATTTGGGCCTGGAACGCCGGCCGGAGCCGGGGCGGGTCCTCTTTGTGGGCCGCATCTCCCACGAAAAGGGCCTGGACCTGCTGGTTCGGGCGCTGGCGGAGACAAAGGAGCCCTGCTGCCTGCGGGTGGTGGGCAACGATGTCGGAGGAGAAGAGGCCCAGGTCCGGTCCCTGATCCAGGAACTGGGTCTGGAGAAAAAGGTGGAATTTCTGGGTTACCGGGAAGGGGAGGCCCTTTTGGAGGAGTACCGGAAGTGCGCTCTACTGGCGGTGCCCTCCCGGTCCGACTGCTTCGGCCTTGTGATGGTGGAGGCGGCTTGCGCCGGAGTGCCGGTGCTGGCGTCTCAATATGCCGACGGCGCAATGGATATTCTGACAGAAGGGAAAAATGGCTTTACAGTCGATCCCTTTGATGCATCGGCTTTCGGGAAAATGCTGGATAAAATGCTGAAAACAAGCTTTGATACAGAAGGATATCGGGCTCCCTTGGGTGAAAAATTTAGTTTCCGGGAGGCTGCCCAGGGTTATATGCAAGCAGTCCGCATAGCAGAAGGAGGAACGTAAATGGCGAACATCCCCATCGTGGTGGTGGCCTACAACCGGCTGAATTCCCTGAAACGGATCACGGATTCTCTGCTCCAGGCAGAGTACCCGGATGGGGCGGAGCTCATCATCAGCATCGACCGGGGGGACAACCGGGAGGTGTTGGAGTACGCCGACAGTCTCCACTGGCCCTTCGGCGAAAAACGGGTCATCTATCAGCCGGAGAACCTGGGGCTCAAGAAGCACATTCTCCGCTGCGGGGATCTGACCCAGGCGTATGATGGGATCATCCTGCTGGAGGACGACCTGGTGGTTTCTCCGGATTTTTACCGTTACGCCCAGGAGTGCTATTGTTTCATCAAAGATCAGGACCGGATCGCCGGTGCGGCTCTCTATAATCATCGGCTCAGCCAGCTGACGGAGAAGGTCTTTGAGCCTTTGGAGGACGGTTTCGACAACTGGTATTTCCGCTACGCTTGTTCCTGGGGTCAGCTGTGGACCCGGGAAAAGTGGCACTCCTTCCGGGAATGGCTGGACAAAAATCAGAACTATGATTTTGCGGGCAGTGAGAAGATCCCTGCCCACATCAAGGAGTGGGGGGCTCACTCCTGGCTCAAGTACCACATTGCCTATTGCATTGAAGAGGACAAGCTGTTTCTCTACCCGAGAGTGGCGAGAACCACCTGCTTTTCTGACCCGGGGGTGAACTTTTCCCATGGAGAGACTATGTTTCAGGTGCCCCTGATGTCCGGGGGCCGGGTGGGGGCGCTGCGGCTGTCCACGCCGGAGGTATCCAAGGCGGTATACGATCAATATATGGAGAGCTTGTATCTCCGATCCTGTCTGGAAGAGGGGGTTTGCATCGACCTCTACGGAGCCAAGGACAGCTTTGAGGGGCGGCAGTGCCTTCTGACCTCTTGTGAGGTGGAAAACGCAAAGCTTCTGCGTTCCTTCGGCCGGGAAATGCGGCCTCAGGAGCAGAACGTGCTCTCCGGTGTCCCGGGGAACGCCATCCGCCTTTACGAGCTGACGCCTGGCAGCCGAAAGCTGCCGAAAACCGCCAAAATGCGGCAGGCAGACGTGGACTACTACATCCGGGGCATCAGCTACCCCTATAAAAAAACCATCCTGTCCCTTTTCTGGCAGGAGACCCTTCAAAAGGTGAGACACAGGCTGGGACGAAAATAAGGAGAGGCCTATGGTTCATACAGATTGGCATAAGAATACGGTTTTTTATCAGATCTGGCCCCGGAGTTTCCGGGACGGCAACGGCGACGGCATGGGGGACCTGTACGGCGTGATCCAGAGCCTGGATTACATCAAGAGTCTGGGCTGTGACGGGATCTGGTTTTCTCCCCTGTATCCCTCTCCCGGGGAAGACTGCGGCTACGATATCTCCGACTATGAGAATATCGACCCCATGTTCGGCGGTATGGAGGCCTTTGATGCCTGCCTGGCCGCTGCCCATGCCAAGGGGATGAAGGTCATTATGGACCTGGTCATCAATCACACCAGCGATGAGCACGAGTGGTTCCAGAAGAGCCGCCGGAGGATCGAACCCTACACGGATTACTATATCTGGCGGCCCATGACCAAAGACGGAAAGCCCCCCAACAACTGGGACTCCCACTTCGAGGGCAAGGCCTGGACCTTTGATCCCATCCGCAAGGAGTACTATCTGCACCTCTTCGCAGTGAAGCAGCCGGACCTGAATATGGACAATCCCCTGGTCCGGCAGGAGGTCAAAAAGATCATGCGGTTCTGGCTGGACAAGGGGGTAGACGGCTTCCGGGAGGATGTGGTCACCTTCATCTCCAAAAAAGAGGGGCTGCCCAACGACCGGTTGCTGCCCGTCTATAAGGGGCTCTTCCACTATAACCACGGTCCCCGCATCCACGAATATCTGTCGGAATTCCGGGACGATGTGCTGCAAAACTACGACTGCATGACCCTGGCGGAGGCCCCCATGGTCACCCCCAGGATCGCCTTAAAGTATATTGAGGAAGGGCCCAAGAAAGAGATCGACATGATGATCCAGAACAGCGCCATGTGCGCCGACTGTCTCTTCCAGGATTTCTTCCCGCTGAAGTTCTCCCTCCGGCGGCTGAAGCGAGCCTTCCGCACCTGGCAGGATAAGCTGGAAAACAAGGCATGGAACATGCTCTTCCTGGAAAATCACGATCACCCCCGGATCATTTCCCGGTATGGAAATGAAAAATACCGGGAGGAAAGCGGCAAGATGCTGGCGGCCTGTTACCTCTTCCAGAAGGGAACGCCCTTTGTATACCAGGGCCAGGAGATCGGCATGGTGAACTGGCACCCCTCCAGCGCCGAGGAATACGAGGACGTGGCAACCAAATACTATTTTGACCACTACGCCCAGAAGCTGACGCCCCGCCAGCGGCTCCACAGGCTCTGGCGCTGCTCCCGGGATTCCTCCCGGACCCTGATGCAGTGGGACGGCAGCGCCAACGCCGGATTCACCACGGGAACGCCCTGGTTTGCGGTCAACAGCAACTACAAAGAGATCAACGTGGCGGAGCAGAACGGACGGCGGTCGTCCCTGCTGAACTTCTACCGTCTGGCCATCGGCCTGCGGAAGAAGCTCTCCTGCGTCCGCTGGGGCGTCTATAAGGAGTATGGGAAGGGTTCCAAATGGCTCTACCAGTACTCCATGCAGGATGCCCGACAGAAGATATTGGTCATCTGCTCCTTCAGTGACAGGGAAAGGCCCTATAAGCCCCCCAAGGATTTCTACCTGGAGCGGGGAAAGCTGATCCTTTGCAATTATGACGAGCCTCAGGCGGATCGTCTGCGGCCCTACGAGACCCGGGTGTATTTCTGGAACTAGAGAAAGGAGAACACGAAATGGTCATCGGATTTATTGGCCTTGGCATTATGGGAAAGCCCATGGCGAAGAACCTGCTGAAAGCGGGATTCCCTCTCTGGGTCAACAACCGCAGCCAGGCAGCTGTGGAGGAGCTGGCCGCCTGCGGCGCCCACAAGGGCACCAGGCAGGAGCTGGCGGAGCACTGCGATGTCATTATCACTATGCTTCCCAATGGGCCCCAGGTGAAGGAAGTGCTGCTGGGGGCTGAGGGCATTGCCCAGTACATGCGCCCCGGCCAGATCTGCATCGATACCAGCTCCATCAGCCCTGTGGCCGCCAAGGAGATCGGAGCGGCCCTGGCTCAGAAGGGCATTGACATGCTGGATGCGCCCGTATCCGGCGGCGAGCCCAAGGCCATTGACGGCACCCTGAGCTTTATGGTGGGCGGCAAAGAAGAAGTTTTCGATGCCTGTAAGGGCATTCTCTCCGCCATGGGTGCATCCGTCACCCGCTGCGGGGAGCTGGGGGCGGGGAACACTACGAAGCTGGCCAACCAGATCATCGTGGCCTGCAATATCCAGGCTGTGGCGGAGGCCTTGACCCTGGCCCAGAAGGCAGGGGTGGACCCGGAGGTGGTCTATCGGGCCATCCGGGGCGGTCTGGCGGGCTCCACGGTGCTGGACGCCAAGGCTCCCATGATGCTTTCCGGCAACGAGAGACCTGGCTTCAAAATCGACCTGCACATTAAGGACCTGAATAACGCTTTGGACTGCGCCCACGCCGTGGGAGCTCCGGTGCCCATGACAGCCTCCGTTCAGGAGATCCTCCAGTGGCTCCATAACCACGACTGCGGGCAGAGCGACCACAGCGCCATCGCAAAGTACTATGAGTTTTTAACGGGAACCAAACTGGGAAGATCCTAAAAAATACCGGCCGCCTTTTTTGAAGCGGCCGGTATTTTTAATCAAATCGCATGCCGAACTTGCTCTCCAGAAGCGCCTCGGAAATCAGTTCGATATAGAATAGAGCCCCGTAGTTGGCGTTTTTTACGACCCGGGCATGGCTGAGCAGCCGGATCGTGCTGCCGTCCTTGGCGGTGTAGTGCAGCCTGCGGAAATCTTCTGCGCCGGGTTGGGCGGTGGCCAGGAAGGAACGGATATATTCTTTCATACCGTCACGCTCCTCCGGGGACAGCAGCCCCACAAAGCTGCTGCCGCAGAGCTGGACCAGGTCCCGGTAATCCGTACAGCCAAAACGCTTGACCAGGGAGCGGCTGGCGTAATAGAGCTTGGTTTCCGGGTCCGCCTGACAGACCAGGAAAGAGGCGGGGGAGTTGGCAGTGATGTCTGACAGGTTAAAGCCCAGCTGGGTCCGCCGGTTGGTGGGAAGATCCTCCCGGAAGGCCTGGGCGCAGTGCTTGCCCTGGAGCTTTACGGCGTAAAGGGCCATGTCCGCCTTGCTCAGAAGATCGATATTCACGCTGTCCTGGGGAGCGCCGGCATAGCCTAAGGAAATGCTGTAGGCTTGTATGGTCCCCTGGTGGACATAGGACCGGTCCCGCATGGCAAACTGCTCGATCATGTCCCGGGCGGCGTCTACTGTGGTGTTTTTCAGCAGGAAGCTGAATTCGTCACCGCCGTTCCGGCCGATGATGGAGTCCTTCGGAAAAGTGGCTTTCAAATCCCGGGCCAGATCCTTCAATACCTGGTCGCCGGTGGCGTGGCCGTAGACGTCGTTGACCAGCTTAAAGTCGTCAATGTCCAGCAGGCATACAACGCAGGGGTCCGTCCCATGCTGTCGGAAATGGTCCTCCATGGCCTTGTCGAAGCCGTGACGGTTCAGGAGGCCCGTCAGGGCATCGGTGGCTGCCATGTTGCGGAACTGCCGCCGCCGCTGTTCCAGGAACAGAAGAGTGGATACCAGAGCCGTCAGCAGCAGCACGATCACCAGACCGCTGACCAGGATCACCCTGTGGGGGCTCCCTTCATTCCAGCCGCCGATGGGGGACACCTCCAGTTTCCAGCTGCAGTTGCCCAGGTTGACGGTATAGGACACACTCTCTGTAAAGGCTACGCCGGAGCTGTTTACCGGGGTATAAGAGGATGACACGGGGAGGGTGGCTACGGACAGCCGATGGTAGAAGCCAAAGTTAGTCAGGGTGTCGATGGTGTCCCGGAAGATATCCGGCACCCGGATAAGTGCAATGGTGAAGCCCCAGAAGGTCTTCTCTCCGGCATCGTTCTCCAGAAAAACCGGGTTGCGCACGGCAATGCCCTGGCCGCCCTGGGACAGAGTAAAGGGCCCCTGGAAGGTGACCATGTCGTTATCCATGCCATATTGACAGATCTTTGCGCTGGGTCCGCCGGCCATCAGGTCCATTTTGGCCCACTCATTGCCGTCCGCCGGGTAGACCTGCTTCACAACGCCGCCCGGTGCCAGCTGAATGCTGTGAATATAGCCGTTCATCTGCTTTTTGGCGATGGTCTCGAATCGGTCCAAACGGCCGTCTTCACTGATGATGATCTGCTCCAGGGATTCGGTGATGGCCACGGCCTGCTGCAGCTGGTCCTTCATCTGGTTGGCATAGGTGACGGCATTCAGTTTGGCCTTGGCCAGCACCTTCTCGCGGTTTGTATTGTCCGCGTATCGAATTGCGGCAGTCAGGATCAGAGCACCCAAAAGGAGCACTCCCACCGGGATCCAGAACCGCTTCTGCCAGTATTTCTTCGGATGTATCGTGACACTGCGCCCCCTTCCTGTTCACGAAACAGAGTATATCTATTGTAGCACAAATTTACGCCCTGTAAAGAAAAATTTGTCGAAAATGATGAAGAGATTCAAAAAGTATGAGAAAAAAGAAGGAGAGGGTGGACTTTTGCGGGAGCCCCTTGACACCCACAAGCGGCAAGATTATAATGAACCTATCAAGAAAAAGGATGGAATTTCGCAATGGCTCTGTATATTGGTGTGGATTTGGGTACTTCCGCTGTAAAACTGCTGCTGATGGACGGCAAAGGGCAGATCCGGAATGTCGTTTCCAAAGAATACCCCCTGGAATTTCCCCATCCCGGCTGGAGCCAGCAAGCTCCCGAGGACTGGAAAAAGGCGGTTTTCGAGGGGATCCCGGAGCTGCTCACGGGGTTCGACAGCAAGGAAGTCAAGGGGATCGGCTGCGGCGGCCAGATGCACGGTCTGGTGATCCTGGATGGGGAGGACAAGGTGATCCGTCCGGCCATCCTCTGGAACGACGGGCGGACGGCCAGGCAGGTGGATTACCTGAACAATGTTGTCGGCAGGAAGGTCCTGTCCCGGCGGACCGCCAACATTGCCTTTGCCGGATTCACCGCCCCCAAGGTCCTGTGGGTCCGGGAGGAGGAGCCGGAGAATTTCCGGCGTATTTCCAAGTTGATGCTTCCGAAGGATTATATCAACTACATCCTCACAGGCGTTCACAGCTGCGACTATTCCGACGCTTCCGGCATGCTTCTGCTGGACGTGGAGCACAAGCGCTGGAGCAAAGAAATGCTGGAGCTCTGCGGCCTGACGGAAGCGCAGATGCCAAAGCTTTTTGAAAGCTACGAGCGGATCGGCGTGGTGAAACCTGAGATCGCCCGGATGCTGGGCCTTCCCGAGGGCGTGGCGGTTGCCGCCGGAGCCGGGGACAACGCCGCCGCCGCCGTAGGCACCGGTGTGGTAGGAGACGGAGGCTGCAACATCAGCCTGGGCACCTCCGGCACCGTGTTCATCTCCTCTTCCAAGTTCGGCGTGGACAGCACCAATGGCCTCCATGCCTTTGCCCACGCCGACGGGGGCTATCACCTGATGGGCTGCATGCTCTCCGCCGCCAGCTGCAACAAGTGGCTCATGGAGGACATTTATAAAACATCCGACTATGCCGCAGAGCAGGCCTCCATCACGGAGGACAAACTGGGCAGGAATCACGTGTATTTTCTGCCCTACCTGATGGGGGAGCGGAGCCCCATCAACGACACCGACGCCAGGGGCACCTTCATCGGCATGACCATGGATACCACCCGGGCTGATCTGACCCAGGCCGTTTTGGAGGGTGTGGCTTTTGCCATCCGGGACAGTGTGGAAGTGGCGAAGAGCCTGGGCATTTCCATTGCTTCCTCCATGATTTGCGGCGGCGGTGCCAAGAGTCCGCTGTGGAAGAGGATCCTAGCGAATGTCCTGAATATCCCCCTCCACAGTCCTGCCTCTGAGCAGGGCCCGGGTATGGGCGGCGCTATGCTGGCCATGGTGGCCTGTGGGGAGTATAGAAGCGTTGCGCAGGCCTGCAAAGCCATGGTTTCCATCGCCTCCACTGTGGAGCCGGAGCCGGAGCTGGCGGAACGCTACGAGGAGCGGTATCAGCAGTTCCGCAAAATTTATCCCGCCTGTAGGGCTCTGTTTCCGGAGCTTCTATAATGTATGTATCGCCATTGGGGCGCGACACATAGCAATCTTTAAAAGGAGAGATGTATGATGAACATTCCCGAAGTAAAGCTTGGCATTATTGCCGTATCCCGTGACTGTTTCCCTATTGCTCTGTCTACCCAGCGCCGTAAGAACATTGTAGATGCCTATGGTGAGGGTCTCTACGAGTGCCCGATCACCGTGGAAAATGAGCTGGATGTGACCAAGGCCTTGGACGACGTGAAGGCCCACGGCGTCAATGCCCTGGTGGTGTTCCTGGGCAACTTCGGCCCCGAGACCCCCGAGACATTGCTGGTCAAGAAGTTTGACGGCCCCGCTATGTGCGTGGCTGCCGCCGAGGGTGACGGCGACATGATCAACGGCCGGGGCGATGCCTACTGCGGCATGCTGAACTGCTCCTATAACTTGGGCATGCGGCACCTGAAGGCCTATATTCCCGAGTATCCTGTGGGCACTGCCGCTGACTGTGCGAAGATGATCCGGGAGTTTGTGCCCATTGCCCGGGCCATCCTGGGTGTCAGCAATCTGAAGATCATCACCTTCGGCCCCCGGCCTCAGGACTTTTTCGCCTGTAACGCGCCGATCAAAGGACTGTACGAGCTGGGTGTGGAGATCGAGGAGAACTCCGAGCTGGACCTGCTGGTTTCCTACAAGGCCCACGCCGGGGACAAGCGCATCCCTGATGTGGTTGCTGATATGCAGAAGGAGATGAAGGGCGCGATCTATTCCGATCTGCTGGAGCGGATGGCCCAGTTCGAGCTGACGCTGCTGGATTGGGCGGAGGCCCACAAGGGGGACCGGAAGTATGTAGCCTTTGCCGACAAGTGCTGGCCGGCTTTCCCGGAACAGTTTGGCTTTGAGCCCTGCTATGTGAACTCCCGCCTGGCATCCCGGGGCATCCCCGTGGCCTGCGAGGTGGATATCTACGGCGCTCTGAGTGAATACATCGGCGCCTGCGTCACCGGCGACGCGGTGACCCTGCTGGACATTAATAACTCTGTACCTCAGTACATCTATGACGAGGACATTGCCGGAAAGTTCGACTACAAGCTCACCGACACCTTCATGGGCTTCCACTGCGGCAATACTCCCAGCTGTAAGATGTGCGCCGGATGCGGTGTCAAGTACCAGCTGATCCAGCACCGTCTGCTGGAGCCTGCGGGAAGCGAACCCGACTTCACCCGGGGCACCCTGGAGGGGGACATTGCCGCCTCTGACATTACCTTCTACCGTCTTCAGTGCGACAGCGAGGGGAAGCTTCGTTCCTACATTGCCCAGGGAGAGGTCCTGCCTGTGGCGACCCGCTCCTTCGGCGGCATTGGCATTTTCGCCATTCCGGAGATGGGCCGCTTCTACCGCCACGTGCTGATCCAGAAGCGCTATCCCCACCACGGTGCTGTGGCCTTCGCCCACTGCGGCAAGGCCCTCTTTGAAGTACTGAAATACTTCGGCGTAACGGATATCGCCTACAACCAGCCCAAGAGCCTGCCCTATGCAACAGAAAATCCCTTCTAAGGAGAAAAGCCATGTCCAAACCCCTGTTTGAAGTTTGTGTTGACTGCTACGATTCTGCCTGGGCGGCAGAGCGCGGCGGGGGAGACCGGGTGGAGCTCTGTGCCAACCTGGTCATCGGCGGCACCACGCCATCGGAATTTCTGTTTTCCCAAATTCATCGGGATTTCGGGATTCCCGTCAATGTGCTCATCCGCCCCCGGTTTGGGGACTTCCTGTACACCCGGCAGGAGTTTGATCAGATGGAAGGGGAGATCGCCCGGTTCCGGGACCTGGGGGCCAACGGCGTAGTCATCGGTGCCCTGACGGAGGATGGGGAGCTGGACATTCCAAACCTAAAACGGCTCAAAAAGGCTGCGGGAGATATGGATGTGACCCTCCACCGGGCCTTTGACATGGCAAGGGATCAAAAAAAGGCCCTGGAACAGGCCGTTGACCTGGGATTTACCACGATCCTTACCTCCGGCGGTCAGGGAAGCGCACTAAAAGGCAGGCAGCGTCTGGCGGAGCTGAACGCTCTGGCGGGAGGGCACATCCGCCTCATGGCCGGGGCCGGAGTGAATGCCGCCAGCATCCCGGAGCTTCATGCGGCTACCGGCATCACCGCCTACCACGGCTCCTGCCGGACGGCTGCTATGAACAGCGCCATGCGCTACCGCAATCCCAACGTGAACATGGGCCTGCCGGGGCTCTCGGAATACGAGCTCATGCGCACCGACGAACAGGAGGTCCGCCGGTGCGTAGCGGCGGTGCGTGGACTGTAGGCTACAGATCCTCAAACTTTTCGTTCAGGGTGTCCGATACCTTCCAGGCCACATCCTCCATTTTATTGGCGGCCTTGGCGGCCAGACGCCGTGTGGGATTGTTCCGGGGCATCATCAGCACCGCCACCATTCCCGCGGCGGCGCCGATCCCAGCGGAAATGGCCCAACCTTTTGCTCCCATATAGGTTCCTCCTTCCTGCTTCCGGGATGAGGATAGTATGCCCCGAAAGACCCAGGATCCATGATTTTTCTCTTTACCTTTTCAGGCCTCCTGTGGTATAATAAGGAAAAAAGAGGTACAGGAGGCAGGCGCTATGTCCATTGACGCGCTGCAGGAGAAAATCAGAAAGCGCAAGTGCGCATTGATCGTGGATATGACGGTGTTCCCCGGGACTCTGCCAGGGGAGAGCGGCCAAGAGGCCCAGGAGCGTTTTTTCAAAGAGCTGCTGCGCGCCCTCCGGGGCAGAGTTCCCGGAGTCCGGTTTCGCCTGAGCGCCCTGGCCCTGATGGGTCCGGAGGCCCTGAGCATGGGCCAGAAACTGACGCAGGAGGCCCAAAACCTGGGTTTCTACGTCTTACTGGATGTCCCGGAGGCGGATAGTCCGGAGTTGGCCGCCTTTGCGGCGAGGCAGATCGCCGGAGAAGGGAGCGCCTGGGCCTGTGACGGCGTGGTGCTTCCCATGTATGCCGGGTTCGACGTGCTCCAGCCCTGGCTGGAGCCCTGCGAGAAGCAGGGCTTAGACATCTTTGCCCTGTGCCGCACCCCCAATAGGTCTGCCGCAGAATTGCAGGACCTGCTTTGCGGTACGAGGCTTGCTTATACCGCCGTGGCGGACCAGGCAGCGAGATTCGCCGGAAACTGCGTTGGAAAGTTCGGCTATTCCAGGATCGGCCTTACTGCGGCGGCAGGTGTGCCCGCCAGCATCAAGAACCTGCGGAGCAAGTACCCCAGTCTCTTCCTGCTGGTGGATGGTATGGACACCACAGGAGCCAACTTTAAAAATGTATCCTTCGCTTTCGATAAGCTGGGCCGTGGCGCTGCCTACTGTGCCGGCCCCATGGTCACCCAAAGCTGGAAGCAGGAGGCGGGTGCGGACATCGCGTCCGCCGCGCAGAAGGAAGTGGAGCGTCAGAAAGCGGCGCTGCAGCGATATGTGACGTTTTTGTAAGAAATGGGGCCCTCTCCGGCTGGAGAGGACCCTATTTTTTACGGATTTACGCCCATATTTCCGGCACCGGCATTTGCCGGGGCGGTGGTGGTGTCTGCACCGTTTTCCGTGGTCTCCAAGGGACCGTTGCCGTTATCCATGGTGGTTTCGGTCGTCTCCTGGGTCGTGGCCATGGTCGTCGCCTCCGTGGTTGCCATGGTGGTGGGCTGGGTGGCTGCGGTGGTCGTTACAGTGGTGGCTGGGGTGTTGCCGCCCCGGCAGCCGGCCAGAAGTGTCGTCAATGCCAGAAGGGCAAACAGGAGCGCAAAGGTCTTTTTCATGTTTCATTCCTCCAATTTGGTGTCTGTACTTTTTCTTCCGCCCCGGCATTCTGGAAGGTGCCAGGGCAAAATACAAGTATCAGGCATTATTATTTCCAACTTTTCGGCTGTTAGCCGGGAGAAATTGTTTCAAAAAGTTTTTTTATTTTCTGTTGCTATTTTTCCCCTTTGCTTGTATAATGAGTCTGCGTGAAAATATAAGGCGTTCAATGGGGAGCGCGGCCCGGCATCCGGCGACGGCAATTGACCGGATGCATTGGCAGGCTTTTGGTTGTGCGCCGAAGAAAAAAGGAGTATTCTGCCATGAAGAAGCTTACCGTCAAGAAGGATGTCCCCTGCATGGCCTGCCTGGAATGCGTCCGTGCCTGCTCCGTTACCTTCTACAAGGAATTCAATGAGGATTACAGCTGTATCCGCATTGTGGCCAAGGAAGGCGGGGCAAAGCCCAACGTCTGTATCCAGTGCGGCAAGTGCGCCAAGGTCTGCGAGAACGAGGCCATTACCCAGAACCCCAAGACCGGCGTGTACATGATCAACCGGAAGAAGTGTGTCAGCTGCGGCAAGTGCGTCGAGGTCTGCCCCATGAAGGTCATGGTGCTGAAGCCCGAGAATCCTGCCTCCAAGTGCATCGCCTGCGGCGCCTGCGTCAAGGCCTGCCCCATGGGCGTGCTGGAGGTTGTGGAGAAGTAACTTTTCCGCAGCAGCGCTGTCATTTGCGAACCGGGAAATTGTCACCGGCGTGGCGATTTCCCGGTTTTCTGATTTCTATCCGGCAGATTTTTGAGACTCCTTTTTCACGTAAGACACAATGACAATTATGGAGGAAAACCATGAGTACTGGAGGACGCTTTTTAGCTTCCCAACCGGAAAAGAAAGGAAAGTCCTGGGTCAAGGCCGTTCTGATCGTCCTGGCGGTGATCCTGGCTCTGGGACTGGTGATCGGCGGCTTTGCCCTTTCCAAGCTGAATAAGATCAAACGGGCCCAGATGGGGGAAAACAACCTGTCCCCGGATGATCTGGCGGGCCTGCTGGTGGAGGATACCACCGAGGCCGCTGAGACGGAGCCTACCGAGACCACGGAGCCCAAGCCCACGACGCCTGACTACGGCACCACCGGCAAGGTCATCAATGTGCTGCTCATCGGTCAGGATGCCCGGGAGGGGGAGGACAGCAAAAACGCGGACACCATGATCCTGGTCACCGTCAATAAGGAGACCAAGAAGATCACCATGACCTCCTTCCTGCGGGACAGCCTGGTATACATCGAGAACTTCGTGGATTCCAACGGTGTGACCCACAGCGGCCGGACCAAGATGACCCTGTGCTACGCCCTTGGCTACAAATGGGGCGGGGACCTGGGGGCCATGCGGATGATCGACGGGGTCATCGAGCGGAACTTCGGAGCCAAGGTGGACCGGAACATCGAAGTGAATATGGATGCCTTCGACGCCTGCATCAATGCCATCGGCGGCGTGACCATCACCCTGGACGAGGACGAAGTGAAATATATGAACAACTACTTCAAGGACTACGACGACCGGGTCTTTGAGGTGGGGGACAACCTGGTGGACGGCTGGGCGGCAGAGGTGTATGTCCGGACCCGGCACGCCAACAACGGGGATAACGACTTTAACCGGACAGACCGGCAGCGGGCCGTCATCGCCCAGGTGCTGGACAAGGTCAAGGGTATGAGCCTGGTGCAGATCAACGCTCTGGTAGACGAGCTGCTTCCCAAGGTCCTGACGGACATGACCAATGCCGACATCGCCAGCTACATCGCGGAACTGCTGCCTTTGCTTCCGGATATGACCCTGGATTCCCTCCAGTGCCCCAACGAGGACATGGACCGCCGGGGCAAGATCATCGATCTGTTTGGGGACGGGGTGGAGCACAGTGTGCTGTACTTCGACGAGAACAAGGCAAAGAAAATCGTAACAAAAATTACGGAAGCGGACTGAGCTTCCAGATGAAAAGAGAGGTTACCAATGGAAAAAGGCGGACGTTTTTTGGAGCATAACGAGCCCCCCAAGGGCAAGACCTGGGTGAAGGTCGTGGCCGTCATTTTGGCTGTGGTGCTGGTCATCGGCGGCCTGGGTGTCTGGTTCGTGGTGTCCAAGATGAATAAAATTCAGAAGGCCCAGCAGGGCGAAAACAAGCTGACCCAGGACGATATCTCCAAGATGCTGGTGGAGGATCCCACGGAGGCTACAGAAGAAACCGCGCCCACGGAGACCACCGTACCCAAGGAGACTTCTCCGGACTGGGGCAAGATGGGCAAGGTCATCAATGTGCTGCTCATTGGTCAGGATGCCCGGGAAGGGGAGGACAGCAAAAACGCCGATACCCTGATCCTGCTGACCGTGAATAAGGAAACCAAGAAGCTCACTATGACCTCCTTCCTCCGGGACAGCTACGTGACCCTGGACGGTGTGGTGGACTCCAACGGCAAATCCCACAGCGGCTCCACCAAGCTGACCCTGGCCTATGCCCTGGGCTACAGCTGGGGCGGCGACCTGGGTGCCATGACCGTTATGGACAATGTCATCACCAAGAACTTCGGCCCGGTGGTGGATCACAACATCGAAGTGAACATGGAGGCCTTTGACGCCTGCATCAATGCCCTTCACGGCGTTACCATCACCTTGGATGAGGACGAAGTGAAGTATATGAACAACTACTTCAAGGATTACGACGACCGTACCTTTGAGGTAGGCGACAACCTGGTAGACGGCTGGGCGGCGGAGGTTTACGTCCGGACCCGCCATGCCAACAACGGGGATAACGACTTCAACCGGACCAACCGGCAGCGGATGGTGGTTGCCCAGGTGTTGGACAAGGTGAAGAACATGAGCCTGCTGGAGATCAACGCATTGGTAGACGAGCTGCTGCCTTATGTGGTTACGGATATGTCCAACACCGACATGACCAACTACATTACGGAGCTGCTGCCCATTCTGCCCCAGCTGACCATGGACACTATCCAGTGCCCCAACAAGGAAGATATGGAGATGTGGGGCGAGATAGCCGACATCTTCCATGACGGCATGGAGCACAGCATTCTGCATTTCAACCCCAACAAGGCCAAGGCCATCCTGGAGCCCATTACGGAGTGCGACTGATGACCAATATTCTTATGGTGAACATCGCCCGGCTGGACAAGCGGCTGAAAATCGCCGCCATTGCCAACCGGCTGGGGCTTTCCGTGAAAACCGTAGGCCCCCAGGACTTTGCAAAGTCCATAGGGGTTCTGGCGGGAGCGGCAGAGGACCTGCCGGATGGAGAGGGGGGCTCCTTCTCCGAAGAAATGCTGGTCCTGTGCAACCTTGATGAGGGAACCTTCCATGAGTTCCTGGCCCAGCTGCGCAGCCAGAAGGTGCCGGTGGCGCTGAAGGCGGTGCTCACGGAGCACAACGCCCCATGGTCGGTCTCTGCGCTCTATCAGGCCATTTCTCAGGAGCGCCGGGCCATGGAGCAGGGGAGAAAGAGCCCCCACAAAAAATGATCCTTCGACTGCATGCCCTCTCCGGCCCGGAGAGGGCATTTTGGTTCCCAGGTGTTGACAACACTGGAAAAATTGTGTAGCATAATGGGCAAAAGGGGGAGAAATGCCGCATGAAGGACATCTACAGCATCCAGCTGGTGGCCCAGAGCAACGAGGAGATATTGCCGGATTATGCGCCGGATTTTCCCTATATTGCCTCCCGGTCCAATATGAGCCGGTATTTGGGCTCAGCGGCTCCCTGGCATTGGCACAGCGCCGTGGAGCTGTTTTATGTGCGCAGCGGCGGAATTGAGTACCATACGCCCGGCGGGGTCCATCCCTTTTTGGCCGGAACCGGGGGGATCATCAACCGGAATGTGCTCCATGCCTCCGCCAATATTGCCTGTCAGGAGGAGACAGTGCTGGTGCTGCATCTGTTTGATCCGGTGCTCCTCTCGGGCAGTGAGGACAGCCGCATCTACAGCCGGTATGTTCAGCCTATGATTTCCGCCGGCGGGCCGGAACTGGTGGCACTGGAGCGAGAAAAGGATGGCCCGCTGCTAGAAAAGCTTGCTGCCTCCTTCCTCCTGGACGAGACCCAGTGGGGCTATGAATTGAAGCTCCGGGCCATTCTCTCGGAAATCTGGCTGGGACTCTATGAGAAGGCCAGACCGTTTCTGGAAACGGATCCGGGGAACCGGCAATCCGACGAGAAGCTGAAGGAGATCATGCGCTATGTTCAGGAGCATCTGACGGAACCTATGCGGGTGGAGGATCTGGCGGGGGCGGCCCATGTGAGCAAGCGGGTGTGCTTCCGTCTGTTTCAGGAGAAGCTCCATGTGAGTCCCGTAGAGTATATCCGCTCCCTCCGGTTCCAGGAGGCCTGCCGTCTGCTTGCCGCTACCAAAGAGCCCATTACCCAGGTGGGCTATGCCTGCGGTCTGGGCTCTGCCAGCTATTTCGGGCAGGTATTCCGCCAGCGCTTTGGCTGCACCCCTGCGGAGTATCGCCGAAAAATGGCACGATTGTGATAATTCTTGTCTTTTTCCCGATAGCGTTTTTTTGCGATCCGGAGTATAATCTGTCCAGAAGATACGGGAGGGCCCACCTCCCGCCTCCTTCGATTCTTCTCCGGATCGGCGTTCCCCGGTCCGGACTTTTTTATGATATGGAGAGAGAACTATGAAAAATCTGACGGCCCGTTACAGCGGGACCCACTTCTTCTACTGGACGGCCTATTCGGCTACCAGCTTTGCCGCGGCCTATCTGCTGGAAAAAGGCATGAATGCCGGCACCATTGGACTGCTCCTGGGCCTGGCGGGCCTTGGTTCCTGCTTGACCCAGCCTATGCTGGCATCTTTGGCGGACCGGGCGAAGGGCAGCGTCCTGATCACCATGATGCTGGTACTGTCTGCGGTTTGTGCCGCCTTTTTGGGGGTACAGCTGGTGCCGGGAATTCCGGTGCTGGCTTTGGGCATCATCTATGTGGGAGCCATCTGGATCGGCGATGCCATGATGCCCCTGTTGAACGCCCTGAGTATCGCCTATCCCCAGGCGGGTTACCCCATGAACTTCGGCGTGGCCCGGGGCATCGGAGCCGTAGCTTCGGCACTGTCCGCCCTGGCGCTGGGCTATGTGATGAACCGATTTGGGGCCCTCTGGCTGCTGGTGGTTCTGATTGCTGCCCGGATGATCGATATGGTCCTGCTTGGGGGATTCCCAAAGCTCCAGACGGAACAGAAGGACGTTGCGGAAAAGCAAACCGGCATTTCCATTGGTGCGTTCTTTGTCCGTTATCGCTGGTTCTGTGCGGTACTGGTGGGGGTCCTGCTTCTGAGCATGGATCACGCCATGACGGAGAACTACATGATCGCCATCCTCACCCGGCTGGGGGGCAACAGCAGCCATGTGGGTGTAGCGATCTTCATCTGCTCCATGGTGGCCGCAGTGGTCATTACCTGCTTCAGTGCCGTCCGCAAGCTCTTCCCGGATTCGGTGCTCATGAAAATCGCCGGAGTGACCTATGTGGTCCGGGCGGTGGGGATGTATTTTGCCCCCAGCATCACCTCTGTCTACCTGCTGCAGCTGCTGCAGCTGTCCTCCTACTGCTTCCTGATCCCCACCCTGGTGTATTTCGCCGGGGACCGGATCGAGAGCAGGGATATGGTGAAGGGACAGGCCTTCGCCACGGCGGCCTACGCCCTGGGAGTCTCTGCCGGAAATTATGCCGGGGGAGTGCTGTTGAGCTTTGGTGTGGACACCATGCTTCTGACGGGCATCGGAATGGCCGTGGCTGGCCTGATCGTGATTTTGCTGACGGTAGACCATCGGGACCCGGTGGAGGAAAGAGTATGAAGATGAAAAACATCAAAATTGCATTTTTTGACATCGACGGCACTCTGGTGGATTTCCAGAAAAAGTGCATGACAGAAAAGACCCGCCAGGCGCTGAATGCCTTGCGGGACAATGGGATCAAGATCTGTATCGCCACCGGACGGACCCCCGTTACGGTGCCAAAGTTTGAGGGAGTGACCTTCGATGCCTACCTGACCTTCAACGGGGCCTACTGCTACGATGCCCAGGGGCAGATTTTCAGCCGGACCATCCCGGGGGAGGATGTGCAGCGGCTCATCCGGAACGCGGCGGCTCTCCATAGGCCCATCTGCGTTTCTACCGACACGGAGCTGGGGGCCAACGGCTGGGAGCAGAATCTGGCAGATTATTTCGCCATCGGAAATTTGGTTTTGGAACCCAGTCCGGAGTTTGAACGCCTGGCGAAGGGCCAAGTCTACCAGCTCATGGTGGGCACGCCCAAAGAAGAATATGAGGCGCTGATGCAGGGTGTCACCGGTGCCCAGATTGCCGCCTGGTGGGACCGGGCCATCGATGTGATCCCCACGGAAACCGGAAAAGGCGTTGGTGTTCAGGCGGTCCTCTCCCACTATGGGCTCACCAAGGACCAGGCCATGGCCTTCGGCGACGCCAACAACGACCTGGAAATGCTCCAGGCAGTGGGTACCGGCGTGGCCATGGGCAACGCATCCCAGGAGCTGAAAAAAGTGGCTGCCTGCGTCTGCCGCAGCTGCGCCGAGGACGGGATCTACTGGTACTGCAAGGAGCAGGGGCTGATTTAAAAAATTCTAACCGCCGAAACAGAACAGCCCCTGCCTTCTCCTGCCTGGAGAAGGCAGGAGAGGGCTTTTATCACGCCTCCAGCGATGCGATAAAGGCAGGCTTGTCGTCACTGCGGAAATAGGCGGAGCCGGAAACCAGCACATTGGCTCCGTTTTCCTTGACAATGGGCGCGGTGACGGTGTCGATGCCGCCGTCCACCTCCAGCAGGCATTCAGGGTTTACTTCCGCCAGCCGATCCCGGAGGGCGGCGAGTTTGGGCATCATGTCGGCCATGAACTTCTGGCCGCCGAAACCGGGCTCTACGGTCATGACGAGGACCAGATCCACTTCTTTCAGGAAGGGCTCCAGGGCCTCTGCTGGGGTGCCGGGCTTAACGGAGATACCGGCCTTCACGCCCATGGAACGGATCTGAGCCAAAGTCTCGTGGATCTTCTCTGGGGTATCGGACTCCAGGTGCACGGTGACCAGGTCCGCACCGGCTTCGCAGAAGTTGACCGCATACCGGATGGGCTCCGTGATCATCAGGTGGACGTCCAGGGTCAGGTCTGTGACGCGGCGCAGGCTCTTGACCACGGGAATGCCGATGGAAATGTTGGGAACAAAGTGTCCGTCCATGATGTCCACATGGACCCAGGTGATCCCGGCGGCTTTCATATCCTCCAGTTCCCGCTGCAGGTTGGCGAAATCAGCGGAGAGGATCGATGGTGCGACAATAGCCATAATTGGCCCTCCTTATTTGTGTTGTTTTCCATACTATACCAGATTTTTCCCGGTTTCGCAAGGGTAGGGAAGGAGAAGAAGAGAAAATCACGGAAAGTATGGGTTTTCTCTTGAAAAATCGGAGATGCCAGGCTATAATAGCCTTGTAAAACACAGAAAAACGAACATAAAAATAAGGAGGAATCATCAATGGCAAGATATGCCCTGGGCCTGTACGAGAAGGCCATGCCCGGAACGATGACCATCGGCGAAAAACTGGCCTGCACTAAGGAGTGCGGCTATGATTATGTAGAGCTCAGCGTGGACGAGACCGACGAGAAGCTGGCCCGCTTGGACTGGACCAAGGAAGAACGGCTGGAGCTGGTCAAGGAAATGTATCAGGTGGGGCTGCCCCTGCGGAGCATGTGCTTGTCCGGCCACCGGAAGTACCCCTTCGGCGCCAAGGACCCGGAGGTCCGGAAAAAAGGCATGGAGATCATGGAGAAGGCCATTGACCTGGCCGACGACCTGGGCATCCGCACCATTCAGCTGGCCGGCTATGACGCCTACTACGAAAAGGACCAGTGGGAGGGCAGCCGTCAGGCCTTTTTGGAGAACCTGACCAAGGCCACAGAGATGGCCGCTGCCAAGGGCATCTCTATGGGCTTCGAGACCATGGAGACCCCCTTCATGAATACGGTCTGGAAGAGCATGTTCTACGTCAACCACATCGACAACCCCTGGCTGGGTGTCTATCCCGACTGCGGCAACCTGACCAATGCTGCAGTTAACGACGGCTCCTCCGTCACCGACGACCTCTATTCCGGCCGGGGCCACGTCATCGCCATGCACCTGAAGGCCACCAAGCCCGGCCTGTTCCGGGATATGGTTTTTGACGACCCCACCAGCCACGTGGACTTCGAGGCCGATATTGCCAAGGCCTGGTCTCTGGGTGTTCGCCGGTATGTTACGGAGATGTGGTATCTGGGCAGCGAAAAGTGGAAGGACGATATCCACACTGCCAACAGCACCATGCGGGCCATTCTGGATCGGCAGAAGTAAAAAAGAGGCGTTTTCCCGGGTCCCGGAAGGGACCCGGGAATTTTTGCGTTCCGGCATCTTCCTGCCGGGGCCAACATACACTGCCCCAAAGGAGGCGGTGGGATGGACTGCGACTGGGACTCCCTCCTGGACATCTGTCCCCAAAGGATGCGCAGCCAGGTGGACGAGCTGGGGAGGAAAGAACTGCGGGAGCTGCGGCTGCGTCGGGGAAGGGGGGCCTTGCTGATCTTTGATGGCCGAACCTGGGAGCTTCCCGGGGCCGTGACCCAGGACGACCTGCAGTTTTCCATCAACGCTGCCAGCCAGTATTCCCCCTGGGCGGCGGAGAGCATGGCAAAGGGGTATCTGACCCTCCGGGGCGGCCACCGGATGGGGCTGTGCGGGGAGACGGTGGTAAAGGGCGGCTGCGTTGTGGGCTTTCGGTGTGTTTCTTCCCTGTGTGTCCGGGTAGCCCGGGATGTGAAGCAGGAGGTGGGAGCGGACTGCAAAACCTGGGGCTCTACCCTGATTTTAGGTGCACCAGGCTGGGGGAAGACCACCCTGCTGCGGAGCCTTGCCCGGAAGCTTTCGGAGAAGCACCAGGTAGCGGTGGTGGACGAGCGTCAGGAGCTCTTCCCTCCGGGTTTCTCCCGGGGACGGGGGCTGGACGTGCTCTCAGGCTGCGGCAAGGCCTTCGGGCTGGACCTGGTTCTACGGACCATGGGCCCGGAGTATATTGCACTGGACGAGATCACCGCTCAGGAGGACGCTCAGGCTCTGACCCAGGCTGCGGGATGCGGGGTGAAGCTTCTGGCTACGGCCCACGCTTCCGATAAGGCGGACCTGGAGAAGCGGCCCTGTTACCGGCGGCTGCTGGAGGAAAACATTTTTGATACACTGCTGATGTTACGTCCGGACAAGACATACATCCGGGAAAGGATGGAGCTATGACCTACAAATGGATCGGCGCGGTGCTGGTGGTGGTGGGCTGCGGGGGCTTCGGCTTCTCCCTGGCCCGGGAGACGGTCCGGCAGGAGCAGCTGCTTCGGGAGCTTTTGGACATACTGGACTGCATGGAAAGTGAGCTCCGGGGCCGGCTGACTCCCTTGCCGGCCCTCTGCGCGCAGATATCCCGACGGCGGAGGGGCGTTCTTGGAAAGCTCTTTTCGGGACTGGCCCGGGCCCTCCGGGAGCACCGGGCTCCGGCGGCAGAGGACTGCCTGCGGCTGATCCTGGGGGAATACAAGGAGATCCCGGGAAGAGTGCGGAAAATCCTGCTGCTTCTGGGAAGATCTCTGGATCGGTTCGACCTGGCGGGGCAGCTGAAGGGCATTGCCTCCGCCCGGTCCGCCTGTCGCCGGGAACTGGATGCCCTGACGGAAAACCGGGACATCCGCCTGCGCAGCTATAAGACCCTGGGCCTGTGCGCCGGGGCGGCTTTGGCGGTGCTGCTGATCTGACTATGGATATTGATCTGATTTTTAAGATTGCCGCCATCGGTATCATTGTTTCCATCCTCAACCAGGTCCTGTCCCGGTCCGGCCGGGAGGAGCAGGCCACCATGACTACCCTGGCGGGGCTTGTGGTGGTGCTGATGATGGTGGCCCAGAAGATCGCAGAGCTCTTTGACCTGGTGAAGACCCTTTTTGAATTCTGATGGAGGATTTCTGGAAATACGCGGCCCTGAGTCTGGTAACGGTGATTTTGGCGGCCCAGCTGAAAGGCAAGCCCGACATGGCGGCCCTTCTGAATCTGGCGGCCTGTGCCATAGCGGCCATGGGGGCATTGCGGCTCTTTGCCCCTGTGGTGCGATTACTGGGGGAACTGGAAACCCTGGGGGATCTGGACGGAGGAAGCATGACCATCCTCTTGAAAGCCGCCGGGGTGGGACTGACGGCGGAAATCGCCGGGGCGGTCTGCGCCGACGCGGGGTGCGGGAGTCTGGCGAAGGCGGTGCGGCTGCTGGGCACGGCGGCTATGCTGTGCCTGTCGGTGCCCATGCTGGAAAAGCTTATGGAGTTTGTACGGGAGATGATCGGCGCGGCATGAACAAAGTGATTGTTTGCCTCCTCTTGGCAGTATTTTTGGCGGTCCCCGTGTCGGCGGAGCCGGCGGCTCCAGAGGTGCCGGAGGCTGGGTCCAAGCTCATGCCGGAGGAGACCCGGGACTTTGGACAGGCCCTGGGAGAAATTCTAAAAGATCTGCTCCCCATCCTGATGCCCCACTTCTATGCCGCCCTGGTCACAGGGGGGAGCCTCGCGGCGGTGTGTCTGCTGGTGTCTTTGGTCCCCGGGGAGGGAGGACGGACCACAAACCTTGTGGGGGTGGTGGCGGCCAGCGCCCTGCTCTTAGGCAGCACCGGGGCCATGATCCGTCTGGGGGAGCAGACGGTGACGGACATCAGCGAATACCAAAAGCTGCTGCTTCCGGCCATGACTGCCGCCCTGGCCGCCCAGGGGGGCACCACATCAGCGGCAGCTCTGTACGCTGGGTCCGCCGCCTTCAATACCCTGCTGAGCCGGCTTATGGTAAAGCTGTTGATCCCGGTGCAGTACCTTTTCCTGGCGGCTTCCATGGCGGGAAACGTGCTGGAAAGCGACTTTTTGAAAAACCTGAAGGACACCATGAAGGGGATGCTCCTGTGGTGCCTGAAAACCATGCTGTCCCTTTTTACGGCCTACTTGGGTATTACCGGGGTGGTGGCGGGAAGCGCCGATGCTGCCGCGGTGAAGGCCGCCAAAGCCGCCTTTGGGACATTGGTTCCCGTAGTGGGCAGCGTCCTGGCGGAGGCCTCCGAGGCGGTGCTGGTGGGGGCGGGGGTGCTGCGGGGAGCCATGGGCATCTACGGTATTTTGGCGATCTTGGCAGTGTTTCTGGAGCCCTTTGGCCGGATCGGCATTCAATATCTGATCCTCAAAGCCGCCTCTGCCTTTTGCGGCCTCTTTGCCCCCAAGGCGGTGACCACTGTCATCGCCGACTTCTCGGAGGTGATGCGGATGCTGCTTGGCATGACCGGGGCCATCTGCGTTATGGGCCTGGTGAGCACCGTTTGCTTTTTGAAGGGGGTCAGCTGATGCTCAAAGGCTATGTCCTGAGCCTCATCGCCGCTGCCCTGGTGGGGGGGATCCTGCTGGAAGGACTGAGGGAGGGCCCCGGCGGGAAGGTGATGAAGCTGCTCTGCGGCCTGTTTCTCCTGCTGACGGCTTTAGGGCCCCTGGGAAGGCTCCATTTGCCGGACCTGGGGGACTTTCAGGAAGCATGGCGGGAGGAGGCCCAGGGGTTTGTGGACCAAGGGGACGCCTATGCCCAGGCGGAAAGAAACCGAGGCATAGAAAGCCGTCTCGGAACATATATCTTGGACAAAGCGGCGGCCCTGGGCTTCTCGGTGGAAGTGCAGCTGACGCTTTCGGAGGATGGACTGCCGGTGGGGGTGACCCTGAGGGCCAGTCCCACCCCAGCACAGAAGGCGGCAATGGAGGCGTATCTAAAGACGGAGCTTGGCATTCCGGAGGAGGCGGTCGTGTGGGTGGAGCCTTAGAAAAGGCTAGGGCCCTGGTCAAAAAGAACGGCCCGGTGGTCCTGGTGCTGCTTTTGGGGCTTACGCTGATGCTCTGGCCCCAGAAGAAGGAGGCGGCCCCGGCGGCTGCGCCACAGAAAGAAAAGACCGAGGATCTGGAGGAAAGGCTGGAGGCCATCCTGACTCTGGTTGAGGGGGCAGGCGAGACCAGGGTGCTGCTGAGCCTTGAAACCGGGGAGCAGACGGTTTTCCAGGCGGACGAGACTTCTTCGAACCAGGAGGACCGTCAGGAGAAAAAGACCGCCACTGTCACGGTGACGGACGCTTCCCGGCAGCAGCAGGGCCTTGTCCGCCAGGTGGATGCGCCTATCTACCGGGGGGCGGTGGTGGTGTGCCGGGGTGGGGACGATCCCCGAGTGAAATTGTCGGTGGTGGAAGCGGTATCGGGGGTCACCGGACTGCCGTCCAATCAAATAACCGTTCTGAAAATGAAGTGAGGGGGCATTTTTGTGAAAATCTGGAAGAAAAACCTCATCGCCGCCGCGGTTCTCGTGACGGTCTGCGCCGGGATCTATGTGAACTGGCTCTATGCCAAGGGTCAGGCTACGGAGACCCTGACGGAAAGCCTGGACACGGAGAAGGTCATGGGGGAGGACACCTTGGAGCTTAGCGACGACATGGCCGCCGTCATGAACGGGGAGGATGTGGACACCTCCGGCAATTACTTTGCCGCCGTCCGCCTGTCCCGGCAGCAGGCGAGAGATGACGCCATCCATCTATTACAGGAGGCAGCCTCCTACACGGATGGCACCACCAAGGATGCCGAGGCCTCCCGGGACCTGGAGGACATCGTCCAGACCGCTTTAAGCGAAGCCCAGATCGAGAGCCTGATCATTGCCAAGGGTTATGAAGACTGCGTGGCCTACATGACCGGCGATGGCATCTCCGTGGCCGTGGCCGCCCCGGAAGGCGGGCTCCAGCAGCAGGACGTGGCAGTGATCGCCGATGTGGTCATGGCCCAGTCGGACTACACCCTGGATACCATCCGGGTGGTGGAGGTGCAGTAAAACCCTCTCCTGGGAGAGGGTGGCAGGGCAAAGCCCTGACGGGTGTGGGGCGGTAAGCAGGACCGAGTCGGTACCGCCCCTCTTCCGTCTCGGCTTCGCCGAGCCACCTTCCCCGGGGGGAAGGTCCTTTTTTGTGCCGCAAAAATAGTTCTGGAAAAATAGAACAAACTGTGTTATTATAAAGTGAAAATACTATGCAAAGGAGGAGACGGCCGGATATGAGTTGGCTGCAAAGTATGCTTTATGGGTTCTTGACAGGCATTTCGGATGTTCTGCCGATTTCTTCCCGGGCCCACGGAATCCTGCTGCTGAAAATCTTCGGCACGACCATGGATGGGAACCTCATGCTGCTGTTTCTCCATGTGGCGGCCATGCTGGCGCTCTATATGAGCTCCCGGTCTACCATCGTCCGCATCCGCAGGGCTTTGGCCCTGGCGAGGATCCCCAAACGGAAGCGCCGCAGACCCCTGGATGTCAAGAGCCTGATGGACTTCCGGCTGCTGCGGACCACGGCGGTGCCTATTATTTTTGCCTATCTCTTTTACGACAAGCTCTTTTCCCTGGGCAGCAATATGCTGGTGGTAGCCCTGTTCCTGCTGCTCAACGGCCTGATCATCTACATACCCCACTACCTGCCTACCGGCAACAAGGATGCCCGGACCATGAGCCGGGTGGAGGGACTGCTCATTGGCCTGGGCGGGGCCCTCAGCATCTTCCCCGGTATTTCCGCCATGGGTGCCATGCTGTCTGTCAGCTCCGTGTGCGGAGTGGACAAGGAGTATTCCCTGGGAAATGCCCTGCTGGAGACCATGCTGATCCTTCTGTGTGTGTCCGTCAATGACATTGTGCGTATCGCCGGGGCGGGGCTGAAGGACGTGACCTTCCAGATGGTCCTCATCTGTCTGGCGACCGGTCTCGCTGCCTTTGCCGGGACACTGTTGGGAATCAAAATTCTGAAAACCCTGGCAAAAGACGGAAACTTCTCTATTTTCGCCTTCTATTGCGTTGGGCTTGCCCTCTTTACCTTTTTCCTGAATCTC
>JBNMIH010000006.1:0-69812 GCA_050873165.1 Faecousia sp.
ACGCCGAAGATCTGGCCCACTTCTTCCAGGGTGTGGGTCCGGCCGTCGTACATGCCGAAGCGCATCCGCAGCACGTCGGCTTCCCGCTCGGTCAGGGTCCCCAGGATCTCCTTCAGGGCCTCGGCCAAAAGGGCGTTGGAGGTAGCGTCGGCGGGGCCGGGGGTC
Source organism: Faecousia sp. (assembly GCA_050873165.1). Lineage (GTDB taxonomy): Bacteria > Bacillota > Clostridia > Oscillospirales > Oscillospiraceae > Faecousia. The sequence goes on from JBNMIH010000006.1 coordinate 166, forward strand.
CGCTCGTCCTCTACGAAGGAACCGATGGAGGTGTCCTCTTCGTCACCCACAGGGGTGTCCAGGCTCAGGGTATCGGCGGCAGTGCGGTTGGCCTCGATGATCTTTTCCACAGGCAGGCCCAGCTCCGCGGCGATCTCCTCCATGGTGGGCTCCCGGCCCAGCTCCTGGACCAGCTTCCGGTTGCAGCGGGTGGCCTTGTTGATGACCTCTACCATATGCACCGGAACCCGGATGGTCCGGGCCTGGTCGGCAATGGCACGGGTGATGGCCTGCCGGATCCACCAGGTGGCATATGTAGAGAATTTGTTTCCCTTTGTCCAGTCGAATTTGTCTACGGCGCGGATGAGCCCTGTGTTGCCCTCCTGGATCAGGTCCAGGATGTGCAGGCCCCGGCCGGAATACTTCTTGGCGATGGATACCACCAGCCGCAGGTTGGCTTCCGTCAGCTTGTTTTTGGCCTCCTGGTCGCCCTCGGATACCCGCTTGGCCAGCTCCACTTCCTCGTCAGCGGACAGGAGCTTTACCTGGCCGATCTCCTTCAGGTACATCCGGACAGGGTCGTCCAGGCTGTATTCCGCGGCCAGGTCTACGGGGTCGATGAGCTCTTCCTCTTCGATGTTCCTCAGGTCCAGGCCGTCGTCCAGGCCGTCACCGAGGCCGTCGCCCAAAACGTCCAGGGAGTCGTCAATATCCAGCTCCGTGGTCACGATCTGGATGTTCATGGCCTCGAAACGGTCGTAAATTTCCTCGATTTTTTCCGGAGAGAGCTGCATTTTCTCAAGGATGGCATTCAGCTCCGTGTCCTTGATCATGCCCTCTTTCTTTCCCTTCAGGATCAGGGCCTGCATGGCGGCCTGAAGATCCTCATTGCCCTTTGCGGGCTTCTTAGCTGTACTCATAGCGTCTCCCTCTTCATCGTCTGGCTGTCAAATTTCTTTGCTTAAAGACTATACCCCGATTTTCTCTTTTCGGCAAGGGTTTTTTCGTAAATAAATCTCTTTTCGGGGATATTGTCGGATTTTTCTCAGGTTCTCCTGGAGTTTTTCCCTTTTTTCGTGAAAATATACGGTTGCCTTTTTGGAAATGATTCGGTATAATTGATAAAATGCAATTTGTATGCCTAGATATCAGGAGGAGTCAGCCATTATGACGGATCTTTCTCACATTCGAAATTTCTCCATCATCGCCCACATCGACCACGGCAAGTCCACTTTGGCGGACCGGCTTATGGAAGAGTGCCGGGCGGTGGACCTGCGGCAGAAGGCCGAGCAGCTGCTGGACTCCATGGACCTGGAGCGGGAGCGGGGCATCACCATCAAGGCCACTGCCGTCCAGTTGAACTACACCGCCGACGACGGGGAAACCTATGACCTGAACCTCATCGACACCCCGGGCCATGTGGACTTTAACTACGAGGTCTCCCGTTCTCTTGCCGCCTGCGAAGGGGCTGTGCTGGTGGTGGACGCCAGCCAGGGCGTAGAGGCCCAGACCCTGGCCAACACCTATCTGGCCATTGACGCGGGGCTGGAGGTGCTGCCCGTCATCAATAAGATCGACCTGCCTTCTGCCCGCCCGGCAGAAGTGAAGGCCGAGGTGGAGGACATCATCGGCATTCCCGCGGAGGATGCCCCGGAAATTTCCGCCAAGAACGGCATCAACATTCACTCTGTTCTCGAGATGATCGTTCAGGATATCCCCGCCCCCAAGGGGGACCGGGATGCCCCATTGCAGGCTCTGATCTTTGACAGCCAGTACGACGCCTACCGGGGGGTCATCGTCTACACCCGGGTAAAGGAGGGCGCCGTGAAGGCCGGTATGGACATCAAGATGATGGCCACCGGGGCTGTTTATAAGGTGGTGGAAGTGGGCACCATGCATCCGCTGGGCCTGAATCCCAAGGAATCCCTGGGGGCCGGGGAGGTGGGCTATATCACTGCCTCCATCAAGACCGTGTCCGATACCCAGGTGGGCGACACCATCACGGGGGTGGCGAACCCCGCCGACAAGCCCCTGCCCGGCTACCGGAAGGTCCAGCCCATGGTCTATTCCGGCGTGTATCCTGCCGACGGGGCCAAATACGGAGACCTGCGGGACGCTCTGGAGAAGCTGAAATTAAATGACGCTTCCATGAGCTACGAGCCCGAGAGTTCCATCGCCCTGGGCTTCGGCTTCCGCTGCGGCTTTTTAGGGCTGCTGCACATGGAGATCATCCAGGAGCGGCTGGAGCGGGAATACAACCTGGACCTCATCACTACCGCCCCCAACGTGGTCTACCGGGTGACCAAGACCGATGGCACTGTGCTGATGGTGGACAACCCCCTGGACTACCCGGACCCCATGGAAATTGAGCTTGCCGAAGAGCCCTTCGTCAAGGCCAATCTCATTGCCCCCCAGGAGTATGTGGGCAGCATTATGGACCTGTGCCAGAACCGCCGGGGCGAATTCAAAAACATGGAGTACCTGGATGCCAACCGGGTGGAGCTCCACTACGAAATGCCCCTGAACGAGATCATCTACGACTTCTTCGACGCCCTCAAGTCCCGGACCCGGGGCTACGGCAGCCTGGACTATACCATGATCGGCTACCGGCCGAGCCGCCTCGTGAAGCTGGACATCCTCTTAAACGGCGATGTGGTGGACGCATTGAGCTTCATCCTTTTTGCGGACAATGCCTACCCCAGAGCCCGGAAAATTTGTGAAAAGCTGAAGGATAACATCCCCAGAGCCCAGTTCGAGATCCCCGTCCAGGCCGCCATCGGCGGCAAGATCATCGCCCGGGAGACCATCAAGGCCCTGCGCAAAGACGTGCTGGCCAAGTGCTACGGCGGCGATATCACGAGAAAGAAGAAGCTGCTGGAGAAGCAGAAGGAAGGCAAAAAGCGCATGCGCACCTTCGGCACCGTGTCCGTGCCCAGCGAAGCCTTCATGGCTGTCCTGAAACTGGACGACGAATAAAAAAGCCCTCTCCTGCTTGGAGAGGGTGGCAGGGCGCAGCCCTGACGGGTGTGGAGGGGACCCCTAAAACGAAGGGCTGGCCCCGATGAATGCAGCCCTGACGGATGAAGGGAAAGCATCTCTCCCATTCAATAAAGCCCGGTTTTATTCGATAGGGGTCCCCTCCACACCCGGCCCCGCGGGGCCACCCTCTCCAAGCAGGAGAGGGCAGGGAGCCCCTCATCCGGCCCTGCGGGGCCACCTTCCCCCAGGGGAAGGGTAGGAGTTTTTTATTAGGAGGCAGTTACACACATGCCCATACTCACCAGACGCGCCAACAAGACCCCTCTGGGGATCTATATTCATATTCCCTTCTGCCGCAGCAAGTGCCAGTACTGCGACTTCTACTCCCTGGCCTGCAAGGATGACAAGCTCATGGACGGCTACCTGGATGCCATCTGCGCCCACATCAAGGAGGCCGGGGCCCTGTGCCCCAGTTACCGGGTGGATACGGTGTATTTTGGCGGCGGCACCCCCAGCTACTTTGGGGCGGATGCTCTGGCCATCATCCTCACTACCCTGCGCCGGAACTTCGATGTGGCCATGGATGCGGAGATCACCTTCGAGGCCAACCCCGACTCCGTCACGGATAAGCTCCTCCACCGCCTCCGGGCCGAGGGCTTCAACCGGGTGAGCCTGGGGATCCAGAACGACAATGATGATATGCTCAAAAAGCTGGGCCGCCCCCATACCTACGACCAGGCGGTGAAGGCCTATCAGCGTATCCGCAAGGCGGGCTTCCGGAATGTATCCGTGGACCTGATGTACGGCCTGCCGGGGCAGACCCTCCACGACTGGCAGGACACCCTGGACAATGTCCTGCGCCTGAACCCCGAGCACATCTCCTGCTACGGCCTGAAGGTCGAGGAGGGCACCCCCTTCTATGAGATGAAGGACTTTCTGAACCTGCCCGACGACGACACCCAGGCGGATATGTATATGGCCGCCATCGAGGCCGTCCGGGCCCGGGGCTTCCGCCAGTATGAAATTTCCAACTTCTGCCGCAAGGGCCTCTACTCCCGGCACAATACCAAGTATTGGACCGGCGGCGAGTACCTGGGCTTCGGCCCCAGCGCCAGCTCCGACTTTGCGGGCAAGCGCTTCACCATGGTCCGGGACCTGCAGGCCTATATCCAGGGCATCCGGACCGGCGGCAACATCATGGAGGACGTCCAGGAGATCCCCCTGCGGGAGCGGGCGGGAGAATACCTGATGCTGCGCCTTCGCACCACCGCCGGCATCTACGCCGAGGAATACGAGCGCACCTTCCTGCTGCCCTTCAAGCCCCTGGAAGAGATCCTCCTGAAGCACCGGGTCTACTACCGCACCGCTCAGAGCGAGGACGGTCGGTGGTACCTGACCCCCAGAGGCTTCTTGGTCTCCAACGACATCATTTCCGATCTGCTCCTTGCCCAGGACGAGTCGGAGCCATTGAAAAGACTGTAAATAGAAAGCGATCCCCTGAGAGGCTTTTGGCTCTCAGGGGATCGTTTGGTATGCGGGCAGCCCCCTCCGGGCGGAGGGGGCGAGGGATCAGAAATTGGCGTACATGGGGTCGATGGGGGTGTAGCCCACGCCGTAGGCGCCGAAGATGATGATGAAGAGGATCAACGCGTACCACACCGCCCAGCGGACTGGGGTGGGTTTCCGGTTCAGGGTCTCCCGGATGCGGATGCCCTTTTCCTGAAGGATACTGACGGCCAGTACAATTCCCGTGGTGATCCCCACGATCAGCAGGTCCAGCACGTCGCAGTCGGCGGCGGAGAGGGCGGCCTTCAGGTCGTTATAGGCGAAGCCGGTAAAATCGAAGTGGGTGAAGATGTTCCGGAACATGGTAAAGGCCATGGACATGGTGTCCGCCCGGAAGATCATCTCGCCGAAAATCACGAGAATGGTGGTGCGGACCATCTGCCACAGGTGGAAGAGTTTCTTTTCCGGCCCTAGGCCCAGCCGGTCGTTGACCTTTTTCAGGTAGGGGGCAAAGATATTGCCCAGCAGGATCAGGACAAAGTGATACAGGCCGAAGGCCACATAGTGCCAGGCGGCGCCGTGCCACAGGCCGTTAGAGAACCAGACGCAGAAGAGGGCAATGGAGCCCGCCAGCAGGGGACCAAAGTGGTTGCCCAGCTTCTTCCGGGCTGCGCCGGTAAGCTTCTTCAGGGGGCCGGACATGGTCACGGGATAGAAGATATAGTCCCGGAACCAGGTGCCCAGGGTGATGTGCCACCGGGTCCAGAATTCGGAGATGTTCTTGGAGAAGAAGGGCCGCTTGAAGTTCTCCGGCATGGCGATGCCAAAAATCTGGGCGGTGCCGCAGACCGCGTCCATGGAGCCGGAGAAGTCCATATACAGCTGGATGGTGTAGAGCACCGCACCCAGCAGGGACAAGAAGCCCGGGTAGGACGCGCCGCCGGTGAAGAGCTCGGCCACGATGGGGTCCAAGCGGTCGGCAATGACCAGCTTCTTCATCAGGCCGTAGCCGATGCGCTGGAGCCCTGCGGTGAAGTTGGCATAGGTGATGGGCTTTATTTCCCACAGGGCCTGGGCCGTGTCGCTGTAGCGGACAATGGGGCCCTCCACGATCTGGGGGAAGAAGCTGAGAAACAGCAGGAGCCGCAGGGGGTTCCGGTCCGCCGTCACCTTCTGGTGGTACACATCCGCCAGATAGGAGACGCTGGAGAGGATAAAGAAGGAAATGCCCAGAGGCTTCAAAAACTCCGGAATGGGGAAGCCCGTATGGAACAGGGCGTTCACATTCTCCAGGAAGAAGCCGGAGTATTTCAGCACCAGGATCAGGCCGATGTGCAGGCAGACCCCCAGGGTCAGCACCCAGCGGCAGATGCCGTTGTACTTCTTCTTAATGGCCTTCCGCTCGGACCGCTCGGCGGCCTTCGCTTCCGCGTCCCGCTTTTTCTGGATGTTGTCCATCCAGATGCCGAGACCCCAGATGGCCAGGGCGCTCAGCAGCAGGTAGACGATCAGGGTGCCGCTGATGAGCCAGTAAAAGGCCAGGCTCAGGACCAGCAGTGTGTACCGCTTCCATTTTTTGGGGGTAACGGAAAACAGGATCAGCGCCGCGGGCAGAAACAATGCCAGATAGTGAACGGAGAAAAAGGCTGTGAGCCCGGGATGTGCGCCTGCGTGAAGCAGGCTCAGGAGTTTGTCCATCCGTTAGTCTTCCTGGAGCCGCTGGATCATCTCCATCATGGCCTCGGTGGAATTAAAGTTGTCGGGGATGATCTCCACGGCGGGGACGGTGATGTCGAAGGTGTCCTCCAGCTCGGCAACCAGGGAGATGATGGACAGGGAGTCCAGCAGGTGGTCGTCGATCAGGTGGGTCTCGTGTTCAAAGTCCACACCGGGCTGAATGTCGTTCAAAATCTCAAGCAGTTCTTCCATAATGTTCAATTCCTTTCAGATGTATGTATAGTATTGAAAGGGAAGGTCTCAATGGTTTTTCTCGCTTGGAAAAGCTTACCTTCCGAATCGATGATGTAAACCGCCGGCAGATCCCGGCTGAGGAACAGGGCGATGCCCTCGGTGACGCAGTAGGCGCCGGTGTTGTCAAAGCGCAGGGTATCCCCGATCTCCGGCTCCGGCAGGGGCAGGGCCTTGACTAAGATGTCATTCATGCTGCAAAGGCTGCCGAAGACATTCCAGGTGCCGGTGGGTGATTCGCTTTCCCGGCCGCAGAGGCTGTATTTGGGGATCTTCATGCCCATGTACTGGCCGTAGTAGACCATCTGGTGCATGCCTCCGTCTACGATCAGGTAGTTCTGGCCGTGGTTCCGTTTTTTATCCACAACGTGGGTGAAAAAGCTTCCGCAGGAGGCGGCAATGGACCGGCCCAGCTCCAGGGTGATCTCCCCCTTCCAGGTCATGTCCTCCAGGAGCTGCTTGAAGCCCAGAATCAGCGCCTCTTCCTGGAGCTCCTCGCCGAAATAGGCCACGGGGAAGCCGGTGCCGTATTCCAGCTCCGGGCTGTGCCAGCCGTACTTTTCCTCTAGCTGTAAGAGGAATTCGTCCAGGTGGGTGATCTCCCGCTTCAGCTTCTTGAGGGAGGTCTTCTGGGTGCCGGAGAAGAACTGGATGCCCTGGATGTGGAGATTTGGAAACGTCTCCCGGGCGGCAATGATCTGTTCAATGTCCTCTTCGTTGATGCCGAACTGGCTGTCGTTGGTGAGCCGCAGCAGCACCGTCAGCTGCTTTTCGTACTTCCGGGAGAGGAACTCCAGCAGCTCAAACTGGTGGAGGGACTCCACGGTGTAGATGCGCCCGTCTGTGGTGCTGACCAGCCCCTCGATAAAGGCGGGGGTCTTGTTGACGCCGGAGATGACGGTCATTTTCGGGTCGATCCCCAGAGCGTCACAGATGTCGCTTTCTCCGGGGGAGCAAATTTCCAACCGGGCGACCATATCCCTTACCCCATTTACCAGGAAGGGATTGGCCTTGATGGCGTAGGCCAGGTTGACCTTTTCGCCCAACAGGCCCTGTAAATAGGCTGTACGCTCCCGGAGAATGCGCCAGTCAAATACATAGTAAGAGGTATCCTGGAGCTTTAAAATGTCTTCCATTATCTCCCTCCCGCGATCTCGGCCAGAGCCTTTCGGTCGATCTTGCCGTTTTTGGTCAGAGGCATGGCCTCCACCTGCCGCAGGATGCCGGGGATCATGAACATGGGCAGGTCCCGCTTCATGGCGGCATGGAGGTCTTCCTTAGAAATGGTACCCACATAGAAGCCCTTCAGCCGGGAGCGCTTCTCGTCGAAGAGGCAGCAGGCCCGTTCCACGCCGTCGATGGCGTTCATGGCCCGCTCAATTTCCTCCAGCTCGATCCGGTGGCCCATGTACTTGATCTGGAAGTCCTTCCGGCCGCTGAAGACCAGCTCGCCAAATTCATTGTACTTGCCCAGGTCGCCCGTGCGGTAGATCCGCTCGGGGTAGCAGGGATTCAGAGGGTTCTGGACGAAGTGGGCGGCGTTCTGCTCGGGATTTTTGTAGTAGCCCAGAGCCAGGCAGGTGCCCCGGACGCAGATCTCGCCCTCGGTGCCGGGGGCCGTCACCAGGCGGTCTTCGCTGTCCAGCAGGAACACATCCTCGTTGGGGAAGGGTTTGCCAATGGGCACGCCGTCGGAATAATCCCGGTCTTTCTCCAGAATATGGTAGGTGCAGTTGCAGGTGATCTCCGTGGGGCCGTAGACATTGACATAGAGGATATCCGGCAGGTGCTTCCGGAATTCCTTCAGGGCCTTCAGGGGCATAACTTCCCCGGAGTAGAGGATCCGCTTCAGTTTGTCGGGGGTCCGGTAGTCCAGGGCGTGGAAGCCGGTGATGAGGCACAGGGCGGACACGGCCCAGATCATGGTGGTGGCTCCCGTGTCACACAGGAAGTCGATGAGCTGGGTGGGCACGGAGAAGAGCCGCCTCGGCACCACCGCCAGACAGGCCCCGGCCTTCAGGGCGGAGTAGATGTCCTTTACGGACACGTCAAAATCAAAGGGGGCCTGGTTGGCGACCACGTCCGTGTGGTCGATGCCGAACAGGGGCACGAAGCAGTCCAGGAAGTCCAGCACGCTGCGGTTGCCTACGGCAATGCCCTTGGGCACGCCGGTGGAGCCGGAGGTGAAGTTCACATACAGCACATCCGTATCGCAGGCCCTGGCCTGCCGCTCCGCAAGGGCGGCGGCATCCTCAGGGGCCTTTTCCAGGGCCTCAAAGGTCACGATGGGGCAGTCCGGGAAGAGCTCCTTGGCTTTCTCCAGCAGCTCCTCCTGGGTGACGATGACCGCGGGCTCCAGCACGGATACGATCTGCTGGAGCCGGGCCCCAGGCAGCTCTGTATTCAGGCAGGAATAGAAGCCACCAGCCCACACGGCGCCCATAAAGACGGCCACGGCATCGGCGCACTTCTCCATATACACACCCACTGGCTGCCGCTGCTGCACACAGCCGCACAGCCCGGAGCCGATCCGCCGGGTCAGGTGATAATATTCTTCATAGGAATACTTTTTCCGGTCATCCAGCACCGCCGCCCGGGTAGGATAGGCGCTGCAGCTGGATTCCAGATATTTTAGAATGTTGTTCATATCTTTTCATCCTTTGCCAGGATTGGCGCAGATTTACGTCTAGCATTATAGCAAAGGGACGCGTGGCTTGTCAACAGATATAAAGAAAAAGCCTTCCCCCGTTGGGGGAAGGTAGGACGGTTCGCTTGCCTCTCCCTCTGGGAGAGGTGCCGCCGTAGGCGGCAGAGAGGGCCCCCTCAGTCAGCCTACGGCTGCCAGCTCCCCCAGAGGGGGAGCCAAGGGGCGTTGCCGTTATTACAGCTTCACCTTAAATACGCACTTTCTGGCCTTTTCCGGACCGTCTACGGCGATGCAGGGGGCGTGGGCATCCTGGGGGAAAAGGACGGCGAATTTGCCGGGGGTCAGGGTGATGTAATCCATGGGGCCGTGGTAGTACCAGATGTCTCCCTCGGGCCGGGCCTCCACCTCCTCGGTCATGTCCTTCAGGGCGCCGACACCCATCTTCTCCCGGCCCTCCAGGACGACCTGGATGTCGGCATAGGCCCGGTGGGCCTCGGGGGTGTCGTTATCGACCTTGGTTTCGTAGCTCTGGGTAAAGAAGAACAGGTTTTTGCCGTCCACCTCCACACGGTCGGTGGTGAGGGCGTCAAAGTCCGTGTCCCGGATGACGGTGAGGGCCTTGTAGAGGCCGGGATGGGTATCCTTGTAGGTATCGATGTGGTCCAGGGTATCGAAGATCATGGCTGCTTCCTCCTGTCAATAAAAACGTTTTTGGCTGCCTCGATTATACTTCGTTTCCCGCAAAAGGGCAAGGTTTTTGCGAAAATATTCTATTGCGGAACGACTGTTCACCATTGAGAAATCGCTTTGGGAGATATGAACAAACCGTGACACCCGAAACTGTCAGTATCTCCAAAAATGCGCCACAGAGATTGACTTCTTTCTGCAATACGACTATACTATTCCCAGATAGAGAAAAGCGTTCTGAATTACAGAACATCAGGGAGGTTGACCCATTGGAATATGAAGAAGGCGTGAAGGTCAAGTCCCTGGCAAAATCCCTGGATATCCTCTCCTGCTTTACCTCCCAGAAGCCGGTCCTCGGCGTAACGGAGATCGCGGAGAAGATGGGCGTCACCAAGTCCAACGTCCACAATATCCTCTCTACCTTTACGGCCATGGGATACTTAGACCGGCTGCCAGACGGCCGGTATCAGCTGGGGCTGAAGATGCTGGAGTTCGCCTTCATCATCAACCAGAACCTGGGCTATCCCAAAGCCATCTACGACATCCTGGTGGAGACCGCCAGCCAGACCGGCGAGATCGTCTACTTTGGCCTTCCCTACGGGGACCGGGTGCTCTACCTCTATGTTGCCCACCCCATAGACCGAATGGGGGTCCTGCCTTACCGGGACATCCTGGGCGAGACCGCGCCCCTGTACTGCACCGGCATCGGCAAGGCCATTCTGGCCCACCTGCCGGAGAGCGAATGGCCTCAGCGCATCAGCCAGGAGCGCCGGAAATACCAGCCCGGCACCATCACCGATTACGATGCCATCGTCGAAGAACTCCGGACCACCCGCCAGCGGGGCTACGCCCTGGACAACGGGGAACGGGACCGGGAAGTGCGGTGCGTGGGCGTGCCCATCTACAATGCCTTCGGGCAGCTGGTGGGCGGAATGAGCACCTCCGGGCCAAGCATCACTATGACGGATGAAAAGCTGGCCAAGTGCGCGGTGATCTTACGGAATTCCGCCTTAAAGATGCGGGATAGGATCTATAAGTAAGGACCCGCCCCCTTGGCTCCCCCTTTGGGGGAGCTGGCACGGCAAAGCCGTGACTGAGAGGGCCCTCTCCGCCGCCTACGGCGGCACCTCTCCCAGAGGGAGAGGCAAGTACATTAGAAAGAGCGCGAAACTCTTTTTATAAAAAATTTCATGTTGGAGGAAGAACTATGAAACTCAGAAGAACTCTCGCACTGTGCCTGAGCCTGGTCCTGGCCATGGGCGCCCTGTCCGCCTGCGGCAGCAGCAGCGCTCCCGCCGCTACCGAAGCCCCCGCCACCACCGCAGCCGCTGCTGAAGCTCCCGCTGCTACCGAAGCCGCCGCATCCGAGGATGTGGGCGATCCCGTCACCCTGGTGTTCTCCATCGCCGCTGTGCCCACCGACGCTCACGGCGCTGCCCAGAAGGTCTTCAAGGAAAAGCTGGAGGAGATCTCCGGCGGCAACATCACCGTTGAGTGCTACGACTCCGGCACGCTGTATGGCCAGGATACCGAGCACGACGCCCTGAAGAACGGCGACGTAGACCTGATCTACTCCTCCGCTTCCTGGCTGACCGACGGTTCTCCCTGGGTCTCCATGTTCACCGCCGGCTATGTGTTCCAGAGCTACGACCACATGACCAAGGTTCTGAACGGCGACATCGGCAAGGAAGTCTTCCAGAAGATCGCTGACGAGCAGGGCATCCTGCCTCTGGGCGCTTACTACCTGGGCACCCGTGAGATCTCCCTGTCCGAGGACAAGGCCATCAAGACTCCCGACGACCTGAAGGGCATCAACCTGCGTATGCCCAACTCCGACGCTTGGGTGTTCCTGGGCAAGGCCATGGGCGCCAACCCCACTGCCATCGGCTTCAACGACCTGTACCTGGCCCTGCAGACCGGTACCGTTGACGGCCAGGACAACCCCCTGCCCACCGTCAAGTCCGCCAAGTTCTACGAAGTTCAGAAGTCCATCTCTCTGACCAACCACCTGGTCGACTCCGTATGGCCCACCATCAACCTGAACACCTGGAACAAGCTGACCGACACCCAGAAGGGTTGGGTCATGGAAGCTGTTGAAGCCGGCCGGGAAGCCTGCGACAGCCAGAACCTGAAGACCGAGAGCGAAGTTCAGGACTTCCTGAAGGAGCAGGGCCTGACCATCTACGAGGCCGACGTCGCTGCCTTCGCCGATCACGTTCTGGATGCTTACCTGAACGACCCCATCTCCGACAGCTGGGATAAGGACCTGCTGGAGCAGATCAAGGCTATGGCCTAATGATACCGCACGGGGAGATGGGAACATCTCCCCGTTTTTTAAAGCCCTCTCCTGCCTGGAGCGGGTAAGCGAACCCCTTGGCTCCCCCTTTGGGGGAGCTGGCACGGCAAAGCCGTGACTGAGAGGGCCCTCTCCGCCGCCTGCGGCGGCACCTCTCCCAAAGGGAGAGGCAAGGCCGTCCTGCGGGCGGCACTTTCCCCCAGGGGAAGGTTAAGATTTTAACAAGGAGGTTGGACACGTGAAATTTCTGAAAAAACTGGAATTCGGCATTCGCCAGGCTGTGGAGCTCTACATCCCCGCCATCAGCTTTGTGGTCATGTTCTGCCTGTTCTGCTATCAGATCCTTGTCCGCTATGTCATCAGTAAATTTACCAACCTAGTCGTGCCCTGGACCACCGAGGTGGAGCAGTCTTGCTTCCTGTGGATCGCTCTGCTGGGTGCCTGCTACGTGCAGCGCAACAAGGGCCATGTGGTGTTCTCCATGGTCTACGATACCCTGAAGCTGAAGGGTAAGGCCATTATGGCCCTGATCAGCAACGCCTTCGTGGCCTTCGCCATGGCCATCACCTTCATCCCCTCTTTCAAGTACATCTGGGGCCTGACTGCCCGGCATCAGGTCACTTCCCTGCTGAAGATCCCCAAGACCCTCGTCTTCTTCCCCTATGTGATCTTCCTGTTCCTCATCTTTGTGTACAACATTCTGGACATCTACGAGGACATTATGGTGCTGAAGGGTGACGAATACTACACCAAGAAGCTCCTGAGAGAGTCCATGTCCGAGGCCGACCTGGCCATTGAAGCCATGAAGCAGCAGAAAGCCGAAATGGAAGCCGCCGAAGCTGCCGAGAAAGCAAAGGAGGAATAAGCCATGGCAGGATATTTACCCCTGATCGTCTTCGTGGCGTTCTTCGTTCTGATGTTTATCATCCGTATGCCTATCCCCACCGGCATGATCGTGGCCTGCGCCATGTACTTCCTGGTGGACGGCCTGTGCAAGGGCTATGGCTTTGGCGACATGGTCATGGGCAATGCCGGCCAGCTCCATCTGATCGCCCAAAAGACCATAGAGGCCATTTTTACAAACGGAACCATCGTGGCTGTGCCTCTGTTCGTCTTCGCTGCCAACCTGATGAACTCCTCCACCGTTACTGACTACATCTTCGGCTTCTGTGACGGCCTGGTGGGCCGGTTCCGGGGCGGCATGGCCCACGTGAACGTGCTGTGCTCCCTGGTGTTCTCCGGCATGACCGGTTCCGCCATTGCAGACGCCACCGGCATCGGCACCATGGAAATTGAAATGATGAAGAAGCAGGGCTACGACGATCCCTTCTCCTGCGCCATTACCGCCGCCTCCGCTACGATCGGACCCATCTTCCCGCCTTCCATCCCCATGGTGGTTTACGCCATGCTCACCGGCGCTTCCGTTGGCGCCCTGTTCATGGGCGGCATGATGCCCGGCATTCTGCTGGCCCTCTTCCTCTGTGTTTATATTGTCTTCATCGCCCGGAAGCGGAACTACCCCCGGTCCGAGCCCATCGCCCTGAAGGCTTACCTGAAGTTCCTGTTGAAGGCCATCTGGGCTCTGCTGACCCCCGTCATTCTGCTGGGCTGCATCTACTCCGGCATCACCACCCCCACCGAGGCCGGCGCAATCGCAGGATTGTACACCATCCTGGTTTCCGCCATCATCTACAAGACCATGGGCTGGAAAGAGCTGAAGAAGGTCCTCTTTGACACCGTCAAGGGCACCGGCGGCGTGACCATCATGATCGGTGCTGCCTCCGCTATTTCCTTCATCTTCGCCAAGGAAGGCCTGGGCGTCACCATCGGCAACTGGCTGCTGACCCTGTGCCACAGCCAGTGGAGCTTCCTGCTGCTGACCAATGTGGTGGTCCTGATCCTGGGTATGTTCATCGATACCTCCGTCATCCAGCTGGTCATGATCCCCATTTTGTGGCCTGTGGCCCAGCAGCTGGGCATCAACGTGGTCCACTTCGGCCTGGTCTTCACCTTCAACACCATGCTGGGCCTGTCTACCCCGCCCTTCGGCATGCTGCTGTTCATCACCTCCAGCACCTCCGGCACCCCTCTGAAGGACGTCATCAAGGAGATCATGCCTATGATCATCGTGATGCTCCTGGAGCTGCTGCTCATCACCTTTGTGCCCAACGTGGTACTGTTCCTGCCGAAGATGTTCGGTATGATGTAAAATCTGGAATTGTCTCTGTGGGGATCCCCCTACAGAGACAATTTGGGGCCTTTTAAGGCGGCAAAAAGAGTAGACATTTTGACGGTTTTATGGTAAAGTTTTTCCTGAGAAATGTCCATTGCTCTGGCACCGTTCATAAGCCCTCTCCTGCTTGGAGAGGGTGGCAGGGCGAAGCCCTGACGGGTGTGGAGGGGACCAGCGAAAGATATCCCCTTGCACCCAGTAAAAACGTACATTTGGAGGGCTTTCCGATTCAACTGACCCCGACCTGTTTCTGCAGGGGTCCCCTCCACACCCGCCGCTGCGGCGGCACCCTCTCCAAGCAGGAGAGGGCAGGGTTATGAATGAAAGGAGATTATTACAATGGCATTTTCTATCAATCCCGGCATCTGGCCGGTTATGATCACCCCCTGGACCGAGGACAACAAGCCGGACTTCAAGGCCATCAAGGGCCTGGTGGACTGGTATGTGGAGAAGGGCTGCGCCGGTATTTTTGCCATGTGCCAGTCCAGCGAAATGGCGTTCCTGACTCCTCAGGAGAAGCTGGACATCGCCAAGGCTACCGCTGACGCGGTGGACGGCCGGATCCAGGTTGTCGCCTCCGGCCATACCGCCGACGACAAGGCTACCCAGTTCAAGGAAATCGAAGACATGATGCAGATCAAGGGCATCGGCGCTTATGTGCTGGTCTCCAACCGTCTGGACCAGAAGAACGAGGGCGAGGCCGTGTTTGAAGCCAACGCCCAGGAGATTTTCGACCGCTACCCCGAGATCGACTTCGGCATCTATGAGTGCCCCATGCCTTGGAAGCGCCTGGTCTCCACCGAGTTCCTGCGTCATGCCGGTGAAGAGGGCCGTATGGTCTTCCTGAAGGACACCTGCTGTGATTACGAGCTGGTCCGGGAGCGTCAGGCTGCCGTTGCCGGCACCCCTCTGAAGATATTCAACGCCAACGCCCAGTCCTGGTTCGACAGCGTCTGCCACGGTGCTGCGGGCTACAGCGGTGTTATGGCCAACTTCCACCCCGACCTGTACAAGTGGGCCTTTGACCACAAGGACACCGACTACGAAAAGGCCCGCCTGGTTGCCGACTTCCTGACCACCGCTGCCATGATCGAGATGCGTGTCTACCCCTGCAGCGCCAAGTACTATCAGAACAAGTATGCCGTGCCCATGTCCACCTTCGCCCGCAGCAATGACCGGGCCAAGCTGGACAAGAACGCCATGGGCGAAGTGGAGAGCATGCGGGCCTGCGAAGAGTACGTAAGAAAGCAGATCGGCCTCCTGTAATTTTTATCCCAGGGGCCCACTGCAAGCAATAAAAAGGAGCGTTTCTTATGCTGAAAAAACCCAAGATCCTCGTTGTCGGCAGCTTTATGATGGACCTGATCGCCTCCACCAGCCGGGCCCCCAAGGAGGGCGAAACCGTGGTCGGCATGAAGTTCCAGACCGCCCCCGGCGGCAAAGGCGCCAACCAGGCCGTCCAGTGTGCCCGTCTGGGCGCGGACGTGACTATGGTGGGCCGTGTCGGCGCGGATTCCTTCGGCACGATCCTCAAGAATGCCGCCAAAGACTCCGGCGTGGACGTGTCCCATGTGACTGTGGACCCGGAGGAATCCTCCGGCGTGGGCCACATCACCCTGGAGATCACCGAGCACAACGCCAAAAACCGCATCACCGTCTGCCCCGGCGCCAACTTCACCATGAAGGAAGAGCACATCGCCTGGCTGAAGGACGCCATCGGTCAGTATGACATCGTCATCATGCAGCTGGAGCTGCCCATGGCCATTGTCGAGACCGTGGCCAAGTGGGCCAAGGCCGCAGGGGTCCCCGTGATGCTGAACCCCGCCCCCGCCGCCCCCCTGTCCGACGAGCTGCTCGCCAATGTGACCTATTTGTCCCCCAACGAGCATGAGGCCGCTCTGATGTCCGGCCACGAGATCGACGTGGCGGATGGCATCAACATGGACGACGTGAAGACCGTAGCCGGTTGGTTCGGCGACCGGGGCGTCAGCAAGCTGATCATCACCATGGGTGAGAATGGCTCTGTGGTGGCAAATCGGGATTCCGTCAGCCACACCGACGTGGTGAAGATGCCCCATGTGGCCGACACCACCGCCGCCGGCGACTCCTTCGTAGCCGCTTTCTGCACCGGCCTGACTGCCGGTCTGCCGGAGGAACAGGCCCTGGCCTTCGCCAGCCACACCGCCGCCATCACCGTGTCCCGCATGGGCGCCATCCCCAGCCTGCCCACGGTGACAGAAGTCCAGGCTCTCCTCCGGGAGCGGGGCTATAATGGCTTCGACGCCGCGGAGCTGGACGCCCTGAAGTAAAGCGTAAAAAGCCCTCTCCTGCCTGGAGAGGGTGGACCGGGCGCAGCCCGGGACGGGTGTGGAGGGGACCCCTAACGACGAAGACAGACTTCGTTGGAAGGGGAAACCTCCGACCTGCATAGGGGGAGTGCTTTTCCCGTGAAATGTACCTAGTCCTAATGTTATAGGGGTCCCCTCCACACCCGCCGCTGCGGCGGCACCCTCTCCAGGCAGGAGAGGGCGGGGAGATAGCGGGGGATGTCCTGTTCCAAGAAAGGAGTAAAAACCATGCTCAAACCCGAAAGCAATCAGGCGGTGGAGAATTTCTTCTCCTCCGTCGATACGGAATTCAATAAATTCCTCCATGACCGGAAGCCTGAGGACTATCAGGCCGCTGCCCAGCTGATCCTGGAGTCCCAGGCCCAGGGGGGCCGGATCCACGTCACCGGCATCGGAAAGTGCAGCCACGTGGCCACCTATGTGGCATCCCTGCTGTCCTCCACCGGCAACCCCGCTTACTACCTCCATGGCACCGAGGCCGTCCACGGCTCCTGCGGCCAGCTGGTGGCCGGGGATGTGGTGATCGCCATCTCCAACTCCGGCGAGACTGGAGAGCTGAAGTCCACCGTTATTGCCGTGAAGAACAACGGCTGCAAGACCATCGGCGTTTCCGGCAACCCCAACAGCTGGCTGGCCAAGAACACCGATGCCTTCCTGTTTGCCGGCGTGAACGCCGAGGGCGGCCCCCTGAACCGGGCCCCCCGGAACTCCGTCCTGGCGGAACTGCTGACCCTCCAGGCCCTGTCCGTGGCCCTGCAGGCCGAGAAGGACTGGGATCCCATCCGCTATGTCCGCTGCCATCCCGGCGGAGCCTTGGGCCAGCTCCGGGACGGCGAGAAGAAGTGAGGTAACGCGTATGCTGAAAGGGAAACTGATCCATCCGCAGCTTATGGCGGCTTTGTCCGCCTGCGGCCACGGCGATAAGATTTTGATCGCCGACGGCAACTATCCCCTGGACTCCAAGACCACCGACGCGGAGCTCGTCTACCTGGGCCTGACCCCCGGTCTGCCCACCGTCACCGATGTGCTGGATGCCATCCTCAGCGCCTCCAATGTGGAGAAGGCCGAGGTCATGACTCCCGGCGAGGGCGAACCCGAGCCCGAGATCTTCGGCGAATTCCGCAAGATGCTCCCCGGGCTGGAGCTGGACAAGCTGGGCCGCTACGAATTCTACGACGCCTGCTGCGTCCCCGGCGTGAAGCTCGCGATCTCCACAGGCGAGAAGCGGACCTTCGCCAATATCCTCATCACCGTAGGCGTGGCGTAAATCCTTTCCCGGAGCCGCAAAAGCGGCTCCGGGAATTTTTTGAAAAAAGGATTGCTTTTTTTGTGATCCTGTGATACAATGCCCAGTGTGCCCGGTCAAAATATTGGGATGTCGCCAAGCGGTAAGGCACCAGACTTTGACTCTGGCATTCGTCGGTTCAAATCCGGCCATCCCAGCCAACATGATCCGCTAGCTCAGTTGGCAGAGCAACTGCCTTTTAAGCAGTGGGTCCGGGGTTCGAATCCCCGGCGGGTCACCACAAAAAAGAAAGCTGCCACATTTGTGGCGGCTTTCTTTTTTCATATTATATTCCTCAATAACTACAGAAAAAGGGTGGATTTCTCCACCCTTATCCGATTTGTTGTGCTTTGGTATGGTTGGTATAAGTGTTCCATGTGGGTTCATAGCTTGCGTCCGCTTGATTTCCCCACATGGCCCAGCCCTCACGATCTCCCCGGGCGAAAAGCTCAATAAATGGACCGGGGGAGCAACGCTCGATAATCGGGATAATTTCATCGGGCTTGCGGGAGTGTTCACGCTTCATTGTCCGAATCAGGTTTACTTGGGAACGGGCAGGAGCTAGGGTACGATTATTATCGCCCCTGATACCAAAGAGAAGAATCTCTGTTACATTCCGAAAATAAAATCCAACGCCTCTTCCGTCCGGCTGCCCATCTTTCCTTACCTTTTCCCAAACGATATTTCCCTTGTACTCAAATCCCCATGCCTTCATTACTTCCAGCCCATCGGGGAGTAAGGCATTGGGAACCCAGAGATAAAGGTGGCTCTTATCAGCCGCAATTTGTGATACAGGCATGGCCTTGATTGCTTCCAGGTCCATTGTTTCATAGCGATTTAATCTTTTATGCTCAGGGGCAACTTTACCCGTTCGGTTCTGAAATCTCCAGGGTGGGTCCGCATAGATAGTTGCAAATTTCTGGCCATTGCAGAACGCAATGAGATTTTCATTTGTCTCCTGGCTTATGCTCATCGATATATCCTTCCTTCCAATCGGAGATGCAATTTTTCTTTATACCGACGGCCAGAATGGGGCACCCACCGTTCCTTCTGGAATCCAATCTATAAAGTAATTTGCCAATCCATGTAGTGCTTGCGCCGTATTTAGAGATAATTGGCTTCCATCCACCAGAATTTTTGTCCTTGGCATAGACGGTTTTGAAAACATCGTTTAGTTCTTCAGCTCTCGTAATGATGATGCCGGCACTGATAATGTCGCAATCGTAGTATGTGCGCATTGCAAGTAAATCTCTGTCAAAAGTTTGATCTTTGCTGTTCCATTCTAGATCGAAGGCAATTCTGCCTTTCAGAAAGTCAATATTGTGCCCATCGATATAGTTTTTGACTGTATTTTCTTTGTAGGGAGTGCTTGAAAAGCGCCCTCTCTGGTCGGCTTGACGTGGGTAGAATTTGATGTGAAGATCGCCCGAAATTCTGATTTCTCTCCAGTCCAAAGGGTAGAGGACATCGTCAAATTTTTTAGGAATGTTAGTTTCATTGCCTCCGGCTTGACGCAAATCATCGGTTGTAATGTCCAATTTCCGCAAGCAAGTAACAATATTTTCCCATTCATCAGGAAATGCCTGTGTGATGATTTCCAGAGCATGGTTGTAATTGTAAAATTCAAATCTGTCCAGCAGATCCTGATCGATGTAATCTTCTAATTGCAACTGCTTCATCTGATGCACCTCCTAAAAAATGTTGCTACAAGTTATTATAGCACACTGCCTCCATTTTTTCACTCTTTTTTTGCAATTTCCATTAAAAAGAGTAGAAGTTCTTCTTCGGAGTATGCAGTCCGTTCTGAAAATTCAGACAGCGTAATTTGTTTTCTCCTAAAAAGGTCATAGTACTTCCAGAAAATTTTGGGAATCATCACACAAAACATCTCCTCATGCGTAAAATTGCCCTTCTATATTATATTTAGAATAACACGAATAATCGTGCAAATCAATTGGCAAAATAAACGAAAATGACTGCCCTTCATAGAAAATTTATACTTGATTTCATGCAATATAAGCAATAAAATGTAAAAAGAGGAGATGTATCATATGCCACTGTATTATAAAATAGATGTATTAGCTGCATTAAAAGATAAGGGATACAATACAAGCAAGATCAGAAGAGAAAAATTGTTGAGCCAATCGACTTTGCAGAAGTTTCGCAATCAGAAAGGCATATCCTGGGAGAATCTCGAGATGCTATGTGGACTTCTAAATTGTCAGCCTGCGGATTTGATTGGATATGAGAGTGGAGATGAGAAAAGAGACAAAGAAAAATAATGGCTCCTTTTCGAGTGCCGAAACGGGGATTCGCGCCAATCAAATTCAGAAATCCAGATGCTTTATATATAGTTTTTCTTATAGGTCCATAACAAAAATAGTATCTCCCAACGATTGACAAAAAGAGCCCTGTATGATAGGATGTTCCCGAAAAGTTAGCGTTGGCTAACCAATAATTTCCAAGCCGACGTTTCTAAAATCTTTCGGGAGGAACTGACTATGTACACAGAATACAAAGACCAAACCACTCCGGCCTGGGATGGGTTCCGTGGGCTGCAGTGGCGCTACGAGATCAACGTCCGGGACTTCATTCAGACCAACTATACCCCCTATGAGGGAGACGCTTCCTTCCTGGAAGGACCCACGGAGGCCACCGAGACTCTGTGGGCGGACCTGCAGGCCCTGCAGAAGCAGGAACGGGCCCAGGGCGGTATCCTGGACATGGAGACCGAGGTGGTTTCCGGTCCTCTGGCCTACGGCCCCGGCTACATCAATGACGCTCACAAGGACCTGGAGAAGGTGGTGGGCCTGCAGACTGACAAGCCTCTGAAGCGGGCCTTCATGCCCTACGGCGGCATCAAGATGGCGGAGCAGGCCTGCACCACCAACGGCTATACCCCCAGTGCTGAGCTGCACAAGATCTTCACCGACTACCACAAGACCCACAACCAGGCGGTGTTTGATGCCTACACTCCGGAGATGAAGAAGGCCCGGCACTCTCACATCATCACCGGGCTCCCCGATACTTACGGCCGGGGCCGGATCGTGGGGGACTACCGCCGGGTGGCTCTCTACGGTGTGGACTTCCTGATCCAGGAGAAGCAGCGGGACCACGAGAACACCGGCGACGGCACCATGACCGACGATGTGATCCGCCTGCGGGAGGAGATCGCGGAGCAGATCCGGGCCCTGCAGGCCATGAAGAAGATGGCTGCCGCCTATGGATATGATATCTCCAAGCCTGCCGCCAATGCCCACGAGGCCATCCAGTGGCTGTACTTCGGGTATCTGGCCGCCATCAAGACCTAGAACGGCGCGGCAATGTCCGTGGGCCGGGTATCCACCTTCCTGGATATCTACATTCAGCGGGACCTCCAGAAGGGCCTGATCACCGAGGCACAGGCCCAGGAGCTTATTGACCACTTCGTCATGAAGTGCCGGATGGTGAAGTTTGCCCGGATCCCCTCCTACCAGCAGCTGTTCTCCGGCGACCCGGTGTGGGCCACCCTGGAGGTGGGCGGCATCGGCCAGGACGGCCGGCACATGGTCACCAAGACCGACTTCCGGTTCCTCCACACCCTGGAGAACATGGGCCCCTCTCCCGAGCCCAACATGACGGTGCTCTATTCTCCCCGGCTGACGGAGAACTTCAAGAACTACTGCGCCCACATCTCCGTGACCACCTCCTCCATCCAGTACGAGAATGACGAGGTCATGCGGCCGGTCTGGGGCGACGACTACTCCATCTGCTGCTGCGTCTCCGCGACCCAGACCGGTAAGGAAATGCAGTTCTTCGGCGCTCGGGCCAACCTGGCAAAGGCTCTGCTTTACGCCATCAACGGAGGGTACGATTTGAAGCAGGGGGAGCAGGTGGCCCCCAACACCGGGCGCATTGAGACGGAGTACCTGGATTACGACCAGGTCCAGGAGAAGTTTGACCTGACCATGGAGTGGCTGGCGGGGCTCTATGTGAACACCCTGAACCTGATCCACTACATGCACGACAAGTATTACTATGAGGCCAGCCAGATGGCCCTCATCGACACCAATGTCTGCCGGACCTTCGCCACGGGCATTGCGGGCTTCAGCCACGTGGTGGACTCCCTGTGCGCCATCAAGTACGCCAAGGTGAAGGTCATCCGGGACGAGAATGGCTACGCCGTGGACTATGAGACCGAGGGTGACTTCCCTCGCTACGGCAACGACGACGACCGGGCCGACGAGATCGCCGTGTGGCTGCTGCGGACCTTCCTGGAGAAGATCAAGCATTACCACACCTACCGGGATTCCGAGCCCACCACCTCCATCCTGACCATTACCTCCAATGTGGTCTACGGCAAGTACACCGGCAATATGCCAGACGGCCGCCGGGCCTGGACCCCCCTGGCCCCCGGCGCCAACCCCAGCTACGGCGCGGAACAGTCCGGCCTGATTGCCTCCCTGAATTCCGTGGCCAAGCTGCCCTACCAGTACGCCCTGGACGGCATCTCCAATACCCAGACCATCAATCCCGATGCACTGGGGCACAGCGATGAGGAGCGGACCGAGAACCTGGTGAATGTGCTGGACGGCTACTTCTCCAGAGGCGCTCACCACCTGAATGTGAATGTCTTCGGCGTGGAGAAGCTCCTGGATGCCATGGAGCACCCGGAGAAGGAGGAGTACCAGAACTTCACCATCCGCGTTTCCGGCTACGCCGTCAAGTTCATCGACCTGACCCGGGAGCAGCAGCTGGACGTGATCTCCAGAACCTGCCATAAGAGCCTGTAAGGGACTGTCATTCTGGCGAACCGGTGACCGACGGTCACCGGTTCGTGTGTATGTCGCGGCGAAAAAGCCCTCTCCTGCTTGGAGAGGGTGGACCGGGCGTAGCCCGGGACGGGTGTGGAGGGGACACCTAACGGGACAAACTGGGCTCCGTTGAGTGGTAGAGGCTGACGTGTGGCACAAAGTCTTCCCCTCCGGGGAAGGTGTCAGGGCCGTAGACTCTGACGGATGAGTGAAGCTAGCCTTCCTAAAGAACCGGGCCTGGTTTTTATCTGTAGGGGTCCCCTCCACACCCGCCGCCTGCGGGCGGCACCCTCTCCAAGCAGGAGAGGGCAGGGGATGTTCGCCGTTGGTACTCGGAGAAATGGCGGCAAAGCTACGAAAACAAGGAGATAACTATGGAAATGGAATTGAGAGGTTTGGTCCACTCTTTAGAGAGCTTCGGCTCTGTAGATGGGCCCGGGGTGCGGTATGTGATTTTTCTGCAGGGGTGCCGGATGCGGTGCCAGTTTTGCCACAATCCGGACACCTGGGACCCCAAGGATCCCAGCGCAGTGAGCTATACTGCGGAGGAACTGCTGGAGAAAGTAGAGCGGTGCCGGGGGTATTGGGGAAAACGGGGCGGGATCACTGTCAGCGGCGGGGAGCCGCTGCTGCAGATCGATTTTCTCATGGACTTTTTTACGAAGGCGAAAGAGCGGGGCATCCACACCTGCATCGATACCGCCGGGAACCCCTTTACTAGGGCCGAACCCTTCTTTTCCAAGTTCCAAAGGCTCATGGAGGTAACGGATCTGCTGCTGGTGGACATCAAGGAGATGGACAAAGCGCGGCACAAGGTCCTCACCGGGGTGAAAAATGACAATATTCTGGATATGCTCCGGTATCTGGACGAAATTCACAAGCCCGTCTGGGTCCGCCATGTGCTGGTGCCGGAGCGGACGGCCTTTGAAGAGGACCTGATTGCCCTGCGGGCCTTCCTGGACACTCTGCACAATGTGGAGCGGGTGGAGGTGCTGCCTTACCACACCATGGGGGTCTTCAAGTGGGAGAAGCTGGGGATCCCCTACCCCTTGGAGGGCATTTCTCCCCCAACGGAGGCCCAGACCGCCCGGGCCCGGGAAATCCTGGGGGCCTAGGATTGCTTTTCCGTCGTTGGTCTGGTATAATCGGGCTAATCTGTATCAGCGAGGGAAAACGCTATGAAAACACTGTATCTCGACTTATCCATGGGCGCCGCGGGGGACATGCTGACGGCGGCCCTGTTGGAGCTCTGCCCGGACAAAGAGGGGATGCTTCAAAGGCTCAATGACCTGGGGATCCCCGGGGTCCGCTTCCGGGCGGAGGCGGCTCAGAAGCTGGGGGTCACCGGCACCCATATGGCGGTGACCGTCCACGGCGAGGAAGAAGGAGATGGGCACCATCACGCTCACAATGCCATGGTGGACATCCGAAACATCATTGAGGGGCTGAATGCCTCCCGGTGGGTGAAGGATCGGGCACTGGCTGTGTATCACCGCATCGCCAAGGCCGAGAGCCAGGTCCATGAGGAGCCTGTGAACCTGATCCACTTCCACGAGGTGGGGGCCATGGACGCCGTGGCGGATGTGACGGCGGTGTGCCTGCTTCTGGAAGAATTGGCCCCGGAGAAAATCGCGGCCTCTCCCATCCATGTGGGCTTCGGCACCGTCTGGTGCGCCCACGGGCGGCTTCCGGTGCCGGCCCCGGCAACGAAACTACTGCTGGAGGGCCTGCCCACAGAGGTGGGCGATGTGGAAGGAGAGCTCTGCACCCCCACGGGGGCGGCTCTGGTAGGAGAGTTCGTGGAGGCATTCGGGGAAATGCCGAAGGGCACTGTCCTGAAAGAGGGCCGCGGCCTGGGGAAGAAGGACTTTGCAAAACCCAATTGCCTCAGAGCAATCGAGATAGAATAACCCCCTGCCCTCTCCTGCTTGGAGAGGGCGGCCCGCAGGCCGGGTGTGGAGGGGAACCCCTAAAAGTAAAGAATGAGCCATGTTGAATGGGCAAGGTAGCATCCAGTATCGTTACCTTTATCCATCCGACGTGGCTCATTTTTTTTGTAGGGGTCCCCTCCACACCCGCCCGCTGCGGCGGGCACCCTCTCCAAGCAGGAGAGGGCAGGGGCTGCTAGTCTTAGAAATACAATTCCGCCGCCAGATTCCCGTGGACGTAGTAGCAGACGGCTTTTTTCATGAAGGGCTCGGTGACGCCGAAATAGTCGGCCAGGTCCCAGAGCTCGGTGTGGCCCTGGGCGATGGCGTCATCCAGGCGGTCTACGGGGATCAGGGCCTGGATGGCCCATTTGTCCGCCTGGTTCTCGTGGCGCTGCCGGCAGTCGATGGCGGCGTAGATATTGTAGAAGCTGCCCGTGAGGCAGTGGCCCAGCTCATGGCCCAGGTGCATCCGCTCCTGGATGCCGCCGTCTAAGACACCCTTGTCCATGCCAATGTAGCAGGTCCCGTTGGGCTCCATAAGGGACATGGAGCCGTTTTCCGGCAAGGGGAAGGAGAGCACGGCAATATTCTGCTGGGAAGCCAGGCGGTACAGTTCCGGTACCTGTGTCATGGCGTAAAGTTCCTTTATTCTGGAAAATTTTTACCCTTCTTCGGGGGGCTGCTCCGCCCGCTTGGCTTCCTCCCGCTGGCGGACATAGGCGGCGAAGGAAAGGACCTCTTTGTACATCTCCTCGGTAATGTCGCCGCTGCCGCCGAAGAGGGCGAACTTGATGTCCTCCCGGGTGGGCCTGGGGCGGTCGGGGTCCTCCATGTCGGTGCCCAGAAGCTCGGAGACGGATACATCGAAGTATTTACACAGCTTGTCGATGACATTGCCGGAGGGCTTGGTAGTTGGGTCCTTTTTCCACTTGGTGACTGTGGACTTGCTCAGGCCTGCGTCAATGGCAGCCTTGGAGGTGCTGACGCCCTTTTCTCTGCACAGTGCCAGGAAACGCTCGTAGAACATAAAAAGAACACCCTTTCATCTTGCCAGGCGAGGCGAAAAAAAGAATTGAAAATTTTCAACCATTGGACTTGACAAGTTCGATAAAGTGTACTATAATGCAGTCGTGGTTGAAATTAGTAAACAAACGGGGCGGCGGCCCAGGGAGAAAAGGGGGCCGGCCACGGAAAAAGAATATCTGCCCATATACTATCATATATGTTTCTAAATTTCAACTATCGATTACACATTTTTTTTCGACACTGACAGGATAACAAAAAATGTGTACGATAAATGGGACACTGAAAATGAAAATGGGAGGAGAGAAAATATGGAGGGACCCTGGCTCCAGGAGCAGCGGGTACAGGAGAGATATCGATATTATTTGAACGAAAAACCGGACTGTGAGCGCTGCGGGCGGAAAATTCCGGACATTCGGGCCCTGAATCTGAATGGGTGCTGGTATTGCTCCGACTGTGTCCGCCGGTGTACAAGGGAGGTCGTAGAGGAATGAATCCGGACTGGGAGGCGGTGCGCCGGGAGTACGGCCAGGGGGCGTCTATTGGGATGCTCTCCCGGCGGTGGAGTATACCAGAATCAACACTTCGGGGCCGGGCCCGGCGGGAGAACTGGAAAAAAGTAGAGGGAAGCCTGGCTCAGACTCAAAAAAATTGCGTTCAAAAAGAAGAACCAAAATCAGACCGGCTGCGGCGGGTAGACACCCTGGCGGATGCCATGCTGACCTGCCTGGAGCAGGCAGTGGAGGAGCTGGATACGGTGACCCGAAGCGTCAAAGAGAAGGTGAAGCGGGAGGACGGGGCGGATGTGACCATGGATTACGCCCAGATCCTGGAGGGGGAAAAGGGGATCATCGACCGGGGCGGACTGAAGCAGCTCACGGGGGTCCTGAAGGACCTGAAGGATGTATTGATGCTCCGCTCCGATGCGGACAGCCGGGAACAGGAGATGCGGATCGCGAAATTGCAGCGGGACCTGGACCAGGCCCAGCGGCAGGAGTGCATCCGTGTGAGCCTGGAGGGGGAGGTGGAAGGCTATGCCGACTAAGTTTTTGCGAATGCCTGCCCCCAATGAAAAACAGGCCCTGGCTTTGGAGGAGCATCACCGGTATGTGGCCTACGGCGGGGCCCGGGGCGGCGGGAAAAGCTGGTTTGTAAGGTGGAAGGCGGTGCTGCTGTGCCTGCGGTATCCCGGCATCAAGGTGCTCATCACCCGGAAGACCTACAAGGAGCTGTTCAACAACCACATTGCCCCCCTGCAGCAGATGCTGATCGGGATCGCCGAGTACAAGAGTATGGACAAGTATTTTCGGTTTCCCGGGGGCAGCACCATCCACTTTGGTTACTGCGCCAGCGACGGAGACCTGGGCCAGTACCAGGGGGCGGAATACGACGTGTGGTTCGCCGACGAGGCGGGGCAGTTCCAGGAGAACTGGCTGGTGCAGATCGACGCCTGTGTGCGGGGGGTCAACGCCTTCCCCAAGCGTACTTATTACACCCTGAACCCCGGAGGGCCGGGCCACGGGTACTTCAAACGGCTCTTCATCGACAGGCGGTATACGGAGGACGAGCATCCGGAGGACTACGCCTTTATCCAGGCCCTGTGCACGGACAACAAGGCCCTGATGGCCTCCCAGCCCGGCTACCTCCGGTCCCTGGAAAAGCTGCCGGGAAAGCTCCGGCAGGCCTGGCTCTATGGAAGATGGGACGTCTACGAGGGCCAGTTCTTCGAGGAATTCACCGACGATCCCCGGCACTATGCCGACCGGCGGTTCAGCCATGTCATCGACCCCTTTGAGATCCCGGCAGGGTGGAAGCTCTACCGAAGCTTCGACTGGGGCTACCACCGGCCCTTCTCCTGCGGCTGGTGGGCGGTGGACTACGACGGCACGGCCTACCGGATCTTAGAGCTCTACGGCTGCACCGGGGAGCCCAACGAGGGGGTCAAGTGGACCCCGGACCAGGTCTTTGCCAAGATCCACAGCATCGAGCGGGAGCACCGGTTTCTGGCGGGAAAGCAGATCATCGGCGTGGCGGACCCGGCCATCTGGGACGCGGAGACCGGGGAGAGCATTGCCGACACCGCCGCGAGGCACCAGGTCTATTTTGTCCCCGGGGACAACAAGCGCCTCCCGGGCTGGATGCAGCTGCACTACCGGCTGCGGTTCGACGAACAGGGCTATGCGCTGCTCTATGTTTTCCGGAACTGCAAGGCCTTTATCCGGACCCTGCCGCTGCTGCAATACGACGACATGAATTCCGAAGACCTGGACACCGACGGGGAGGACCACGCGGCGGACGAGGCGCGGTACTTCTGCATGGCCCGGCCCATTCGTCCAAGGCTTGAAAACCAAGGGAAGGACAGAACCCACGCCCAGCTCTTTTTGGACATCGACGAAGTAAACAAGGCCGTGTACCGGCCTGGAATGGAGATCATCAATGAAGAATGAAGCGGTAATCGGCCCGGACCAACTGCGGCGGGCCCGGCAGGAATGGAACCGCTGCCGGGAGGGTAAGGCCAACCTGGAGCGGCGGGTCATCGAAAATGAACAATGGTACCGGCTGCGGCACTGGGAGTGCATCCGAAGGAGCCAAGGCAGCCAGGTGGAGCCCACCTCCGGCTGGCTCTTCAACGCCATTGCCAACAAGCACGCCGAGGCCATGGACAACTACCCCAGCCCCAATGTGCTGCCCCGGGAGGAGGGGGACAAGGAAAAGGCCCGGGCCCTGGGGTCCATCCTCCCCGTCATTTTGCAGCAGGAGGACTTTGAGGACACCTATGACCGGGTCATGGACGACAAGCTGAAATCCGGCACCGGTATCTACGGCATCTTCTGGGACCCGGATAAGCTGGAGGGCCTGGGAGACATCAGCATCCAGCGCATCGACATCCTGAACCTCTACTGGGAGGGCGGGATCACGGACATCCAGCAGTCGAGAAACGTCTTTTACCTCCGGCTGTGGGACAATGACCTGCTGCTGGAGCGCTACCCCCAGCTGGAGGGGAAGCTCTCCGGGGCGGCGGAAACGGGAAGCCGGTACGTCTATGACGACCGGGTGGACACGGCGAACAAAAGCGCCGTCATCGACTGGTACTACAAAAAGCGGCAGAACGGCAAAACCGTGCTCCACTACTGCAAATTCGTGGGGGATACGGTGCTCTTCGCCACGGAAAATGAGGAAAGTTACCGGGAAAAAGGCTGGTATGACCATGGGCTCTACCCCTTTGTCCTGGACCCCATGTTCCGCACTGCCGGTTCCCCCTGCGGCTTCGGCTACATCGATGTAGCCAAATCCGCCCAGGAGTACGTAGACCGGGGGAACCAGGCCATTTTGCAGAACCTTTTGGCCAACGCCCGGCCCCGGCACTTCATCCGCACCGATGGAGCGGTGAACGAGGAGGAATACGCGGACATGACCCGGGACTTCGTCCACGTGGACGGGAACCTGGGGGAGGACAGCATCAAGCCCATTGCCGGAAAGTCCCTCAGCGACATCTATGTGACGGTGATCGCCAACAAAATTGACGAACTGAAGGAGGTCACCGGCACCCGGGACGTGACCACCGGCGGCACCATTCACGGCGTCACCGCCGCCTCGGCCATTGCGGCCATGCAGGAGGCAGGCAGCAAGCTGAGCCGGGACAGCAACATGGCCTCCTACCGGGCCTTCCGGAAGGTGTGTCTGATGGTCGTGGAGCTGATCCGCCAGTTTTACGACCTGCCCAGGGCCTTTCGGATCCTGGGGGATCAGGGAGGCGTGGACTTCATCACCTTCAGCAACGCGGGGCTGAAGCCCCAGGACCAGGGGACAGAGCTGGGGGTGGCATTGGGACTCCGGACCCCGCTTTTCGACATCGAGATCAGCGCGGAAAAGCAGAGCCCCTATACGCGCCTGAGCCAGAACGAAATGGCCATGCAGTTCTATTCCGCAGGACTCTTCGACCCGGCAAGGTCCACCGAGGCATTGACGGCCCTGGATATGATGGACTTCAACGGCAAATCCAACCTGGTGGAAAAAGTCAGGGAGAACGGCAGCAGATATCAGGAAAGCCAGCTTCGCCCCCAGGTGGAGCCCATGAGTGAACGGGAAATGCGCATTAGGAGCGGCGGGAATACATCGCCGGTGTAAAAAAGCCCCTGCCCTCTCCAAGCAGGAGAGGGCAGGGAGAATAAGGAAGGAGATTAAAATTATGATCCACGCAACATTTACACAGAATGCGGAGAAAGGCTCCGTGACCATGGAGATGCAGGGCCACGCCCTGACGGCACCCAAGGGGGAGGACCTGATCTGCGCCGCGGCCACCATGCTGGTGTACACCCTGGCTCAGGCGGTGCAGTTTCTCTACGAGCAGGGGCGGCTTCTCTATGAGCCCCAGATGCGCCTTGTGGACGGCTACGCCAGCATCACCGTCTATCCCAGAAAGTGCGCCATGGCAGAGACCATGATGGCTTTCTGGGTGGCCCAGGCCGGGGCTTTTGTGCTGGAGCGGAACTACCCCAGGGTGGTAGACCTGATGCCCATGGAGGTGTCCGCATGAAGAATTTTGTCAACTACCGGGGCTTGCAGCTCTTCGCCGAGGAAGCGGCGGCTCCGGAGTCGGGCGTAACCGAGGCCGACGCCCAGCCTCAGTCCGAAGAACCCGTGGGGGACCCGGGGGAATTCGAGAAGCTCATCAAAGGTCCCTATAAGCAGGCCTACGATGCCCGGGTCAAGGGCATCCTGCAGCAGCGGCTCAAGAGCACCAGGCAGACCGTGGAGGCCTTCCACGCGTTGGCGCCCACCCTGAAGCTGCTGCAAGACCACTACGGTGTGGCGGAAGGAGACTACGCCGCCCTGGAAAAAGCCATCGGGGAGACTTACCGACCTGTGGATCCTGCCGAACGGCAGCGGCAGGAAGCGGAAATTCAGGCGGGAGCCGGCCGGATGGTGGAGGCGTGGAACGCCCAGGCGGCGGAGATCCAGGAGACCTACCCGGAATTCGATTTGAGAAAGGAGATGGAAAATCCCAGATTCACAGAGCTTCTGCGTGCCAGAATCGATATGCGGTCGGCCTATGAGCTCCTCCACAAGGATGAGATCATTCCCGCCGCCATGCGGTACGCCGCACAAACGGTAGAGCGGAAGCTGGCGGAGAATCTGCGGTCCGCCCGGCAGCGGCCTTCGGAGAACGGCGTCTCCGGCAGCCCCGCCGCGGTGCCCGGGTCCAGGGTGGCCCAGATGACAAGAAAGGAAATTCGGGAGGCCTGCAGAAAGGTAGAACGAGGAGAAAAAATCAGTTTTGGGTAAGCCGTAAAGCCCTCTCCAAGCAGGAGAGGGCGAGGGACCCCGGGAATTTAGAGAGGAGAAATTTTATGGAAATGAAGAATATGCAGCTGTTTGCGGACAACCCCACGGTGAATGTGACCACGGACTCCGGTCTCTCCGCGGAGAACAAGACCTTTTACGATCGGGCCCTGATTGAGGAGGCCCAGCCCAACCTCATTCACGGCCAGTTCGGCCAGAAGCGGCCCATCCCCAGAAACGGGGGCAAGCGGATCCAGTTCCGCCGGTACGCGTCCCTCCCCAAGGCTCTGAAGCCTCTGACTGAGGGCGTGACCCCCGAGGGCCGGAAGCTCAGCGCCACTGCAGTGGAGGCGGAGGTGAACCAGTACGGCGACTTCGTATGCCTGTCCGATGTGCTGGATCTGACCGCCATTGACAACAATGTTCTGGAGGCTACCAAGGCCGTGGGCCGTCAGGCGGGGCTGACCCTGGACACCATCACGAGAAACGTACTTCAGTCCGGCACCAATGTGTACTACTGCCCCAAGGTGGCCGCCGACGGCAAGACCACTCCCGTCACTGACCGGCAGGGCCTGGACAAGACCTGCGTGCTGACGGTGGACGTGGTGAAAAAGGTGGCGGCCATGCTGAAGGCCGCCAACGCCCCCCGGATCGCCGGTGACTATGTGTGCATCCTCCATCCCTATGTGGCCTACGACATTATGTCTGATCCCCACTGGGAGGATATGCATAAGTACTGCACCCCCGAGAATATGTACGAGGGGGAGATCGGCCGCATTGCAGGTGTCCGCTTCGTGGAGACCTCTGAGGCGGCGGTGTATAAGGGTGCGGGGGACGAGTGCCCCACGGGGCTTGCCGTCTTCGGCTGCCTGTTCCTTGCCGAGGGCGCTTACGGCGTGACGGAGGTCACCGGCGGCGGGCTGCAGACCATCGTCAAGCAGCTGGGCTCTGCCGGCACCGCCGATCCTCTGGACCAGCGCAGCACCGTGGGCTGGAAGGCCCTGCAGACGGCGGAGATCCTCATGGAGCCCTACATGGTCCGGGTGGAGTGCTGCTCCGCCTTCTCCCCCACGGCAGAGGCCAACTAAATTTTGACAGGGGGCGGCTTTCTGCCGCCTCCATAGAAAGAAAGGAAGGAATGCAGTTATGGAAGAGAAAACGGTGACCATTCGTCTGCCCCTGACCCGGGAGCAGCGGGAGGATGTGTTTGTGGGCATCAACGGCAAGACCTGGCTCATCAAACGGGGAGAAGAGGTGGCGGTCCCCTGGGCGGTGGCCAAAGTGCTGGCCCGGAGGGAAAAGTGCTTGGCCATGGCTATGGCGTATGAAGCCCAGGCGGCCCTGCCCCTGGAGAAGCTGAACGGGGAGGCCGGCCGATGACCCTGGGAGAAGCTCTGGAGCTGACGGACCGGCGCAGACCCAACCTCTACAGCCGGGAGGAAAAAATTTCCTGGCTCCAGGAGGTGGAGGGCATGGTCTGGGGCGCATTGGAAGCCTTTCACGCGGTGCTGGGCCCCTTCCCGGGCCTCAGCGCCGAGGACTGGCCCAACAAAAAGCTGCTGCTGCCCAAGGCCTACACGGGGCTGTATTTTCTGTGGCTGGAGGGCTCCATGCACTACGCAGACCAGGAATACCTGCTCTACAACAACGCCATGGCCCGGTTCAACGCCCTGTGGAAGGACTTTTTCGCCTGGTGCTGCCGTACCATTCCCCAGCCGGCGAAAAGTATCCGGTACCTGTGAGAGGAGGAAGGCCATGGAGCCGAGCTTACGCATCCCCACCCGGTATCGGGAGGAGACGGGCATTTTTGGGGGACTGAACCGGAATGCCGGGGCGGCGGAGGGGGAATTCGCGGAAGAGGAGAATCTGTCCTCGGACCAATACCCGGTGCTCACTGTCCGGCGGCCCCGGGAGAGGATCGAGACCGGGGGCCGGGCCTGGGCCCTGCTCAGCGGCGACGGCCTCATTTACGTGGAAGGCGGCGACCTGGTTCTGCCGGACCGGCGGGTGGCATTGGACTTGTCCCCCGAGGGGGAGAAGCAGCTGTGCGCTATGGGAAGCGATATTCTGGTTTTTCCGGACAAGAAATACGCCAGTACCCTGGACCCGGAGGATCATGGCAGCCTGGAGAATATATACCAGGCTGCCCAGCCGGTGGCCGTCACCCCCTGCGACCTGGAGGGAACAGCCCGGCTGCCGGACTATGTGGGCGCTGACGCCCCGGAGGACCCGGCAAACGGGGAAGTTTGGCTGGACACGGGAAAGAAAGCCCTGAAGCAGTGGAGCGCCGCCGCGGGCATGTGGGTCCAGGAGGAGACGGGCTACCTAAAGCTGGAGGCCCCGGGGATCGGGACCGGCTTCCGGGTCTATGACGGGGTGCACCTTTCCGGTACGGTCGACCTGGACGGGGCCAACACCCTCTGGGCGGTGGAGGAAAACGCTCTGGTGGTGTCCGGCCTGGAGGCGGAGACGGGAAGGCTTCCGGCCGGAACGACGATTTGCCGCCGTGTGCCGGACATGGACTTTGTCGTTGAGTGCGGCAACCGGCTCTGGGGCTGCCGGGCGGGGAAAAATGCCGACGGGGAGCCGGTAAACGAGATATATGCCTCCAAGCTGGGAGATTTCCGGAACTGGGAGAGCTATCTGGGGCTCACCACCGACAGCTTCGCCGTCAGCGTGGGAGCTCCCGGGGCCTTCACCGGGGCGGTGACCTATCTGGGTAACCCCATCTTTTTCAAGGAAGACTGCCTGTATAAGATTTTCGGCAGCTACCCTGCCGCCTTCCGGGTCCAGATGACCCCCTGCCGGGGGGTCCAGCCCGGCTGCGGGAAGAGCATTGCCATTGCTGGGGAGACCCTGTACTACAAGTCCACTCTGGGAGTCTGTGCCTACGATGGGGCTATGCCCCGGGAAATCGGCCAGGCCCTGGGCCCCGGGCCTTTCCGGAATGCAGCGGGGGCCGCCTGGGGGAGCCTCTATTACCTCTCTATGGAGGAAGCCGGGGAGAGCAGCCTTTTCGTCTTTGATGCCGCCAAGGGCATCTGGCACCGGGAGTCCGGGCTGGGGGCCAGGGACCTGGCGGCCTGCCAGGGAAAGCTCTACGCCGCCGATGAAGACGGCAGCCTCTGGTGCCTCCGGGGCGGGGAAGGCGTGGAGAAGGTCACTTGGCAGGCCCGGACAGGAAAGCTGGACTTCAGCCAGAAAGGGCGCTGCCTCACTGGGATCGCGCTCCGGCTGGAGCTGGCGAGGTACTCCCGGGCGGAGGTGCTCCTGCGCTACGACGGCTTCGGCCCTTGGAAGCAGGTAGGGGCCGTGGTGGGCCAGGGCACGGCCTTCACCCTGACGGTGCGGCCCCGGCGGTGCCATACCGTGGAGATAGAGCTGAGGGGGGCGGGAGACATGCGGCTGTACAGCCTGACGAGGATCTGGCAGAAGGGAGGCAGCCAATGACTCAGGAGCTTCTGCGGCTGCCGGAGATCCCTGAGGGGACGCCGGAAGAGCAGCTGAGGGCGGTGAGACGCTATCTGTACCTGCTGGCGGAGCAGCTGGAATACATCCTGACCACCGAGCGCCAGGAGCGGCTGCGAGAGCAGCAGGAGACCCGGAAGCTGGAGGACCGGCTGGCCGCCTCCCCCAAGGTGGCGGAGGGCATCCTCACCGCCTCCGCCCGCCGGTTCGGCAGCCGGTATGTGGAGATCCAGGACTACGAGCGGGACCGGGCCAGGCGGGAGGAATTGGTCTGGGAAAACCGGGACCGGCTCAACGAGCCGGCCCGGGAGGTACCTGGAAAGCCGGAAACTGCGGCGGATACAAAGGAGGAAGTACCCACCCTCCTGAAAGAATACGGGGGAAGATGGCAGGTCTAGGAAAAGCCCTCTCCAAGCAGGAGAGGGCGGGGGAGGAGCCAAGGAAGGAGCAACATGTCAGAAAAAGAGAAAAAAGAATACACCCCCTCGGCGGAGACCGAGCAGGCGCGGCAGAACGCCCTGAGTCACGACAGCCAGAAGCCGGGGGCCTATGTGTCCAAGTGGCAGCAGATGCTGGATGCCGCCATGGAGAAAATTTTGAACCGGGAGAAGTTTTCCTACGATCTCAACGGGGACGCCCTCTACCGGCAGTATAAGGATCAGGCGGTGAAGAACGGGCGGCTGTCTATGCTGGATACCCTGGGAGCCTCCGCCGCCCTCACCGGAGGCTACGGCAGCAGCTATGCCCAGACCGCCGCCCAGCAGTCCTATCGGAAGTCCATGGACGGCCTGGCGGACCAGGCGGCGCAGCTCTATGACCGGGCCCGGGAGAATTACGACCGGGAGGGGGAGGCAGAGCAAAGCCGGTATGATCTGCTGAAGCAGCGGGAAAGCGGCAGCCGGAGCGCCTACGACAAGGAGCTCGGGGCCTGGGAGGCGGAAAATCAGCGGCTGTGGCAGCGCTACGACAGCCTCCGGCAGGAGGACTACAAGAGCTACCGGGACCGGATCGCCGACGAACAGTGGCAGGCTCAGTTTGACGAGGCCCGGCGGCAGTTCAATGAGGACCTGCGGAAGAACAAGAAGTACCGGTAAGGGGGGGAAGGGAGATGTATTTGTCCAGCGGCCGGTACCCTTTGACCATCCGGGGGGACACTCTGGGGGAGCCGGTGACCTTTCTTCTTCCCAAGCGGGAAAAGAAGCTGACCCTTGCCTACCGCTGCGGAGATCGGGAAGGGATCCTGGCGGAAAACACCCTTCAGGAGGCGATCCTCTGGACACCGCCG
Organism: Faecousia sp.; assembly: GCA_050873165.1. Lineage (GTDB taxonomy): Bacteria > Bacillota > Clostridia > Oscillospirales > Oscillospiraceae > Faecousia. Next base: position 35,877 of record JBNMIH010000006.1, read on the forward strand.
CTGAAGCTGGCGGAGGTGTATCCGGAGAAAAGTGTGCTGCCTGTGACGTTTCAATTGACGGCCCCGGACGGGAGCCGCCGGGAGGAGCGCTGGGAGCTGAGGCTGCCGGCAGATATTCTCCCGGAGATCCGGCTGGAGGCGGAGGATACCACCGGCCTGGGGGTATTCGTTCAGGGACCCGGCAGACTCCGGCTCACGGCCCATGCTCAGGGGCGGTATGGGGCAGGCATTCCAAAGATCCTCCTGGGCTGCGGCGGAGTTACGGGGGAGGGGGAGAGCCTGGTCTTCGACCTGCCAAGCCCGGGGGAGGCCACCGTCTTCGCCCAGGTCTGGGACAGCCGGGGAAGGTCCGCCCGGGCCGAGATGGCCGTTACGGTCCTGCCTTGGGAACCGCCGGGGGGCGGCCTGGGGCAGTTCCAGGAGAAGAACGGCTTCTATCTGGCCCGGTGGTGGGGAAAGGTCAGCGATGTGGCGGGAAAGAACAAGGGGACCTTCACTTTGGTGGCGCCCAACGGAGAAAAAGAGCTCCGTTTCCCCCTGGGAGAGGGAATGGAGCTGACGGGTCAGGCAAGCGTCACCAAGCGGTCTACCGGGGACCGGCTGATCCTGGAGGCGGCGGATGCCATGACTACGGTCCGGATCCCCTTTTTGCTGGAGCCCTTCCTGGATATCTGCCCGGAGGACCGGGCCCTGGGGGTCGGCTGCCGGGGGGACCGGACAGGCACCGTTTCCCTGGGACTCCCCGTCTCCCTGGGCGGCAATTCCCTGGGGGATTTGGGCCAGGCCCAGTTAAGCACCGATGCCCTGCCCCTGGGCCAGGGAGATAAACGGTATCTCCACCCAAGGCTTCTGTGGGAGAACGACGACCCAACCTCCGGTTTCCCGGTGGAAAGCATTCCGGCGGAAGGAAAGCTCTTCCTCATCGAGGCGGCCCCCAGGGCGGAATCCATGGATACCTTCTGGGAGCTTGGCTTCCCCGGAGGTGTTTTGAGGGCCGGGGAAGGGGCGGAACGGGCCTTTGCCTATGTGGATGGAGCGCTGAACTTCGGCACCACGGAAAAGGGGGACGACTGGGCTGTGCCGAGGAAAATTTACGCATTGCTGTAGAAAGAAAAGGAGAGAAAAGCATGATCAACTGGAAAGTAAGACTGAAAAATGTGAACTTCTGGCTCACTGCCATCCCGGCGGTGCTCCTGGTGCTCCAGACTCTGGCGGCCCTCTTCGGCTGGCAGCTGGAGCTGGGAGCCCTGCAGGAAAAGCTCCTGGCAGTGGTGAACGCCGTGTTCGCCCTGCTGACGGTGCTGGGCGTGGTAAATGACCCCACCACCGCGGGACTGCGGGACAGCAACCGGGCGATGGGGTATCGGAAGCCGGAGTAAAGTTCTTGGGGCCTTCTTCCTTGCCCTTTCCCAAGGAATGTGGTATACTCTAAACAAGAAAGGAGGACGGCTGAAATGGACAAAGTGTATTCCGTTTCCCAGCTGAAAAGCGCCCTATTCCCACTGTTTCGAGATTACGGTGTTCGCAAGGCGGTTTTGTTCGGGTCCTATGGAAAAGGGACCGCAACGGAAAAAAGCGACGTGGACTTGCTGGTGGACAGCAGCCTTCGTGGACTTCATTTTGTAGGATTCCTGGACGATATTCAAAGGACTCTGGGGAAAGATGTGGACCTTTTCGATGTGTCCCATATTCAGCCTGATTCCTTGATCGACCGGGAGATTCGGCAGACGGGGGTCACGATTTATGAGAAATGAAGTGATCGTCCAAAAACTTTTGGGGTACACAAACAAAATACTAGGATACTGTCAAAACCTAAGCTATGAAGATTTTTGTCAAAACTCCATGGTTGTAGAGGCCTGCGTGTTTAACCTCAGCCAGATGGGCGAGCTGGCGAACAAGGCGGACCGGGCCTATACCGCAGACCACCCGGAAATCCCATGGCGTTACTTATATGGTCTGCGCAATCGAATTGTGCATGACTATGAGGGCGTAAATCTGAAGCTGATCTGGGAGATTATATCTGACGATTTAGAGCCGCTGAGAAAAACGCTGGAGGAAATAACAGGATAAAGGAAAAGAGAAACAGGCTATGCCGAGGACTGACTTGTCAGCCCGATGGCATAGCCTGTTTTTAATATGGGAAAGGTCAGGCGTTCAGGAGCTCCCGGAACACCGGCAGACTCTTTTGGATCATCTCGAAGCTGACGCAGTAGCAGATGCGGAAGTATCCGGGGCAGCCGAAGCCGTCGCCGGGGACCAGGAGCAGGTCCTTCTGCTTGGCTTTTTCGGAGAAGGCATTGGCATCCCCGCCGGGAGCTTTGATGAAGAGGTAGAAGGCACCGTCGGGCTTAGCCATTTCGTAGCCCATGGCGGTGAGCCCATCGTAGAGGGCCTTCCGATTCTTGTCGTAGGCCTCCAGGTCCGGGCGGAGGCTGGCGCAGCGGGCGATTGTTTTCTGCATCAGGCTGGGGGCGCAGACATGGCCCATGGACCGGGCGGCGCCGGCTACAGCGGCGTAGAGGGCCTGCCCGTCAGTGGCTACCTGGGGCACATAGACGTAGCCGATCCGCTCGCCGGGGAGGGACAGGGACTTGGAATAAGAGTAGCAGATGACCGTGTCCCGGTAAATGCCGGGAACAAAAGGCACCTCCACCCCGTAGGCAAGCTCCCGATAGGGTTCGTCGGAAATCAGGTAGATGGGATGGCCGTAGGTTTCCGCTTTCCGGGTCAGCAGGGCCGCCAGCTGCTGGAGGGTTTCCCGGGTATAGACCACCCCGGAAGGGTTATTGGGGGTGTTGATGAGCACGGCCTGGGTGTGAGGCGTGATCATCTCCTCCAGCTTTGGAAAAGAGATTTGGAAATCCGGCACATCCGGGGGGACGACTTTGAAGGTGAGCCCCGCCGCCTCGGCAAAGGGCTTGTACTCCGGGAAATAGGGGGCCACGGTGATGAGCTCCCCGCCGGGGACGCTGAGGGCATGGAACACGCTGCACAGCTCCGGTGCCGCGCCGCAGCCCAGGAAGAATTCCTCGGGCTTCGTGCTTGCGCCGTACCGGGCGTTCAGGTCGTCGGAAATGGCCTTCCGGGCGTCATAGTCGCCGGTGGCGGAGGTGTAGCCGTGGACCAGGAGGGAGGGTGTATCCAGCAGAATGTCCCGGATGGCGTCGTTCACCCCTTTGGGAGAGGGGATGGAGGGGTTGCCCAGGGAATAGTCGTATACGTTTTCCGGCCCCACAATGGCGGCGCGGCTCCGGCCGTATTCAAAGAGCTCCCTTATGCAGGAGCGGTTGGCCCCCAGGGCGTAGGCGGTTTGGTTGAGCATGGTTGTTACCTTCCTTCCAGGGCCAGATCCCGGGCCCGTTTGAATTTGCTTTTATGTTCCAGCGTCAGGCCGTAGGTGGATTCCAAGAATGCGCCGAAGGCCAGGACATCGGCGTCCTGCCCCGCCTTCAGCTCCGCCTCTACTTCAAAAATGGGGGCTTCCCGATCGCCGCCCAACAGCTTTCCCCGATCCAGGGCCAGCTCCAGGCGGCTTTCCCCATAGGAGATATCGGCGGCCAGCCGCACAAACTGAGCGGCGCAGAGGGGGCGGAGGTCTGCCGCCAGGGCAGGCAGCTCTTCCGGGGCCCCCAGGGCAATCAGCTTTTCGGGGGCGTCGGCGATGTCCGGGCACCGAACCTCCCATTCGCCCCGGCCACCATCGGGGGAGGGGGTCTTCAGGGTGCAGACGCTGACGCCGTTTTCATACCGCTGCCGCAGGGTCCACTTTTTGGCGGAAAGGGCCAATGCCGGGGTATCGTAATAGGTGGTCTCCATTTTGATTTCCCGGAAGGGGGCGTATTCTTGGGACAGGGCGGCAAAAGCCGCCTCTGTCAGGCGGTATTTGACTTCGAATTCTCTTCCCATGGGGGAGTCCTCCTTGCTTTTGGGAAATCCAATTCCTTTTCCCGTATTATACCTCGAAGAATTTCCTAATGCAAGGGGCATCATCCGACGAAAAGGCCGGGTAGGACATGCTATCATGGCATCAGCAAACGGGAAAGGGGTATACAAATGACGGTATCGGGGTATCTGCGCAGAGGCAGGCGGCGGTTGGACACCTTGGCTATGGAGCCTTGGCTGAAGGGATTGGCGGAAGGGGCTCTCTACGGGGGCGGGGCGCTGCTGCTGTGCTGCCTGACGTCCCGGGGGCGGCCTGTGCCTGTTGGGGCCATGCTGGCCCTGGTCAGTCCCGGGTGGCGGTGCATCCCCACGGCGGCAGGGGCGGCCCTGGGCTATCGGCTCCTGTGGGGCGGACAGGAGGGCCTGCTGTGGACGGCCATGGCCCTGCTTCTGGGCTTTGGATTCCGGCTGGGGGAGAAGGATACATTGCCTATTATGGCCCTGGGGAGCCTGATGCTCCCGGCGGTGGCCGGCACCTTTCTGCGGAAAACGGGAATCGAGCTGCTGACGGACAGCCTGTGGGGCTGCCTGTCCGGAACCCTTTTTTTCTTAGCCCCCAGGACCGGAGAGCCGCTGCTGCTCTGGGCGGCGGGGGCCCTGGCCCTCCGGGCGGTGACGGCCCTGGGGGCCCTGCCCCTGGCCTGCTTCTTGGCGGGCTTGTGCTGCGGGAGCCTCCCCGGGGCTGTGCTGCTGGGGTTGAGCCTGGAGATGGCAGGGGCCCCGGGGATCACCGCCGGACTGTGCGGGGCCCACCTGTGGCTGGCGTCCCCCCTGCCCCGGCGGTGGCGGCAGCTGGGGGCTCCGGTGTGTATTTTGGGCATCTGCCTGGGAAGAAGCTGGAACATTGGCGCTTGGCTGGGGGTGAGCATGGGCGGGCTCTTGGGGGCATTCCTCACCTGGGAGAATTCCCGCTGGGGCTGCTCCGGGGCCCGGGTCCAGCTGGAGCTGGCGGCCAGGACCCTGGCGAGAATGCACCGGTCCCTCCTGGAGCTTCCGGCGGAAACCCAGGACGGAGAGGCCCGGATGGTGGAACGGCTGAAGGTGGAGGCCTGTGAGGAGTGCCCCCGGTCCCAGGGATGCACCCAGAAGGACAGCTTGGACGAGACGGTGTTCCGGGACCCTCTGGCCTTCTCCTGCCCCCGGACGGGGCGGATGCTGCGGGAGGCCCGGCGGGTGCGGGAGCAGCAGCGGCTGGTACAAATGCAGCACCGACGTCTTGCCGAATACCGAATGGCGTTGGCCCAGCAGTACGGGATGCTTTCCCGGTATCTCCAGCGGGTGGCGGACCGGCTGCCCCTGGGTGGGAGCAGGGGCCAGATCCGGTATCAGGTCAGCGTGTCGGTGCGCTCCCGGGAGAAGCACCGGGTGGACGGGGACCGCTGCGCCGCCTTCCCGGGGCCGGCACCCAGATTCTATGTGCTGCTGTGCGACGGCATGGGCACGGGAAAGGAGGCGGCAGAGGAATCCGCTCGGGCGGTGCGGCTGCTGCGGGAAATGCTGACGGCAGGGCTCTCCCCCAGGTACGCCCTGGGGAGCCTGAACGCCCAAATGGTACTCTTGGGCCAGTCCGGCGCCGTTACGGCGGATCTGGCGGAAATACGTTTGGATACCGGCTCCGCTGCCCTCTATAAATGGGGCGCGGCGCCCAGTATCCTGCTGCGGCGGAAGGAAGCGGTCCGCCTGGGTGTGGGCTCTGTCCCGCCGGGGCTTGGATTGGAAAGCCGGGGAGAACGGATCACAAGGCTGTCCCTCAGCCGAGGGGAAACGCTGGTCATGGCCAGCGACGGTGTGGCCTTTGAGGATGCCATGAAACCCGACGACACCATCCGCTCCACAGGTGAGCTGGCTGAGGAGCTCCTGAAAACCTATGCCAGCGGCGAGGACGATGCCACCCTGGCTGTGATCCGTCTGGGAGAATTGGCGTCTGGGCCATACGCGGGCCGCCCCGCGTTTTGCGGGGCGGCCAAAACCATATTACCGATGCTCGCCCAGAAAGAACAGGGCCAGGGTGCCGGGGCCGGAGTGGGAGCCGATGACGGCGCCCACATAATTGATGTACACTTCTTTTACGCCGCAGCGCTCCTTCAGGAGCTTTGCCAGAGTCTCTGCGTCCTCCCGGCAGTCGCCGTGGGAGATGAACATGACGGGGTTGTCGTAGTTCTTCCCCAGCTCTGCCGCCTTGTCTGCCAGAGCGGCAATGGAGGCCTTCCGGCCCCGGGCTTTGCCCACATTGATGAGGTGTCCCTCGTCGTCCACATGGAGCACGGGTTTGATGGAGAGCATAGTGCCCAGGATGGCAGTGGCGGCACTGACCCGGCCGCCCCGTTTCAGATACATCAAATCGTCCACGGTGAACCAGTGGCACAGGTGGAGCTTATTGCCCTCCAGCCAGGTCTTCAGTTCGTCGATGGTGAGTCCTTCGTCCCGCTTTTTTGCGGCGTAGTAGGCAAGAAGACCCTCTCCCAAAGAGGCGCAGAGACTGTCCACCACCAGGATCTTCCGTTCCGGAAACTGATTGCCCATTTCCTCCGCAGCGATACAGGCGGACTGGTAGGTGGTGGAAAGGCCGGAGGAGAAAGCGAGGACCAGCACATCCTCTCCGGAGGACAGCAGAGGCTCCAGGGCCTCCTCCCACTGCTGGGGATTGACGGCGGCAGTGGAGGCGGCCTCTCCGGCCCGGAGACCGGCATACATATCCTTTAGGCTGTCGTCATTGCGGTCCGGATAGGTTTCTCCCCGGAATGTGACGCTCAGGGGCAGGGCGACGAGTCCCAGCTCCTGGTAGCGCTGGGCGGGAAAATCACAGCAGGAATCGGTGAGAATTTGGTAAGACATAGGATCCACTCCTTTTCTTTAGGTTCCGTATTTCGTCCCGGTCAGCAGCAGGCAGGCCCAGAAGAACAGGGACGCTGCCCAGGAAGCGCTGCAATACATGGGAGCGGAGACAATGGACAGAAAAATATTGACGGCAGAGGCCGGTATTCCGCCCTTCGGGGCCGTCAGAATGGCCAGCATCAGCCCCAGCAGAGTCAGTCCTAAGGACAGGGCGGCGAGATTCCGGACCAGCCGGGCCTCCTTCCGGTCCTTTTCTTTGTGGGCAAAATATAAACACAGGGCCGGGGGCAGGAAACTCACGACAGACAGCGCCGTGAACAGGGCCTGTACACCCGCTGTCCGGTCCTGAATAAAGCCCAGACAGGCGCACAGAATAAGCCCGGCAGCCCAGAGAATATGCAGTACGGTTTTTCGCATGGGACCTCCTAAGGATGTTTGGGGCTATTCTACCTGATTCTTCGAGAAAACGCAAGGGAAAAATGGACTCAAAACCCTCTCCTGGGAGAGGGTGGCAGGGCGAAGACCTGACGGGTGTGGGGTGGTACTTACTCCGACCCGGTACCGCCCCTCTTCCGCCGCCTGCGGGCGGCACCTTCCCCCGGGGGAAGGTAGGAGCTCAAAATTCGGGCTTTACACCATTCTTCCCATCTGGTATAATATTCTCCATAAAAAACCCAGTGTGGGAGGAACGCGCTATGAAGTGCCCTTTCTGTGGAGATCAGGAGAGTAAGGTCATCGATTCCCGGCATTCGGAGGACGGGCTCAGTATCCGCCGCCGGCGGGAGTGCGCCCGGTGCCAGCACCGGTTCACCACCTACGAGGTGGTGGAGACCCTGCCGATCCTGGTGGTCAAACGGAACGGCTCCCGGCAGAATTTTGATAAGAACAAGATCGTCAACAGCATGATCCGGGCCTTCGACAAGCGGAAGGCAGACATTGTGGAGCTGGAGCGCATCGCTTCGGAAATCGAGCAGGATGTGCGGGATTCTCTGGTCCGGGAGGTCACCACCGAACGGCTGGGGGAGATGGTCATGGAGCGCTTAAAGCCTGTGGACGAGGTGGCCTATATCCGCTTCGCCTCCATTTACCACCAGTTCCAGGACGCCAGCAGCTTTATGAAGGAGATCAGCAAATTCCTGGAGGAAAAATAATGTTAACTACCACAGCCACCGCCGCAACGGAAGCGGCCCTGGATATCGATGCCATCAAGAAGGTCTTAGACGGGGTAGACCCGGCGGAGATGCTTCCCCAGATGGATACCATTTTCTCAAAAATTCAGCTCCTCTGCCGCGTCTGCATCATGGCAGGCCCGGTGATCCTGCTGATCCTGGGCCTGTGCTATCTGTTCCTGGCCCCCAAGGAGGCCAACTATTACTTTGGCTACCGTTGCTTTTTCGGCATGGGCAGCGTCCACGCCTGGCGCTTTACCCAGCGCATTGCCGGCATGATCCTGGGCGGCTTAGGGCTTATCCTCACCGTGGTCATGTTCCTCATCAGCCTCCGCTTCGGCTCCATGGACATTTCCGCCATGGCCTGGCTCACCGTCAAGTGCCTCATCTGGCAGGCGGTGCTGGCGATCCTCGCCACCCTGGGCATCAACGGCCTGGCCATGTTCTGGTTCAACCGGAAGGGTGAGCTGAGACGAAGGGTGAAGAGAACGGAATAAGCCAAAACGGCTGCCCCTGTGCCGGGGCAGCCGTTTTTTATAGTAGCTTTTCGTAATCCCTTCCGCCATAAAAGAAACCCAGGATAAAAACCGTATGCTCTTCTTCCACCGGATGGTATACCAGAATATAATTGTCGATGACAACTTTCCGGTAACCCTTTTCCCGTAGCCGAATATCCCGGCATTGTTCGTACATGCCGGGATATTTTTGCAGCTCCTGATAACACATCCGGATTTGGTTTACAAGCCGGGCTGCTGCCGGGGGATTTTTCAGCCTTTTGACCAGATAGTCGACTGTCTCTCCAATGTCCTCCTGGGCGGCGGGCGTGATGTGAAGTTTATAGTCCATAGCCCTCCGCCAAGCTGTCCAAAGCCTGGAACGCATCCATTGTTTTCCCTGCCTTCACTTGGTCTTCAGAAACGGCCAGTCTTGCGTATACGTTCAGCAGCTTCATTTGCGCCTCGTAGGCTTCCACGCTCATGAGGACCATGTCCCCATACCCGTTCTTTGTGATATAGATCGGTTCCTTGGTTGCGTGGCACATATCGGAAATCGAGCTGGTATTTTTCAAATCCCGAATGGGAATGATTTGCGGCATACGCCCACCTCCTTGCAACTGTGGTATTATTATACCACAATTGTGCCACATTATCAAGAGAGAATCTGATTAGGAATAGAAAAGGCCACCCCTCTCGGGGTGGCCAAAGAACAGGAGAATTTACACCATTGCGGCGGTGATGATGGCCATCTTATAGACCTCGTCGGCGTTGCAGCCGCGGGACAGGTCGTTGATGGGAGCGGCCAGGCCCTGCAGAATGGGGCCGTAGGCCTCGAAGCCGCCCAGACGCTGAGCGATCTTGTAGCCGATGTTGCCGGCTTCAATGTTGGGGAAGATAAAGGTGTTGGCGTGGCCGGCCACAGGGGAGCCGGGGAACTTCAGCTGGCCCACTTCGGGAGCCACAGCGGCGTCGAACTGCATCTCACCGTCGATGGCCAGATCGGGAGCCATTTCCTTGGCCACGATGGTGGCGTCGTGGCTCAGCTTCACGGTGCCGCCCTTGCCGGAGCCGTTGGTGGAGAAGCTCAGCATGGCGACCTTGGGATCGATGCCGAAGACCTTGGCGGTGCGGGCGGACTCGATGGCCACTTCCGCCAGCTTCTGGGCGGCAGTCAGGGTCACGTTGCCTTCCTTGTCAACGCTGTCCTCATAGCTCAGGTTGATGGCGCAGTCGCCCATGGCCAGCTTCTCTTCGCCCCGGACCAGGATGAAGCAGGAGGACACCAGGTGAGCGCCCTTCTTGGTCTTGACCAGCTGCAGAGCGGGACGGACGGTATCGGCGGTGGAGTAGGTAGCGCCGCCCAGCAGGGAATCGGCATAGCCCATCTTCACCAGCATGGTGCCGAAGTAGTTGCCCTTGCTCAGAGCCTTGCGGCAGTCCTCAGGGGTCATCTTGCCCTTGCGGAGCTCTACCATCTTGTCCACCATCTTGTCCATCTCGGGATAGGTGGCGGGGTCGATGATCTCTACGCCCTCAATATTGAAGCCGCCCTTCTTGGCATTGGCCTTGACTTCTTCCACGTTGCCGATGAGAATGGGGGTCAGGAAGCCGCCCTCTACCAGGCGGGAGGTAGCCTCCAGGATACGGGCATCATGGCCCTCGGTGAAGACGATCTTTCTGGGGTTCGCCTTCAGAGTTTCGATCATAGCATTGAACATGATAATCTCCTCCAAATTTACGGGCCGAAGCCCTGTTTTTCGCCTCTATTATAGCGCAGTTCCTTTTCTTGCGCAACCATTTTTTTGAAATAGGTTTTGGTGAAAATGATGAATTTCATTTTTTGAAACCCAATTTTGGTATTGCTTTTTGTACGATTTGGCTTTATAATGAATCCATACTATGTTGGGGGGGAATTGCGTGGGCGAAGTGTATGCCATTGTCTCCGGCAAGGGCGGCACGGGCAAAACCTCCGTCTGCGCCGGCCTGGCCTGCGCCCTGGCGGAGCGGGAGAAGAAGATCCTCTGTATCGACTGCGACGTGGGGCTGCGGAATCTGGATATCTCCCTGGGCATGAGCGACGTTCCGGCCTTGTCCTTTCTGGACGTGTCCGAGGGCAGCTACCACCTGGAGGATGCCGCCCGGCACCCAAAATATCCCACCCTTCGGTTCCTTACCGCCCCCATGAACCGGAGCCCCGAGGAGGTCGACCCCAAGGCCTTTGGGGAGATGCTGCGCCAGGCCCGGCAGGACTACGACTATGTATTTCTGGATGCCCCCGCCGGGGTAGACGCCGGATTTCGGCTCACCAGCGCCTGGACAGACCGTTTTTTGCTGGTGACGGGCCCGGGGCCCGCGGCGATCCGGGATGCATCCCGGGTCAGTGACCTCTTAGAGCTCTCCGGCAAGAAAAACGTCCGGCTGATCGTTAACCGGGTGGATGAGGAGATGCTCTCCACCGTCCGGCTCACCATCGACGATGTGATGGATACCACCGGCACGCCTCTGGCAGGCGTGGTCCCCGAGGATCCTAATATTACCCTTTCCGCCGCCTTCGGCAGCCCTGTGCTTCTTTATGCCAAGCGCTGCACCGCCGCGAGAGCCTTTCGCCGCATTGCCGCCCGGCTGGAGGGGATCCCTACCAAAATCAGGCTGTAAAAGCCAATCTATATAAGGAGTGAAGAGGATGAATATCGCGTTTCTGGCCCATGATAAGAAAAAAGAATTGATGGTGCAGTTCTGTACTGCCTATAAGAGCGTCCTCGCCAAACACAGCCTTTACGCCACGGCAACCACCGGACGGCTAATCGCGGATAATACCGGTCTGCCCATCACCCTGCTCCTGTCCCATAAGCAGGGCGGCCATCAGCAGATCAATGCCCGAATCGCCTATAACGAGATCGACCTGGTGCTGCTGTTCACCGACCCCAACACCACCGACCCCTGGGACGATGCCCAGATGATCGAGACCATCCGGCACTGCGACAAGCAGAATGTCCCCATTGCTACCAATCTGGCCTCCGCTGAAATGTTCATCCTGGGCCTCCAGCGCGGCGACCTGGATTGGCGGGAAATGGTGCACAGCAAGCAGCAGAAGTTTTAAACCCCTGCCCTCTCCTGCTTGGAGAGGGTGCCGCCGCAGCGGCGGGTGTGGAGGGGACCCCTGAAAGTCAAACCTGGGCTTTGTTGAAGAATGGTGAAAGCCAACGCCTTCCCCTGCGGGGAAGGTGGCTCGGCGCAGCCGAGACGGATGAGGGGAACTCAGCTATCCCAAAGAACCGGGGCCGGTCTTCATCCGTAGGGGTCCCCTCCACACCCGGCCCGGCTGCGCCGGTCCACCCTCTCCAAGCAGGAGAGGGCTTTGGCGCGCTATAGAAGAAAGGAAAATGGAAACATGGACATTATCAAACCCCGCACCCTCTCCGGCTTTATGGAGCTGCTGCCGGACAAGCAGCAGCGCTTCGAGAAGATGGTGCAGATATTACGGGATACTTACGCTTCCTACGGCTTCGCCCCCTTAGACACCCCCGCCATTGAGGACGCCCAGATCCTTCTGGCCAAGGGCGGCGGCGAGACCGAGAAGCAGATCTACCGCTTCACCAAGGGCGACAGCGACCTGGCCCTCCGGTTCGACCTGACGGTGCCTCTGGCCAAGTATGTGGCCCTGCACTATAACGAGCTGGCTTTCCCCTTCCGCCGCTACCAGATCAGCAAGGTCTACCGGGGCGAGCGGGCCCAGCGGGGCCGGTTCCGGGAGTTCTACCAGGCGGATATCGACATCATCGGCGACGGTAAGCTGGATATCCTCAACGAGGCGGAAATTCCCGCTATCATCTATAAGGTCTTCACGGGCTTCGGCCTGAACCGGTTCCAGATCCGGGTGAACAACCGGAAGATCCTCTCTGGCTTCTACGATATGCTTGGTTTGGCCGACAAGAGCGGCGACATTATGCGCACCGTGGACAAGCTGGATAAGATCGGTCCGGAGAAGGTCAAGGTCATCCTTCTGGAGGACTGCGGCCTGACGGAGGACCAGGCAAATGAGATATTGGCCTTCATCGCCATCCGGGGCACCAATGCCCAGGTGCTGGCGGCCCTGGAAGGCTACACCGGCAAAAACGAGCTCTTCGATACCGGCCTGGCGGAGCTGAAGGCCGTCACCGTGAACCTGGCCGCCTTCGGTGTGCCCGAGGCCAACTTCGCCGTGGACCTGACCATTGCCCGGGGCCTGGATTACTATACCGGCACCGTCTACGAGACCACATTGCTGGACCACCCGGAGATCGGCTCTGTCTGCTCCGGCGGCCGCTACGACAATCTGGCGGGCTACTACATCGACAAGCCCCTGCCCGGTGTGGGCATCTCCATCGGCCTGACCCGGCTCTTCTACGTCCTGGACGAGCAGGGCCTTCTGAACCCCGAGCTCCCCAGCGCCCCGGCGGATGCCCTGGTGCTGCCCATGACCGCCGACATGGCCCCGGCCATCGCCCTGGCGGAGACCCTCCGGTCCAACGGCCTGCGGGTCCAGCTCTACGGCGAGCAGAAGAAATTCAAGCAGAAAATGGCTTACGCCAATAAGCTGGCTGTTCCCTTTGCCGTCCTTCTGGGCGAAGACGAGATCGCCCAGGGCCTGTGCTCCGTGAAGAATATGCGCACCGGCGAGCAGCAGCTTCTGTCCCCCGCCGAAGCAACCGAGCGGATCAAAGCTGCCGTCACCGCCCAGGTGCCGGTGATTTTGGAGAAGTAAAGGGAGACCGTGACCTGTACGACGACTTTGTAGAGGCTGTCTCACCAAGAGGCAGCGCCGACAAAAGGGCCCTATAAGGGCCTGATACAGCTATGTTTTAAGACGCACGAGCGGTTCGCCAACCGCAAAGTAATCACTGGCCGCCCCCGGAAGGGGGCGGCCAATTATTTGCCTTTGGTTACCGGCTCACCCGCATAGCGGGTGGTTGTCTTTCTATGAATACAAAGCCCGGCTCTTGTGCAGGGCCGGTTTTTGGCGTATCATTAAGGTGTGAAACAAAACGCAGGTAGGGTATACAGCATACGGGACTGAATATCAAGTTTGCTTGCCCATAAATTTAGAGATCATTATCACGTCAGACGAACCAGTGAGATCGCTCAGCACTGTCACAGAGGAGCTGGACTACAGAAGATTGACAGCGACTTACGCCCGGCAGGGGAGATCGGGTACTCACCGCGTCTGCTTTTCAAGATTGTTCTTTTTGAGAGGCAAAACCTGCCCCCTCAGGTTTCGTGTACTGTTTTTTCGGAATGATTGGTCACTTTTTTCTTTATTTGCGCTGAAAATCGAAAGCTGTATTGCCGGAAAGTATCTACGGAAATGAAAGATGGGATTCTGGTGACCAGGGCATGGCATCGCTGTGAAAGCTGACAGAATTGTCCACCTATTCCGAGAAAAAAGTTTCGTAGTTTCCAAAAGGTATAAAAATTCCACAAGAAGACTGGGAAATATGCCTTGGTCAGCTTTGCTATGCTCTAAAATAGAAGTTCAAGAACTAATTTTTTAATTTGAGCCACGAAAATATTCTTAGTACAAAAATAGGACTGCTGCAAAAACAAATTTTGCAACAGTCCAATAATTATGGTTGCGGAGGCAGGACTCGAACCTACGACCTCCGGGTTATGAGAGAGGGTTATTCCGTAAAGTATCGTATTATTTCGTTTAGAAATATGCCGAAACATATCGTTTCGTGCAGTAATCCATAACATATTGTGCAGTATCGTTTCGGGGCTTTTCGTGGGGTGTGACCCAAAAGTGACCCAAAATTTCAGGGGGGGCCGGAACCAGACTTTGCACCGTCGGAACCGGTGCGGAAATGGTGCAGATTTGATACGCTTCTGATACTACTGAACATAGACTCCGCCACAGGCTGTTTGCTCTGGGCGGAGTCCTTTTGCTTTCTTCAAGTGGTCTATGCCTCCGGGAGCTTCAGCTGGTCATGCAGGGCGTTCAGCTTCTGCGCCCCGGCGCTGCCGGTCAGGGTTTCCAGCTGCCGCACGGCCATATTGCGAAGCTGCTCCAGCCGCTCCCGCTGGGGAATGCCCTGCTCCAGCAGAAGGGCGTTGACCGCTTCCAGGTTGGTCATTACCAGCAGCTGCTCAATGGTGGCATAGTCCCGCATATTTCCTTTCAGGTTCGGGTTCTCTGTCCGCCACTGTTTGGCCGTCTTGCCAAAGAGGGCCACATTCAGCACATCCGCCTCGTCGGCATAGACAAAACCCTGCTGATACTTGGGCAGGTCCGGGGGAATGAGATTGGCCTTGATGGCATCGGTTTGAATCCGGTAGTTCGTGCTTGCCAGAATCCGCTTCACGCTCCATTCCAGAGCCAGACGGTGGCTTTCTTCGCCTTTGAGACGTTGGTAGTCCTTGATGATGTAAAGTTTAAACTCAGGGGAAATCCACGATGCAAATTCAAAGGCAATGTCTTTGTGAGCCAACGTTGCCGCATAGCGTCCCTGCTTGGAAATAATGCCGATGGCACCTGTGTCGCTGATCCACTTCTTTGGGGTCAGGGCAAAGCTGTTGCTACCTGCTGCCTGTTTAATTGCCTCGAATTCGAGGCAATTGAATTCCGGGTTGTTTAACTCCTCCCAAAGCCCAAGGAATTCAACGGTAGACCGATTCCGCATCCAGTTCTGGATCACATATCCCGGCAACTCGGGATTGTGATATTTCGCAATGTCCGTCAGGGAAATATAGTCCTCTTCCTTCCCGATGGTTGTCACAACGGCAATGTCTATGCCCTTGGCATGGATCATGCTCTGTACGTTTTTATTCGCCACAGCCCGCCACCTCCTCTGTATCGGCTTTATCTTGTTCCGTTTTGGCTTCTCTTTTATGTATCTTAAGACCGCTTTTTGCTGTACTCATTATATCACGAAACGCTATCGGATTCAATGTATGTATAATTATTTATTATTCCACCTTTACTAACTCACGGAATGTGCCACCGGGGTAACTCAACCCAACACATTCCAGGATCTGCCTTCCGAGAGGGGGCACTCTTTTTTTGCACACTTTGGAAAAATAGATAGATTATCACGGGATAGAATGTTATAATAAACATTATAGAGATTACTTATCCGCCCTGCATTTATTAGCATAACGTTTTGAGGCGATTGTGAAACCTCTTATGGGACTCCGTCCTATTTTGAATAAACACATAGGAGAGATGTAAAATGAGAAGACTTCTGGTGGTACGTATAGTTGCTGTTTTGCTTGCTATGCTCTTAACTGGCTGTAGCGTTATTCCATCTCCAGCAGAACCACCAATTGCGGATGTCCCTGAAAAGCAAGTTGAAACAAATAATAATATGACCACAGCTGAAGGGATTGCAGTTATAGAACCCACCATTGAAGAAACAGCACCTAGTACAGTATCTACCGTTGCCAGCGAAACAGTTGCATCCACAGAAAATACGGTCACATCGGAGCCTATCATGCCTGCGGAGTCAAAAGAGGCAACTGAGGCAGCTGTTGGTTCCATCGACGAAACAATTGCCCCCACTACTGCGCCCGCTGTCCCCTCTGTGATAACCGAACCAGTAGGAGAAGCTAATCTGACTACCATTCAGCGCAATTCTATCAATATGCTGAACTATATTACTGTGTTGACCCAAGCCATTAATGAGTCAAGCGGTAGCAGAGTATATTTAGAGTCAGCTCAATCGTCTCTTTTGAATAACATATATCCGAATGCGGTGGACACAAAGACCCAGAGCCAGATAAACAATCTCTGGAGAACGATAGATGGTTATAGAATGATTTCCGTTAAGCGAAATCGTTTGGAGTATATCTATGATCAGAACAGGGCGCAGGCGCTCAGACAGGCAATCCCGAACCCCTTGGGCCTTTTGAGTGCGGTACAGTCCGGGGGCATTCTAAAGAGTGCGGTTTCTGTACTCTACATGGCTGTTGATGCAAAAACCAGCTATGATGCAGCATCGACACAGGCTGATTTGCAATATCTGCAAAATGGCTGGGAGCTTGATGATGCTGAATCTGAGGAACTTTCAAATAGCCAGCTGAATCTGCTGAACTATATGCTCGATATGGTTCGTAATAATGATTTCCCAGGTGAATATGCACTTACAGTAGATGCAGTTGCGAATTTTGTTAAATGGACGAATGAAACAAATCTCACCCGGAAAATTAACTGGTTTAAAGCGAATGAGGAAACTTATTGTGAGTTCCGAACCTATTGGCTGGAACTTGCAAGAAGTTATTACCAGGACAATCAGTACCGAAATTGTCTAGCTGCTTTTGAGAGATATGAAGAGGTAGCTACACGTATTTTCCGTAAGGATAACGATTATGCCGAGGTTATCCCTATGGCTATTGTCTCTGCGAAAAGCACGATGAGTAAGGATAAATATGTTGACTTTGCAGAAAAGTATGTTGCTATTCTCCTTAAAAACTGTACCGATGATAATTGGCTTCTGCGATACTTTGCTGCTCAGATTTATGTGGACCTCTATGGAATTACCTCTGAAAGAGCGTATTTATTAGAGGCATATGATACCATCTATGATAATGTAAATGAATTGGTCGATGTGCAGATTGCCTTAAATGATGCCTATCTGGATGATATCACGGAAATCAAAGCAGATAAAGATGCCTCCAAACGGGAAAAACAGGAGATTAAAGAGTATAATAAATATCTTAAGGAAAAACGTACCACAGAGCTTCCTCCTGTAAATGAGGCTTTTTATCTGAACTGTGAACTGTTGTTTGCCCTGGCAGATGAACTGAATGTTTCCTATACCCAAAAAGAGGATATCGACAACACGATTCACGAAGACGGTGCACCAGTTTTCTTGAGTGAAGCATTGGACAATCGTTTTTGGGCAAGGAAAAATGCTCCTGCCATTGATCCCAATGGCAGGAGTGTTGCGTTCAATGGAAAGAGGTTGGTTATTCCAGCAAGCTTCTTGACCGACAGATTTGCTGTCACTGCGGTCATATCCGATGGCACAGTGCTGGATGATTGGCAGGTTGAAAAAGTGGATCGCCCCAAGAACAGTACAGATTGTTCTGAGTTTATGGTGACGCTGGTCAGTAAAAAAGGAGCGGACCATGAGTTCTCCACCGGGGAAAAAATTACGGTTACTGTAACACCTGTAGCGGATACCCCCGACCAAAACCTCCAGTTTACCTTTGACGTTGTTGGAACTAAAACCTTGTGGGTTCTCAACGGTATAGAATTCGAGAGGACATAAGTATGGGTCATCGCATTGGTTCGTTTCTTTTGGTACTGGCACTGTTACTCAGTTTTTCAATACCGGTAAATGCGTGTGACGAAGAGCAAAGCGATACATATATGCTGAAGCTGCTATTTGGTGACGATACTTTACGGTATCAGAACGATGCGGATGCAAAGAAACTAATGGATGCATTATATCTTTGCAGCCAACAGAGCAACAAAGATGGACAGGATAAAATTAATGATCTGCGCAATGCCAAAGTAAGCGGTATTCCTGCTCTCGAAAAAATCAATATCAGCAAGAATCTTCTGTCCGAATGTTCCCATAGCAGTTGGAATTATGTGTCTTCCAGTAACATGAGCATTCAAAAAAACAGGAAAGATGTACTGCGAAAGACTGTCACAAATGTATTTGATTTTGGTTGGTTTAACGAGACATTCCGAAGCAATCAAGGTCAAATCGATAGTTTATCTGCGCTTCTCTACTACACACACATCCTGGCGGATTATTTGGCAGATGACCCATCGAATACTGAGATTTCTGCAAAAGGTTACGATATTCCGGCATACAGTGGTGTGGAATACTGCGAATTGAATGGAAACGAGCCAGTGTTTACCGCAGCGCAAAAGGAAGAGCGAGACACATGTGCGAATTACAGCAATCTCGACCAATACAAACGGTGCGGAACTGGAATAGCACTCATTGGTCCTGACACATTAGATCGTGTTGCGACGAGGGGAGATATCAGTGATATTAGGCCGTCTGGCTGGAATCAAAAAACATATGCGGATATTATGCCTCCTGGACAGCCTTTATATAACAGGTGCCATCTGATTGCCCATTCCTTGGGTGGACATGACACCTTATATAACCTGGTTACAGGCACGAGATACCTTAATGAAGCTATGGAAAAGTTTGAAACCAAGGTAAAAGAATATATCCAAGTGACAAGAAACCATGTTTTGTATCGAGCCACGCCCGTTTACGTTGGTGATAACCTGATGGCCTCCGGTGTGCAGCTTGAGGCGCTTTCGCTGGAGGATAATGGTGCAGGTATTTGCTTTAATGTGTATTTTTATAACGTTCAGCCTGGTGTCGGCATCGATTATGCAAATGGGAAAAGTGAGCTGGTGGATGATACTATAGGTGCCAACGGAATTATCCCCTTTGCAACGGACATTCCAAGTGCCGAAAACCCGGATTTGATGTTCGGAATTCGCTCACAAGTGGAAATCCTATTCAACAATCAAAAAGGAACCGCAGAATACAAAGCAATGATTAATGACTTGAATCACATAGCTGATGAAGCAAGAACCGTGGGCGGAGATAAAAACTGGAAGGTATACGCACAATTGAAACAATACCAGTTTGATTATATGGAAACCTTGTGTGAATACGTACCGAAGCTCTTAAGCGAAGAACCATTCTTCAAGAGCGTTTTTCCGGCAGCATGACGCTTGAATTTGATGGTGCATGGCGCAGTTTTCCCATTTGCCTATGCGATGTGTTGGTGCTATCCTGACATATATATCAGGTGCTTTATTGATGCGGAAAGAACGAGCTTTCGACTTTGGCATTTCATCAGCCTGCCATGCATATACGAGGTTCCTTTTACTTCAATCCGCTTACCTCTGTACAACAAAAATCTCCAAAGCCAAAGGCTTTGGAGATAAAATCTGGTTGCGGAGGCAGGACTCGAACCTACGACCTCCGGGTTATGAGCCCGACGAGCTTCCAACTGCTCTACTCCGCGATATTCAAATAGAGGGGATTCCCTCATTGCCTGGATATTATAGCATAGAGGGTGTGCTTTGTCAAGTATTTTTTTCGGGGGGGGGGTGGGAAAGAGGGGAGGCTGTCAGCGGTCCTCTTTTGGGGTTCGCTCCTGCAGGATGCGCCGCAGGGCAGCGTAGCGGGGGCCCTGGTGGGCGGCAACCGGGATGGTATCCCGGCTGAAGCGGGCTAGTTCCCGGTGCAGGGCGGCCACAGGCATAGCGCGGTAAAAGTCCGTCCACTCCTGGTAGCTGACGGCATAGCCCAGCAGGCTTTGCCGGGCACTCATGCCCGCAGCGCTGGCCAGGCGGATCCTGTCACCAAATGCCATTGTATTCTCTGCCTCCTGAAAGGCTTCGATCCTTGAAGTCTTTCCCAGGATTATAGCACTTTATTTTTGAAAATCAAGGGGTTCTCTCACGATTTTGGAAGAAAATGCCCGAAATACATAAAATAATATAAAACTCTTCAAAAAAAGTTCACGAAGAAATTAGCACTCTACCCTTGCCAGTGCTAAAAAGTGTGGTATAGTATAGCTGTTCCTTGAGAGAGGAACCAAAGAAGACATTCAAAACCGCCAACGTTCTGATGTGGACGCCAACGGAAGAACAAATTGGAGGAATGATTTATGTATCCTAGCATTTTTGGTGAGAACCTGTTTGATGATTTCTTTAACGATCCCTTTGGCATGATGACCAGCCAGGCGGAGAGCCCCCTGTATGGCAAACACGCCAAGAACATGATGAAGACCGATGTCCGGGAGACGGAGAACGCCTACGAGTTGGACATTGACCTGCCCGGCTTCAAGAAGGACGAGATCAGCATCGACCTGAAGAACGGCTACCTGACCATCGGCGCCACCAAGGGTCTGGACAAGGACGAGCAGGACAAGAACGGCCGCTACATCCGTCGGGAGCGTTACGCCGGCACCTGCAGCCGGAGCTTCTACGTGGGCGATGTACAGCCCAGCGAGATCGGCGCCAAGTACGAGGACGGCATCCTGAAGCTGTCTGTGCCCAAGGCTGACAAGCGCCGCCTGCCTGAGAAGACCACCATCGCCATCGAGTAACAGGTATAGATTTCCCCGGGAGTGTTCCAAAACGGAATGCTCCCGGGGATTTTTCATACATAGCCGCAACCGGACCGTTGGGGGCCGTTCATGGCGGATGCATACTCCCGCCGGAAGGACATGGTGATCTCCGCCAGCTCCCGCTTGCCGTAGATGTAGTCGTCGTACATATCCGCAAGGCCGCCGGAGCACTCGTCGCAGCCGCCCAGCAGACCGAGGGACTCCTCTACAATTTCGCGGCGCTCCTCTTGGGTGGTGTCCTGGATCAGGTAGCTTTTCATAGACTCTTACTCCTTCCAAGGTTTGTAGTGGTATTTTACTATCTTTTGCTGTAATTTGCAAGGGCCATCCGGCCACACATACATCATACGCCTTGTTTGTGTAAAGTGCTACAAAAGACAAACTGAGATTCTACGGAGGATACGCCGTAAAAACAGGGATAACTATAGACATAATATTTTATGGGTGCTACAATGAGTTCATAAAAAGTTCACGCTTTTGTCTTCATGAAAGCGTAGAAAGAAGGACTCACTATGAAAAGACGGTTGCTATCCCTTTTATTGGTCATAGCCTTACTAGGACAGGTCATCCTTCCTGTAGTCGGAGAAAACATTTCTGCAGATGCAGAGAATTCATCCGGCGAACAGGTTTGGGATCTACAAGAAGATGCCTCTGCGGAAATGCCGGAGGACACAGAGGAAACTGAAGAAGTGCAAACCGAAGAGCCTTATGTGGAAACAGAAGATGGGCAAGCTCCTCAGGAAACCACAGAAGTTCTGGATATTCTTCCGGATTCTGTAGAAATCGCAGAAGCGAACATCGTACTCCCCACTGGAGCAACGCAACAGTTGACCGCTATCATTCAGCCGGAAGGTGCTGAATATGCATTATCTTGGCAATCCTCAGACCCCGCTGTGGTAGACGTCAATCCATATGGCATAGTAACTGCCATTTCTTCCGGAACAGCTGAAATCACAGTGTGCATTTCCGGAATGGAGTCGCTTTCTGATTCCATCAAAATCACAGTCGAAAGTTCGGCAGATCCTCTGGATCTGTTGCTGCCACTGCTTAGAAACTATATACATACCGCTGAAGTAATCGGAGGAAACCCGCTGGAAAACGCAGGCTTTTTCAGCGTGCCTGTGACATGTGGTGATTCTGCAGAACTGCATCCTCAGGTAAACGCTCCAGAAGACGCAATCCTTCAGTATACCTGGCTGACACGAGCCGAGACAGGCTATGAAACGTTGGAATCAGACAGTGGAAAGTCTTCTATCACAGTCGATTCGGAAAACATAGAGGACTACGCCTGCCTGGTCAGCTATGACGACTACGGTGCCATTGTATTCTTTCGTGCAGTCGAAGAGATTCAGGAAGAGGCCGATTACGCAGCGGCACAGTTCAGCCGTGGAGACTGGATATCCGCAATGGTCGATACCCTGTCACTCTCAGTGGAGAAATCTCAGTACCCGGACAATTACTACAGCGACATCTCCACAGACAGCCCCTATTACGATGACATCATGATCGCGACCGCCTACGGCCTGATTTCTGTAACAGAAGGAACACCTTTTGAGCCGGATGCAGTTGCTACTCGGAACTTCGCTGCGGAGACCGCCGTATTTCTGATGGGTTTTCAAAGCAATGGCAGTGTCAGTTTTACGGACGAGGCGCAGTGCTCTAATCTTACCGCCGCAAAGATCGCAGTGGAGCGGGGATGGTTTGCACTTTCTGAGGGGAATTTTTGTCCGGAGCAGGAGATCACCCAATCAGAAGCATCCATGATTCTGGCAGACTGTGGGGCTGTGCGGGAGAGCACGAAAGTAGACAGTTACTACGACAGCAAATATAATTTCAAAAAAAATATTTTTGTTTTCGGCCCAGAGACCGTAGCAGAGCGTATAGACAGCACCATGGTAAAAATATACGCGCCAAACGCGGATATTCAACCTGGAGACCTGATTGCTGTATATACCTGGGAAATCCCCACTGTCTACAAAACTGAAACAATTACCAAGCAAGAGGACTGTCTGCTGGTGACTGGTCAGATTCAAAAGCTGGAAGATAACGTGGATAGCATGGATGCAGAAGGCAGCGTAGATGTTGATCTTCTGGATGTTCAACCGGCCGATGGAGTAACTGCTACCTATATTTTCACAGACCAAACACAAACCCAAAGCTTAGAATACGCTCGGTCAATGGTTGCCAGAGGGCAAAAGAAGATCCGTGATGTTGTCCTTAATAAAACAATCAATTTAGGTACAAATATCAATATTCAAATCACGGGGCTTCTGTCCGACCTGGTCATTGATTATCGGTTAAATGCCATGCCCGGCAAAGCAGATATTTTGGTGGCCCTGAACGGAAAAGAGTCCGTTACGGTCAACGGCGATGTTTCTGTCAATTGGAGCGAAACACTGGCATATCTGCCAATCGAGGAGCTTGGCTCTTTGTCAATTACGTCGAGTCTGAAAGTGGAGGCTGGCATAACTTCGACAACCTCTGGAAGATTCCGCATCGGTATTTCCTATACATCCAGCAGTGGATTACAGGCCATTCAGGAATATGTTCCAGAAAGCTTCACTCTGGATGCATCAACCAAAGGGACAATGCGTGTCCGCGCGCAACTGAGTCTGGCGGACTGGTTCCCTATCGTCTCAGGCTACGTTTACGCGGAAGCTGGCTACACGGTTGAGGCACTCAGAAACACAGTCAGTGGCAGAACGCCAGAGACCTGCATTGAACTTAGCAGCTGGACATTTGTGACAATTGGGTACTACGCATCTATCTATGATCCATTGGACGGCATTGACGAAACATACAAGGGTTCCCACCCAATCTATGACAAGACCAACAGTCCAGAGCGGGTCATTTTCCACTACGAGGACGGCATTCTGGTTCCGGAATGCACAGTACCGGGCAATGACTTCTCCCGCTACAAGACCCCCTCCGACTCCCGCTTTGGCAGCGGCAGCTGGAACCTAGGCGGAAATACAGGCCGCCGAAGCAATGGCGAAACCTTCCAGATCTTTACATATACCCTGGATAAGGAGGAAAATGCTACCATTACGGGGTATAACGGAAATGCGTCGGCTCTGAATATTCCGGCGACGATTGATGGGCATCCGGTGGTGACGATTGGGTCCTCTGTGTTCTCGGGACGGACAGGGTTGCAGGCGGTGTATATTGCGGATAGTGTAACAAAAATAGAGTTCAATGCGTTTAAGGACTGCAAGTCCTTAAAAACTGTCAAATTGCCCAAGTCTTTGATTTACATGTATTATGGTGCCTTTGAAAATTGCGTTTCCTTAACTTCTATAGAAATCCCCAAGAGTCTGCAAGCTGCGGATGTCAATAGTGGGACTTCACACGGTCCGTTTAGAGGCTGCACCAATCTTTCCACGATTACTTTTGAAGATGGCACAACTGAGGTAGCCAGAGGTTTATTTGAGGGGTGCCCAGGCCTGACCAGCATCGTTATTCCTGATACAGTTACTGTCATTGGGGGATACGCATTTCAGGACAGTGCCCTAAGAAGTATTATAATAGGAAATAGTGTCAAAAAAATTGACTATTATGCCTTTTATGGAACCGGAATTACTGAAATAGACATCCCGGACAGTGTGACAGAAATAGGTTCCAATGCGTTTAAGGACTGCAAGTCCTTGAAAACTGTCAAATTGTCAAAATCTCTGATTTACATGTATTATGGTGCCTTTGAAAATTGCGTTTCCTTAACTTCTATAGAAATCCCCAAGAGTCTGCAAGCTGCGGATGTCAATAGTGGGACTTCACACGGTCCGTTCAGAGGCTGCGCCAATCTTTCCACGATTACTTTTGAAGATGGCGCAACTGAGGTAGCCAGAGGTTTATTTGAGGGGTGCCCAGGTCTAACCAGCATCGTTATTCCTGATACAGTTACGGTCATTGAAGGATACGCATTTGCAAATAGTGCTCTGACTGAAATTACAATTGGGAGCAATGTCAGAAGTATTGAGCACAACGCTTTTTACCAAACTGGGATTACTGAAATTAAGATTCCAGACAGTGTAACAGGAATTGACTACTATGCGTTTGCAAACTGCACCGCCCTCAAATCCGTCACCCTGCCCGCATCCCTCACTAACCTAGGTAACTATGTTTTCACAAACTGTGAAAGCCTCCACTCCATCTCTCTCCCCGACCAGTTATCCGTCATTCCCAATGAAGCCTTCCAGGGATGCACTGCCCTGGAGACAGTTACTCTTGGAAATAGTGTAACGAAAATCGGAACATCTGCTTTCCAGGATTGCAGCTCCTTGAGAGAGATCACCCTCCCCTCCACCACTACCACCATCGGCAGCAGCGCCTTCCGCAACTGCGATTCCCTCGTCAGCATCGTGGTCCCCGACAGCGTGACCTCCTTTGGCACCTACGTGTTCTACGATTGTGACAGCCTGGTAGATGTAGCCCTGAGCGGCAACATGACCAGCATTCCCCAATATACCTTTGGAGACTGCGATGTCCTGGAGCAGGTAGCTGTGCCCCGACGGGTCACCAGCATTGATGGCTATGCATTTACCAATGCGGTAAAATTCCACACCATTACCATTCCCAGAAGCGTTACATCCATCGCCTCTACAGCCTTCAGCTATCCACAGAAGCTGACGATCTATGGCGTGGCAGGTACCTATGCGGAGACCTTTGCCAATGAGAAGAGCATCGCCTTTGTAGACAAGCAGGTGAGCGCCGAAGCAGTATCTTTAGATGCCAGCGATATCAGCCTGGCCAAAGGTGCCTCTCAAACGCTGGTGCTTTCCATTTCTCCTGTAGACTGCACGGACGCGGTAAGCTGGAAATCCAGCAATACCAACGTAGCAACGATCAGCGATACGGGTGTCCTGAAGGCAACTGGACTGGGTAGCGCAACAATAAAGGTAGTCGTCGGCAGCAAGAGTGCCAGCTGCAAGGTGACCGTCTACCAGCCGGTGACCTCTATTTCTCTGAACCGGACCTCTTTGAGCATGGGTGCGCTGGAGTCTTTCCAGCTGACAGCCTCTGTAAGCCCCAGCACTGCGGTCAACAGAGACGTGACATGGTCTTCCAGCGCGCCGCAAATCGCCTCCGTGACGGACGATGGGCTGGTTACTGCCTTGAAGAAGGGCACAGCAACCATCACTGTAAAAGCAGCCGACGGCAGCGGCGTTTCCAGAAGCTGTTCCGTCACGGTAACCAACAGTGCGTATATTGTGGCATCTGTTTCGGAGCTGGAGAGCACCCACCCCTACGGAGACAACTGCACGGATGTGTGGGTCTACGCTATTCCAAACGCCAAGCAGCTGAAAGTGACTTTTGACCCTCAAACAGAGATAGAGGATGGATTTGATTATCTCTTGATCCAGGATGGGGCCGGCACCCTTGTGCGGAAAGCCACCGGCACGGAACTGGCCGGACAAAGCATTACCGTACCGGGGGATACTCTGCGCATCCAGATGCAGTCTGACGACAGCGGCAGCGCCTGGGGCTTCAAGGTGACAGGTGTCCAGTCTGTCAAGCCGGATTGCACCCATGTCTCGGATAACGGTACCATTACCAAAGAACCAGGCTGCGAAACAACTGGTGAAAAGACATTTATCTGTACAAAATGCGGAGAAACGATCCGGCTGGAAGAAATTCCCGCTCTGGGGCACCTGGAAACCATTACCAAGACCGCAAAAGCCGCTGAGTGCGAGAAAACTGGTCTGACCGAAGAAAAGGCCTGTACCCGCTGCAAAAAAATTACACAGCCCCAAACAGAAACGCCCGCTCTTGGTCATGACTGGAGTGAAACGTCTTATCTCTGGGAAAGTGATCACTCCGGCTGTAGCGCCAGCGCTGTGTGCAAACGAGATGGAACACATACCAGCACTGCTGAAGCAACAGTAGAAAAGAACACTGTAGATCCTAGCTGTTCGCAGCCCGGCGAGATCACATACACCGCAGTCTTCTCTGCGGAGTGGGCTTCGCCTGCAACGTATACGGAAATGCTGCCCAGTCTGGCGCATATTCCGGAAGCAGACGAGGCAATCGAGCCGAGTTGCACAGAAAGTGGATGGACAGCCGGCAGCCATTGTAAAGTCTGCGGAGCTGTCCTCACGGAGCGGACCGAGATACCCGCTTTGGGGCATCATTGGTCTGGTGGCGAAGTCATCGGAAACGATCCGCAGACCGGCTATCCAATCGTACACTTTGTGTGTGAAAATTGCGGAGAAGAAAAGGATGAAACCGGGACTACTATGGTCATCCAGGGCCCAAGCCAGCTGATTTCTGGAAAGAGCGGAACATTTACTGCCGATATTTTCCCAGAAAGCACTGGAAAACACAGCTACAGTTGGAGTATAGATGCGGATGACGCAGTTTACGCAAAGCTGCAAACTGTGAAAAAAGATACTGCCAAAATCACTGTAACCGCTTTGGGCGGACTGACGGAAGGGCACACCATCACACTGTATGCACATTCTGATGATGCTGTGGTGGACGCAGCATATCATATTCAGCTTATCCCCCAGGCAGCGGCGCTGCAGATCTTGTCCGGCATGAACGAAGTAACCGGCACAACGATTTCGGTGGACCTGAATTGTGCTGAAGATAGAGAAGTATTCCTCCAGGCCGTCTTCTATCCGGAGGACGCTCAGGCACATATCCAGTGGACTTGCAGCGATACCAAGGGGCAAAAATGCTGCTTTGAACCGTCAGCGGACGGAACGATCGCCATCCGCATGAACGAAAATGCTGCCCTTGGCATAGTGACCTTCACCGCAAAGGATGCCGATTCCGGAAAGACCGCAACTGTAAAACTGAGCACTACCCGAATCTCGAACGGCATTTCGATCCAGTCGCCAGCAGACGGGACCTCCATCAGCAGTGGTAAAAGCATTGCATTGAATGCTGTGACACAGGGCGATCCGAAGGACAAAACCATTATTTGGACAATTCCAGAGGAATACAAGTCCTACGCTGTCATCAATGGTAAGGTACTCAAGGCCCTGGATGTCGCACAGCCGCAGCAAATCCTGCTTGAAGCGCAGTCCAAAGATGGCGGCGCTTCCGAGATGGTTGCACTGACGATTCTGCCCCGCGCAATATCCCTGGCCCTGGCCATAAATGGAGAACCGGCTCCAGGTAGCGCAACCATTTACATGAATGAAACCGAGAGCATTACCCTGGAGGCACGATCACTGCCCGCCGCCGCCGGATATCAAGTGCGGTGGTCGGGTCTGAATGCAGGCATTGCAGATTATGAAACCGATGGAAATACTCTGATAATTAGAAATCTGAAAAAAGCTGGTACGTTGTCGATTACAGCAGAAAATAGTGATTCCAGTACACAGAAAGCCACTATAAAGCTGATATTCGCAAAATACCCCGATAGTATCCAGATCTTGGACAAAATCGGGGCACCCATCCAGTCCTCCATCTGCATCTCCGGAGGTGGGAAATACGCCTTTAAAGACAGCGTTTCCTCTTTCAAGGACCGGAGCATCACCGAGAAAAATGTAGTCTGGAGTGTTGATCGACCGGAGTACGCCTCCATCGACAAGGGCAAGCTGACTGTAATGCCCTTCGCCGGAGAAGAAGTGGAATTAACGGTAACTGCCGCGATGCAGGCCAACCCAGAGATTTCGGACAGCGTTTCCGTAACGCTTCAGCCGAATCTTCAAAAAGAATTGCGAATTTTCCAAAATGGGAGCGACAAAACCGGTCAGACGGTTCCGCTGTCCATTGGAACAGGGGCAGTCGATCTGGAAGCATCCGCCATTGGCTGTCAGAGCTCCGTGCAGTGGAAGAGCAGTAACGCTAAAATCGCCAGCGTGGATAATACAGGGACTGTAAGACTTCTGAAGCCCGGCACTGTAATTATTACCGCTACGGCAGGAACCGCAGCTATCAAGGCAACTGTCAAACTGGCCATTACCAACCCTGTGCAGTCGATTGAGATTGTAGGTGCTGATTGTGTCGGCGGAGGCAAAACGCTAAAGTTTACCAGTCATGTTCTGGGGGATGTTTTGGATATTGCCCCCACAAGCTACAAAATCGCTTGGTCGATCGCCCCAGAGGATGCGGTATATGCCAGCATCAGTAGTTCCGGTGTGCTGAAGGCGAAAAATGTGCTTGAGCATCATACGGTGCGGATTTACGCGTCTGTGATTGGAAGCGACATAGAGCCCTCCATTCACTACGTAACAATTTTCCCAATCGCTACCGCAGTCACATTGCGGAGCATAGAGGGCAATACCATAGATATTCGCAGCACACAGCAGATCTCCCTGCAGGCGAATGTCCTGCCCGCGCAGGCCAGCCAAAGCGTAACGTGGTCCTGCAGCAACAAATCCGTAACCCTCCAGGAGAACGGCATATTGATTCTTCCGTCCAATATCAAGCCAGGAAATATTACAGTCACAGCAACTACCCAAGACGGGTCCAATAAGAAGGCCTCGATTCAGCTGAAGTTGACGCACAGAATGACAGCAGAGGATCTGGTCATTCCTGAAAGCCTACATATGGCGGGTGGAACATCTATTAAAATTCCGGCATCGGTCGCAAACGCCTCAAATAAGCAGTTGGAATGGAGCGTTGACAGCACGGCATGGGCAACCATAACAAATGGTACTCTGAAAGCAAAAAAAGTCACGGGCATAAAGACTGTGTATGTCACTGTTTCAGCAAAAGATGACAGCGGGGTAAGCAAAATCTGCTGTGTATCGATTTACCCGCAGACAACTTCTGTCAGGATATTCAATGGCACACAAGAAGTTACTGGGAAAACGGTTGCGTTTGCGGATGGGATGAATCTGCAGATCATTAATACGCCGTCAGTATCTTTGCAGCAGTGGTCCGTAAAAACAAGCAACGGGGCCATTACCTGCGAATTAGACCAACAGGGCATCTTAACACTTCGCCGTGACTCCAGTAAAAAACTCGCCCGGAATGCGAAAGTAATGGTTACGATAGCTGCAAATGACGGAAGCAAAAAGAGCGCAAAGGTGACACTCATCGTTCAATAGCACTGGCCGAGAGGGGCTGTCTCAAAATGATTTTCAAAAATCATTCGAGACGGCCCCTTTTTTGTGTAGAGAAAATCACACATCAGATATTTGATCCTATCACCGGAACAAAAAAATCCCACCGAAGAGGGTTGAAGCCTTTTCGGTGGGACGCAAAGATGATTACTTCTCAGCAAACAGCGGGGTGGACAGGTACCGGTCGCCGGTGTCGGGGAGCAGGACTACGATGGTCTTGCCCTTGTTCTCCGGGCGCTTGGCGAGCTCGATGGCAGCCCAGACGGCGGCGCCGGAGGAGATGCCTACCAGCACGCCTTCCTTCTTGCCGATGCGCTTGCCGGTGGCGAAGGCGTCCTCATTGGTGACGGGGATGACTTCGTCATAGATCTTGGTGTTCAGCACATCGGGAACGAAGCCGGCGCCGATGCCCTGGATCTTGTGGGGGCCGGCAGTGCCCTTGCTCAGCACGGGGGAGGTAGCGGGCTCTACGGCCACGACCTTCACGCCGGGCTTCTTGCTCTTCAGGTACTCGCCGGTGCCGGTGATGGTGCCGCCGGTGCCTACGCCTGCCACGAAGATATCCACTTCGCCATCGGTGTCTTCGTAGATCTCGGGGCCGGTGGTCTCAAAGTGGGCCTTGGGGTTGGCGGGGTTCACGA
This sequence comes from Faecousia sp., assembly GCA_050873165.1. Taxonomy (GTDB): domain Bacteria; phylum Bacillota; class Clostridia; order Oscillospirales; family Oscillospiraceae; genus Faecousia. Next base: position 66,071 of record JBNMIH010000006.1, read on the forward strand.
ACTGGCCGGGGATGAAGCTGCCGGGAATCTGCTCCGCCAGCTCGGCGGCCTTGGCGATGGCGCCCTTCATGCCCTTGGCGCCCTCGCTGAGGACCAGCTCAGCGCCGTAGGCCTTGATGAGCTGCCGGCGCTCCACGCTCATGGTGTCCGGCATGACGATGATCAGCTTATAGCCCCGGGCGGCGGCCACGGAGGCCAGGCCGATGCCGGTATTGCCGGAGGTGGGCTCAATGAGGGTGGCACCGGGCTTCAGCGCGCCGGACTTCTCGGCCTCGTCAATGATGGACTTGGCGATCCGGTCCTTCACGGAACCGGCGGGGTTGAAGTACTCCAGCTTGGCCAGGATCTTGGCCTCCAGCTTCTCTTCCTTCTCAATATGGGTCAGCTCCAGCAGGGGGGTCTTTCCGATGAGCTGGTCAGCAGAGGTATAAATCTGAGACATAATAAAACTTCCTTTCAAATGTTCACAAAATAAGGTTTCTGTTTTGGTTTGTCAGGAATGGCAACATCGAAATACAGGATGGGTCATGGCTCTGCGCCTCCGCAATCTGTTTTGCTTGATAGCCGTATTATAACCCTTAATACCTATATTGTCAATAGGTATTAAGGACAATTTTCGGGAAATTTTTGGGGACCCTCTCTGCCCTCTCCAAGCAGGAGAGGGTGCCGCCCGCAGGCGGCGGGTGTGGAGGGGACCCCTGACGGCAAAAATCGGGCCACGCTGAATGGAATTGCCTAACGATTCGGCTCGTTACATTCCGCCTTTCAACATAGCCCATTCTTAGCTTTTAGGTGTCCCCTCCACACCCGTCAGGGCTTCGCCCTGCCACCCTCTCCAAGCAGGAGAGGGCTTTTTCGCTTAATTAAAGCTGCTCTGGTCGAAGGTGATGATGGGGTAATAGGTGACGCCTCCGTCCTGGTTCAGCTCTTCCTCCAGGATCTTCTGGATCTTCTCCTCCTGGCCCCGCAGATCCGTGGGCAGGACGATGTCAAAGATCAGGTTCACGTGGCCCTTGCCCGGCACCATACGGAAGTCGTGGACCCCCAGCCGCAGATCCACCTTATGTAAAATCTGTTCTACCCGGACGTGCATCCGGTCCAGCTCCGGGTCGTCGGTGACCACGGGATCGTAGTGGATCACCAGGTGGACGCCGTGGCTTTTCAGGCACTCCCGCTCCAGGTCGTCAATGATCTCGTGGCACTCCATGGGGTCCTCCCGGCGGTCCATCTCCACATGGATGCTGGCGAAGCGCTGTCCCGGGCCGTAGTCGTGGACCATCAGGTCGTGAAAGCCCAGCACCTTGGGGTTCTCCCGGAGCTTATCCACGATCTTCTCCCGGAGTTCCGGGTCCGCCCCCTCGCCAAGCAGAGGGGAGATGGTATCCCGGGCCAGGCCGATGCCGCTGTAGAGAATGAACAGGGCCACGGCCAGACCCATGAAGCCGTCGACTTTCAGCCCCGTGAAGAGCTCGATAAGGGAGGCGGCCAGGACGGCGGCGGTGGTGATCACGTCGTTCCGGCTGTCGGCGGCGGTGGCCTCCAGGGTTTCGGAGTGGATCTTCTGGCCCAGGGTGTGGTTGAAGGAAGACATCCAGAATTTCACCAGAATGGAAACCACCAGCACGACACAAGGGATCAGGCCGAAGCTGATGGCCTCCGGGTGAAAAATCTTCTCCAGGGAGCTCTTGCCCAGCTCCACGCCGATGACCAAAATCAGGGCGGCTACCGCCAGGCCAGACAGGTATTCGTACCGGGCGTGGCCGTAGGGGTGGCCGTCGTCGGCAGGTCGGGACCCCAGCCAGAAGCCCAGCATGGTCACCACAGAGCTGGTGGCGTCGGAGAGGTTATTCAGGGCGTCCGCCGTAATGGACACGGAGGCCGTCATGATGCCCACCAGGAGCTTGCCGAGAAACAGCAGCAGGTTGCAGACGATGCCCGTCACCCCTGCCAAAACGCCCACAGAGGAGCGGACCTTGGGACTGTCCAGGTCCCCGGAATTTTTCACAAAGGTGCGAAGCAGCCAGTTTGTCATGGCTAATAACCTCCTAAATACGCCGAAACCCCCAAAACCGACAAGGTTTTGGGGATTTTCTTTTGATTCATTATAAGGCATGGGGCTGGAAAAAGCAAGGGGTTTTTGAAAAATCTCCCGCCCTCTCCTGCCTGGAGAGGGTGCCGCCGCAGCGGCGGGTGTGGAGGGGACCACTTACATTTCAGACCGGGTCCGACCTTAACTTTGAGGGGTCCCCTCCACATCCGGCCCTGAGGGGCCACCTTCTCCAAGCAGGAGAAGGCAGGGGCTTAAGATTTTAGCTTTTCTAATATTTCCGCAACCGCTACGAATCGTTCTACTTGCTCCTCCCCCGGGACGCCCTTGCTCTGCATGTCCGCTTTCTGCAAAGCCAGCAGCTGTGTCACCGCTTCCATGCCGTGGCGCTCCACCAGCTGGCGCAGCTGTACTTCGTCGGGGGAAAGCCTCGCCATGTGCATGGTCACCAGGAACCGGACCCGGGTAACCATTTCCTCCGGGGCTCCCATCTCTTTCAGGATGGCTTCCGCCATGGGGCCGCCTATGGGGGCGTGGCCCTTGAAGTGGCCCCGGCCGTTTTCGTCCAGGGTGAAGGCAATGGGCTTGCCGATGTCGTGAAGCAGAGCCGCCCATCTTAGGGTCAGGTCCCCGGGGACCAGGCTCACCACATGGGCCACATGGGTGTAGAGATCGTACCGGTGGTGGGGCGACCTTTGGTCAAAGCCCAGGCTGGGCCGAAGCTGGGGCACCAGGGTACAGATGACCTTCCGGTATTCCAGCAGCTCCTCCAGGGTCACGGTGGGGAGGATCTCGCAGAGGATGCGGCAGCGCTCTTTTGGGGGCAGGGCGGAAAGGTCCTGCCCGGCCAAACCAGGGAGGGCGCTCATGGGGCTTCCTCCGGGGCAGGGGCCAGGGCTAAGGACAGAACTCCAACTCCGAACCAAAGGTAGGGATAACTGAACTGCGGGGCCATATAACAGGCCAGGCACAGATAGTCGCCCAGAAAGGCAAATCGCAGTCTCCAGGTCTTACTGCCCAGTCCAGCTTCCAGGGCGGTCTGCTGGTAGAAGAAGGCCGTCAGGCACAGGCAGGCTAACAGCTCGAAGATGTAATTCTGAATCTGGGGGTCCCGGCTCCAGACCTGGTAGCAGGCCACCAGCCGGAGAATAAAGCAGATGCACAGTCCGGCGGAGAGTCCGAAGACCGGCTTCTTCTTCCGGAAGGCGAAATAGGCCAGCGCCGCCGCCAATGCCGCCCCAACGTACCGGGACAGGGCAAACAGCAGCTGCATGGTAGGGGCCGCAGAGTCCGACAGGCGCTGGGGCCACAGAAAGGCCATAAGAAACCAGATATAGGAATCGATCGCACGGTACCTGGTCTTCTCCGGCTCCTTAATGAGGAAGCACAGCACCACCGCCGCCAGGGTCAGCACCGCCAGGTAGATAACTTCCGGCCGACCGGTCATCAACAGGCCCCGGTCATCGATGCAGTCACTATACATCATACCCCGGACAAGCAGGGCCAGACAGCCCAGAATGGGAGCGGCGAAGATCAAGTTGGTTTTCTTCATGGTGGAGACCTCCTTTACATAACACACTAAAGGGACGCAGCCTCGCCTTCTCCTGCTTGGAGAAGGTGCCGCCGCAGCGGCGGATGTGGAGGGGACCCCTGAAAGTTGAGACCGGGCCCGGTTGAAACCATTCAGGGGTCCCC